>JADFZV010000046.1 GCA_015232335.1 Alphaproteobacteria bacterium | reverse complement strand
GATCGAAACGCAGGCGACCGTATATGGTCGGAATATGCTCTAGCTTTCAAACACGCTTGGCTTGACAATCTGAACGCCCCTGAATGGATGAAGCGCCAACAGATCGGCATCGCCGGTGACGATTGTTTTGGCGCCTCCGCTCAAGGCCAAGGCCAGAAATTTGTCGTCCTTTGGATCGCGACAGGCCTGAACCGGCACGACATGCGGCACGAATTGGGCCACGCGGATCAACAGCCGCAGGAATTCCTTGCGCTCGTCCACGCTGACATAAGCGTCAAACTTGGGACGCGCCAGCACATCGGCCAACTCGGCCAAGGTTTCGTCGGACACCAGCAAGCGGCCGCGCGCCATGACCAGTCGCACCGCCTTGGCCGAAACCGAGTTCGGCAATAACAAGCGGCTGACCAGGACATTGGTATCGACGACGAAAACAGGCTTTTCAGGCATCGTTTAGGATCGCAGCCAGCTTCGCCTCATCCAAACCCAAGACATCCGCCCGGGCCCCAACTTGGTCGCAAAAGCGGTCGAACGCATCCAGATGCACAGCCGTCAGGCGCTCATATTCCTGCATCGACATCACGACGGCGATTTCGCGCTTCTGGCGGCGAATGACCACGGGCTCGCGCTGGGCATCGTCCAAAACCGCCGCCAAAGCCTGCTTGGCATCGGTGGCCGAAACATAACGCATCGAAATCTCCTGTCTATTTTGTCTATTTTAGACATAATATCTTCAGTTTGTCCAGGATCGCCGAACGCCTCCCGCCCCTTGCAATCCCTGCAAACTCTGGTATAACGCGCGCTCTTATCCGGCCGCCGGGCGGATGGAGCGCTTTTGCGACTCCTCGGGCATTGCCTAGGCGACCTTGCGCAACCTTTTGAAAAGGATAGAAAAATGCCCAAGATGAAGACCAAAAGCTCGGTCAAGAAGCGCTTTAAAGTCACGGCCAGCGGCAAGCTCAAGGCCGGTGTCGCCTGCAAGCGTCACGGCCTGATCAAACGCCCCCAGAAGATGAAGCGTTCGTCGCGCGGCACCTTCGTGCTGTTCGATGGTGACGAGAGACTCGTCAAAACCTTCATGCCCTACGCCCGCTAAGGAGATTCAGTCATGGCACATGTCAAGCGCGGCGTTACCACGCATGCCCGTCACAAGAAGATTCTCAAGCTGGCCAAGGGCTATCGCGGCCGTTCCAGCACCTGCTTTCGGGTCGCCATCGAAAAGGTCGAGAAGGGGCTGCAATATGCCTATCGCGACCGTAGGGCCAAGAAGCGCACCTTCCGTGCTTTGTGGATTCAGCGCATCAATGCCCGTGTGCGCGAGTTCGGCCTGACCTACAGCCGATTTATCGACGGTCTGAAGAAGGCCGGGATCGAGTTGGACCGCAAGGTGCTGTCCGACATGGCGATCAAGGAACCCGAGGCCTTCAAGGAACTGGTCACCCAGGCCCAGGCCGCCTTGGCCGCGTAAGTTAAGCGAGAAATCGCTATCAGTTTGCGAAGGGGGCCTGATCCAAACAGGCCCCCTTTTCATTTGGGGAAAGAACGATGGACGCGTTGAAGTCGCAAACCCTGGCCGACATCGCCGGGGCAGAGAATCTGGAAGCCCTAGAGGCCGTGCGCGTGAAGGCGCTGGGCAAGAAGGGGGCTTTGACCGAAGAGATGAAGAAGCTGGGGGGCATGAGCCCCGACGAGCGCAAAGCCTTCGGTGCTCGCATCAACGAGGTTAAGGCGACTCTGGAAAGTGCTCTGGCCGAACGCAGGGAGGTTCTGGAAAGTGCTGCCATCGACGCCCGTCTGGCTGCCGAGAAGATCGACATCACCCTGCCCGTCCGTCCCGAGACCGAGGGGCGCATCCATCCCATCAGCCAGACCATCGACGAGGTCACGGCCATCTTCGCCGAAATGGGCTTCGCCGTGGCCGAAGGCCCCGATATCGAGGACGATTTCCACAATTTCACGGCGCTCAACTTCCCGCCCGACCATCCGGCGCGCCAGATGCACGACACCTTCTTTTTCGGCGAGCATGCGCCGGGCGAACGCCTGCTTTTGCGCACCCATACCTCGCCGGTGCAGATTCGCACCATGTTGTCGCAAAAGCCGCCCATCCGCGTCATCACGCCGGGACGCACCTTCCGCTGCGATTCCGACATGACGCACACCCCCATGTTCCATCAAGTCGAAGGCCTCTTGATCGACGAGACCACCCATTTCGGCCATCTCAAGGGCTGCCTGATCGATTTCGTGCGCGCCTTCTTCGAGATCGACGACGTGCCGGTGCGCTTTCGCCCCTCCTTCTTCCCCTTCACGGAACCCTCGGCGGAAGTCGATATCGGCTGCTCGCGCGAGGGCGGCGAGTTGCGCATTGGCAGAGGTGCTGGCTGGCTGGAAATTCTGGGCTGCGGCATGGTGCATCCCAACGTATTGCGCAATTGCGGCATCGATCCCGACAAATATCAAGGCTTTGCCTTCGGCATCGGCATCGAGCGCCTAGCCATGCTGAAATACGGCATCCCTGATCTGCGTACCTTCTTCGACGGCGATTTGCGCTGGCTAAGACATTACGGATTCTCGCCCCAGGATGTGCCCACTTTGGCCGGAGGGCTGGCCCGATGAAATTCACCCTCTCCTGGCTAAAAGATCATCTCGACACCACCGCCCAGCTTTCCGAGATCCTGGAACGCCTGACCATGCTGGGGCTTGAGGTCGAAGGGGTCGATGATCCCGCCTCGGCCCTTACGGGCTTCATCGTCGGCCATGTGGTCGAAGCCAATCAGCATCCCAATGCCGACCGGCTTCGCGTCTGCAAGGTCGATACCGGCAAGGGGACCATCCAGGTGGTCTGCGGCGCTCCCAATGCGCGGACCGGGATCAAGGTGGCGCTGGCCCTGCCCGGCACCGTCATCCCCGCCAACGGCGAAGCCTTGAAGAAGGGCGCCATCCGTGGCCAGGAAAGCCAGGGCATGATGTGCTCGAACCGCGAGTTGAAGCTTGGCGAGGATCATGATGGCATCATCGAGTTGGATGCCTCGGCCCCGGTGGGTGCGCCGCTTGTGAGTGTGCTGTCGCTCGATCCCATGATCGAGATCGCCATCACCCCCAACCGCGCCGACTGCCTGGGCGTGCGCGGCATCGCGCGTGACCTGGCTGCCGCTGGTCTTGGCAGCTTGAAGCCGCTGGAAACCTTGCATGTGCCGGGCAAGTTCAAAAGCCCGATCGATGTACGCATCGATGCCAGCCACGCCTGCCCGCTATTCATCGGACGCTATATCCGGGGCGTGAAAAACGGCGAGAGCCCGAAATGGCTGAAGGACAGACTCACCGCCATCGGATTGCGCCCCATCTCGGCCCTGGTTGATGTCACCAACTACATCACCTTCGATTTGGCCCGCCCGCTGCACGTTTTCGACGCTGCGAAGGTGAAGGGCACCATCCATCCCCGCCTGGCCAAAGCAGGCGAAACCCTGGAGGCCCTGAACGGCAAGACCTACGCGCTTGATCAGGAAATGACGGTAATCGCCGACGATCACGGGCCGGAAGCCCTGGGTGGCGTTATCGGCGGTGTGCGCTCGGGCTGCACCGAAGCCACCACCGACGTCTTCGTGGAATCGGCCCTGTTCGATTCCATCCGCACCGCCAATACCGGGCGCAAGCTGCAAGCAGACTCGGATGCGCGCTATCGCTTCGAGCGCCATGTCGATCCGGAATTCGCTCAAGTTGGCATGGAGATCGCCACCCGCATGATCCTTGATCTGTGCGGCGGAGAAGCCTCGGAGCTTGTGATCGCGGGCTCTGTTCCCGACTGGAAGAAAAGCTTCGTGCTGCGGCCCGAGCGCGTGGCCCAGCATGGCGGCATCCACATCGTCAAGGAAGCGATCGAGCGCATTCTGATGGGGCTGGGCTGCACGGTGGCCGAGCATGGCAACGGCATCCTGGTTTCGCCGCCCTCCTGGCGGGCCGATATCGGGGCCGAGCATGATCTGGTGGAAGAAGTCATCCGTGTCTATGGCTATGACCATGTGCCCGCCGCCTCCGTTCCCAAACTGTCGGCCATCACGACGCCTGTGCTGACTCAAGGTCAGAAGCGCCGCTCGCTGGTGCGCCGCACCCTGGCCGGACGCGGCATGAACGAATGCGTCACCTGGTCCTTCATGCCCAAGACGCTTTCCAGCCTGTTCGGGGGCGGGGCCGATCAGCTTACACTGGCCAACCCGATCAGTTCCGATCTCGACCAGATGCGCCCCAGCCTGCTTGGCAATCTGGTCCAGGCCCTGGGGCGCAATGCGGATCGCGGCACACCCGATCTCGCCCTGTTCGAGATCGGCCCGCAATATGCCGGAACGAAGCCGGAGGACCAGGCTTCCATGGCTTCGGGCGTCAGGGCGGGAGTCATGGTCGAGCGCAACTGGGCGGCCCCTTCCCGCGCCGTCGATGCCTTCGACGCCAAGGCAGATGCCCTGGCCGCTCTCTCGATTGCGCAGGTGCCCACCGATAATCTGCAGATCGAGGCAGAAGCACCCGGCTGGTATCATCCCGGCCGCTCAGGCTCGCTGAAGCTGGGACCCAAGGTGCTGGCCTGGTTCGGCGAACTCCACCCCAGGGTGCTGAAGGCGCTTGACGTCAAGGGACCTGTCGTGGGTTTCGAGCTGTTCTTAGACAATCTGCCGCCAGCCAAGGTGCGCCCGACCAAGGCGCGTCCGGCCTTGAAGGCGTCGCCCTTCCAGGCGGTGGTGCGCGATTTCGCCTTCCTGGTGGATCGGGCGGTGACGGCCCAGGCGCTGATCAAGGCGGCCCGCTCGGCCGACAAGATCCTGATCGTGGGTGCCCAGGTCTTCGATCTTTACGAAGGCAAGGGGGTCGAGGAAGGCAAAAAGTCGCTGGCCATCGCGGTCACGCTTTTGCCCACCGAACGCACGCTCACCGATGCCGAGATCGAAGCCGTGGCGGCCAAGGTGGTGGACGCGGTGACAAAGGCGACGGGGGCGACACTACGCGGCTAGATAAGCCAGGGGTCGATCACCTTGACCGGCACGTCTTGGAAATGGCGGACATTGCGGGTGGCCAGGGCAGCTTGACGCGCCAGGGCGATGCCCGCGATTTGCGTGTCCCTGAATTCGACGGTCTGACCGGCGTTCCTGCGACGCGCCGCCAGCATGGCCGCCTCCTCCGCCGCTCGAATGTCGAAGGGCAGAATGCGGCGCTGGAAATCTGCTTCAAGCGCCTCTGCAAAGGCCTTTTCCAATTCCACGCGCCTGCGACCGTCAGGCAGAAGCTCCAGACCGAAGCGAATCTCGAAGATGGTGATCGTCGTGATCCAGAGAGATTCAGAAGGCTGACGATCCAGCCAAGCCACAATGATCGGATCGGCATCACGTCGCATCACGGCAGACAAGACGTTCGTATCAAGGATGATCATTCGTCGAAGGAAGCCGGAATGGCCGCCGTTCCTCGCATTTCCGCGATGTCTTCATCCAGGCCGATTGCGGAAAAACGCTGGCTCAGGCGACTGCCCAAGCGCGGCGAAGGCTTGCCCTCGTCTTTCACGGCATTCCTTAAGATGTCGCGGACCTCTTCTTCCATGCTGCGCGCATGAGCTGCCGCGCGATGCTGAAGCAGCCGCTTGACCTCTTCCTCAATCTTGCGAACGACCAACTGAGCCACGGCACCCTCCAATTTGATATCATGATATCATACGGAGGGATGGGCTGCAACCCTGGCTAACCCGCCAAATAAGCCAGGATCGCCGCCGTGGCAGCTACGTTCAAGGATTGCACCTGACCCGATCCCGAAATCACCGCCAGAGCGTCGCATTCGGCCTGGCTATGTTTGGGCAGTCCGGTTTCCTCGTTGCCCAGCCCAAGGGCGATGGGGCGCTTCCTGGCCCAAGGCAACACCTCTTTCAAGGGCTTGGCTCCCTCGCCCAGCGCCGTGCCCAGTACGAAGAACCCGGCTTCCTTCAGACGCTTCAAGGGAAGCGGAAAGCGCGGCGCCGACATCACCTCGACCCATTCCAACCCGCCCTCGGCGATGCGATAGGCCGCCTCGGAAGGCTGGGCTTGGCCGGGATGATCCGACAGCAGCAGGCGGGGAACGCCGAAGAAGGCCAGGCTGCGCGCGATGGCGCCCAGATTATGCGGATTGCCCACCCCGTCCAGCACCATGAGGGGCTTGCCCTCCTTCACCCAGTCCCTGGCGGCGTTGGGATCGAACAGCCCCAGGGGCTTGGGCTTGGCCAGGGCGAGCAGGCCGCCATGCATCGGTGTGCCCGCCAGCTTGGCCAATTCCTCGGCGTCGATGGTGCGGTAGGGCTTGTGAAGCGGGGCCAGCTTGGCGCACAAGGCCTCGGCCTTCTTGGCCGTGCGCTCGTCCATGAACAGGCGGACCAGACGGTTGGGGTCTTTTTCCACCAGGGCCGCCACCGCCGCAAAGCCCGCAATGCGCACCAGATCGCGCTCGGCCTCGGGAATCGGAGGGCGGTGGATTTGCTTGGCGGTGCGGTGCGGTTTTTGTGGCATACTCCTCTTCTACCATGACACTCATCCTTCTCAACAAGCCTTATGGCGTCCTGTGCCAATTCACCGATCCCGAGGGGCGGCCAACCCTGGCCGATTACGTGAAGGTGAAAGGCGTCTATGCCGCCGGACGGCTGGATACCGACAGCGAAGGCCTGCTGGCGCTGACCGACGACGGCAAGCTGATCAAAAAACTGTCCGACCCCGCCCACAAGACGCCCAAGACCTATTGGGCGCAGGTGGAGGGGCTGCCTGATCAGGATGCTCTGCAGAAACTGAGCCGGGGGATCGAGTTGAAAGACGGCAAGACGCGCCCGGCCAAGGCCTGGATCATTCCAGAACCGATTGGGCTGTGGACACGCGATCCACCCATCCGCCATCGCGCCGCCATTCCGACAAGCTGGATCGAACTGACCATCACCGAAGGTAAAAACCGCCAGGTCCGGCGCATGACGGCGGCGGTGGGATTTCCCACGCTGCGCCTAATCCGGGCCACCATCGGCGATTGGAAACTTGAAGACTTGCAGCCCGGCGAATGGCGGGAGGAAGCGGTCACGACCGCTTCTTCGTCCGCGCGGTCGCAGGTGCGGTCAGTGGATCGTCCGGCCAGGGATGGCGGGGATAGCGCCCGCGCATCTCGCCCTTCACCGAAGGGTAAGCGTTCGCCCAAAAACTTTTAAGATCCTGCGTCACCGCCAAAGGCCGCTGCGACGGCGAAAGCAGATGCAGGGTGAGAGGCACCGATCCCTCCAGCACAGCGGGGCCATCGCTTGCCCCGAACATCTCCTGCAGCTTGACGGCCAGCAGCGGCGACGCGCCATCGCCGTAATCGACGGCATGCGCGTTGCCCGAGGGAACTTCGATGCGCTCGGGCGCCAACTGGTCCAGCCTGCGTTGCCTGTCCCAGGACAGTTGGGCCTTCAGGGCTTCCAGAAGATCAAGCTTCGCTAGGTCTGACCTGCGCGTCATGCCGACCAGATAGGGCGCCAGCCAGCTTTCCAGACTGCCCAGCAACCCCTCGTCGGAAGCATCAGGCCAATCCTCGACGGGCCTGTGCCGGGCAATGAAGCGAAGACGCGAGCGAAAGCGCGAGGCCTCCTTCGTCCAGGGCAGCACCGCCAGCCCCATCCTGCAAATTCCCTCGATCAGGGCCGCGACCACCAGGGACGGCCCAGGATCAGGAAGTGGTTTGTCGGACAGCACCAACTGGCCCAGCCGTTTCTGACGGCGCGCCTTCACGGCCTCCTCGCGGGCGTCCCATTCCACGAAGGCGCTTTCTTCCATCTCGCGCTCGAAGGCCTGTTCCAACTCAGCTAAGGCAAGTGGAGCGGCCAGGAAAATGCGCCCGTCCGCCCCGGCGCCGTCCAGATGCGCCACCGCCAGGAAGTCAGAGCCCGCCAGGGGATCTTCCTCGTTCAGCTTGCCGCCACGCCCACCTGAGAGGCGATAAAGTCCGCGACCACCCCGGCGCTGTGCGATGCGGTCGGGATAGGCCAGGGCCACCAGCCTGCCGCAGGAGTCGGCATTAACTTCAGCCCCTTCAACGCCTGCCGAACGCCGCAACTGAGCCGCCATGTCGCGCACACGCTGCACGGCGCCTCGATGCAGATGAAATCCATGCGGTGCCGCCGCCTTGCGATCCGAAGCCAGATCAAGACGCAAGCGCAGATCGGCATCGCGCCCGCCCGAGAGAATGTCGCGCTCAGACATCAGGGCGGCCAGCAGGCAGGCTGTCCCTCCCTCGCCCATCTCTCTGCCCCGGCTGATCATATGAGCCAGACGCGGATGCACGGGCAGGCGCGCCATCGCACGCCCAAGCGCCGTGATGCGGCCTTGTCCATCCAGGGCTTCCAGGCTTGTCAGAAGCGCAACCGCCTGGGCATAGGCAGCGGCAGGCGGTGGATCGAGCCATGAGAGGGTGGCGGGATCGTTGACACCCCATTCCGCCAGGGCCAGCGCCAACGGCGCCAGATCGGCTTCCTGCATTTCAGGCTGATCGAAGAGGGCCAGCGCCCTATCCTCGGGCTCGGGCCACAGGCGATAACAGACACCAGGCCCCAACCGTCCGGCACGACCCTGGCGCTGGGTGGCCGAGGCCCTGGAAACGCGCACTGTTTCAAGCCGACCCATGCCCGAGGCCGGATCGAAACGCGAGGCGCGTTTCAGCCCGCCATCGATGACGATGCGCACCCCTTCGATGGTCAGGCTGGTCTCGGCGATCGTGGTCGCCAGAACCAATTTGCGATGACCGGGCGGGCTGGGGGCCAGGGCACGATCCTGTGCCTCGATGGGCAGGGCGCCATACAGCGGCATCACCTCGGCCCCAACGTCGCCCAGGCGCTCGGCCACACGCTTGATCTCGGCTTCGCCGGGCAGAAAGGCCAACGCGTCGCCCTCGCCTTCCTCGGCCAGGGCGCGGCGGATCAGGCGGGCCATCTCGTCTTCGAAACGCTCTTTCATGGGCCGTTCCAGATAGCGCGTCTCGACGGCAAACAGCCTGCCCTCAGAGCGCACGACCGGTGCCCCCTTCAGCAGTCTTGCGATCCGCTCGCCATCCAGGGTCGCCGACATGACCAGGATTTTAAGGTCCGGCCGCAAGGCGGCCTGCGCCTCAAGGCACAAGGCAAGGCCCAGATCGGCATCCAGCGAGCGTTCGTGAAACTCGTCAAAGATCACCAGACCGACACCCGCCAAGTCAGGATCGGTCTGCATGCGCCTGGTCAGGATTCCCTCGGTCACCACCTCGATGCGAGTCCTGGCCGATATTTTGGCCTCCAGGCGCACCCGATAGCCTACCGTGCCGCCCACCGCCTCGCCCAGTGTGGCACTCATGCGCGAAGCCACGGCGCGCGCGGCCAGACGCCTGGGCTCCAGCATCAAAATGCGCCCGCCTGAAAGCCAGGGCTGGTCCAGCAGGGCCAGGGGAACGCGCGTACTTTTGCCCGCCCCCGGAGGGGCTTCCAGTACGGCTGCGGAAGTGCCAGCCAAGGCCTTGGACAGATCGGGAAGACTGGCGTCGATGGGCAGGGCTGGCGCCCAAAGCGTCACGGCAACACCTGTTCGCGCCGGTAGCCCCCCTGCTCGGGCAGTTCCAGGGGCGAACGACGCTCGCCGATGATCACCTTGACCCCGCCATCGCTGGTTCTAAAGGAGCGCGCCCGAAAGGGCACATTGGCCGGATAGATCGCCAGCGCCTTTACCACATTGACCGGCTTGCCATTCACCCGGGGCGGGCCGAAGGTGACGGTGACGGGGGTGATCTGGCTTTCGTCGGTCAGCTTGTCGTAGATTTCGACGAAGGAATAGAATTTCCGCTGCATCGCCACGTTCGGATTGGGAAAAGCGAGATCGCCCGCCTTGCCGCAGCTCGCCTCAAGCTTCAGACAAACCTGGAAGGTCAGCCAGCGTTCGCCGTCGGGTGCGGTGGGCTTGGGCTCGGATTGCAGCTTGGCGACATACTGCCCAGCACCCCAGGGCATGCCGTGGCGCACACTGATGAAATCGCCCTCATAGCCCGCACTTTCAAACGTACCGCCGGGGGCCACCCGCAGCCGGTCCAGCCTGCGCTCGCCAAAGCGCGAGAAGATGAGGCCCGGCCCCCGATGTCCTTCGGGATCGTGCTTGACCCAAGTCTGCAATCCGGCATAGGTCCTGGCTTCGCCCAGCCTCAGCACGCTGATCGGCGAAATGAACAGGGGCGGACTGGCCAGGGGATCGCCCTCGATGGTCACGTCCATGGTGATTTCCTGGAAGGTCTGTTCCTCAACGGACGGGTCCAGCGTCCAATACACATCCACCAGATGCCAGGGCAGGCGGCGATAAGGCCCCTCGCCCGCCGCCGGTTGAGGCAGGAAAACAAGGATCAGCCCAAAGGCCGCAAAAAGGCGAACGAAGCACTTCATCATGGGGATAGTTCTGCCTTATAAAGGCACTCATGAGCAAGACGTCTTCAAAAAAACCCGCCCGCATCGGCATCATCAGCCTGGGCTGCGCCAAGGCCCTGGTCGATTCCGAACGCATTCTCACCCTCTTGCGGGCGGAAGGCTATGAGATCGCCAAGGATTATGCGGGCGCCCAGGCAGTTATCGTCAACACCTGCGGCTTTCTGGACAGTGCGCGGGCCGAAAGTTTCGAAGCCATCGCCGAGGCCCTGGCCGAGAATGGCAAGGTCATCGTAACCGGCTGCATGGGGGGCGACGAAGGGGCCTTGCGCGAGCGCTATCCCCATATCCTTTCGGTCACCG
Organism: Alphaproteobacteria bacterium; assembly: GCA_015232335.1. GTDB lineage: Bacteria > Pseudomonadota > Alphaproteobacteria > Rhodospirillales > WMHbin7 > WMHbin7. The sequence goes on along the minus strand of JADFZV010000046.1, from coordinate 13,804 downwards.
GGCCGGGCCAGTTCGAGCGCGTGGTCGATGCCGTCCACAGGGCTGTGCCTGCGCCCCACGCCCCCTATCTCGATCTGGTGCCCGCCCAGGGCCTGCGCCTCACGCCTAAGCATTACGCCTATCTCAAGATTTCGGAAGGCTGCGACCATGCCTGCAGCTTCTGCATCATCCCCAAGCTGCGCGGTCCCCAGATCAGCCGCCAGGCCAACGACATTCTGGCCGAGGCCCAGGCCCTGGCTGGTGCGGGCGTGCGCGAACTGCTGGTGATTGCTCAGGACCTCACCAGCTACGGCAGCGACATCGGACATGCCGCCAGTGACTGGAAGGGCCGCCCGGTCAAGGCCCGCCTGCCCGAACTGGCCCGCGAACTGGGCCGCCTGGGCGTTTGGGTGCGTCTGCATTACGTCTATCCTCATCCTCTGGCGGACGAGTTGATCGGGCTGATGGAAGAGGAACTGGTGCTGCCTTATCTCGACATGCCCTTCCAGCATGCCAGCCCCCGTGTTCTAAAGGCCATGCGCCGCCCCAGATTTCAGGACCGTACGTTGGAGCGCATTCAAAACTGGCGCAGGCGCGTTCCCGAACTTGTCCTGCGCTCGACCTTCATCGTGGGATTTCCCGGCGAAACCGACGAGGATTTCCGTTTCCTGCTGGAATGGCTGGAAGCGGCCAAACTGGACCGCGTGGGCTGCTTCACCTACGAGGCCGTTTCGGGCGCACCCGCCAACGATCTGCCGGGCGCCGTGCCCGAGGAGATCAAGCAGGAACGCTGGGAACGGCTGATGGCGGCCAGTCAGCGCATCAGCGCCGCCAAGCTCAAGGATAAGTTGGGCAGGCGGATCGAAGTGCTGGTCGACGAGGTGGACAAATGGGGCGCCATCGGACGCGGCATCGCCGATTCCCCCGAAGTGGACGGCGTGGTCCATCTTTCCGGCGACCTTGCCCTTGAACCCGGCGATCTGGTCGATGCCGAGGTGCTGCGCACCCAAGAATACGATCTGATCGCCAGCCCGCTTCAGATCTTGAGGAAATGGCGCAGCCAGTCGCCGCCACCCGCAAACCATAGCCCGACCAGACCCGCCGCCACGAAGCCCAGAACCAGATAAAGCTTCCAGGGCGGCTGTTTCTCAGCATAGGGATCGCTGAGAGAGCACTCGGCGCCATCGGGCAGTTTGGCCAGATGTGTCAGCGAGGTTCCGAAGGGAATATTGATCTTGGCCCGGGAATTCACCGCCCAGCCGTTGGCATCCAGGATGGGCCCCAGATTGCGCTGACGCAGCTTCATGAAGGCGATCAGGATGGAAGGCCCGCTGAACAGGGCCACCACGCCGATCAGGGCCAAGGGCATTTGCCACCAGGAAAGACTTAAGAAACTCGACACCACCGAGGCGATGGCGGCGCCGATGGCGCCAATGGCCAATCCGATGGCGGCGAAAATACCGGCAAAGCGACCGGCATCAAAGCCGCCGGGGGCTGGGACGGCGGCGGCAGCGCCTGCGGCGGGAGCTGTGGCTGGCGTGGGAGCGGATGCAGGCTTTGCGCCACCCAAAGGATTCGACGAAACCACCACCACGCGCTGCTGCTGGGCGGCAGCCCTGGCGGCGGCAGCCTTCTCGATTTGCGAGCCGACGGTTTGCCCCACCTTGCGATAGGGCATCCAGAAGGCCTGACGCAGGCTGATCGGATGATCGATGATCTTGATGACGGTCGCTTCCCAGTCGCGGCCTAGCTGATCATAGAACAAGCCGTTGCGCCCCACCACGATCTGGTCGGCATCGCCCGCCGTGAAAGCCGCGGCAATGGTCATGCGTTCGTCGCCAGCCGGGCGGAAGCAATCGCAATAGACCAGACAGATACGGCTTAAGGTCGCCAGCTTGGCGTGCCTTTCCGGATCGTCCACCCGAACCACCAGATCGCAGCTTCGTCCGTCTAGATACAAGGTGCCGATCTGGAAGATGGCCCGCTTGTGCCCGGTATAGAAATCGCGAAACGAGACGAAATTGTTGAGCAGCCTGAGAAGATCGCGCCGGTAGCGGACAAGGCGGTCCACTTCGGCGATGGCGTCGGCTTCGGCCTCTACCGCCTCGTCCTCGGCGATCAGGGCGCTGATCTTGTCGGCAACGCCATGATCAAGATAGGCGTTGATGCGCTCGATCTGCAGGCTTTCGACCAGTGCGCCCTGTTTGGCGGCCAGCCAGGAATCGAAGGGCGCAAAAGCGTCCTTGATCTTCTTCCAGCCGGAAAAGTCCAACTCGCTTGTTTTTCCCAGAATGGGAGTCACCACCAGATCGCTAAAAGCTTGCATGCGTTCCGTCCAGGCCGGATTAACTCCCTCGGCCAAAGGCAGGGACCGCAAAGCCGCCACACGGGCCAGAGGAAACTCACCCACTTCGTCAGCCGTAGCTGACAACAGATGCCCCGCCAATGCCACGTAATCCGCCTCGGAACGGTTCAACGCCCCTTCGGCCCTGGCATCATAAGCCGCCAGATGGCAGCGGGTGACGTAATCCTCGATCTTGTCCCTGACCGCCAGAAAAGCGGCATGGGCGGAAAAGGTAGCCTCGCCCAGGGGAAGAATGGCGGTGTCGGTTCTTGCCTGCTTCCACCAGCCGGCAAAGGCCTGGGCCTCGGCGGTGAACCGGTTGAAGGCTTCTCGGGTAATTCCCGGAGTGCCGGAACGATCAGGCTGACTGCCGCACAGATCCATGATGGCGCGAATGAAGCCCGCCACCTCTTCGTCGTCGCTAGCCTCGGGGGGCAGCACGCCATCGCCATTAAAGCGAGTCTGGGCGAAAATCCGCTCGGTATCCATCGTATCGTCAGGCGAAATGCTGTCGGCATCCTTGCGGCCCATATTGGCCAGAATGCGCTTGGCCGAGGCCAGAATGCGCGCCCCCTCGGGACGGCTGGCGTCGATGGCTGACAGAGGCAGGTTGTCGCCTTCCTTTAGCAACACTTCGGGATCGGCCAAGCGATCAAGCGCCCAGGAAACAGCCGTCAGAATTTCACCGACCCGAATGCGTCCGTCGCGATCGCAATCGATCAGATCAAGGGTGCGAACGTCGAATTCGACGCCGCGCGTAGGGCAACTCAGGGCCACCCATAATTTCTGATCCAGACCGGCCAGCGCCTTCAAATCAGCACCACTCTCCAGGCGGACCTGATCGAAACCACCCGCCCTGAAAAAGCGCCAGACATGAGGAACGGAATTTGCGGCAGTCATGACGCACCCCCTTGATAACTCATAAGTCGGGCTCATCATCCGGGAGAACCAGCCAAGGGGCAAGGGCCGGAGGAAGATATTTTTCAAGACTTCACCACAATCAAGGCTTGATATGCCAAACGACCCTATAACGCCTTCGACAGAATAGGAAAAACCATGACCCAAATTCTAGAATGCAGCCGGTTGCTCGATGTCTTGAAGGCCCAGGTGCAGGATCCCGAACTGGGGGTCAATATCGTCGATCTGGGGCTGGTGGAGCGGCTGGAATCCGGACACAACGGAATCGAGATCGATTTGATCATGACCACGCCCACCTGCCCGCAAGGCCACAGCCTGGTAAGCGAAGCGCAACGCGCGCTGGAGAGGGCCGCACCCGGCATTACGGTCACGGCGCGCCTGCTGACGCAACCCTTCTGGTCGCAAGACCGCATGAGCCCCGCCGCCAAAAGTCAGCTTGGCTGGGGAGGAAAGCTTTGAACCGTTGGCCCCGTCTGATTTTCCTGGCGCCCGGCGCCGTCGCCCTGATGGCGGGGCTGCTGGCGGGACTGGAGCGCCTGGGTTTCGCCCTGCCAGTCGGTCTGCCTAATCTTGCCCTGCAACACGGCCCTTTGATGATCGTGGGGTTTTTGACCACGGTGATCGGGCTTGAACGTGCCGTCGCCCTTCAGACGGGCTGGGCCTTTTGGGCCCCCCTGCTCAGCGGCGCTGGCGCCCTGCTCTATCTGGCCGGACTTCCCCATGCCCCCCTTCTGATGGCGGGAGGTGCTGTGATCCTGTCCCTCTCAGCCCTGGAAGGGCTGCGACGCCAGCCCAGCCTCCATGCCGCCATTATGGCCTTGGGCGCTGTTTGCGGGACGACGGGCAGCCTGGCCTGGGCTTTGGGTTTGCCCCTTCATCAGGTTGTGGGATTATGGATGGCTTTTCTTACACTCACCATCGCGGGCGAGCGCCTGGAACTTACCCGCTTCCTGCCCCCGCGACGCGGACGTACGCCCAGCCTTTTGCTGCTGGTCGCCCTTATCCTGATCGGAGCAACCGCCTCAACCCTAGGCGGTGATGTCGCCCCCCGCCTCCTGGGATCTGCTTTCCTGGGGCTTGCCATCTGGCTTCTGATTTTCGACATCGCTAGGCGCAATCTCATGCAAACGGGACTTTCCCGATTCATCGGGCTGGCCTTGTCGGCGGGCTATTTCTGGCTGGGCCTGGGCGGTTTCGCCCTTTTGCATCACGGCATGCCGGCAGGCGGCTACGAATACGATGCTGTCCTGCACATCTTGTTCCTGGGATTCGTCTTTTCCATGATCTTCGGACATGCGCCGGTGATTCTGCCCGCCGTTCTTACGCGTGAAGCACCCTATCACCCGCTTTTGCTGGTCTGGCTGGGGTTGTTGCACCTAAGCCTGGTCTTGCGCCTGATCGGCGATCACAACGAAATCGCAGCCATCCGCCAGATCGGCGGCGCGCTGGGGGAAGTGGCAATTCTTCTGTTCATTGTCACCATGGCTGTGCGAACAGTCCGGGCGGGGCGGAGTTAGTCCACCAGAACCGGAGCCGAAAAGACATAGCCCACCGAATGAACGGTCTGAATGGGCAGAAGTTGCTCGGTTTCCTCTTCCACCTTGCGGCGCAAGCGGCGCACCAGGGCATCGAGATTGCGGTTTCCGGGATCGGCATCCTCATAGCCCACCGAGGCCAGAAGCTCGACCCGGCCCACCGGCTCGCCCGCCTGGCTGGTCAGGCGCTTCATGAGCTGCAATTCCTTGGGCGTCAGCTTAACCGTGCGGCCCGACGGCGTGACCAGACGCCATTCGAATCCATCCAGGCGCCAAGTCTGCTGGGGTGTTGCGCGCAGGGTCGTGGTCGGCGTCTCCAAGCGGCGCGCCAGATTGGCCACGGCTGCGGCCAATTCGCGGCAACTGACCGGCTTGACCAGATAGATGTCGGCCCCCATTTCGAAGCCCTGAATGCGGTCCTCGGCCTGGCCGCGCGCGGTCAACATGATGATGCCCATCGAGGTCTCGCGACGCAGATGCGCCGCGATGCTGAACCCGTCTTCGTCGGGAAGCCCGATATCAAGCACGACGATATCGTGGGGCGCCACCGCAAGACGGCGCCACATCTCACTGCCGCTGCCAACGCCCAAAGCCTCGTGACCGGACAGGTGCAGACAGTTGAGAACTGTCTCCCGAAGGTCTGAATCGTCTTCGACGACGATTACCTTCGCCATGGTTTTATCCCCTCGTTTCTCATTCCGACCCTCAAGATGCACCGGAATTGATAGGTTGCATATGTGAAATATCATGCCGCTAATCATCAATCCAGCCACCCGAATTGATGTCTTTCGACAAGATTCGATGCCATCCCCTTGAGATGGAGCAAATTTAGCTCTGATTAATCTCTGGAAAACATCTTTCCATGCCGTATTCTGTCACGGCCATGCCATTTGCAGCACACATTCCGGAGCGCCTGCCGCGTCCTTCCGAACAGGACATGGCGACGCGTTCCCTAAAGGCCAGATTCGACGCGATTTTTCAGGTTCACGCGCAGATTGGCGCCGGAAATGCCGTTCTCGGCCTTGTCATCCTGGCCATGCTGTCCCCGGAAGTTGCGACAACGACCCGTCTGTTCTTTGTCACAGGTATCCTTCTTCTGGCCGGGGCGCGCTTGGGGCTTTACCTTCTTTATCGGCGTAGCTGGGCGGGCTTTTCCCCAATCACCTTCACCTGGGTGGCAGCAGGGATCAGTTTCGCCACGGGAATCGTCTGGACGGGTCTGTTTCACGATACCTACAACTCTTCGGTTTCCTGGGACCTTGTCATCGGCATCCTGGGCATCGGCCTGACTTCCTTTACTTCCGTTCTGATGGGAATATGGCTTCCAGCCGCCCTGGCCTTCCCCTTGGCTGCCAGCCTGGGCGTATCGCTCGTCTATTTGACGCATTGGACTCCTTTCTCGCCGGGTCTCATGGCCCTGACCTGGGTCAGCTTCGCCATGATCGCGATTCTTGCCCATACGATCGGCCGTTCTACGTTGGCCGAACTGGAACTCAGACTCAGGCTGACTGCCAACGAATCGCGCTTTCGCCTGATCGCCGAGGCCAATCCCATTCCCTCGGCGGTTATCCGAAGAAAAGACAGCAGCTTTCTCTTCGCCAACAGCAGGCTGGCCGACCTTCTCGGCCTGAAGTCGGACGAGTTGTTGAGCAGCAAGCTATGGAACATCGTCGCACGGCGTGAGGACCGCGATGCCCTGACCAACGAGCTGCGCCGCCTGGACTTGGTCGAAAACCACGAGGTGATCCTGTCGCCAAGGCCGGGAAGACACCTGCTGACACATTTGTCGCTTCTGCCTTTGGAAATCGAGGGCGAAGAGATGCTGATGCTGACCATCCGCGACGTCACCCAGGACAAGGAATTGCAAAAAGCGCAGGTTGCGGCGCGCTTGGCTGCCGAATCGGCCCTTACCACCGAACGGCGCGCCGTCGAAGAGCAGCGCCACTTTCTGGCCATGGTGGCGCATGAATTCAGAACGCCGCTTTCGATCATTTCAACGACGCTTGATGTGCTCGACATGACGTCAGACTCGCAATCTCCCGAGAAGGAACTGGCCTTCAAGCGCATCCGACGCGCCACCGAACGCCTGGTCCGCCTGATCGAGACCTGTCTGAACGAAGACCGACTGGGCGAAATCGGCGGAAGCCTGACCCGCGAGCCCTTCAATCTGACCAGCCTTGTCCATAAGGTGGTCCAAGACAGCCGCGGCGGCTCGAACGCGCCGCGCATCGAAGCGATTCTGCACGAGGCCCCCCTGACCGTCACCGGCGACAAGGCCCTGATCAAGATCGCTTTGGCCAACCTTGTCGACAATGCCGAGAAATACACCAAGACCGATGGGCAGGTGACGCTGCGCCTGACGCCTTACGGCGATCAGGTTGTGGTGCAAGTGTCCGACAGCGGCATGGGCATTCCCGATTCGGAACTGCCCCGCATCTTCGACAAATATTACCGCGCACCAGGGGCCAAGGGCATTGCGGGTGCCGGACTTGGCCTGCATCTGGTAAAAAGAATTATCGAACTGCATGGGGGGCGGATCGAAGCTGCCAGTGTGCTGGGTCAGGGATCGACTTTTACCGTGCGCCTGCCGTTGGTTACCAGCCCCGAAGCGGGGGAATCGCCTCAGGCAGATTGAGCAGGGGCTACGGCACCGACTGCCCAAATATCCTCATAACAAAACCCCGAGTGCGATCAGAACAGCCAGCAGCAGTTGGAAGGCCGACGTGGCGCCCAATATCCGGTTGAAGGCAAGACCTTTGGCCTCGGTCTGGAAGCGATAGACCAGCCGGGCGGCTAGCGGCAAAAGCAGAAGGGCCAGCCAGCCGCCCTTCGGCCCTCCCGGCACAAGCAGCAGAAAGGCAGGCGCCAACATGAAAAGAGCAAAGAATGCCTTGGCCGCCCTGGGACCGGCCAGAATTGCCAGGGTCCGCCGCCCGGCCAGACGGTCGGGCTCCATATCGCGGTAGTTGTTGACCATCAAAACGCCTGCGGCAACCAGCCCCAATGCCAAGCCGACGATCAGCGCCGCCGCGGACATATCCTGCGTTTGCAGATAGAAGCTGCCCCCCACCGCCCCCAGTCCGAAGAAGGCGATGACGAACAGTTCGCCCAGAGGCGTGTAGGCAATCGGCCAGGGGCCAAAGGAATAGGCCCAACCCGACAGCATCGACGCCACCCCCAGCAGCAGAATCGGAATTCCGCCAAAGAAGACGAGAACCGAGCCGCACAGGCTTGCCAGAAAGAAACTGATCCCAGCGGCCAGGCGCACCTGCCCGGGCGAGGCCCAACCCATGGCGGACACGCGCTGGGGCCCCTGGCGCAGAGGCAGATCGGCGCCCTTTAGAAAATCGGCGGCATCGTTGTGCAAATTGGTCCCGGCCTGAATGGCCAGCGCGCCAATCAGGGTGCAGATCAGAATAAGGGCGTTCAACTGCCCAACCTCGGCATAGGCCAGAGCGGAACCGGCAAGAACAGGAGCAAAGGCCAAGGTCAAGGTGCGCGGGCGAACGGCCCGCCACCAAAGCGCCAGTCCCTGCGGCGCGGATTCAGGTGAAGCCGAGCCAGGACCAACCGGCGCAGATGGCAAAAATCCGTCCTCTATGCCCACCGATCAGAACGGAATTTCATCGTCGAGATCGCCACCCGGGGCCGAGCGATCCCATCCGGCGGACCCGCCACCACCCGCTTTGCTTTGCCCCGATGAGGCAGCGGGCTGCGAGGGCTGGCCATAGGAATCCTCGTCGAAATCACCACCAGCAGAGGCGCTGCCGCCCCCGCCGCCCTTGCCATCCAGCAATCCGAGTTCGCCCTTGAAGCGGCCAATCACGACCTCGGTCGTATATTTCTCGTTGCCGTCCTTGTCGGTCCATTTGCGGGTTTGCAGAGCACCCTCGATGTAGAGCTTCGACCCCTTCTTGCAATAACGCTCGGCGATATCGGCCAGATTGGGATTGAAAATGACCACGCGATGCCACTCGGTCTTTTCCTTGCGCTCGCCCGACTGGCGATCCTTCCAGGATTCGGAGGTGGCGAGGTTGAGCGTTACGATCTTGTCGCCGTTCTGGGAATTGCGCACCTCGGGGTCGCGGCCCAGATTGCCGATAAGAATTACCTTGTTCACGCTGCCTGCCATGGTCCTACCCCCGGTTAAAAAATCTGCGCCAGCCTACACGATAACGACCTGGAATCAAATTTCGCCGAACAGGCTGCTCGACGAGGGAACATAGCATGAACATTTGCGCTTTTCAACCGGTCATTTCGCTTTATAACGTAATAAAAAAGGGCTATCCCTTCGCCCATGGACCCCATGATCAAAGTACGCGGCGCCCGCGAACATAACCTTAAAAATATCGACCTCGACATTCCCAGGGACAGGCTGGTGGTCATCACCGGCCTTTCAGGATCGGGCAAGTCATCGCTGGCTTTCGACACCATCTATGCGGAAGGGCAAAGGCGCTATGTCGAATCGCTCTCGGCCTATGCCCGCCAGTTCCTGGAACTGATGCAGAAGCCTGATGTGGACAGCATCGAGGGGCTATCCCCCGCCATTTCCATCGAGCAGAAGACGACCAGCCGCAATCCACGTTCGACCGTGGGCACGGTCACCGAAATTCACGATTACATGCGCCTGCTCTTCGCCAGAATCGGCGTGCCCCACTCGCCCGCCACCGGGCTGCCCATCGAAAGCCAGACGGTCAGCCAGATGGTGGACCGTCTCATGGACATGCCCTCAGGCACGCGCCTGCTGCTGCTGGCCCCGGTAGTGCGCGGGCGCAAGGGGGAATACAAAAAGGAAATCGACGAGCTGCGCAAAAAGGGCTTCCAGCGACTCAAGGTCGATGGCCAGATGTATGAAATCGATGCCGTGCCCACGCTTAACAAGAAGCTGAAGCACGAGATCGAGGTGGTGGTGGACCGCGTGGTGATCAAGGAGGGCTTGACGCAGCGCCTGGCCGACTCGCTTGAAACGGCGCTGGAACTGGCCGAGGGCCTGGTCTTCGCGGAAAATGCGGATACCAAGGAACGCACCACCTTCTCAGCCAAATTCGCCTGCCCGGTCTCGGGCTTCACCATCGACGAGATCGAACCCCGCCTCTTCTCCTTCAACAATCCCTATGGTGCCTGCCCCAGTTGCGACGGGCTGGGAGTGAAGCTCTATTTCGATCCCGAACTGGTGGTTCCCGACGACCGGCTTTCCCTGGCCGAAGGGGCTTTGGCGCCCTGGGCCAATTCCACCTCGGGCTATGTGCAGCAGACCTTGGAAGGCATCGCCAGCCTGTTCAAGGTGCGCCTCTCCACGCCCTTTCGCGAACTGCCGAAGAAGGTGCGTGAAACCCTGCTCATGGGCTCGGGCGAGGAGCCCTTGCGCCTGCGCTATTCCGACGGCAAAAGCTCGTGGTGGGTCAACAAGCCCTTCGAGGGCGTCATCCCCAACATGGACCGGCGCTGGAAGGAAACCGAAAGCAATTGGGTGCGCGAAGACCTCGAGCGCTTTCAAAGCAGCGCTCCTTGCGAAACCTGCACCGGATTTCGCTTAAAACCCGAAGCCCTGGCGGTCAAGGTGCGGGGCCTGCATATCGGCGAGATCAATGATTTCTCGATTGCCGAACTGGTGCCCTGGTTTCGGGACTTGGAATCGCATCTGAAGCCCAAGGACCGCGAGATCGCCCGCAGAATCCTGCGCGAGATCAACGAGCGCCTGGGATTCCTGGATAGTGTTGGGCTTGAGTATCTGACGCTGTCGCGCACCTCGGGCACGCTTTCCGGCGGCGAAAGCCAGCGCATCCGCCTGGCATCGCAGATCGGATCGGGGCTCACCGGCGTTCTTTACGTGCTGGACGAGCCCTCAATCGGCCTGCATCAGCGCGACAATGACCGCCTGCTGGCGACACTGCGCCGCCTGCGTGATATCGGCAATAGCGTGATCGTGGTCGAGCATGACGAAGACGCCATCCGAAGCGCCGACTATCTGGTCGATATGGGGCCGGGTGCTGGCGCCCATGGCGGGCGCATCATCGCCAAAGGGACGCCCGATCAGGTGATGAAGAACCCCGAAAGTCTGACCGGCCAGTATCTGTGCGGCAAACGCACCATCGCGATTCCCAAGCGCCGGCGCCCGGGCTCGGGAAAGAAATTGTCGGTGGTGAAGGCCACGGCCAATAACTTGAAAGGCATCACGGCGAAGATTCCCTTAGGCACCTTCACCTGCGTTACCGGCGTTTCGGGGGGCGGCAAATCGACCCTGATCATCGAGACGCTCTACAAGGCCCTGGCTCGGCGCCTGCACAATGCCCGCGAGCATGCGGGAGCGCACGAACGCATCGACGGCATCGAACATATCGACAAGATCGTCGATATCGACCAGTCACCGATCGGACGCACACCGCGCTCGAACCCGGCCACCTATACCGGCGCCTTCACCCCCATCCGCGACTGGTTCACCGAATTGCCGGAAGCCAAGACCAGGGGCTATAAAGCCGGACGCTTCAGCTTCAACGTCAAGGGCGGGCGCTGCGAGGCCTGCCAGGGCGATGGGCTGATCAAGATCGAGATGCATTTCCTGCCCGACGTCTATGTCACCTGCGACGAATGCAAGGGCAAGCGCTACAACCGCGAAACGCTGGACATCAAGTTCAAGGGAAAATCCATCGCCGACGTGCTGGACATGACCGTCGAGGAGGGGGCCGATTTCTTCCAGGCCGTGCCCGTGATCCGCGACAAGCTGGAAACATTAAAGCGCGTGGGACTGGGCTATATCCATCTCGGCCAGCAGGCCACCACGTTGTCGGGTGGCGAGGCCCAGCGCGTGAAACTGGCCAAGGAATTGTCGCGTCGCGCCACCGGACGTACGCTCTACATCCTGGACGAGCCGACCACAGGGCTGCATTTCGACGATGTGAAGAAGCTTTTGGAAGTGCTGCATGCCCTGGTGGAAACGGGCAACACGGTGCTGGTGATCGAACATAACCTGGAAGTCATCAAGACCGCCGACTGGATCATCGATCTGGGGCCCGAGGGCGGCACCAAGGGCGGCGAGATCGTGGCAGCAGGCACACCCGAGGAGGTGGCCGCCACACCTGCCAGCTATACCGGGAAATATCTGAAGCCGTGTTTGAAGAAGAGGTAATGATCGGTCGTGACGGGAAACTGAAATCGAGCTAATATTCCGATTATGGATATGGCCTTGCATAACCGATGGATGAGTGAGATCCGCGCTCTGGTGCTGAAGTCGCTGGAGCCTTACGATGCCGCCGTCTATCTCTATGGTTCGCGCGCCAGGGGTGACTGGAAGCGCTTGAGCGATGTCGATATTGCCATCGATCCCCATGCCGCCCTTCCACCCGAAACCTTGTCTGACCTGCAAGAATCGCTGGAGGAATGCCCGGTGCCTTTGCAGATTGAAATCGCCGATCTCAGCAAGGCCAGTCCCGAGTTCAGAAAAAGGGTCCTGGAAGAGGCAGTCCTATGGCGCGCGTGAGGGAAAGATTCGAAACAGCCGGACGCGCCCTATCCGCCCTAAAGGAACTTGCCTTTCTGAAGCTCTTTACCGATGTCGAGCGGGACGCTGCGATTCAAAGGTTCGAATTCACCGTCGAGGTGACCTGGAAGGCCTGCCAGGCCTATCTGGAGGAACATGAGGGGCTGGAAGGTCGCTCGCCGAAAGCGACGATCCGCGCCGCCCGCGACGCCCTGCTTCTCACCGACGAGCAAAGCGAATTGGCCCTGCGCATGATCGATGATCGAAATTTAACGGCCCACACCTACAGCGAAGCTACGGCGCAGGAAATTCTTATCAAGCTGCCAGCTTACGCCAGATTGCTCGAATCCTGGTTGAAGGCCTTGGCAGCCAAGGTCGGCGGGTGATCCCAGCTTACGAAAGCGGCAGGGGGTATCTACGCCCCAAACACCTCATCCAACATTCGTTTCAATTCCGGCAGGCGCTTCTCAATCAATTGCCAGACCACGGCAACATCGACGCCGTGGTATTCGTGGGCCAACACATTGCGAAGCCCGCGCATCTGTTGCCAGGGGATTTCGGGATATTTTGAAACCACCTCGTCGGGCACGTGTCTGGCCGCCTCGCCCATGATTTCCAGGTTTCTTAGAATGGCGTCACAGCGCATGCGGTCAGCGCGCAGTCCTGCCAAACTTTGCCCTTGGGCAAATGTCAGGATTAATTCCAACGATTCCCTGATGTCGTCGATACGATGCAGCCAATCACGCGGCGGCATTGAAGGCAGCACCAAAAACCTGAACTGCTTCGGACAGGATACGTTCCCGTAGGCGGGGATGCAGCGCAGGCCGGGTGACCAGATCTACCTTGCTGCCCAGCAACTCGCTCAACCGGTCTTGGACGGCGACAAAATCGAACAGATCGACCGCCTCGTCGAACTCGACCAGCAGGTCGATATCGCTCTCTGGCCCTGCCTCTTTGCGCACGAGCGAGCCGAACGCATGCAGCCTGGCCACATGCATGCGGCGCAGTTCTGCGGCGTTACTTGCCAGTGTATGTTCCAGTTCGCTTCGTATCATGGGGCGCATTCTACCCCAAATGCGAGAAAAGCGGAAGTCTTAGCCCCCCGCCAGTCGCCTTAAATCCATCTCGCCCTGATGCTCGACGGTATAGCGCGTCAGCGCCGAATCCACCGTGCGCCCGGTGATAGAGCGCCAACGTTCGACGGCGGTTTTGTTGTCAAATGGTCAGTAGATTTCCAAAGGCTTGCCATCGGCCATGCGCGAGAAGGCGGAATCGGCGAACTCGCCCCCCACCACGTACCAGACATTCATCTCGGCGTCGGTTCTCATTTCGATGGTATAGCGCACCAGCGCGTTGTCCACCGTGCGCCCCGTAATCGAGCGCCAGAATTCGAAGGCTTCCTTCTCGCCGAAGGGGCCGTGCGTCTCCAGGCTTTTGCCCGGCGCGATCTTGGAAAAGCTGGTGTCGGCATACTCGCCGCCCACCACGTAATGGGGCTTGTCGTTGCTGGTGGTCATGATCGTTTCTGACTTTTCAGTTGCGAACGATGGG
>JADFZV010000045.1 GCA_015232335.1 Alphaproteobacteria bacterium | reverse complement strand
CAAAAGTCTGATCATGGCACTGAACAATCAAAAGCCTCTGGCTTGAAATCGACAGCGGCACCATCAGGCGGAACAGAGTTCCCGGCTCCTTCTTGGGCAGCCAGAGGACATGGCCATTCAGCCGGGCCACCACCTCATAGACCACGGACATGCCCATGCCCCGCCCCGCCAGATCATCGACCTTCGCGGCGGTTGAGAAGCCAGGCATAAAGATCAGGCGTGAAAGCTCTGCTGGGCTTGCCTCAACAGCATCCTCGGGGCTGATCAAGCCGCGCTCGATCCCCTGTTGCCTGATCCGCTCAAGGTCGAGCCCGCGCCCATCATCGTCGATCGTAACCGCCAGATACATTCCTTCCACGGAAAACGACAGGGTAATCCGGCCGGTGGCGGGCTTGCCCGATTTTCCTCTGAGTGCTGACGGCTCGATTCCATGCGCCAGGGCATTGCGCAGCAGATGCATCACCGGATCTCGCAGCGCTTCCAGCACATGACGATCAGCTTCCACATCCAGCCCTGAAAGCTTGAAATCAACATCCTTGCCGAGATCCTGTCCTAAATCTCGCACCATCTTACGAAAAACCGCATAGATGCCTTCAGCGGGAATCAGGCGCACGTCGCGGATATCGCGCCTCAACTCGTCGGCCATGCGCTCTACGGTCCAAGCGCTTTTGTGCTGTATGCCCCGCACAGAGGCGATTTCCGTGGCAAACCATCTCAGATGGCGGTCGATGCGCTCGGCCTGACGTTCAATGGCGCGATCACGCGTCTGCAAATCGCGCCTGCGCCGCAAATCCGGGGAAACCGCCTGCAGTTGGCGCCAGGATCTATCGAGATCGCCAAGAACATCCTCGAAGTGGCGAAGCCGCTTGGCGACGACCGATTGCAAGGTTCCCTCGCTGGCCAATGAACTCGCCGAACGCAGCAGCCGGTCAAGCGAGCTGGCTCGAACCTTGACCGGTTCGTCCCCGGACTGCTTGGGGCGCGTTGACCGGGAGGGAGGACGCTGAGACAGCTCGGCTGCAGGTGCTGGCGCCGCCGGTTTGGGCGCCGCCGGTTTGGGCGAGGCGGGCACAGACGGCGATGACGCCCCCTCTCCAAGCAAGAGGTCGGCATCGGCCAGAAGCGGAGCAGGATCGGGGAAATCCTTTCCACCATCATGGGCCGCCATCCAATCCTCGATACAATCGGTCAAGCGGCGCGCCAGATCGCGGGCGGCCTGCGAGAAGGGCTTGGCGCCGGATCGGGTTTGCATCAAAAGCGATTCAAGCCGATGCGCCATGGTCTCGATCGGGCGTAGATCTGTGGCGCGGGCAGCCCCCTTCAGGCTGTGGGCATGGCGAAACACTTCATCCAGATCGGCCCGCTCGGGCATCTCGGCTTCGCAGCCCACGAAATGGCTGCGAATATGCTCGAGATGCTCCCGGCATTCGATCCGAAAGGCGGCAAGAAGTCTTTCGTGTAGATCCATTCCCACTCGCATTACACGCGGTATTTCTCGATCACGGCCCGCAATTCCTGGCTAAGGCTGTTAAACCCGCCCGCCGCCGATTCAAGCTGGCCGGTCGAACTAGCGGTCTGCTGGCTGGCCTGACGGATTTCCTGAAGCGCTTGCACCACCTGCTCGAACCCGATCTGCTGCTGATTGGTCGCACCCCCGATCTGCTGGAAGGCATTGGCACTTTCCGCGACATTCGCCGTCATCTTGCGAATGGCTTCGTCGGCTACCGTTACTTTCTCGCGCCCGTATTCGACGCGCTTCATGGCCTCCTCGGTCAACAGAACCGAGGTGTTGATGCCGCGCTGGATTTCTTCAAGGATGTTGCGCACGCGTCTTGTGGCGTCTTTGGCCTGATCTGCCAGATTCTTGATCTCGTTGGCAACCACGGCGAAGCGACGCCCGTCCTCCCTGGCGTCCGCCGCCTCGATGGCGGCATTAAGTGCTACCAGATTCGATTGCTCGGCGATATCGGTGACGGTGGCGATGATTTCGCCAATGGCCTGGGTGCGCTCGCTTAAGGTAACGATATTGTCGGCGACGGTGCCTGCCTGATGACGAATGCCTTCCATCGCCTTGACGATGGATTCAACCGCCTGAAGGCCAAGATTGCTGGCGTTGGTCATGGATTGCGCCGAACCCGAAACCTGCTTGGCCCGTTCGGCCACCTGCTTGCCGGACTGGTTGATCTCCTCGACGGTGGCGGTGATCTGTTGAACGGCCGCTGCCTGCTGGCGCGTGGCCGCTGCCTGTTCCTTGGTCGTGGCAAAGATTTCAGCCGCCGAGGCATTGAGATTTTCCGTAACCATGCGCGTCCGGGCAGCGATGTCACGCAAGGACTCGACCATGTTGTTGAAGCCTGCGGACAACATGCCGATCTCGTCTTGAGATAGCACGGGCAGAGGATCGACCTTCAGATTTCCCTCGGCGATATCCCAAGACCGGGCGACGCAGGCCTTCAACGGCAGGACAATGTTTCGGCCAATGACCAGAGTCATGATGATGGCGCCAAGGCAGGCCAGCATGCCCAGAAAAATGTCGTTGCGCATCACGACGCCGAGTTTCCTGTCCGCCTGCATGTCGATGTTCTGCACGAATTCGTCCGCCGCGCTGGAAAGCGATTGGGTGACCTGGGTCAGTTCGCTCAATTTGGCAGTGCGCCTGGAATCAGTGGCGGGCAAGGACATATAGGCCGCCGCCACGGTTCTGAATTCCTGAATCAAGGCTTTCTGGCGGGCGTAGGACGACTGGGCATCTGAAAGCCCGGCCGGAGCCAGAACGATGGTCGATCCCGTGGCAAGATTCTCGACGGCGGTTCCGCCGTTCACCAGGGCTTCCAGCGTTTGCTCAAAGGTCTTGAGTGCGGCTTCCGGAGAAGCCTGCGCACCGGCGGCATTCAAAAGAACATCCTTGGCAGCACTTTGGATAAGCATGCGCTGGCGACCGGCCAGGTCGATGACGTTGCCGTCCCATCGGTGGGCATCGACGGCGAAAAAGGTATAACCGACGATGATGGCGATCGTAGCCATGCCGCAAGCGGCCGCAAGGCCCAGTTTCTGGGCGATGGAAAACCGTCCCAAGAGTTTGACGCTCGTCTGCCCGTTCATGCGCTTTCCCTTTCCTTAAGTCCAATTTTCACGGATCAAGACCGATTCCAGCTCCCGCCAGCAAGGCAGGAATATCGATCACCGCCAACATGTCACGAGTAATGGCCTTGATGTATCGCCTCGGCATGCCAGCGCCGTCCTGCACGCTGGTTTCTAGCTGCGATGCGTCGAGGGTTTTCAGGCCTTCCAGTTTCTGCACGGCAATGCCGATTTCACTTTGCCGCCCGCGCAGAAAGACGACGGCCCCCGGCTTGCGGTCGGCTGCGCCCTGACGGGGAATCCCCAACAGGGACACGAGGTCGAGAACCGGGCGGATTTCACCATGAAGACTGGTCAACCCAAGAAGAGCGCCGGCAAGGCCGGGAACAGGTGTGCAGACGACAGACCCGGTGATTTCCGCCAGATGCTCGAGATCGACGGCGTAGCGTTCGCCCTCGACGGCAATGACCAGCACGGGCACTCCCGCCTGGCTGACATCCTGGACAGAGCGCGTGGCCAGATAGGCGGCCCGATGCCTGCGAATGGCCTCGACAACCCCGTCGTCCGGCTCAAGCGCCAGGGCAAGCGCCTGATTGCTGGCATCCAGCCGTTTCCTGACCAAATTCCAGTCGATCGCTTTCGCCTCAGTCTTAGCCCTCATAACGCGCCCTCATGCTTCGAACGCAACAGCGCCATGTCGGCAAGCTGTCCGGCCATCAGGCCCTCGCCTCCCGGAACCGGTTCGTCCACGGGCTGGGCGACAGCCAGATCATAGGCATTCATGAAGGCTTTGCGAGCCATTCTCCGATCCCCCTGGCTGCTGAGAAGAAGCCCCAGGTGATAGTGGGCCAACTGACAACGCCGGTCAATGAAGAGCAAGCGCTTGAGCGCCTGCACAGCCTGCTCCATGTCTCCGGCCTCGGCCAGAACCTGAACCGCCTTGAGACGGGCCTCAAGCAAGCTGCCCTCCCGCTCGATCACTCTCCTGGCCAGCCCTAGCGCCGCCACCCATTGCCCCCGGTCGGCCAGGCGCATCAGTTCCCGCTCCTGGCTGGCCGCATCTTCCGCAGATGTCTCCTGAACCGTCGGCACCACATCGGCAAATACGCTCTCGGATTGTGCCAAAGGCTCTGTCGGCTCGGTCTGCAGGGCAGGGCAGGCAAGAACCGGCGCCGTCCAGACGGAGGCCGCTCCGGCAACGGGCTGATCCGATTTTCTATAGACGATCAATCCATCCAGGTTGACCGGCTGAAAGCCGCCCGGCCTGTCCATGCCGATTTCCGCGGGCCCCGTAATCAGCCAGCCATTCGGATTGAGGCTGGCATGAAACCGATTCATCAGATCATTGATCTGGTCGCGGCTGAAATAAATCGCCACGTTGCGGCACAAGATGATGTCGAGTTCTTGCAAGCCCAGTTTGGAATTGGGCAGAGCATCCCTGATCAGGTTGTGGTGATGGAAGGAGACATGTTTGCGAAATGCCGGGCGCAATTGCCAACCCGATGGGGTCTGTTCGAAGTATCGGCTGCGCTCGGGCTCGGGCGTCGCCCTCAGTGCCCATTCCTGATACTGGGCTCGGCTGGCAAAGGCCAGATACTTCTTATCGATATCCGTACCGGTTACCACGGCCTGCCATCCCGCCAACTCGGCTGAAAAATGTTCCTTGAGCAGAATGGAGATGGAATAGGGCTCGGCTCCCGTCGAGCAGCCAGCACTCCAGATGCGCAAAGCCCTGCTTTCCCGATTGGCCGCAATGATTTCGGGAAGAATGACTTGGCGCAGGGACGAAAACACTTCGGGATGTCGAAAGAAATAGGTCTCGCCGATGGTCAATTCCGAGACCAGTTCGTCCATTTCAGCCTGCCCACGGAAACCCGACAGGCAATCGGCATAGGCGCCGCAACCCTGAAGCCCAAGGGCGCTCAGACGTCCCGCCAGAATGCGCGCCAGATCGGCATCCTTGTCCTGGTAATATGCCAGCCCCGTCTTGTGAATGATCCTGTCCTTGAGGTCGGGGAACAAGGGATCATCCAACACCAGGGGCCGTGGGCGAAGGGCCTTGGTCATGAAGCGGCCAGACCATGCCTGTTAAGACGTTCCTCGACCAGCAGCTTGAACTCGGCCAGACGGGTCTTTTCCTCCTCGAGCAGAAGGCGGTCGGCGGAAAGGATATAGATGTCCCTTTCCCTATGACGGGTCTCGGCGATCACGCAACCGTTGAAGGACTGACCATCCTTGGCCGGGACCAGATCAGCCTGGAGGGGCTGAAAAACATCGTCGACCCGTTCTACGAGCAGGGCCGCCTTGGCGTCTTTCAGCACCATCACGGGGGTATAAATCCCGGTGGCTGGGGCCTGAATACCTAAAAGCGCCGCCAGGCGGATGACCGGGACGGCCATTCCATCCAGCGTCATGACGCCTTCGAGAAGGGATGGCATGCCGGGCGGATGCGAAAGCTCGGGCAGGAAAACCACCTCCTGCACCTCACTGGCGGCCAAGGCGCAGACGGTCTTTCCCTCTGAAAAGACAAGCAAAGTGCCAATGTCTTGATCCGTCCGTCCCATCAGGTTTTCCTTAAGAAAAACAATTAACGGGATGATACCCTTATTTTCGCTAAGTGTAACATCGCGAAAATCGATTTGTCCCCCGGCCATGCCCCTGGGCTTACCCACAAAATTTTACCGGCTATTTTGCCGCAAGGTGTCCGTGGCCTCAAACAGCTGCTTCAAGGTTTCGTAGAGTTGCTCGACCAGTGTTTCGCCTTCAGGCACAGCAGCACCCGAGATTTTCGCCAAATGCACCTGGGCAAGGCGCGCCGCCAGAAAGGCATCGCAATCGACGCCCAGAGCGCTGATGTTGGCCGCCGAGGCTTCGGCGAAGCCCTGCCAGCCTTCCTGCTCGAACCGGCGCGAGGTCATCGCCTCGTGACGGCGGTAATAGGTCAGCACATCGGGAAGATTCGCCACCTTGCCATGACGGATCAGAGCCGAGACGAAACGGTAATCCTCAACGATGCGGCAATCGGTGGGAAAGGCGACATTCTGGGTCCTGGCAATATCGGCCCGGATGGCCGATGTGGTCAGATGCACCGGGCTTAGAAACAGGGAGGTGAAACGAAGGGCAGTATCCTCGGTTTCAACCGGTCGCTCGACACGCAGCACATGATCCTGCTCGTCAATCACGCCATAGGCCGACCCCACCAGCACATGACCGGGATGTGCCGCGAAAAAAGCCAGTTGTCGTTCGGCCCGTTCGGGGGCCGCCATATCGTCGGCATCGAGAAAGGCGATGATGGGCGCCTGGGCGGCTTCCAACCCCAGATTCCTGGCGCCTCCCGGCCCCAGATTTCTCTCCGAGCGCAGGGCAACCAGACGCGGATCATCGATGGCGGCCAGGATATGGGGGGTGGCGTCGGTACTGGCATCGTCCACCACCACCACTTCGATGTCATGAATCGTTTGGGAAAGCGCACTGCCCACCGATGCCGCCAGGAAACGTTCCTGATTCCAGGCGGGAATGACGAAGCTTAAGCGGGGCGGGCCGAGCCTTAGCATCCCGCAAAGCGCAAGGGTTGACCTTCGGGCGTGCCTTGAAGCTGGCCCTCATACATCACCACGCGGCCCCGGATCAGCGTTGCCATCGGCCAGCCGGTGACACTCATGCCCTCAAAGGGCGTCCAGCCGCAGCGGCTGGCGATCCATTGATGGGTGATGGTGCGGCTTGCCTTCATGTCCACCAGAGTCAGATCGCCGTCATAGCCAAGCGCTATGCGCCCCTTGCCCACCAGATTGAACAGACGCGCCGGCCCCGCACTGGTCAGATCGACGAAACGTTCCAGGCTCAATCTTCCGGCATTCACATGATCCAGCATCAAAGGCACCAGGGTCTGAACGCCCGGCATGCCCGAGGGACTCCTCGGATAGGGCTGTCCCTTTTCCTCGTGGCTGTGCGGGGCATGATCGGAGCCCAGACAATCGACCAGCCCCTGACGCACCGCCGCCCACAAAGCCTCACGATGGCGCTCGTCCCGGATGGGGGGATTCATCTGGGCATAGGTGCCCAAGCGCTCATAGCAATCAGGTGCTGCCAGGGTCAGATGCTGGGGCGTCACCTCGACGCTGGCCACATCCCGGTACTGCGCCAGACTCTCAAGCTCTTCGGCCGTCGTGATGTGCAGCACATGCACGCGCCGGTTGGCCGTGCGGGCTTGATCCAGCAGACGCCTTGTCGCCAGAAGCGCCGTCTCTTCGTCACGCCAGACCGGATGCAGGGCTGGCGAAGCGCTTGGCACATCGACCAGAGGACGGCGTTCCTTCAGGCGGGCCTCGTCCTCGGCATGCACAGCCATGCGCCGAGAGCCACCCTTTAGAACGCGCAGCAATGTTTCGGCGTCATCGACCAGCAGTGTTCCGGTGGACGAGCCCATGAACAATTTCACGCCAGCACAGCCGGGCAGGCGCTCCCATTCCCCCAACTGATCCACGTTCTCAGCGCAGGCCCCCAGATAGAAGGCATGATCGACCCAGGCCCGGCCCCTGGCGCGGGCCAGTTTGTCGGCCAAGGCCTCGGGAGTTGTGGTCGATGGCTTGGTGTTGGGCATATCGAAAATGGCGGTGACGCCGCCCAAGGCCGCCCCTGCCGTGCCGGTGCCCAGGTCTTCCTTATGCTCGGCCCCCGGCTCGCGAAAATGCACCTGGCTGTCGATCACGCCGGGCAACACATGCAGGCCCCTGGCTTCGATGGTCTGCTCAGCCTTTCCGGCATCAAGGTCACCCAGCGCAGCGATACGGCCATCCTTAAGGCCGATATCCACCGCTTCGGTGCCGTTCGGCGTGACGGCAATGCCGCCTTTGACGATCAGGTCGAACATCTCATCGCATCCAAATTGTCAAATACGTCGCCTTGCGGGCGATGGCCCAGCATATGCCGTCCATGCCACAGAGCATAGAAGAGAAGCGTCCAGGCGGCAAAGCCCTGCTGGTTGGCATGAGCGAAAAGTCGCTCGACTTCCTTGGGGTAACACAAAGCGCGGATCGCGGGCTGCGATGCCACCAAAGGCCCCAGAAGATGCCCCTTGGCCGCAATCCAATCGCCGACCGGCACGGTGAAGCCGCGCTTTTTCTCGAAAGCCCCGGAGGGGGGCAGAACCTTGTCCAGCCAAAGCCGCATGGCCCATTTACCCAACCCTTTATGAATCTTCATGGCGTCGGGAAGCTTGAAGGCGAAGGCCGCCACGAGGGGATCAAGAAAGGGAACGCGCCCCTCGACACCATGTGCCATCAGGCAACGATCAAGCTTGGTCAACAGATCGTTGGGCAGCCAATCGGCGCAATCCACCGCCTGGGCGGTTTGTAGCTTGGTGCGACCCTGAAGCTCCTCTTGGCGCTCGCTGGCGGCGATGCCATCGCGCCAATGCAGCGGATTTTCGCGCAAGACCCCCAGATTGTCGAAGGTGCCGTGGCGGCGCATTGAACGCCTGAAGGGCCAGGGACGGTTGGCTTGGCGATAGCGACCATAGCCTGCGAAAAGCTCATCGCCGCCCTCACCCGACAAGATGACCTTGACGTGCTTTCTGGCTTCACGCGCCAGTTTGTAGGTGGGAAGGCAGGCGTAATCAGCGGCCGGGTCATCCATGGCGGCCGCCACTTCGGGGGCCAATTGCCAGAAATCATCCTCGGTAAAGGCAACGTCGATCCGCTCGGCCTTCATTTCCTTGGCCACACGCGCCGCCATGCCCCGCTCGTCCTTCGCGCCCGAGCCCGGAAAATGTGCGGTGAAGGCTAGAACCGGGCGCTCGTTCAGGCGCGCCATCAAAGCCAGCAAGGCCGAGCTGTCGATGCCGCCCGAAAGAAACATGCCATAGGGCACATCCGAACGCTGATGGAAGGAAACGCTTTCGGCCAGAACCTGATCGAGTTCATAGAGAAACTGGTCGGTGGTGCTGCTCAAAATCCCCGCAGCGGGCAGAGCATTCAGCCGGTGACGCTGGACGACAAGCCCCTTTTCGATCACCAGCGTCTCACCCGGCAAAAGCCGGTGGATGCCGGAAAAAATGGTTTCGGCCCCGGTGGTGAATTGAAGCTGCAACAACTCATCCCTGGCTTTGGGATTTTCCCTGGCCTCGACCAGACCGGCGGCAATCAGGGCCTGGGCTTCGGAAGCAAACACGACTCCTTGGGCCGTCTCGGCCCAATAGAGCGGCTTGATGCCGAAGGGATCGCGCGAAAGGGTGAGGCGCCGTGAGGCCGGATCATAGATCGCCAGGGCATACATGCCGCGCAGAAGCTGCGCATAGCTGGAATCGGCCCGGCGCCACAAATGCAAGGGCGGCTCGCAGTCGGAACCGGTCTTGAAGGTCACATCGGGAAGATCGGACGCCAGTTCGCGGTAATTGTAGATTTCGCCATTGCCAACCAGAACGGCGCCCTGGGGCTCGTAAAGCGGCTGGCGGCCACCTTCCAGATCGATGATGGCCAGACGCACCTGAACAAGGCCGATGCCTTCCCCCAGATAGCGCCCCTCGCCGTCCGGCCCACGGTGCGACAGCGCTTTGGCCAGTCGGTCCAGAATCGCCGGATCGGGCGTTGCGTTATCACGTAGGGCGATGCCAGCGATGCCGCACATCAGGCCCCTCCCGCGACTTTCTCGAAGAAGTCGATATAGCGGTCGATCACAGCACCTTCGGTGAACTGCTCCTCAAAGGCGCGCTTGCCCGAGCGCGCCATGCGGCCCGCCTCGTCGGGATTTCGGGTCATCCATTGCAACGCGCCGCCCAGGGCCGCCACATCATCGACAGGCACCAGAAGCCCGTTTTCGCCATGCTGAATCAAAGTGCCCGGGCCATAGCTGTCAGCCGCGATCACGGGCTTGCCCTGGGCCCAGGCTTCGATCACCACATTGCCCAACGGCTCGTGGCGCGAGGGACAAACGAAGATGTCGGCGGCGGCGTAAAGTGCCGCCACATCGTCGCGCCAGCCCAGAAAGCGCACACGGGGCTTGACGCCCACCTGCTGGGCCAAGGCTTCCAGCTCTTCGCGCAATTCGCCCTCGCCAGCCAGCCAGAGATAGGCGTCGGGAATCTGCCCCATTGCCTTCAACAAAACGTCGAAGGCCTTGTTCTTGTGCAATCGCCCCAGCGCCAGAATCAACGGCGCATTGTTGGGTGTGTAGAATTGCTTGCGGTCGATGGCGGGCATGTTTTCGGCCGAAACGAAATTGGGCAGATAATGCGCCCGCTCGGCAGGCCAGCCCTGCTTGCGGATATAATCGACAATGTCCTCGGTATTGCCGATCAGATGCTTGCAGCGCTGATAGTATTTGAGATCGTAATAGCCGCCCAGGCGCCCAATTTGGACGAAATCGCCCTCGGGGCAAAATTGCGTGGCGCGGTTCATCCAGGTCATCACGATACGGGGCTTGAACTCGGCCACGGCGCGCTTGAAGGCAAAGCGCGTCTTCAAATCAAGGCGCCCGCCGAAGGAAAGCTCGGTGACGTCAAGACCGTGATCGCGCAAAAACTTGGCCCGCTCGGGATGCTTGCGGATGACAAGGCGCTGATCGAGCCCCTTATTGTGCAATCCGATCGCCAGACGGACGAAGAATGCCTCGGCGCCCCCGAACTGGGACCCCGCCATGGCCTGCATCACCCGCATCATTCTCGCCTATCCCCTTTATGGCAACAGCGCTTCAAAGGCCGCCGCCGCATCCTGCCAGCCCCAGCGGCGCTGAAGCTCAAGCGCACCCTGATGCAGTGTGCGCCAATGTGCCTCATCCGCCAAGAGCTTGATGGCCCCCTCGGCAAAGGCCTTGTCGCTTGAGGCAATATGCCCCGTGCGGTCCTCCACCACCCGCTCCACTACCGAGCCGATGGGCTTGACCACGGCGGGAACCCCCATGGCCTGCGCCTCGCCCACTGCCAGGCAAAAGGTTTCGTTGATGTCGCCCTTATAGAGCAGGCAGCGCGCCTGGCGGAATTCCAAGACCAACTGCGCCTTGGGAACGGGACCGCGCAGAACGACACCCTTGTCCTTCATGGCCTCGGCCTGAGCCAGAACGCGCGTCATGGCTTCGGCCTTGGCATCGCCGACCGATCCATAGGTGGCGGCCCCCGAAAAGATGTGCAGCTCGGCCCCTGGCACGGCGGGTTGAATCTGCTTTGCCCACAGATCCAACAACCAATCGAGCGAGCGCAACGGGTTCGAGGTGAAGACGGCCCTGGGCGGGGGCAGGGCAAGCCCCGGCTCGGCAGAGCGGAACATCTCGGGGATGCCGTATGGAATGACGTGGCGCTGCCCGCCCGGCGCCCAGGCCGGATAGGTCGTGGCGTGATAGGTGCCGATGAAAACGATGTCGGGGCGCTTGGCCGCCATCTTCCACAGATAACGCCATTTCAGCATGTAGTTGGCTGGATTATGAGTCCAAAAGATGGTCTTCCTGGCCCCCGGCATGGCCAGAATCAGCTTGTCACCCCGGTTGGCGATGAAAAGATCGGCCCATTCCGGCAATCCATCATCGATGCGCCGCCAAGCCACGCCCTTGTGATCGATGGGCTTCTCGCACTTGTTGCAGACCTCGACCGAATGGCCCCGGGCCGCCAGGGTTTCGGCAAGATTGACGAAGGAACTTTCCGCCCCGCCCAGTGGCCCTTTCTCGGGCGTGGTGCCGTCGAAGGAAATGCCGTCATCGGCCATCACGATACGGGCCATGCGCTCAGTCCTTCTCCAGCTTGGCCTTGAGATGCGAAAGCAGCGGATAAAGCCCGGCGCACAGCGCCACCATCAGGCCATAGCCGCCTTCACGATATCCCTTGCGCTTGACATAGCATTTGAAAAAACGCGACAGAAAGCGCACGAGATTGCGCCCGGTGCTGCCCCAGGTCTCGCCCTTCTCGCGCAGATCCTTTGCTCGTGCGCTGGAATAACTGTTCAAGCGCCTCAGCATGTCGGAGAGGTCACGATCGACGTAATGAAGAAGACGCTCTTTCAGCATCGGCCCTTTTTGCCCCGTCCAAACCAGCGGCGGATGCAGGCGGGCATCGCCCCAGATCTTGACGCCCTTCTTGAACAGGCCAGGATAGGCCGCCTTGCCGAAGGAAGCGCCCCAGCCCCAGCGCACCAGCCGCTCGCCCACGTAATTGTCGACGGGAATTTCGTGCCAGTCGAAGGATGTCGTCTTGATGGTGGCAAGGATTTCCTGGGCCAGAGCATCGGAAACGCGCTCGTCGGCATCGACTTCCAGCACCCAGCGCCCCCGGCAAGCGTCGATGGCGGCATTGCGCCGCAGGCCTTCCTTGGCCCAGTCGCCCTCGACCACTCGGTCGGTAAAGGCAAGGGCGATCTCTTTCGAGCGGTCGGTGCATTTATCCAGCAGCACCACGATCTCGTCGGCAAATCTCAGCCGTTCCAGGCAATCGGCCAGTTGGTGTTCCTCGTTCTTCACGCTGACCACGGCAGAGAGCGAAATCTCGGTCATGCCGCCCTCGTTTGTGCTTGTGTGCGCGACCATAAGGACCGGGCGGCCTCTTCCGCCATATCGACCGTAAGGCTGTCCATCAAGGTGCCCGAACTGCGATGATCGAAATTCTTGGGAAAGATATTATCAAATGATTCCGGTGTGCGCGCCACGGCGGCATGCCATCCCCAAGGGGCATAGAATATCTCGGAGCTGGGTCCAAAAAGGCCAAGCGTGGGAATGCCCGAAGCGGCAGCCAGATGCATGAGCGCCGAGTCGTTGCCGATATAAAAGGCGCAACGCTCCAGGCAGGCGTATACGGTCAGAAGATCGATGCGTCCCACCAGATCGATCACTCGGGCAGGAGCAAGCGCATCGATCACCGGCTGGGCCTGGGGGCGCTCGTGCGGCGCTCCAAAGACGGCCACCTTGGCGCCGGGAAGAATGCCGCCGGGGCCGGTCAATCTGTCAATCAGCGTAATGAAGTTCTCGGCCCGCCAGGTCTTGGCCAGCCAGTTGGTGGTCGGCCCCACCGCCAGCACGGGCTCAGGCCCCGGCAACAGTCGCGCCGCCTCGGCCAAGCGCCCTTCGCGGACCCAGATATGCGGCATGGGCGTTTCCGGCAAATCCATGACGTCGGCGATCAGGCGCACCCGGTGTACCGGCTCGCGACTGTTGGAAAGTGTGAAGCGCCGCTCAGAGGACAAGAGATAGGCGACCAGGGATTTTCTAAGATCGATCACCAGATCCCAACGTGTGCCGATACAGGCCCACCACAAGCGCATCCAATGTTTCGACCAGCGCTCCTTGGACATGGGAATCAAGCGTGCCAACTGCGGCATTTCCGCAAACAGAGGTGCTGCCTCGGGGCCACAGGCCACCGTGAAACGGGCATCGGGATATTGGCGGATCAGGTGATCCAATAGCCCGGTCGAAAGCACGGCGTCACCGATGCGAGTCGCGGTGATGAAAAGAATTTTCATTTCACCAATCCCTCGATCTCGCCCGCTACAACGTCCCAGCCGCGCCCCGCCTGCCACAGTTTGGCGTCCCGGCTCATCGACCAGAAGAGATCGTCGTTGGACAGCAATTCGGCCGCCACATTGGCGAAGGCATCGGCATCGGGCACCAACTGCCCGGTCTGCCCGTCGATCAGTCTTTCAGGAGCAACCCCCAGCGGCCTGGCCACGGCAGGAATGCCCGAGGCTTGCGATTCCATCAGGGTCGTGGCAAGCCAGTCATCGGCATGCGCGGGGAACAGGTGAACCCTGGCCTTGCGCCAGACGCCGGGCATGTCCATGTCGCCCAGCGGACGCTCGATGAAAACGCCCGCCTCGGCCAGGGCCAGGGCCTTGTCCAGAACGGGGCGGATCTCGGGTGCTACCTCGCCTCCCTGGCGGCCCTTGTCGAGAACGGCGGAATAAAGGGCAAGCCTTGCAGCGGGCACTCGGGCTCGAATGCTGGGCCAAAGATCAAGCAGCCAATCCAGGCCGTGCAAAGGGTGCGTGGTGGCAACGGCCAGGGGCGGGCTGGCCGGTTCGATGGGTGCTTCGCAGCAATAGTCCGAGCGCACGCCCGGGCCCACCACGACCGGCAGGGCCTTGTTCCAGGCATTGAAGCTTGCTTTGTGCTTTGAGCTTTGAAAAACCAGCCGGGCTCCGGTCGAATCGATCAATTCCCGATTGGAAGCGCGTTCGAGATAGGCGCCAGGAGCCGCCACCCACAAAAGGCGCTGTGCCGCCTGGCGGACCGAGGTCAGCAAGCCGACCTTGCGCCAAGCGATCAAAAGATCAGCTTCCAGAGGGCGCATCTGGTCCCAGGGCTCCCATTTGGCCCCCTCGATGGTCATCTTGAAGCGGCAGCGGTTGAAAGCACGGACCTCGTGGCCGCGGATGGCCAGGGCGGAAGCCAAGGCAGCGAACGCCTTTTCAGTCCCGCCGAGGGGCTGGTGGCCGGAGGTGTATCCGTCGAAGGGAACCGAATCATCGGCCATAACGATGCGCATGGCCGGGTTATAGAGCCCCTGGCGGCCCCCAAGCAAGCCCGGACCCTTGCTTTTTAGCGAAAAAACATGCTTTTCTCGCTGGGATTGATCAAGCCGGGGAAGCCTAGATGAGCGTAAAGCCAGCCTTTGCTGTGGTACTGTCGGGATCCGGGGTCTATGACGGCACCGAAATCCACGAAGCGGTGCTGACCCTGCTGGCCATCGACCGGCTGGGCGGCAGCTATGCCTGCTTTGCCCCCGATATCCCCCAACACCATGTGATCAACCACCTGACCGGCCAAGAAAGCCGGAAAACGCGCAATGTTCTGGTCGAATCGGCCCGCATCGCAAGGGGCAAAATCGAGCCTCTGACGGCCTTCGACCCCGGCAACTTCGACGCTCTGGTCTTTCCGGGCGGATTCGGGGCTGCCAAGAATCTCTGCGGCTTTGCCTTTGACGGCCCCACCTGCAAGGTCAATCCGGATGTGGAAAAGGCCGTTCTGGCCATGCATGGAGCGGGCAAGCCGATCGGGGCGCTGTGCATCGCACCCACCCTGATCGCCCGCATTCTTAAAACAGGCGAAGTCACCATCGGCAATGACCAGGACACCGCCCAGGCTATCGAGAAAATGGGGGCCAAGCACACCGTGCGCACCCATGGCGAGGTGGCGGTGGACGAAAGGCTGAAACTGGTGACCAGCCCTTGCTACATGCTGGATGCCACCATCTCGCAGATCGCCGAGGGGGCAGAGAACACCATCCGCACCCTCTTGGGGATGATCCGGTAGGCGTCATGGCACATCTGCGTTCCTTTCGTTACCGGCTCGAGGAGCTGGCGCTTCGGACTCTTGTTGGAAGCCTTAGGCCCTTAAGCCTGGACAGCGCCTCGGACCTGGGTGCAGGACTGATGCGCCGCATCGGCCCCCACCTCAAAAAGCCCAGCCAGGTGGCCCTGGATAATCTGGAACGGGTTTTTTCCAAGGAAGAGGCCAGGCGGCTTCTGCCCGCCGTCTGGGCCAATCTGGGCCGGGTGGCCTTCGAATATCCACATCTGCGCAAACTGGCCTTCGACCATGATCGCATTCAGATCGAGGGCCGAGAGAACTTCGAGCGGATCAAATCCCTGGGCAAGGGATGCGTGTTCGTGGCGGCCCATCTGGGCAATTGGGAGCTGTTCCCCATGGTCATGGACCGCATGAAGGGGCATATCCTGCTCATCTACCGCGCCCCCAACAACCCCTATGTGCGTGATCTGGTTCAGGAAATCAGGCCAGATACGGGGATGACCTACATCGCCAAAAGCCACCAGGGCATGCGCCAGGTCATGCGCCACCTCTCCGAGGGCGGCTATGTGGGCTTTTTGACCGATCACCGCTATTCCGACACCTTGCCGGTCGATCTTTTGGGCGGTCAGGCCAGAATCGCCCATACGGCGGCGCTTTTGGCTAGGCGCTTTGGCGCCCCCATCCTTTGCACCCGCATGGAACGCCTGAACGGGGCGCGTTTTCGCGCCACCCTGGCCCCGCCCATCGAGCCCCAGAAGGGCGACGCCACCCATGAAGTGCTGCAAACCTTGACGCAGCAGGTCGCCAGCCAGTTCGAAGTCTGGATCAAGGAACGCCCCGACCAGTGGTTCTGGATGCAGAAACTGTGGGCCAAGGGGGATAATGCCTCGGAATAATACCCCCACAACGCGAAAACCGCCGGCAGGACGTCCGGCGGCTTTGCGGTTCCCGGTTCCCGGGCCGTTGGAGGACGGTAACCTTCCGGGAACACGCATCTTGGAACTGAGGGCTATTCTTGCAGTCTTTCAGTTTGATTGAAGTGATAGCGGTCACAGAAAACAAGTGACGGCAATCACATGACGTAAATTATCAATCTATTCTATGTATTCGCCTTTATAGACGCCCCAGAATTCATCGCGTTTCAGCCAGCCTTGATAGCCTTCGACTTCGACGCGGCACAACGTGCTGTTGCGGGGACATTGCAACAGGCGCCCAATCACGCCCGGCTCGACATTGGCCAGGGCGGCGGCACCTTCCGAATCGCTGCGCTTTAGCTTGCGGACAACGGTTCCCGTTACCAGCAATGTGCGCCTGCCGGTCAGCATGGTCTGATGAACCCAGCCATCTGTCCCTTGAGAATCGCGGATTTTACGCCAGGTTTCGAATTCGGCGATGATCTCGACCGGCAGTTCCCGCTTGCTGATCACCCATTCGATGGGGTAGCGCACGCCGGGTCCGGTGCGCAGATTGACCTCTTCGGCCCGAAGCGAGACATAGCGCGGCAAGGGCAGCCCGCTTGCCGATTGTGGTGCCTGGGTCTGCGCCAGGGCCGGTCCCGCCGCCGTCAGCAGCAGGGCTATAAGGATGATTCGTTTCAAAAACATCGGCACGCCAAGACCCTGTTAGCCCCCCATTTTCAGGCCGGACAGCATAATAGCCGTCTGTGCTTTGGCAAAGTCAAGGTTTCGGCTTACATTACCAGAAGATACCGAGGAGGACGGCATGCCCATGAAGCGCCCCATCGTGGTGGTTACCCGCAAGCTGCCCGACAGCGTCGAAACGCGGATGATGGAATTGTTCGACGTCCGGCTCAACCTGACGGGGCGGGCCATGACCAGGGAGGAACTGGCCCGAGCCCTGGCCGAAGCCGATATTCTGGTCCCCACCGTGACCGACCGCCTAGACGCCGCCCTTTTGGCCGAGGCGGGGCCAAATCTGCGCCTGATCGCCAATTATGGAACGGGCATCGACCATATCGACCTGTTCAAGGCCCAGGAAAAAGGCATTCTGGTCACCAACACGCCCGACGTGCTGACCGAAGACACTGCCGACATGACCATGGCCCTGATTCTGGCCGTTCCCAGGCGCATGGCCGAGGGGGAAAGGCTGTTGCGCAAGGGGCTTTGGGACGGATGGAGTCCCACTTTCATGCTGGGCCACCGCGTCGGAGGAAAAAGGCTTGGCATCATCGGCCTGGGGCGCATCGGTCAGGCCGTGGCCAGACGCGCCAAGGGCTTTGGCATCTCGGTGCATTACCATAACCGGCACCGTGTGCATCCCGACATCGAAGCCGAGTTGGAGGCCACCTGGTGGGAAAGCCTGGATCAGATGCTGGCCCGCATGGACATCGTCTCCATCCACTGCCCGCACACGCCATCGACCTTCCATCTGCTGTCGGCCAGACGCCTCAAGCTCATGCAGCCCCACGCCTATATCGTGAATGTCTCAAGGGGTGAAGTGGTCGATGAGGACACGCTGACCCGCATGCTGGTCAAGGGCGAACTGGCCGGCGCCGGGCTTGACGTCTTCGAACACGAACCGGCGGTGAACCCCAAGTTGCTGACGCTGGACAATGTTGTGCTGCTGCCTCATCTCGGTTCGGCCACCATCGAAAGCCGGGTCGATATGGGCGAGAAGGTGATC
This sequence comes from Alphaproteobacteria bacterium, assembly GCA_015232335.1. Taxonomy (GTDB): domain Bacteria; phylum Pseudomonadota; class Alphaproteobacteria; order Rhodospirillales; family WMHbin7; genus WMHbin7. The sequence goes on along the minus strand of JADFZV010000045.1, from coordinate 7,004 downwards.
CTCAATATCAAGGCCTTCTGCGACGATCACCCGCTGCCCGACCGCGTTCTGACCAGCCAGGGGATGTGATTGTTTAAAGCAGCATGCGCTTGATGACCAGAACGGTCGTATCGTCGCTGCGCTCGGCCCCCGCCACGAAGACATCCTGGGCCTGGAACAGGGCATCCACCAACTCGGCGGCGCTGGAGGTGGGCGGCAGATGGGCCAGGACGTTAAGAGCCCGTTCCTCGCCAAACTGGTTGCGCATGGGATCGAAGGCCTCGCTCAAGCCGTCCGTATAGATGGCCAGCCCGTCGCCCGGCTTGAAATGAAGCACGTCCTCGCTATAGGGAAAATCCTCGCTGACCCCCAGCACCAGCCCCTCGGCGCCGTCCAGCTCGCTTACGGCGCCCTGGCCCGAAACCAGAAGCGGCGGCAGATGGCCCGCGCTGGCATAAAGCAGCGTCCAGTTCTTCGGATCGAAGATGCCGTAAAAGGCCGAGACGAACATATTGGGAATATCGTGGCGGCACAGAACGGCATTGGCCTGAGCCAGACATTCCGAAGGCGTGGTGCCGGTCATGGCCGTGGCTCTGAGCAAGGTGCGCGCCACCGCCATGAAAAAGGCGGCCGGAATGCCCTTGCCTGAAACATCGGCCACCACAAGGCCGATCCGCTCGCCCGGCAGCTCGAAGATGTCATAAAAGTCGCCGCTCATGCTCTTGGCCGAGGCCAGGCGGGCAAAAAGCGTATAACCATCCCCGCTTTCGAATTCGCTGGGCAGAATGCGCCGCTGAATTTCCTCGGCGATGGTGATTTCGCGCTGGATGGCAGAAAGCTTGGCTTCGTTGCGCCAGGCCAGCCTGCGCTCTTCGCAGGATTTGAACACGCGCTCGATGGTGCCCAGTAGATCCGAACGCGCCACCGGCTTGACCAGGAAATCGGCGGCCCCGTCATTCATCGCCTTGCGGGCGACCGCCAGATCGCGCCCGGAAAGCAGGGCGATACGGGGAATGCGCACCCGCCCACCGACCAGTTGCTTGAAGAGATCAAGCCCCTCTAGCCGCTCGGAATCAACGCGGACCAAGGCGATATCCAGGTCGGGCAGATGGGCCAGATGGGCCCGCGCCGTTTCATTGTCCCTGGCAAAGACGAATTCGTTGTCGGATTCCCCACTGTCGGCACACAGTGTCTCGAAGTCGGGATCGTCGTCGATAACCAGGGTTTTGGGCATCAGATACCGTTAGGGCCAAATTGAACAGGCAAGCCGCGTCAAACCCATCCTACCACCGCCTTGGAGAATCCGAGCGGATGATTCGTTGTAAGTGGCGGTAATCCGTTGATAATGTTTCAGATTGAGTAATCCTCTGGTGCCAGGACCAACGGCAAGCCTTCCTCGGCCCAGGCCTTGATGCCGCCTTCAAGGTTGAACAGCGGCAGTTGAACGCCGACTTCCAGCAATTGCTTGCCCGCCGCTACCGAACGCCGACCCAGCGCACAGATCAACACCACCTTGGCACCCTTAAGCCCAGGAAAGTCGTCGGGGTCGAAGACCGACATGGGTAACAGCAGGCTGCCCTTGATATGTCTGGCAGAATATTCCGAGAACTCTCGGACATCGACCAAAAGAACATTTTCGCGCTCGATCAGATCGCGAACTTCCAAGGGCTTCAAATCGATCAATTCGGCCATGTTTTCCTGCATTTGACCCGCGACCAACCCTTACTCTACCCCAAGCAGTGGGAAATTCCTACCCAGCACAGGCCTTGTTCTTGGAAAGAATCCAACTAAAATAAGGGCCCAAGCGGGGAATAAGGAATCAGAGCGCGATGAATGACACACCCAGCGCCGAAGGTGCGAAGGGGTCCGAGGCCATTAAGAACAGCCTCAACAACCATCTGCTCCATTCAGTCGGCAAGGATTCGCTGAACGCGACCTCACGCGATTGGTATCAGGCGGCGGCGCAAACCGTGCGCGACCGCATGATCGAGCGCTGGATGGACACCATGCGCACCTATTACGACGAGGACGTCAAGCGCGTCTATTACCTGTCGATGGAATTCCTGATGGGCCGCTCGCTGTCAAACGGCATGCTCAATATGGGCCTGACCGATGGATGCCGCCGCGCCGTGCAGGATCTGGGATACGACATGGCCGAGTTGGAAAGCTGGGAGGCCGAACCGGCTCTCGGCAATGGCGGCCTGGGGCGCCTGGCAGCCTGCCTGCTCGATTCCATGGCGACGCTGGGCATTCCCGGCTTCGGTTACGGCATCCGCTACGAATACGGCATGTTCACCCAGCATATCGAGCAGGGCAATCAAGTCGAAGCGCCCGAGAACTGGCTGCGCTACGGCAATCCCTGGGAATTCCCCCGCCCCGGCGTGATCTATCCCGTGCGCTTTGGCGGCAAGGTCATTCACGTCAAGGATGCCGACGGCAAATGGCGTCATCAATGGCAGGACAGCGAAGAGGTTATGGCCATGGCCTACGACCTGCCGGTGCCGGGATTCGGCGGCAAGACCGTTAATAATCTACGCCTGTGGTCGGCCAAATCGACCCGCGAATTCAATCTGCGCTATTTCAATCAGGGCAACTATATCGAGGCGGTGAAGGACAAGACGGAGTCCGAGAATCTGTCGAAGGTTCTCTATCCTTCCGATTCGACGGCCCGAGGCAAGGAACTGCGCTTCAAGCAGGAATATTTCTTCATCTCCTCATCGCTGCAAGACATTCTGGCCCGCTTCAGAAAGCATCACGAAGGCTTCGACGCCCTGCCCGATTACGTGGCAATTCAGTTGAACGACACCCATCCCGCCATGGCGGTGCCCGAGCTGATGCGCATTCTGGTCGATGACTATTTCTACGACTGGGAGCGAGCCTGGAGCATTACCAAGCGGGTGTTCGCTTATACCAACCACACGCTGCTGCCCGAAGCGCTGGAAACCTGGCCGGTCGAGATTTTCGAGCGCCTGCTGCCGCGCCACATGCAGATCATCTACGACATCAACCAGCGTTTCCTGCTTGAGGTGCGCCAAATAGCCCCCGGTGACGCCGACCTGTCGCGCCGGATATCCTTGATCGATGAAATGGGCGAGCGTCGCGTGCGCATGGCGCACCTGGCCTTCGTCGGCTCGCACCGGGTCAATGGCGTTGCGCGCATTCATACCGAGCTTATGAAAAGCACCATCTTCTCGGATTTCCATCGTCTGGATTCGAAAAAGATTCTCTGCGTGACCAATGGCATCACGCCCAGGCGATGGCTGATGATGGCAAACCCCAAGCTGACCCGCCTGATCGGATCGCATGTCGGAATGGACTGGGCGACAGATCTGGGCAAGCTTAGGAAGGTGGAAACCCTGATCGATGACCCGGAGTTCTGCGAATCCTTCCGCTCGATCAAGCGCGGCAACAAAGAGCGACTGGCTTCGGTGATCCGCCAACGCCTGGGGGTCGATGTCGATCTGCACTCGCTGTTCGACGTTCAGGTCAAGCGCATCCATGAATACAAGCGCCAGCTTCTGAACATCTTGTACACCATCACGCGCTACAACCACATTCGGGCCAATCCGGAAGCCCCCGTCGTTTCGCGTACGATCATCATCGGCGGCAAATCGGCGCCCGGCTACGCCATGGCGAAACTGATCATCAAACTGGTCAACGACGTGGCCCAGGTGATCAATGCAGACCCCCTGGTCGGACGCAAGCTGAAGCTGGTCTTCGTGCCCAACTACAACGTCTCGACGGCAGAACTGATCATTCCCGCTGCCGATCTCTCGCAGCAGATTTCCACGGCGGGAACCGAAGCCTCGGGAACCGGCAACATGAAGCTGTCGCTGAACGGAGCGCTGACCATCGGAACGCGCGACGGCGCCAATATCGAAATCGCCGAGGAAGTGGGCGAGGAAAACGTCTTCTTCTTCGGCCTGTCCGCCCACGAGGTCATCGACCTGCGCCGCCTAGGCTACAATCCCTGGGAAATCTACAACGAAGATCCCGAACTGAAGGAAGCCCTGGACCAGATTTCGACGGGCTTCTTCTCGCCCGACCAGCCGGATCGCTTCCGCCCCATCTTCGACGCGCTCACCCATGGCGGCGACTTCTATATGCTGCTGGCCGATTTCGCAGCCTACCGCGAAGCGCAGGAAAAGGTGGACGCCCTCTATCTGGATTCAGACGAATGGACGCGCAAAGCCATTCTGAACGTCGCCCGCATGGGCAAGTTCTCGTCCGACCGCACCGTTGCGGAATATGCCGAGCATATCTGGAACATCTCGCCCATGAGCGTAAGCGGTAGAAGCGACGCCCCTTAACTAAAACCATTCATGGACCGTTCATTAGCGGTATGCGATAAATAAGTACTTGAACTTACGCTTCCGGTTTGGAATGGTTGGACATCTGCATCGCACCCTGGTTCTCAGACTTACACTGGGCAGCTTCGTTATAGCTGGGCTGCTGGGACTTGCCGTCTATTTTTACGAATTCGAAAAGATCGACGGCGCCATCGTCGCCAGCGCCGTTTCCGAGGCCGAGGCTTTCACGGTTGAGGCGGAAAAGCATTCGCCTCTGAATGCCATCTCCAGCGACGCAGAACTTTCCAAGGATCTGGAAACCTTTCTGGCGCAGCACCGGAACTTCCCGGACGGAAGCTTTCTGATCGCAGAACTCTACGATCAGGACCGCGATCAGGTCGCCTTTGCCGTACCCGCCGCCTCGGAATGGATTGAGATCCAGCTCAAGCGCAAACAGCACCGTTTTCCCGAAGGCCGAGAAAGCTGGTACGAAAAGCAATATGTCGGCAGCCGCCTGTTCATTCAGGTTCTGACGCCCTTGTTCGGCTCGACCGGCGCCCTGCTGGGCTATTTCGAGGGTGTCTACGAAGTCAGCCCCAGGCGCGTTGCCGAGATCAGGGAAACCATGGCCACCGCCCTGGCCCTGGTGGTGCTGGCCGTGCTGGCGACAGCCCTGCTGCTCTATCCCATCATCCGCGCCCAGCACAAGGGCTTGATCGACCTGTCCCAGGAGCTGTTGCACGCCAATATTCAGACGCTTGAAGTGCTGGGCAGCGCCATCGCCAAGCGCGACAGCGATACGCATACCCATAATTTCAGGGTGACGATCTACGCCGTCCGGCTAGCCGAGGTGGTGGGCATGGCGCCCAAGGATATTCGCGAATTGATCAAGGGCTCGTTCCTGCACGATGTCGGCAAGATCGCCATATCGGACACCATTCTCTTGAAACCCGGACGGTTGAACGACGAGGAATTCTTCATCATGAAGACCCATGTCGAACATGGTGTCGATATCGTCCGCCGTTCAAGCTGGCTGGCCGAAGCCTCTAAAATCGTCGAATCCCACCACGAGAAATTCGACGGCTCGGGCTATCCCTGGGGCCTTAACGGCGAGAACATCGCCCTGGGAGCGCGCATCTTCGCCATCGCCGACGTCTTTGACGCACTCACTTCCGAGCGCCCCTACAAGCAGGCGTTTGGCCTGGAAGAGACTTTGGCCATCATGAACGAGGGGGCGGGCAGCCATTTCGACCCGGCTCTGCTCGCAGCTTTCTCGAAACTGGCCCCCAAGCTGCACACCGACTTCGCCGGTCGCGAGGATTCCTCGGTCGAGGATGCGGCTCGCCATTTGACCCTGCCCTATTTCGAGGTGGCATGATCGCCCTGACCGACTTGATCGGAACGCTTGCCGGCACGCTGACCACCCTGTCCTTCCTGCCCCAAGTGGTCAAAACCTGGAAAAGCCGCTCTACCAGGGATATTTCGCTGTCCATGTTCCTGGCCTTCACGACCGGGGTCGGGCTTTGGCTGGTTTACGGAATTCTGATCGGCTCCTGGCCTGTCATTTTGTCCAACATCGTGACCCTGATTCTGGCAGGAATCATTTTGTTTCTGAAGCTTAGACATCTTCGCGCCGAGCCTGATTAAGGCTTGCGAGCCAGAAAATTTATCCCTAGCCTAACCCTGTCGTTATTTCCTTTCAGGGGTTTCCATGCTCGCAACAAGTGATATGCGAAAGAAAGTCAAGATTGTCGACTTCGGCGGCAAGGGCCGCGGAATCGTCGCTGCCGAACCCATCAAAAAAGGCGAGTTGATCGAGCGCTCGCCGGTGCTGGTCATCCCCGAGTGCGACCGCGCCAAAACCGACGAAAGCATTCTCTTCACCTACGTTTTCATGTGGGAAAAGGGAACGACCGAAGAGGATCTTTATACCCGCAAAGGGCGGGCGGGAATCACACTCGGCTATACCAGCCTGTGCAATCACTCCCCCACGCCCAGCGCCGATTTCGAGCGCCTGATCGACGAGCAACTGCTTGACCTGTTCGCCCTGAAAGACATCGCCGAGGGCGAAGAAATCACCATCGACTATCAGATGACCCTGTGGTTCGACACGGGACCGGCGAAATAGACAGCACGAAGCCAGGGGCAATAAAATGGGGGGCGTGAACATGTCGCACCTATCTTTTTGCTCCGGGCTTGCCCGTACCGAGGCAGACGTCTGAAGCCGTCGCGACTTCGTCCGTCTGGCCGCCCTTGGCGGGGCCGCCGCTCTGTTTACCCTTTGCCGTTCAGGCGGCGGGAAATAACGAGGCCCTGCTGCTTTCCTGCATGAATTTTCGCCTGCTCGACGAAATCGTGAAATACATGGACGGTCGGTCCCTGACCAACAATTACGATCATGTCGTTCTGGCGGGCGCCTCTCTGGGAGCCCTTTACGAGAAGAAGCCTTCCTGGGGCCAGACCTTCTGGGACCATGTCGATGTCGCCCAGCAACTGCACCACATCAAGAAGGTGATGGTGATGGACCACCGCGATTGCGGTGCCTACAAGGTCTTCATCAGCCTGGACCACGCCAAAACGCCGAAGGACGAATTCGATATCCACGCCACCTATCTAAGAAAGCTGCGCACCGACATCAAAACCCGCTTTCCGGGGCTTGAGGTGGAACTGCTGCTGATGGGGCTGGACGGCAAGGTGGAAACCGTCAGTTGATCTCCCTTACTTAAGCAAAAAAAG
>JADFZV010000044.1 GCA_015232335.1 Alphaproteobacteria bacterium | reverse complement strand
CCCAGCACCTCGGCGGGACTCGAATGATGGGGCGGGGCGGATTCGAGTGAGGGGGAGGGCGAAGGCGAAGCTGGCGCGGGAGCGGGCGTCTCGGCCACGATGGCCGGGGCTTTGGCTGTCGACGGCTTAGTCTTGGCCTTGATCTCCGGCTTCTTGGGCCTGTGTTTCGCGGGATGCTTTCCTGTCATGCACGTTTCCCCCTGAATGGATTGCGTCTCGCCCTTCCTGGAAAGGTTTTGCAACCATAGCTTCTCTGGCGCGAATTCAGAAGAAAATAGGTCTAGAGCATATTCCGACCATATGCGGTCGCTTGCGTTTCAATCTGGCGAGGCAATTCGCCAGGCGTGCGGCGCGGCGCGATGTGGGGCATCGGGCAGGCCGCGCAACACGGCGATTGCCCGCCAGATTGAAACCCGAAGGGCCGGGCGCTTTTGGGGCGTGGGTTCGTCGAAGGGCTTGGCCGTAGTCCCGCTACGACCTGCGCCCTTCTTCTGCCCACGCCCCAAAAACGCTCCGGCGCAGTGATCGCATATGGTCGGAATATGCTCTGGCGCACGATCGTTTAACGCCGGGCCACCCCGTGATCCGGCGTTAAACGTGAATCGGCAGCTCAAAACAAATTGATAGAGCAGATTCACGCCTGAAATCAGAGCCGTTAAACATTTCCGATTTCAGGCGATCTGCTCTATTGGCTCGTTTCCGATTCGCCGATGCATCTTGTTTAACCCAGCCCTATAACCCCAGAAATTGCGCGGATTTGACAGATTCCTACATCAAGGGCTGGACAAGAGCCCTGAAACAGTTTCATCTTTGTGCCTGCGCAAAAAAACCAAATAAGGCGGCGGGGGGGAAAGTGCTCTGGCGCCAGCACTCTGAGGGGACTTTTCGTGCGTGACTCCTATCTCAATGTCGTTCGGCTGATCGAGCGGCTGCATCGTCACTTTCTGGATGTGCTGCGGATCGAGCTGCGGCGCCTGGGGATCGACGACATCAATGCCGTTCAGGCCCTTCTTCTGTCGAATATCGGCGACGAGGAAGTGGTCATCCGCGATCTTAAAGACCGCGGCTATTATCACGGCTCAAATGTTTCCTATAACATCAAGAAGCTGACCGAATGTGCCTATCTGGCCCAGGAGCGCAGTTCGAAGGATCGCCGCTCGGTCATTTTGCGCCTGACCGACAAGGGCATGGCGCTCTGCACGGCCATTCGTAATCTGCAAACGGAAATGGCGGGCAAGCTGGGTGATGGGGTGGGCTCGCAGGCCGAGTTCGCCGAAGCCAGCAAGGCGTTGCTGCGCCTTGAGCGCACCTGGACGGATTTCATCCGCTACGGCGACTGAGCCTTATTTCTTCTTCGTCAGCGGAATAGGCTTGTTGCCCTGCTTGGCGGACGCTTCCGGCTGGCTCCAGCGCTGGCCGTTGATGTCGATGGCCCCATCGGCGCCGAACGTCACTTCGAAGACATCATTTCCGGCACTGTCCTTCTTGGGCGGCGATGTACGGCGCAATCCATCCAGCATGACGGCGGCCAGATTGGTGCCGTCGTCCAAGGATTTGATCAGGTTGTCCAGCCCTCGGCTGGTGATGGTGATCTTGCCGGAAAAGGGCTGGGCCTTGGCCTTTTCCGGCTGGAAACTGCCCTTGGCATCGATTCCCCAATCAGGCGCGCTGGCCGAAATATCCTCAATCCTGATTTCCGTACCGGCATCGACCAGGACATCCATGGCGGTGGCCAGGCTATCCATCAAGGTGTCGGCCAGACTGGCCTGGGTTGAGGTCTGACGCTTGGTGCCCCCCTGATTGAGCCATAGGGTTGCCAGTTGGTTGGTCAGATCCCGAAGCGGCAGGCGTTCCCAGGACAGGCGCAGGGACAGCTTTTCAGGCAGGGTGCCCAGCGGCAAAGGCAAAGGGGAGACGCCGGTTGGCTGCTTGGCGGCGATGCCCGAGGCGGTAATTCCGGCCTTCAGCGTACTGGCGGCCGTATCCATGCCCATCGCCCCCATCGTGACCTCGAAGGCATTAATGGATAAGATATCCTCGCCGCCCAGCCCGCTTAGCTTCACGTCCGACAGCTTGAAACGGTTATCGACCGAAGTTGCCAGCGGCGCCAGATTGTCCAAAGAGGCGTCGCCTCCCTGTCCCGACAAAACGCGGAAAGTCTCAAGCTCCAGGCTGGCGATGCGCGAGCTGGCCTCGACGGCCTGCACGCTGAAACCAGTCGTTTTGGCGTCGCCAAAGGCAATCTTCTTGATCTGAAGCGTTTGCACCTGATCGTGCCCCTTGCCCTCTAGGGCGGGTGTCAGGTTGGAATAGGTGGCCAGGGAATCGATGCTGCCCTTGCCCTCGGGCGAGGCGATGGCAATGGCCGACAGCACGGTGTCTGAATGCGTCCATTGCCCCAGCTTGGCCGACCAGATGCCGTTAACTGATTGTTGTCCGATCTCCAGGCGCCCACCCTCGCGCCCCAAAGCCGAGACGAAGCGCCAGACCGTGGGCAGGGTGATGCGGATTCTGTAAAGGTCGTCGTCGGACTTGCTCAAGGCCAAGCGGATGCTGGCTCCGCGCCAACTCGCTCCGTCCGATTGGGGAATGGCTGGTTTGGGCAGGGTAACCGTCCAGCCCCCCTGGGCATTTCTGGCGATGAAAGCGGCATTGCCCAGGTTCAGCTTGGGACCCAGCGGGAAAGGGGCGCTCATGGCCCTGATCATCTGCTGGGCCTTGGCCAAAACGTCGGCGGATTCGGCATCAGGGGGGGCTTGGTCCTGGGATTGACTGGCCTTGGCAAAGCCGCGCCTTTCCAGGTCTTCAAGCAAGGCCTCAGCCTCGGGTTCGCCTGAAAGGGCTGCCTCTTGGATCAGAGATAGCCCCTTGCTGAAGCTGACCTTGCCGCCGCGCCCGGCCAGCGTGAGCTTGCCCAGCTTGGCCTTGGCGCCCGCATGGCCGGTCAGGCTGGCCCGCTGGTACCATTTCGACGCCTCGGCATAGCTTTGCGGAACGCCGCGTCCACCCTCATGCATCTGGCCCAGGCGATATTGGGATTCGACGTCGCCGCCCAGGGCCGCCCGTTGGTAATAGGACCATGCCAGGGTGTCGTTCTGGGGCACGCCGCGTCCGTTTTCGTGCATTTCGCCCATCAGGCGCAGGGCCTCGCGATTGGCCTGCTGGGTCAAAGGAGCGAGTTTTTCGACAGCCAGAGCGTAATCGCCGTTGGCATAGGCGCTCATCGCCCCGCCAATATCGGCGCGGGCTTCCCTTGCGAAGAGCAGGGCTATCAGGACGGCAAGGATGAGACGAAGGCGCATGCGCCGCATTCTGGCGGAAAGCATGGGCCTTGGGAAGGGGGAGGGGCTTGTAAGTTATATCCAAATGGATATAATGCGGCCATGAAGCCGGTTAAATTTCTTGGCGACTCGAAAAAGGCGCTGGATGGGTTTCCGAAAGATGTTCGGCACGATGCGGGCTATCAGCTTCATCTGGCGCAATCGGGCCTGCAGCCTGTCGATTTCAAGCCGATGCCCTCGATCGGAGCAGGTGTCGAGGAAATCCGCCTGCGAGACGAGGCCGGGCAATTTCGAGTGATTTACACGGCCAGATTAGCCGATGCGGTTTATGTGCTTCACGCCTTCCAGAAAAAGACCCAGGCCACCGCGAAGCACGATATTGAGGTTGCAAGGGCGCGTTTCGCCCTTTTGAAAGGCAAGAGATGAGCAAGCCGAAGATCGAGAAATTCGAGAGCGTTTGGGATGCCGTTGCCGATACGCCCGAGGAGGCGGCCAATTTGCGTCTGCGCGCCGATTTGATCGTCAAGATCACCGCCCAGGTCAAGAAGAAGGGATGGACCCAGGCCGAGGCGGCAAAACACTGCGGCATTACCCAGCCGCGATTGAACGATCTCTTGCGCGGGCGCATCTCCCGCTTTTCCCTCGACGCCCTGGTCAACATCGCCTCGGCACTTGGCCTTCGCGTGCATGTCGAACTGAAGGTGGCGTAGGGTGGGGCTTGCCGAGGTGATAATGGAAGAAGAATTGGCAAGATACATCAAGCAGGCAGTTGAGATTAATTCGTCTGGAAGATGTGACTCGTTGAATCAAAAAATTTGCCTGTTGGCTGATAACCACAATGGGCACGAGAATTGGCAAGTCAAGGTTCTTGCTGATTTGTGTTTTCGAAATTTTTCTGAATACCGTGCACTGAATAAGGCGTATGAAGCGCAAGCGGATTCAGAGCCGTCGCTGCTTGCATGGCGGGCGAGAAATCTCCTTGAAATATCCGTATGGTCAAGTTACTGCGCTCGAAGCAAAGAAAATGCCCGCGTTTTCTATGAGGATGCGGGCAGGGATGCTGTTGATCTATGCAAGGTTTTATCCGAATGGGGAAAGGCCACATCCCAAGAGAATGACTGGCTTGATCCCATTGAAGAGGCAAAACTTGAAATTTCTCAGCGTGCAACGGCTGAGGGCATTGGGTCCCTGGACGGCCCATACAAGCAGGTTCGTAAAGCTGCTTCAGCATGTGGTTTTGGGGATCATTTCAATGTCCACAACAAACTGTTATCGAAATACGCCCATCCAACGGCGATGCTGGTTGTGGCTTCCCTTGACCAAGAAAAGCAAATTTTGCTGAAGGACATGTTTTATAGTTTTGGCTGCATGTATTTTGTCGGAGCCTTTACCCCACTGGAAAGGGTGCTGACAGCACTGGTGGAGTGCCCTGTGTGACACAGCAAACATGGCTGCAATGCTGAAGTGACGCGGGTGGGAAAATGAAGTCTAGTGTTTTGGAAATACAAATGAAATACACGTGAGGCGAACGCTCACAACTTGAATGGTTAAGGTTCCGTCCAACTCGGCTGTTTGGCGGTTTTGGCTGTAAAGACGCCCCCCCGGCCTTGACATCCCCCCCGATTCGGCCTAAAAACCGGGCCGCTCAAGGCATCTTGAGAAGACCTGTCCCCGAGGGGGCCCGCCCGTCCGCGATATTCGCGCACGGGCGCGAAATCGTTTTGGACCGTGGCAATAGGCATGTTCGAGAGTTTAAGCGATAAACTGGGGCAGACCTTCGAGCGCTTGAAGCGCAAGGCAGCACTTAGCGAGGAAGACGTCTCGGAAGCGCTGCGCGAGGTGCGCATCGCGTTGCTTGAGGCCGATGTGGCGCTGCCCGTGGTCAAGGATTTCGTGGCTGCGGTCAAGGAACGCGCCATCGGCCAGGAGGTTATCCGCTCGATCACGCCGGGCCAGATGGTGGTCAAGATCGTCCATGATCATCTGGTCGAGATGCTGGGCAGCCAGGGCGTGGGGCTCGACCTCAATGCCACTCCTCCCGTTGCCGTGCTGATGGTGGGCTTGCAGGGCTCGGGCAAGACCACGACCTCGGCCAAGATCGCTAGGCGTTTGAAAACGCTTGAGAAGAAGAAGGTGTTGCTGGCCTCGCTCGACGTCTATCGTCCCGCCGCCCAGCAGCAATTGGCCATTCTGGCCGCCCAGGCCGAGGTGGGCAGCCTGCCCATTCAGGCCGGGCAGATGCCGGTCGATATCGCCAAGCGGGCCATGGTAATGGGCCGCCTTGAAGGCTATGACGTGGTGATCCTGGATACCGCTGGCCGTTTGCATATCGACGAAGCCTTGATGGACGAAGTGGCCAAGGTGCGCGATGTGGCCAAGCCCACGGAAACCCTGCTGGTCGCCGATGCCATGACCGGCCAGGATGCCGTGACCCTGGCCCAGGCCTTCAACGAGAAGGTGGGCATTTCCGGCATCGTTCTGACCCGCGTCGATGGCGATGCCAGGGGCGGTGCCGCCCTTTCCATGCGCGCCGTTACGGGCAAGCCCATCAAATTCCTGGGCGCCGGTGAAAAGCTGGACGCACTCGAGGTTTTCCACCCCGACCGCATCGCCGGGCGAATCCTCGGCATGGGCGACGTGGTGTCGCTGGTCGAAAAGGCGGCGATGAATATCGAGCAGGCCGAGGCCGAAAAGCTGGCGGCCCGCGCCATGAAGGGCAAATTCGATCTTGATGATCTGGCCAATCAGTTAAGCCAGGTGCGCAAGATGGGCGACATCAAGGGCATGCTGGGCATGCTGCCCGGTGTTGCCAAGTTCAAGGACAAGATCGCCGATGCCAAGATCGACGACAAGTCGATCGCCAGGCAGGAAGCCATTCTGTCCTCGATGACGCCCAAGGAGCGGCGCAATCCCGATTTGATCAAGGCGTCGCGCAAGCAGCGCATCGCTAAGGGGTCTGGCACCTCGGTCCAGGACATCAACAAGCTTTTGAAACAGCATCAGCAGATGGCCGATGCCATGAAGAAGATCGGCAAATTGGGCCAGAAGGGGCTCATGCGCCACGGTATGTCCGCGCTTATGGGGCGGGGCGGCAATAATCCATTCCAATTCCACTGATCAAGGAGCATTTGAAACCATGGCTGTTACCATTCGACTCTCGCGTGCCGGCGCCAAGAAGCGTCCCTACTACCGCATCATCGTGGCTGACTCACGCAGCCCCCGCGATGGCCGCTTCATCGAGAAGCTGGGCACCTACAATCCGCTTCTGCCCCAGGGCCATGAAGAGCGCCTGAAGTTCGATGCCGAACGCGTCAAGCATTGGCTGAAGAACGGCGTGGTGGTATCGGATCGCTGCCAGCGCTTCTTTGCCAATGCAGGCCTGATGGCCAAGCCCGCCATTCCGGCGCAGTCCAAGAAGGACAAGCCCAAGGCCAAGGCGCTTGAGCGCGCGAAGATGGAAGCCGAAGCGGCCGCCAAGGCGGCTGCAGCGGCTGCTGCTCCGGCTGCCGAGGCCTAATGTCCGCACCCCGCGTCCTGATGGGCGTGGTGGAAGGCGCGCATGGCGTCCAGGGTCTGGTCAAGGTACGTAGCTACGCCGAGGACCCTGCCGCCATCGCCTCCTACGGCCCGCTGGAAGGCAGGGACGGGCAGGTCTTCAAGGCCCGCTACAAGGGCATGGCGAAGGGCAATGTGCTGATGGCGCTGTCCGGCATTTCGGATCGCGATCAGGCCCAGGCGCTTCGGGGAACGGAGTTGTTCGTTCCCAGAAGTCTCCTGCCCGGGTTGGACGAGGAGGAAGAGGGCTTCTACCACGCCGATCTGATCGGGCTGGAAGTCCGCCTTCAGGACGGAACTGTGCTGGGATCGGTGGCTCAGGTGGCCGATTTCGGAGCGGGCGCTTTGCTGGAAGTGCGCATCAAGGCCGTCCGGCGGACGGTCCTGGTGCCCTTCACCAAGGCTGTGGTGCCGGTGGTGGACGTGGCCCAAGGATTTGTGGTGGTCGATCCGCCGATAGGGCTTCTGGACGAGCCCAAAGCGGCGGCTGAGGACGAGGAGAAAGTGGTTTGAGCGCCTGGCAGGCGGTGGTGCTGACTCTGTTCCCGGAAATGTTCCCGGGACCCTTGGGTTTGTCGCTGGCCGGAAGGGCGTTGGAGAGGGGCATTTGGGCTCTGGAAACGGTGGACATCAGGGCTTTCGCCTGCGATAAACACCGTTCCGTCGATGACACCCCCTTTGGCGGTGGTGCCGGGATGGTGATGCGCCCCGATGTTCTGGATGCGGCGATCACGGCCAAGCGCGGGCCGGGGCCTCTGGTGTATCTCACACCCCGAGGCTGGCCGATCACCCAGGAGCGGGTGAAGGCGCTGGCGGCGGGGCCGGGTGTGACGGTGTTGTGCGGGCGGTTCGAGGGTGTCGATCAGCGGGTGCTGGATGCCCACGAGGCCCTGGAATTGAGTTTGGGCGATTTCGTCTTGTCGGGCGGTGAACCGGCGGCACTCGCCCTGATCGACGCCTGTGTGCGACTGGCTCCGGGTGTCATGGGCAGCGAGGACTCGCTGTCCGAGGAAAGTTTCGAGCGGGGATTGCTGGAATATCCCCATTATACCCGGCCGCAAGTGTGGGCGGGCCGGGAGGTGCCCGAGATTCTGGTCTCGGGGCACCATGCAAGGATCAAGGCCTGGCGACTTGCCCAGGCAGAGGACGTAACGAAGGCGCGCAGGCCCGATTTATGGCGGGCTTACGGGCAGGGTCTAGCTAAGAAGGAAAAGTGACATGAATCTTTTGCAGAAGTTTGAACAGCGCGAAATGGAACGCCTGGTGGCCGAACGTCCGGTTCCCGATTTCCGCCCCGGCGACACGCTGCGCGTGAACGTCAAGGTGGTCGAGGGTGAGCGCACCCGTGTGCAGGCCTTCGAGGGCATGTGCATTGCGCGCAAGAACAATGGCGTGAATTCGTCTTTCACCGTGCGCAAGATCAGCTATGGCGAGGGCGTGGAACGCGTCTTCCCGCTGTACGCTCCCATCCTCTCCTCGATCGAGGTGGTGCGCCGTGGTGCGGTGCGCCGCTCGAAGCTCTATTACCTGCGCGACCGTCGGGGCAAGTCGGCCCGCATCGCCGAAGCTCAAGGGTCGTGGTTGAAGAAGGACGAGGCGCCCGCCGCCGCTCCTTCCGAGGCCAAGGCGTAAGAGCTGACAATGGCGACGCCCAGCACTCTGTTCGACAAGATCTGGCAGGCCCACATCGTGGACCGCCAGGAAGACGGCACCTGCCTGCTTTATATCGACCGCCACCTCGTTCACGAGGTGACCAGCCCCCAGGCCTTCGAAGGCCTGAGGGCGGCGGGACGCAAGGTGCGCAAGATCGGACAGACGCTGGCCGTGGCCGACCATAACGTGCCGACCAAGGATCGCGACAAGGGCATCGTCGAAGAGGAAAGCCGCGTCCAGGTGGAAACCCTGGAAGCGAACTGCCGCGATTTCGCCGTGCCTTATTTCCCGACCAGCGACATCCGCCAGGGCGTCGTGCATATCGTGGGGCCCGAGCAGGGCTTTACGCTTCCGGGTGCGACCATCGTTTGCGGCGATTCCCACACCGCGACGCACGGCGCTTTCGGCGCTCTTGCCTTCGGCATCGGCACGTCCGAGGTCGAGCATGTGCTGGCCACCCAGACGCTGTTGCAGCGTCCGGCCAAGAACATGCTGATCGAGGTGACGGGCACGTTGCCCGTGGGTGTCACCGCCAAGGACTTGGCACTCTATATCATCGGCAAAATCGGAACTGCGGGCGGCACCGGCCACGTTATCGAATATGCGGGCGATGCCGTGGTCAATCTCTCGATGGAAGGGCGGATGACCCTTTGCAACATGACCATCGAGGGTGGTGCCAGGGCCGGTCTGATCGCGCCTGACCAAAAGACCTTCGATTATCTGATGGGCCGTCCCATGGCGCCCAAGGGGGCCAACTGGGAAGCCGCCATTTCCTATTGGAAGACATTGAAGACCGACGCGGGCGCTCATTTCGACACCATTCACCGCTTCAAGGCCGAAGACATCGCACCCATGGTTACCTGGGGTACGAGCCCCGAGGATGTGGTGGCGATCACCGGCAACGTGCCCGATCCCAACTCGGCCCCCGACGAGGCCAAGCGGGCAGGGATGGAACGCGCCCTGGCCTATATGGGCCTGACCGCTGGAACGCCCATGACCGAAATCAGGATCGACAAGGTGTTCATCGGTTCTTGCACCAATGGCCGCATCGAGGATTTTCGCGCAGCGGCCGAAGTCGCCAAGGGCCGCAAGGTGGCCGACGGCGTTCAGGTGCTGGTGGTGCCGGGCTCGGGCCTGGTCAAGGAGCAGGCCGAGTCAGAAGGGCTCGACCAGATTTTCATCGATGCCGGTTTCGAATGGCGCGACGCGGGCTGCTCGATGTGCCTGGCCATGAATGCCGACCGGCTTTCGCCGGGCGAGCGCTGCGCCTCTACCTCGAATCGCAATTTCGAGGGCCGTCAGGGCCGCGACGGGCGGACCCATCTGGTCAGCCCCGCCATGGCCGTCGCCGCCGCCGTCACCGGCAAGCTCACCGATGTGAGGAAGCTGTAGTCATGCAGAAATTCACCAAGCTCACGGGTGTTGCCGCCCCCATGCCGATCATCAATGTCGATACCGACATGATCATCCCCAAGCAGTTCTTAAAGACCATCAAGCGTTCGGGCCTTGGCAAAAGCCTGTTCTTCGAAATGCGTTTTGACGACAAGGGCGCCGAGAAGCCCGATTTCGTGCTGAACAAGCCCCAGTACCGCAAGGCCGAGATTCTGGTGGCGGGCGACAATTTCGGCTGCGGGTCATCGCGCGAGCATGCGCCCTGGGCGATTTTGGATTTTGGCATCCGCTGCGTGATTTCCACCAGCTTTGCCGACATCTTCTACAACAACTGTTTCAAGAACGGCATTCTGCCCATCAAGCTTAAGCAGGCCGATGTCGATAAATTGATGGACGATGCGGCCAGGGGTGCCAACGCTACCGTTACCGTCGATCTGGAAGCACAGGAAATTCGCGGGCCCGACGGCGGCGTTATCAAGTTCGACATCGATCCCTTCCGCAAGCACTGCCTGCTGAATGGGCTGGACGATATCGGGCTGACGCTGGAAAAGAAGGCCAAGATCGAGGACTTCGAGACCACGCGGTCGCAACAGTCGCCCTGGCTGGCCGCCACCGGCTCGCGCTAACTTAAAATTTCGTAGGGGATACACATGTCCAACAAGAAGCTGCTGTTGCTGCCCGGCGATGGAATCGGACCCGAGGTGATGGCGCAGGTCAAGCGCGTCATCGACTGGATGGGCAAGAAGCGGGGCATCAAGTTCGACGTGACCGAGGATTTGGTGGGCGGCGCTGCCTATGACAAGCATGGCGTACCGCTGACCGACGCCACGATGCAAAAGGCGATGGATTCGGATGCGGTGATTCTGGGCGCCGTGGGCGGAACCAAATGGGACAATCTGCCCTTCGAGGTCAAGCCCGAGCGCGGCCTTCTGCGTCTGCGCAAAGACATGGACCTGTTCGCCAATCTGCGCCCCGCCATGGTTTTCGATGCTCTGGTCGAGTCCTCGACCCTGAAGCCCGAAGTGGTGCAGGGTCTTGATATTATGATCGTGCGCGAGCTGACGGGTGGCGTCTATTTCGGCCAGCCCAAGGGCATCGAAACCCTGCCCGACGGTCAGCGCCGGGGCTTTGACAACCAGACCTACACGACCAGCGAAATCGTGCGCATCGGGCGCGTGGCTTTCGAACTGGCCCGCAAGCGCGGCAAAAAGCTCTGCTCGGTCGAAAAGGCCAATGTCATGATGTCGGGCGTGCTTTGGCGCGAAGAGATGACCAAGCTGGGGCCGCAATATCCCGACGTCGAGCTTTCGCACATGTTTGCCGACAATTGCTCGATGCAGTTGGTGCGCAATCCCAAGCAGTTTGATGTGATCGTCACCGACAATCTGTTCGGCGATATTCTGTCCGACACCGCCTCGATGTTGACCGGCTCGCTCGGCATGCTGCCCTCGGCCAGCCTGGGCGCACCCGATGCCAACGGCAAGATGAAGGCGATGTACGAGCCGGTGCATGGCTCGGCCCCCGATATCGCGGGCAAGGACATTGCCAACCCCATGGCCACCATCCTCTCCTTCTCGATGTGCCTGCGCTATTCCTTCGATATGGCGGCTGAGGCCGACCTCATCGAGCAGGCAGCCAAGAACGTGCTGGCCGGTGGGTTGCGTACCGCCGACATCATGTCGCCCGGCAAGGCCAAGGTCTCGACCGGAGTCATGGGCGAAGCCTTGGTGCGGGAGTTGGATAAGATTGGGTAAGGGATTAGTGATCGGCTATCTGCAAAACGCCCCCTTACGGGGGCGTTTTTATTTGTCACTTATATCGGTCAAGCTCTTCAAGCATTTTGCGGCCAATTTCATAAATTGTGTTGAAGTCGGCTAAGATTTGGGCGTGGAACCAAACGGGATTTGCTTCTTCCCGGAACGAATGCATTATCCAGGGACGAAAAACGCCAAGAGCATCCTGCGCTCTAGATAGCCGACTCCACGCCTCATAGTCCCTTTTTTGAATTGCTTCATTCATTTTATCGCCGAGTATCCTGAAGGCGTTCTCGTTCTCAGCAGTGACAATGTACGGCGGGATATAGAGAGGGATTCTATGTGCAAGCGCATGCCTATAATTCTGAAGATGATCAAACCAACTATCCATGCTTTCAAGATATGATCGGAAATCTGGAGTAAGTGATTCGCGAATTTGCGAGTTCTCCCTTCGCAAGCCAACCCATTGGTCACGAAGCGGTCGGAGATTGTTATCCTTCAATCCACTTTCAAAAGCGTAAATCCAAGCCAAATTGTCAAGACATCCGAACACATTAAAAGCAAAAGCTTGAAGATTAATTTCTGCGTCTGAAAGCCCTTCTCGAGAAGGTGGTTCATGGCGTTCCGGTGGAACAAGATGAAAAATATTCTCAATGCATCTGACTATGGTTTTTAGGCGGCGCAGCAACCCGTGATGGGCAAACTCCTTCGCCCTATCATGATTGAAATTCTTAGATAAGTAGCCCAGAGAAAGTTCTTCTTGTTTGCGTGATATGCTAAAGAAGTCGCTTTTCAAGCCACGAATTATTTCCGCATTAAAAACGCTTCCTTCAACCATATAATCCATTCACCCCGCCTTCGCCAATTTCGGCGAAGTGAAGGGATTGTCCTCGGGATGGGCGTCGTACCACAGCGCATCGACGCAGATGTCGATCTCGGCATTCCAGGCCACGGCGCGCCCCTCGTTGATGAGATGTGCCTTCTGAAACAGCGCATCGTCGGCCAGGGGCTTGAACAGCTTCTTGCGCGCGATAAGGTCAGTCATCGACTTCGTGGTCACGGCCCCGCCATCCCAGGTCAGGGTCAGTTCCCGGGTCTTCGGATCGGCTAAAAACTGAACCACGCGATACATGGCTTATTCCTCGTTCAAGCGCACCCAGTGTAGCGCAAGCACGCCCTGATTGTCACCGGCCCAGGCCAAGACCTTCTAACCCCTTCCTCCGCCCCTTTGATGCAGCACCGGCATTAGGTCGAAATAGGGGCGGATGATGGGCGAGTGCGAGGCCATGAAGTCGTCGAAGAAGCCGTCGAAGGAGACCTTGCCCTCGTGCAACATCACCACGCGGGGTTTCAGGCGGATCAGGAGGTCCTTGTCGTGGGTGATGATCACCGTGGTGCGCGGCTGCCCGCCCGCTTCCTGGTCGTAATGGGTCGAGAGCAGCAGGTCTTGAATCTGCGAGGCGTTGACGGGGTCAAGCCCGGTGGTCGGCTCGTCGAAAAAGATGCATTGCGGCTTCATGGCCAGTGCGCGGGCGATGGCGATGCGCTTGGCCATGCCGCCGGATAAGCTCTCGACCGGGCTATCTTGAAACTCCTGATCGGTGGGCAGGCCAACCGAGGCCAGAACCGAAGCTGCGATGGCTGCGATCTCGGATTCACCCAGATGGCGCACCTCGTCGAGCCAGAGGGCGATATTGTCGAGAACGCTGCCCGAGAACAGTGCGTTGCGCTGAAAGACCACGCCCCAATGGGTATGCAATTCATCCAGCTTCGCTACGTCCAGTCCAGCCAGATCGACCAGAGCGGTGGGGCGGGAGTCGCCGGGAAAGGCCACCAGCACGCGGCCGCTATCCGGTTTCAGCAATCCCAGAATATGATTGAGCAGCACCGTCTTGCCCGATCCCGATCCGCCGACGATGGCGGTGAAGCTGCCGGTCTTGATATCGAGATCGACCCCTTGCAGCACGGAATGCCCATCAAAGGCCCTGCACAAGCCTTCAATGCGGATTTCAACGCCAGGATTGCCTTTTTCCACCATGGGGTCAGCATACACCCAACAGGTTTTGCGATCAGTAAATTGAAGGCCCTGTCCCTGCCCGCACCAAGTCGCCGGTGCGCTGGCAGGAAGCTTCGGCCAGATCGACGAAGACGTCGGTGATTTCCTCGGGCGCCGGATGACGCATCGGGTCTTCGCCGGGAAAGGCGGTGGCGCGCATGCGGGTGCGCACAACGCCGGGATCGACCAGATTGGCCTTCACCTTGGTGATGCCCTTCATTTCCTCGGCATAGATGCGCACCATCTGCTCCAGGGCCGCCTTGCTGGCGCCATAGGCGGCGAAGAAAGGAAAGACGCCCTGTGTCACGCCTGAGGTCACGAACAGGGCGCGCCCGGCCTCGGACATCCTGAGCAAGGGGTCCATGGCGCGGATCAGGCGCCAGTTGGCGGTCAGATTGGTGGCGATGGCCTCGTCCCACTCCTTAAGGCCGATATGGCCCACGGGGGCCAGCATGCCCAGAGAGCCCGCGATGCCCGCCAGAATATCGAGGCGCTTGAAGCGTTCGAAGAGGGCTGCGCCCACCTGATCGATCTTGTCGCCGTCACGCAAGTCGATGGGGACCAGCACGGCATTCTGTCCGCTGATTTTCCTGATCTCGTCGTCCAGCTCTTCTAATCCGCCTTGGGTGCGGGCCAGGGCGACCACGGTGGCGCCTTCCTGGGCATAGCGCAGCGCCACGGCCCGTCCGATTCCGCGCGAGGCACCCGTTACCAGGGCGATGCGTCCGGCCAGACGGCCAGCCATCAACGGCTCTCGGTCAGCAGGGTATATTGGCGCGAGGCCTCGCCGCCATTCTGATCGGAGAGTGCAACGGGATAATCGCCGGTAAAGCAGGCGTCGCAGAACATGCGGTTTTCGCCGTCGCGCGGTCCTGCGCCCACAGCGCGGTAAAGCCCGTCGATCGAGATGAAGGCCAGACTGTCCACGCCGATATGGCGCGCCATGGCATCCACATCCATGCCCGAGGCCAAAAGTTTGCTGCGTTCGGGCGTGTCTATGCCGAAGAAGCAGGAATGGGTGGTGGGCGGGCTTGAGATGCGCATGTGAACCTCGGTAGCGCCGGCTGCCCGCACCATATTGACGATCTTGATCGAGGTGGTGCCGCGCACGATGGAATCATCGACCAGGATGACGCGCTTTCCCTGAATGCGCGCTCGGTTGGCATTGTGCTTCATCTTGACGCCCAGATTGCGAATGCCGTCGGTGGGTTCGATGAAGGTGCGTCCGACATAATGGTTGCGGATGATGCCGAGATCGAAGGGAACCCCCGATTCCTGGGCATAGCCCAGAGCAGCGGGCACACCGGAATCGGGCACGGGAATCACCACGTCGGCGGGCACATGCGATTCCCTGGAAAGCTCGGCCCCGATGCGTTTCCTGGTGTCGTAAACGCTGATGCCTTCGATGATGGAATCGGGCCTGGCGAAATAGATGTATTCGAAGATGCAAAAGCGCTTCTTGGCGCGGCTGAACGGACGCAGCGAGCGGATGCCCTGATCGTTCAGAATGACCATCTCGCCGGGTTCGACGTCGCGCACGATTTCAGCGCCCAGGATATCGAGCGCGCAGGTTTCGGAAGCCAGAATCCAAGCCTGATCCAGACGACCCAGCACCAGGGGGCGGAAACCGTGCGGATCACGTACACCGATCACGGAATTTTCGGTCAACGCCACCAGCGAATAAGCGCCTTCGACCTGCTTCAAGGCGTCGATCATGCGGTCTTCGACGGTCGAGAACTGGCTTTTGGCGATCAGATGCACCACCACTTCGGTATCCGAGGTCGATTGAAACAGACACCCCTGCTTGACCAGTTCGCGGCGCAACAGATTGGCGTTGGTGAGGTTCCCGTTATGGCCGATCGACAAGCCGCCGAATTCGAATTCGGCAAAGAAGGGCTGCACGTTGCGCAAAAGCGTTCCGCCCGCCGTGGAATAGCGGACATGGCCGATGGCCATATGGCCGAGAAGCGTTCCGATGACCGATTGATCCGCGAAATTCTCGCCCACCTCGCCCAGACCGCGATGGGTGTAGAAGCGATCTCCGTCCGAAGAAACGATGCCTGCCGCCTCTTGGCCGCGATGCTGAAGCGCGTGCAGGCCGAGTGCTGCATGCGCTGCCGAGCTTGTATGGCCGAAAATGCCGAAGACGCCGCATTCCTCGTGCATCTTGTCGGGATCATGGGCGGGGTACATGGGGCGGTCTCCTGGGAAGGGAAAGGCGTCACTGCTTCGATTTGATCAGGCGGTCCAGATCCGTGCGGTCCTTGTCATTATAGCCGCTATTCTTCTGATTGGGTTCCGTCTTGGGCTGGGGATTCATTAATTGGTCTGCCATGCGCTTGGCTTCTGCTGCGGCTTCTGCCTTTTTGGCGGCTTCCTTGGTGGATTTTTCGGTTTCGCTGAGGGTGCTGGGCGCCAGCGTAACCAGGATATCCGCTCCCTGGTCCAACAGATTTCGTGTCCGGGCATCGCGAATCCAAGAGGGCTGGTCATCGGCGACCAGCAGCCAGCCCAGAACCAGCCAGCCTAGGCAGACGATCAGGGCACCTCGCAGCACCCCGAAGCCAAAGCCCAGGGTGCGGTCCAAAGCACTTAGCTGGCTTTCGCGCACCCGCCCGGAAATGGCGTGGGTAATCAAGGCGAAAACAGCCAGGGCGCCGACGAACAGCAGCCCACCGGCCGCGATGTCGGCGGCCCAGGACAGGCTGATCCAGTATCTGGCGATCGGGCGGGCCAGGGGCAGGCCGTAGAGGGCGACGAAAGAGGCGCCCACCCAGCCGCCCAGGGCCAGCAATTCATGAACGAAGCCCCGCAGGAAGGCAAAGATGCCCGAGACCAGAAGAATAACGATAACAGCGGCGTCCAGGGCATTCAGGCCGGTCATGGCGGAGCCCCCGCCTTGGAGGTGCGGAAAATGGCCACCAGATCCTCGAGATGGCCGATTTCGTTGGGCGAGATGCCCTGAAGGCCTCCCGGGGTCTTGCGCCTGCGCCGGGGAATGAGGGCGCGCCCGAAGCCCAGCTTGGCGGCTTCCTTAAGCCTGGCTTCCTCTTGGCCCACGGGGCGCACCTCGCCCGACAGGCCGACCTCGCCAAAGACCACCAGATCGGAAGGGACCGGACGGTCGGTGGCCGAAGAGAGAAGGGCCGCCGCACAGGCCAGATCTGCCGCAGGCTCGGTGATCTTCAAGCCACCAGCCACGTTCAGATAAACATCATTGCCCGATAGCGACATGCCGCACCTTGCATCCAGAACCGCCAGCATCATCGACAGGCGCCCCGTATCCCAGCCTACCACGGCCCGCCTTGGCGTTCCCTGGCCCGAGGGCGCTACCAGGGCCTGAATTTCGACCAGCATGGGGCGCGTTCCCTCGACGCCTGCGAAGACGCAACTGCCGCTTACGTTGCCCCTGCGCTCGGCCAAGAACAAGGCCGATGGATTCTCGACTTCCATCAGACCTTTATCGGTCATCTCGAACACCCCGATCTCGTCGGTGGCGCCGAATCGGTTCTTAACGGCGCGCAAGATGCGATAGGGATGCCCCCGCTCGCCCTCGAAATACAAGACGGTGTCCACCATGTGTTCCAGCACCCGGGGGCCCGCCAACTGGCCTTCCTTGGTGACATGGCCGACCAGGAACAGCACGAAGCCCCGGCGCTTGGCCAGGCGGATCAGTTCTGCCGCCGCCGAGCGCACCTGGGACACCGTGCCGGGAGCGGAATCAAGCGTATCCAGATAGACCGTCTGAATGGAATCGATCACCACCACGTCGGGAGCGTCGTTTTGGTCCAAACTGGCCAGAATGTCGCGGACACTGGTGGCCGAGGCCAGTTGCACCTTGGCCTTTTCTAGCCCCAGGCGTTGGGCGCGCAGCCGCACCTGATCGACCGCTTCCTCACCCGAGATATAGGCGCAGGAAGCCCCGCCCATAGCGAGGCGGGCCACAGCCTGCAACAGCAGGGTTGATTTGCCGATACCGGGATCGCCGCCCACCAGAAGGGCCGAGCCCTGGACCAAGCCGCCGCCGGTCACACGGTCCAATTCATTGATGCCGGTCAGGCGGCGCCGGAAATTCTCGGGCGTTCCCTCAAGGTCCACGAAATCGATGCGCTTGCCGCCCTTGGCGGTGATGCCCTTGGGAGGGGCGGACTCGGCCTTGTCTTCCAGAATGGAATTCCAAGCGCCGCAGGTTTCACACTTGCCCACCCATTTCGACGTGATGGCCCCGCATTCCTGGCACACGAAGCGGGAAGAGTCTTTAGCCATACGAGGGGTTAGACCTTAACTTCCATCTTGATCGGACCTTCGGCCCGGCCATGGATGAACTGGTCGACATAGGGGTTTCCCGCCTTGTCAATGTCGGCCACCGGGCCATCCCAGATGATCTTGCCCTTGTAGATCATGGCGATGCGATCTGCGATCTTGCGCGCCGAGGCCATGTCGTGGGTGATGGAAAGAGCCGAAACCCCCAGTTCCTTCACGCACTTGATGATCAGGTCGTTGATGACGTCTGCCATGATGGGGTCAAGGCCGGTGGTGGGTTCGTCAAAGAAGATAATCTCGGGGCTGGCGGCGATGGCCCTGGCCAGGCCCACGCGCTTTTGCATGCCGCCCGAAAGCTCGGCAGGCGACAATTCTCCCACTTCTGCGGTCAATCCCACCTGGGCCAGCTTTTCAAAGGCGATGTCGCGGGCCTTGGCCCGCTCCATCTTGCGGCCCTGAATCAGGCCGAAGGCCACGTTCTCCCAGACTTTCAGACTGTCGAACAGGGCGCCGCCCTGAAACAGCATGCCGAATTTCATCATCACGCGCTCGCGCGCGGCCAGGCCGAGGCCGATCACTTCCTCGCCATCGATCTTGATGCTGCCCCTCTCGGGTGTGAGCAATCCCAGAACCGATTTCAGCATGACCGATTTTCCGGTGCCTGAGCCGCCGATCACCACCACCGACTCGCCTTTGCCGACGGTAAGGTTGAGGCCGTCCAGCACCACCTTGTGGCCAAAGCGCTTGTGGACATTCATCAACTGGATTTTGGGTGCTGCGCTTGTCATCTCGAGAAGAACAGTTCGGTGATGATGTAGTTGAAGATCAGGATCAGTATGCTGGACGAGACCACGGCATTGGTGGTTGCAGCACCCACACCCTGAGCGCCACCCTTGGAGTTGTAGCCGTTATAGCAGCCCATCAGGGCGATGATGAAGCCGAAGACGGCGGCTTTGACCAGGCCTGAGAAGACATCCATGAATTCAAGATAGTTGTAGGTCTTGGTGAGATAGGTCGCCGGATTGAAGCCCAGCTTGTAGATGCTGATGATATAGCCGCCGAAGACGCCGATGATGTCGCCCACCAGCACCAGAATCGGCAGCATGGTTAGCCCGGCCAAAATGCGCGGCACCACCAGATATTTCATGGGATTGGTCGAAAGCGTGACCAGGGCGTCGATCTGCTCGGTGACGCGCATAGTGCCGATTTCGGCGGCCATGGCAGCACCGATGCGCCCGGCCACCATCAGGCCCGCCAGCACGGGGCCCAGTTCGCGGGTCATCGACAGAACGACCACCGCCGACACCGCGCCCTCGGCCGAGAAACGGGCAAAACCCGTATAGCTTTGCAAGGCCAGCACCATGCCCGAAAAGACCGTGGTCAATCCCACCACGGGCAGCGAGTAGTAACCGATATCGATCATCTGCTTTAGGATCAGGCGCGGGAAATAAGGTGGGGTGACCAGATGGAATAGCGCGTTGGCGGTGAACAGAACCAGCCGTCCCGTCGCAACCAGGAAGGCGATGATCACGCGTCCGACGGTGGAAAGAAAATCCAGCACCCGCTTTTCCTATGCGCCCACAAAACTTCTAGCGTAACGCGGCCCGAGATTGGTCAGAATCTCGTAGCCGATAGTTCCGGCCGTTTCGGCCACGTCGTCCACCGTCAAGCCATCGCCCAGCAGCGAGATAAAACCGCCCGGCTTGACCAGATGCGAAGGCGCTTGGGTGACATCGAAGGTGATCAGATCCATCGACACCCGGCCCACCAGCGGCACCCGTACCCCTCCCAGAACACCAAAGCCCCGATTGCTAAGCGCTCTGGGCCAGCCATCGGCATAACCAACGCCCACCGTGGCGATCAGCGCAGGCGCCTCAACCCGGTGGGTGGCACCATAGCCAACGGTTTCCGGCAAGTCAACGTCGCGAACCTGGACAATTTTTCCTTGCAGTTGAACCACTTGCGTCATGGGATTGGGCAGGTCCGGGGTAGGATTGACGCCATAGAGCGCCACCCCCGCCCGCACCAGATCGAAATGATAGTCAGCCCCCAGAAAAACGCCCGACGAATTGGACAGCGACGCGGGCAGAGGGGGCAACAGGCGGCGCATCTGGTTAAAGCGTTCCAACTGCTGGGCATTCTTGGGGTTTTCGCTCTCCTCGGCGCAAGCCAGATGGCTCATGACAAGGCACAGGCCGCAAGCTTCCAGGGCCGGCTGCAAATCCGCCAGTTCCACCGAAGGCAGGCCCAGCCGGTTCATGCCGGTATCGAGATGCAGGGCGGCCTTGGCCTGGCCCTTTGACTCAGACGCCCAATAGCTAATCTGTCCGGCCTCGTTCAAGACCGGGGTCAGGTCATGGGCGATGAATTCTTTGGCCGTGCCGGGCAGGGGGCCGTCGAGAACGAAGATGCGCCCCTGGCTGCCCAGCGTTTTACGAAGGCGGATGCCTTCATCCAGGCGGGCCACGAAGAAGCTCTTGCAGCCTGCCTTGGCGAGGGCGGAGGCGACCTGGTCGGCACCCAGCCCATAGCCGTCGGCCTTGACCACCGAGGCCAGATCGGCGCCGGGCTTTAACCGCCCCTTCAGGCCTCGCCAGTTGTCGGCCAGGGCCTGAAGGTCGATCGTCAGGACGGCGCCAGCAGATTCCTGGCTAATCATGATGTTCCGGCACATGGTCGGATTGGGCCAGATCGCTGAACTTGGTGGTATTGCCGTCGAAGAACAGCTTGATGGTGCCGATGGGGCCGTGGCGCTGCTTGGCGATAATCACCTCGGCGGTGTTCCAGACTTCCTCCATGCGCTTGACATAGCGGTCATGGCGGTCGTTGAATTTGTCCTCGGCCTCGTCGGGACGGCGCGTCGGCTCGGCGCGTTCCAGATAGTACTGCTCGCGGAAGACAAACATCACCACGTCGGCATCCTGCTCGATCGATCCCGATTCACGCAGGTCGGCCAATTGCGGACGCTTGTCTTCGCGCTGCTCGACGGCGCGCGACAACTGGGAAAGAGCCACCACAGGCACACTCAGTTCCTTGGCCAGTGCCTTGAGGTTCCTGGTGATGTCGCTGATTTCCTGTACCCGGTTTTCCTGGCGCGTTCCCGCCGAGGCCCTGAGCAATTGCAGATAGTCGATGACGATCATGCCAAGGCCATGGGTGCGGGCAAGGCGGCGCGCCCTGGTGCGCACGGCGGAAACTGTGAGGGCTGGCGTGTCGTCGATGAACAGCTTCAAGCGCTGCAATTCCTGGCTTGCCGCCACCAGGGCGGTGAAATCGTCGCCATGCAATTCGCCCTGACGAATCTTGTGCGAAGGAATGCCAGTCTGCTCCGAAAGAATACGCGTCGCCAATTGTTCGGCGCTCATTTCCAGCGAGAAGAAGGCGACCACGGCGCCGTCGGCGACCTTCTTCTTGCCGAATTCGTCCAGCGCCTCGCGGTAAAGCTTGGCGGCGTTGAAGGCGATATTGGTGGCAAGTGCTGTCTTGCCCATCGAGGGCCGCCCGGCCAGAATGATCAGATCGGAAGGATGCAGGCCGCCCAGCTTGTGATCCATATCGACTAGGCCGGTGGGAACGCCCGACAATTTGCCTTCGCGCTGATGGGCTGCCTCGGCCATGCGGATGGCTTCGGCCATGGCATGGTTGAAATCCTGAAAGCCGCCTTCGGAGTTGCCCGACGAGGCCAGTTCGAACAGATGCTGTTCAGCCTGCTCGATCTGGTCCGAGGCCGAAACGTCGAGATCGGGCGCAAAGGCCTCGTTCACCATGTCCTCGCCCAAGCCGATCAGTTGGCGGCGAAGATAGAGATCATAGATCAACCGACCGAAATCGAGCGTATTGATGATGGTGACGGCGCTGGCAGCCAGTCGGGCCAGATATTGCGGCCCTCCCACTTCTGATAAGAATCCGTCGGCTTCTAGATAGGATTTCAAGGTGACAGGGCTGGCCAATTGGCCCTTTTCCAACAGCTTGGCGATGGATTCAAAGATGCGGGCATGCACCGGATCGGCGAAATGCTTGGCCTCCAGAAATTCTGAAACCCGCTCGAAGGCCTTGTTGTTGGTAAGGATCGCCCCCAGCAGCGACTGCTCGGCCTCGTCGTTGCGGGGCGGCAGGCGGAAGCGAAGTTGCTTGTCGTCGCCCGGGTTTTGGGTGGGGCGGGCGGTGTTTGCATCAAGTGTCGGCATGGCGCGAGACTATCAAACGCCTCTCACGCAGGGTGATTCCTAATTTCTGTCTGTTAAGTGGAACATGGGGATATCTCCTCGATTCAGAGCCCCCTTCCTGGGGATGTTTTCAAGTCGCAACGACAGGCTTGCTGCAAAGCCTCTTCTCCCCCTAATCTAGCCGTTGAATAAGGTGGTATGGATGATGGCTTCAGACAATGCCGACCAGCAGGTAAACCCTTCGGGCGTAGAGGCCCGCTATCTGAATGATCCTTTCGGGACGGATGATGTTCGTTCGCCCATTCAGCGATTGATCTCCTCGCACGATGAAATCAGGGATTATGTCGGCCTGACTAGCGTTTCACGCATTGCCATCGCTCTTTACGATGCGAAAACCCACCGGCTGAAAACCTTTATTCGCTCAGGTGCTGGAGAAAGCCCGCTTGACCATTACACGGCGCTTCTTGATGACATTCCCTCGCTGGCCGAGGTGGCAAGGCTGAAACGCCCGCGCGTGGTGGATAATCTCGGCGTGTTCAAGGATTCGCCCAGCCTGCACAGCAAGCGGCTGATCTCGCACGGTTTCAAATCAAGCCTGACGGTGCCGATTTTCGACCATGGAGAGCTTTTCGGCTTTCTGTTCTTCAATTCCGAGGAAGTCGGCTATTTCACCGAGGTCATCGTCCATCAATTGCTGCCCTATGCCAGGGCGATCGCCCTTTCGGCTGTCAACGAGATGCAGTCGATCCGCGTCCTTCAGGCCGCTGTCAAGACGGCGCGCGAGTTTTCGCATCTTAGGGACGAGGAGACGGGGGGACATCTTGATCGCATGGCCCGCTATTCGCGTCTGATGGCCCTGGGCTTGGCCGAGAAATACGGGTTCGACGACGAGTTCATCGAGTATCTGGCCCAGTTTGCGCCCCTGCACGATATCGGCAAGGTGGGCATTCCCGACGCCATTCTGTTGAAGCCAGGCCGCCTGACCGATCAGGAATTCGCCGTCATGCGCGCGCATGTCGATAAGGGCATCGCCATCATCGATTCCATGCGTCGCGATTTTCATTTGGATAGCGTGTCCTATCTTCCGATGTTGCGCAACATCGTGGCCTTCCACCACGAGGCGATGGACGGCAGCGGTTATCCCAAAGGGGCCAAGGGTGATGAAATCCCCATCGAGGCCAGAATCATTTCTGTCGCTGACGTTTTCGACGCGCTCACCAGTGCCAGGCCCTACAAGCATGGCTGGAGTCTGGATGCCGCTTTCGAATTCCTGCATTCGGCCAAGGAGAAGCGTTTCGACAAGGACTGCGTTGCCGCCCTGGAAGCTGGTCGGGAAGAAATCGTGAAAATCCAGGCGCAGTTCGCGGAAAGCCCCTTGGGGTAAGCAAAAACCCCCTCTGCTTGCGCAGAAGGGGTTTTCATCAAAAACCTTTGCAGAAAGGCTTAGGCTTCTTCTTCCGCTTCTTCTGCGGGCTCTTCCTCATGCACCACTTCGGCGGCCATCTTGGCTGCGTCAACCGATGCCTTGGCTTCGCGATCCGCCTCTTCTTGCGAGCGGGCGACGGTCACGCTGACCTGCACCGACACTTCCGGATGCAGAGCGACCCTCACCGACTTCTGTCCGAGGACCTTGAGCGGCTGGTCGAGCTGAACCTGGCTGCGTTCGACCTTGAACCCCTGGGCCTCGATGGCGTCGGCGATATCTCTGGCCGAAACTGAGCCGTACAGATGACCGCTTTCGCCCGCCTGACGGATCATGACGAGAGCCAGCCCATCCATCTTGGCGGCCACATAGGTGGCCTCTTCGCGCTGCTTCAGGTTGGTGGCCTCAAGCTGAACCCGCTGGGATTCAAAATAGGCCATGTTTTCCTTGGTGGCGCGCAGGGCCTTCTTGCGAGGCAGAAGGAAATTGCGGGCAAAACCCGCCTTCACCTTCACGACCTCGCCCATATGGCCGAGCTTTTCCACCCGTTCGAGCAGGATGACATCCATGGGCTTGCTCCTACTTCACGAGATAAGGAAGCAGGCCCAGATAGCGGGCACGCTTGATGGCCTGGGCCAGTTCGCGCTGCTTCTTGGCCGACACTGCCGTGATACGCGAAGGCACGATCTTGCCACGTTCCGAGATGTAACGCGAAAGCAGCTTGATGTCCTTGAAATCGATCTTCGGCGCATTGGGACCCGTGAACGGGCAGGTCTTGCGACGGCGGAAGAAGGGCCGACGCGTAGCACCTCCGGCGCCGCCACGGCCTTCGTCTTTATCTTTGTCTTCTCTGATCATGCCTCGTCTCCCTGAGCATCGAACCCGCGGCCCGGACGGCGCGGACGGTCGTCGCGATCGCGCGAGCGCATCATGGCAGACGGGCCTTCCTCAAGCTCGTCCACGCGCACGGTGAGATAGCGCACGATATCTTCGTGCAGACCCATCTGACGCTCCATTTCCTTGACCGCCGGTCCATCAGCCTCAAGATTCATGAGGATGTAGTGGCCCTTGCGGTTTTTCTTGATCTTGAAGGAGAAGCTTTTCAGGCCCCAATATTCCTTCTTGGAAACCTTGCCGCCCATGGAAACGATGACGTTTCCGAACTGTTCGGCCAGGGCTTCCACCTGGGTGGCGGCAATGTCTTGCCGCGCAATAAAGACGTTCTCATAGAACGACATTCGGTAGTCTCCTTCTGGATTATCTCAGCCCAGCGCGTGGGCATAGCCGGCGACCCGCCGACAAGGAGGACCTGCCGGAAAAACCGGCAGACCAAGGCGCGGGACTATACAGGAAATCCCTGTGTTGGCAAGCGCTTCGAAAATATTCGTAAACAATGGCGGCGTTAACTTTATTAAGGTCTTCCAACCCACAAAAATCAGGTTAAGAATAGGCTCCTGAAGCTTCCCCAAGGTGCCGTTCATGGGTGATGAGACTTTTCCCAGCCAGGCCCGCTATGCCCCAGCCCCCAAGGTGCTGGTGGTGGATCGTGATCCCTTGTTCGCCAGAATTGTTGCTTCGAGGCTGGAAAAACAAGGCTATACGGTCAGAACCGAGGATTCGGGGGCGGCGGCGCTGGAATGGTACCGCACCGAGGATGTGCGGATTGTCATTCTGGATTTCGACCTTCTCGATCTGGACGGGCTGGGTCTGGTCCGTGCCATCCGCTCGATCAAACGTCCTCGCTACACTTATGTGCTTTTCTACAGCGCCAGGACGGACAAGGATGCCCTGACCGAAGCCCTGGGCGTCGGGGCCGACGATTATATGCAAAAGCCCTATAACGCCCTTGAACTGCGTTTAAGGCTCGAACTGGCGCGCCGCCTTCTGGACATGGATGACGAGCTCTATCATGGTGGCGGGACGGATAAGGCCACGGGCATTCTCAATCGCAAGGCGCTTGAACAGATATTGCCCAGGATCGTGGCCCTCTCGAAGCGGGCCAAATTCGCGGGAACGCTTCTCTTCGTCCGCCTCGAGAATCTGAAGGAAGTCTTTCAGCGTCATGGCTATGAAACGGCGCATCGGCTGATGGTCGAGACAGCCCGTTTGCTTCTGCTCTGCCATCGCGGCAGCGACCTCATGGCCAAAAGCGCTGAGGATGAATTCTGCCTGCTTTTGAACACCACGGCCGAGGATAAATGCATCCATCTGGTCGAACGCATGTTGGGGGGTGCGTCGCGCATTGCCATCGATTTGCCAACGCCCGAGGGAATGCCCCAGGAAGGGCTGTCGCCGCGTCCTTTTGACGGTGTGGCTTGTGATTGCCATGACAGCCATTTGCGCCCCGCTTGGGGCCGCCGAAGTCATTACGGTCACGCTTGACAAGGCCAAGGTTCTCCGACTCGACAAGCCCGCCTCGGTGATCATCCTGGCCAATCCCGGGATTGCCGATGTCGTCTTGGAATCCCCGCGCTTCCTGTTCATGATCGGGCGAATTCCCGGCGAAACCTCGCTGACCATCCTGGATGCCAACCGCAATGAAATCCTGGCGGCAACCCTGGCCGTGGTGCCCGAGGATGAGCGCCATATCACCATTCTGCGTAATTGCCGGGGTCAGGGCGGCGGTAATTGTCCGCCTGAGGAAACCCTTAACTGCGTGGCGGGACGCTGCTCGTCTGTGATCTTGCCGGGAGCCGACAGCAAAACCACCGGCGGCGCAGGCGCTGGCGCTGGTCCGAATTAATCTCCCGGCGAGGGCATAACTAAGCCGCCATTGCGGCGGCGGCCAAGCATGCCGCAGGCATGCGCCCGGCGAGGGCATAACTAAGCCGCTTTGATCGGGCAGACCAGAGGTGTGCGCATGGCGCGGGCGAGTAGATGCTCGACGT
>JADFZV010000043.1 GCA_015232335.1 Alphaproteobacteria bacterium | reverse complement strand
CTAGCCGGGCTGGCCGAGCTGCAAAGCCTCAATATCTCCGGCACCCCTGTTGCCGACCTTACCCCGCTGGCCGGGCTGGCGAATCTGCAAATCCTCGATATCACCGGCACTCCTGTTGCCGACCTTACCCCGCTGGCCGGGCTTGGTAATCTGGAGAAGGGGGCTCAGGAGAATGGCGGCCTTAAATTCCGGCGATGCACCAACATCACGGATCCCGTTCTGATCGAGCTTTCAAAGAAGGACAATCCAGAACGCACTATCGAAACTCTGCGCTATCTGCGCGAGCAGGCGCAAAAGCGGGAACTGGAAGCGGCGGAAAACCCGCCCCCCGTTCCAGCGCAATTGAAAGCACCGTTGCAAGTTGAATTTGATGGCGCTGTTCTAAAAGCCTTGCAGCCGTATCCACCAGAACTTGCAAATCCAAAGGCGGCTAAGCGCGCACTTCAGGCATGGGAAGCACTAAAAGAGAGCCTTGATGACCTGACGGGGGCTTTCGAGGGTTGCAACAATCCCGCCGTTCCCAAAGCGTTAGCAGCTTACGGAAAAGCCCTGGGGGCCAGCTTCGAGTCTTTGAATCAAATTGCCCTCGGCGTTCACGGACAGCGCATCCAAGGCTTGGCGGCAGTTGCAGAGAATTTTCTCAGTGATGACTTGGCTGCTGAATTAAAGACACTTGCGGCGAATAACGCTCTTTACGCCCCCCGATTTCCGGAGTGGGAAGATTACAAAAATGACATTGCCTCAGAAACTCTGCCTAAAGAAACTCTTGAATCCGCGTTTCCAAAAACAGATGCCATCACAGATCAGTTGCGGGCTCAACCCGAGCACGCCGATGCATCCATCTCCGGCATTTTGGATGATTTGAAGCAAAGTTTGATTGATGGTGGGCTCACCGAGCCATTGCAGGTCCAGGGCTTTCTGCGCAGCCATGCGAACGTGCAGTTTGTCATTTGCGAGAAGGCAATTCAGGAGGCTCAAAGCAAGAAGGAAGAGGTCAAGAAGACCTTTACCGAAAAGGTAATTGCCGAACTTGAAAAACGCGCTGTTAAGCGTGTTGCAACAGCCGTCGAGATCGCAGCCGTCGGAAGTGGCCTATATTGGATTCAGTTCCTCTTCTCGCATTCCGCCGACCTGATGGCGCTAGCTGCGAAATTTCCTGAACATTTCCGAACGGCCAAACTGGTGCTTGATTGGCTTAAGCTGTTTTTGAAAACCTAGCCCCTTAAGGCACCGCCATACCCTTCGCCACCGCAGGCCTTGCGCCCACAGTGGAGAACCATCTTGCCACATTGGGAAATTCAGCCAGGTCGATCTGTTGGCGCTGGTGGGACGCGATCCAGGGATAGGCCGCCATGTCGGCGATTGAGTAATCGCCCGCCAGGAAGTCGACTTCTGCAAGGCGCTTGTCCAGAACACCGTAGAGGCGGCGCGCTTCAGCCTTGTAGCGGTCAATGGCGTAGGGAATTTTCTCTGGCGCGAAGACCAGGAAATGGTGCGCCTGGCCCAGCATGGGTCCCAGGCCGCCCATCTGAAACATCAGCCATTGCAGCGTCAGGATTCTTCCGCGCTGGTCTGATGGCAAAAACATTCCCGTCTTCTCGGCAAGATAGATCAGGATGGCGCCTGATTCGAAAATTGTGATCGGTTGGCCCTCGGGGCCAGCCGGATCGACAATCACCGGAATCTTGTTGTTGGGGTTCAAGGCCAGAAAGTCCGGGGTGAATTGCGCGCCCTTGGTGATATCCACCTTGTGAACGGCATAGGCCAGGCCCATTTCCTCAAGCGCTATGGAAATCTTGCGCCCGTTGGGGGTCGCCCAGGTGAAAAAGTCGATGGGAGGAGGGCTCACAGCACCGTCATCCTGAAGTCGCGCATCGGCAGGGAGCGGTCCGGCTCGACGGGAATGCCCTGATAGAACCACAGATCGGGGGCGATCCCCCCATCATCGGGTGGGCGCTGGGCGATCCAGAACTTGTCCTTCAATTCATTGAACAATCCCCCTCCGACACGGATCAGGTGGGGGGTTTTGCCGCGCATGGCACACTCGGCCACGGCGTCTCTCAGTTCTGCCAGGACATCGCTCATATTTCTTTATATAGCATGGCCGGGGCGCTTGCCAAATCCACGGCACTCTGGATAATGCGCCGCATCATGTACCGAGACTCCCATCTTTTTACCGCCCCCACGGCCTGCACCCAGGTTTCCGTGGTCGTGCCCGCCCAGAACGAGGACGAGAACGTCGTGCCCCTGATCGAGGAAATCGACAAGGCGCTTCAAGGCGTTGTCGAGTTCGAGATGGTGTTCGTCGATGATGGCAGCCGTGATGCCACCTGGGCCCGGCTGCAAGAGGCCCGTCAACGTTTCCCCCATCTGACCATTCTGCGCCACGCCAAGGGCTCGGGCCAAAGCGTGGCCATCCGCTCGGGCGTCAAGGCCGCCAGATATCCCTGGATCGCCACCCTGGATGGTGACGGACAGAATGATCCTGCCGATATCCCCTCTCTTATCAAGGCATTAGGCGCTGAGATGGCGGGCGGGAAGCCGGTGATGATGGCGGGCCAGCGGGCCAAGCGCCAAGATACCTGGTTTCGCCGTTTTTCCTCCCGTGTGGCCAATGGGGTGCGCCGGTTCCTGCTGAACGATGTCACCCCCGATACTGGCTGCGGGCTGAAGCTCTTTCCCCGCCAAATCTTCCTGGATATGGCCCATTTCAACCATTTGCACCGTTTCATGCCGGCCCTGATGATCCGCCAGGGCGGGCGCGTGGTCAGCGTGCCGGTCAATCACCGCCCCAGATACCGTGGCGTGTCGAAATACGGGTTGTGGAACCGTTTGTGGGTGGGCATCGTCGATCTGTTCGGTGTCATGTGGCTGATGAAGCGCCCCGTGGCCCCTGTCGTAACCGAGATCGAAGGGCGATGAGCCAAGCCGCTCTGGCGCGCAAGGTTCTGATCAAGGGTGGTCTTCTGATCCTGTCCCTGGTCGTGGCCGGTTACCTCTTGAAATCATTGGGCATTGGCACCGACTTAAGCGAGCACTGGGTCGACAGCGCCGTCAAGGGCCAGGGCTTCAAAGGCGAGATGGTCTTTCTGCTGGCCGGATTCCTCCTGATCGGTGCCGGTTTTCCCCGTCAGGCCGTTTGTTTCATGGGCGGCTATGCCTTCGGCTTTCTTGAGGGCATGGTCTGGTCGATGCTGGCCTCGGTTCTGGGTTGTGTTGGCAGTTTCTATTCCGCCCGCTATTTTGGTCGCTCCCTGGTCAGCCGCTGGTTTGGCGCACGCATTCAGAAAATCGACGGGTTTTTGGCGGGAAATCCCTTTTCCATGACCTTGCTGATCCGGCTGCTGCCCCTGGGCTCGAATCTGCTGACCAACATCGCTGCCGGTGTTTCCAGTATCCGCGCCCTGCCGTTTTTTGCAGGTTCTGCCCTGGGTTATGTCCCGCAAAGCCTGGTTTTCGTGCTGCTGGGCAGCGGCATTCAGGTCGATACGGGTCTTCGCACCAGCTTAAGCGTTGTCTTGTTCGTGGGATCGGCGCTTTTGGGGGTCTATCTTTATCGACGCTTCAGGAAAGACCGCCAACTGGGCGGCGACCTGGACGATGAAAATTAAGTTTTCTTAAGAAAATCAGTCCTCTTTTCAAATTTATCCCCAGCTTCGCTTGACAGACGGGTGCGCCTGCACTATCTGGTTGGCACTCGTCAGCCCAGAGTGCTAACGGGCCGATGATTTCAATTTTCAACAGAGACGGAGAAAGAACCCATGAAGTTCCGACCGCTCCACGATCGTGTGGTTGTGCGCCGCATCGAACAGGAGGAAAAGACCGCTGGGGGTATCATTATCCCCGACACCGCCAAGGAAAAGCCCCAAGAGGGTGAAATCCTGGCTGTTGGCCCCGGGGCCCGCGGTGATGATGGCAAGCTGGTTGCGCTCGACGTCAAGGTCGGCGATCGCGTGCTGTTCGGCAAGTGGTCCGGCACCGAGGTCAAGCTCGATGGCAAGGACCTGATCATCATGAAGGAATCCGACATCATGGGTGTGATTGAAACCACGCCTGCCAAGAAGTCGAAATAAGGAGCGCTATTCCATGGCAGCCAAAGACGTCAAATTTTCAACCGATGCCCGCGCGCGCATGCTGCGCGGCGTCGATATCCTGGCCGACGCCGTCAAGGTGACGCTGGGCCCCAAGGGCCGCAACGTCGTCATCGAGAAGTCGTTCGGAGCACCCCGCATCACCAAGGACGGCGTTACCGTCGCCAAGGAGATCGAGCTGTCCGACAAGTTCGAGAACATGGGTGCGCAGATGGTGCGCGAAGTGGCCTCGAAGACCAACGACATCGCCGGTGACGGCACCACCACCGCCACCGTGCTGGCCCAGGCCATCGTGCGCGAAGGCTGCAAGTCGGTGGCCGCTGGCATGAATCCGATGGATCTGAAGCGCGGCATCGACCTGGCGGTCGAAGCGGTGTTGGATGACCTGAAGAAGCGCACCAAGAAGATCACCACCGGTCAGGAAATCGCCCAGGTCGGCACCATTTCCTCGAACGGCGAGGAAGACATCGGCAAGATGATCGCCAAGGCGATGGAAAAGGTCGGCAACGAGGGCGTGATCACGGTTGAAGAGGCCAAGGGCCTCGAAACCGAACTCGACGTCGTGGAAGGCATGCAGTTCGACCGCGGCTATACCAGCCCCTATTTCATCACCAATGCCGACAAGATGATCTGCGAAATGGAGAGCCCCTATATTCTCCTTTTCGAAAAGAAGCTTTCCGGCCTGCAGCCCCTGCTGCCCGTCCTCGAGGCGGTCGTGCAGTCGGGCAAGCCGCTTCTGATCATCGCCGAGGAAGTCGAAGGCGAGGCTTTGGCCACCCTGGTGGTCAACAAGCTGCGCGGTGGCTTGAAGGTTGCCGCCGTCAAGGCGCCGGGCTTCGGCGATCGCCGCAAGGCCATGCTGGAAGACATCGCCATCCTGACCAAGGGCCAGGTGATCAGCGAAGACCTCGGCATCAAGCTGGAGAGCGTCAATCTCACCATGCTGGGTCAGGCCAAGCGCGTCACCATCACCAAGGACGACACCACCATCGTTGACGGTTCCGGCAAGAAGGCCGATATCGAGGCCCGTTGCAAGCAGATCCGCGCGCAGATCGAGGAAACCACCTCGGACTACGACAAGGAAAAACTGCAGGAACGTCTGGCCAAGCTGGCTGGCGGCGTTGCGCTGATCAAGGTTGGCGGCGCCACCGAAGTTGAAGTGAAGGAACGCAAGGATCGCGTTGACGACGCGCTGCACGCCACGCGCGCCGCCGTCGAGGAAGGCATCGTCGCCGGTGGTGGCGCTGCACTTCTCTACGCTGTCCGTTGCCTCGAGAAGGTCAAGGTTGCCAACGACGACCAGAAGGTCGGCGTGGAAATCGTGCGCCGCGCTCTGCAGACCCCGGCGCGCCAGATTGCCGAAAACGCCGGTGAAGATGGTGCTGTGATTGCTGGCAAGCTGATGGAAAGCAAGGACACCAACTACGGCTTCGACGCTCAGAAGGGCATTTTCTGTGACATGATCAAGTCGGGCATCATCGACCCCACCAAGGTCGTGCGCACCGCCCTGCAGGACGCCGCTTCGGTGGCTGGCCTGTTGATCACGACGGAAGCCATGATCGCCGACAAGCCCAAGAAGGACGGCCCCGGCATGCCCGATATGGGCGGCATGGGCGGTGGCATGGGCGGCATGGGCGGCATGGACTTCTAAGAAGTCCTACCGTTTAGCCGTACATCCGTACAGCATGAGGGCCGTCCTTCGGGGCGGCCCTTTTGTTATCCTAGCGCTGGATCGTTTAACTCCGTGTCACCTCGGTGACACGGAGTTAAACCTGAATCCGCTCTAGTCGCGAACGCTCAGTTTTCTTGGACAAGCTCAGTGCGCAGCGCCGTAAGGCTCGCCGTGAATGTAGGTGGTGCATTCCTTCAACTCGATTTCGCAGGCACCAAGGGATGCGGCATAAAGGTCGCGCACCGATACCATGCCGAGAATCTGGCCATCCTTG
The DNA here is from genome assembly GCA_015232335.1 of Alphaproteobacteria bacterium. Lineage (GTDB taxonomy): Bacteria > Pseudomonadota > Alphaproteobacteria > Rhodospirillales > WMHbin7 > WMHbin7. The sequence continues at coordinate 20,721 of JADFZV010000043.1, read as the reverse complement.
GCGACCGGCAGATGGCGAAAACCGCCTTCCTGCATGCGCATCAAGGCCTGATCCGAGGTTTCATCGGGGGCAACGGTCGTAACGCGCGACGTCATGACTTGCGAAACCGGCGTTGAATCGGCGTCCAAGCCCGGGGCAACCACGCGAAACAGAATGTCGCGCTCGGTGATGATGCCCTTCAACTGGCTGCCGCTTAGAATGACCAGGCAGCCGATGGACTTGTCGGCCATCAGGCGCGCCGCTTCGCGCACACTGGCTTTTTCGGAGATCGAATGCACCGTGCCAAGGGCTACGATGTCGGGAATGATGCGAGCAGGCATGGAATCCTCCCCTCCTAAACTCGGTTACTCTTCATATGGGAGGCGGCTGAGGGGGCTTCAATGGAACAATAGCCCTAAAATTAAAGCAAGAAATCAGGCTTCCGGCTTGGGCGGGGTCACGCGCACCAGAGCGATCTGGTTCTTGTGGCGGCGCAGGATTTCAAAGCGAAAGCCATGGAAACGAAAGATTTGTCCGGCTTCGGGGATACGCCTTGATTCGAACAAGATGAGACCGGCCAGGGTCGATGCCTGATCGTCGGGCAGGCGCCATTCGAATTCGCGGTTAAGATCGCGCAGCGTTACCTGCCCGTTGGCGATAAATGATCCGTCCGCCTGGACGCGCACACCCGCCACGGCGACATCATGCTCGTCGGCAATATCGCCCACGATTTCCTCGATGATGTCTTCCAGCGTCACCACGCCCATCAGGGCGCCGTATTCGTCAACCACCATCGCGAAATGCTCATGGCGGTCGCGAAAGGCCTGCAACTGGTCAAGCAGAGAGGTGGCGTCGGGCACGAACCAGGGAGCCGAGGCCAGTTTTTCCAGATCAAGTCCCGAAGCGTCGCCCTTTTGCTGATTGAGGGCGCGCAGCATGTCCTTGGCGTGCAAAACGCCGACGATATTGTCGGAATTATCCTTCCACAGGGGAATGCGCGTATAGGGGCTGGCCAAAACCTGTTCCACGATGGTCTGGGTGGGCTGGCCCAGATCGACGGTATAGGCGCTTTTGCGGTGGGTCATGATCTCGCCCACTTCGACATCGGCCAGTTCCAGGATGCTTTTCAGCATGGCCCGCTCGTGCTTCACCTCTTCCGAGCCTTCGGTGTGAATTTCGATGGCGCCGCGAAGCTCGGTCATCGCCTTCTCGATATCGTGCTTGGAATGGCGCACCCCCATGATATTCAAAAGGGCCCAGACGAGGGCCTGCATCACGCGCTGTATGGGCGAGAGCAGGATGACGACGGCTCGAACAAAGGGGCCTAGAAAAAGAGAGGCCCGGTCGGCATGGGTGATGGCATAGGTTTTGGGCAGGGCTTCACCGAAGACGACGACGATCACGGTCATGACCCCGGTGGCATAGGCAACACCCGCCTCGCCGAACAGGCCGATCAACACACTGGTCGCCAGGGCCGAAGCCAGGATGTTGACCAGATTGTTGCCCAGCAGCAGGGAGCCGATGAAGCTGTCGCGCCTGGCCACCAGTCGATTGACGATGCGGGCGCGTCTGCTGCCGTCTTGTTCAAGCTGATGCATGAAGGGGCGGCTGACCGCCGTCAGTGCCGTTTCCGAGCAGGAAAACAGCGCCGAGAGCAGCAGAAGCACGAAAATGATTCCCAGATAAATCCAATCGAGTTGGGTCACGATCCCACCATCCCGACGGCATCTTGCATCAAGGCGCGCACGGCTTGCTCGGTTACCTCGCGCTCAAGAAAGGCTCTGCCGATGCCCTTGGCCAGAACGAAGGTGACCTTGCCGTCCTTGACCTTCTTGTCTTGCGTCATATGGGCCAGCAGGCGCTCGGCCTTCCAGTCGAGTCCGGCCAGCTTGGGTAAACGCACGGGCAATCCAACGGCTGCCAAATGGGCCGCCAGACGCGACGCATCCTCCTTGGGCGCCAGAGTCATTCTGACCGACAGGTCGAAGGCCATCTGCATGCCAAGCGCCACCGCCTCGCCATGCAGCATGCGACCGTCATAGCCGACTTCTGCTTCGAGGACATGCCCGAATGTGTGTCCAAGATTGAGCAGGGCGCGCAGACCGGCTTCGCGTTCGTCCAATCCCACGATGCGGGCCTTGGCCCGGCAAGAGGTCAGGACGGCATGCAGAATAGCCGGAGGCTTTAAGGCCAACACATCGGCGTGATGGGCTTCCAGCCAGGAGAAGAAGGGGGCGTCGTCGATCAGACCGTACTTCAGCACCTCGGCGTAACCGGCCAGCAGCTCGCGCTTGGGCAGTGTCGCCAGCGCATCGCTGTCGGCCAGGACCAGACGCGGCTGATAAAAGGCGCCCACCAGATTCTTACCGCGCTTGGTGTTGATGCCCGTCTTGCCGCCGACCGAGCTGTCGACCTGGGCCAGCAGGGTGGTTGGAATTTGAATGAAGGGGACGCCGCGCAGCAGAATGGCGGCAGCAAAGCCCACCAGATCGCCGATCACGCCGCCACCCAGGGCAATCAGGGTGGTTAAGCGTTCGGCCTTGGCCGCCAGAAGCACGTCGAGCAGGCTTTCCAGATGGGCAAAGTCCTTGGTCGCCTCGCCCGCAGGCAGAATATGCGCATCGAAGGCGATGCCCGCCTGGGACAGCGATTGCGAAAGCCGGTCCAGATACAGCGGTGCGACATTGGCGTCGGTAATGACGAAAACGCGCGGGCGCTCCAGAAGGGGAGCCATCAGGGAGCCTGCTCGCCCGATCAGTCCCGGCCCGGCCAGGATGTCGTAGGATCGCTCGCCCAATTCGACCCGAAGTCTGTTCTCCGTCATGCCGCCACCCCCAGCCTTGACCTGTAATCAGCCAGCGCTTTCAAGACGGCCTCACAAGTGGTTTCGGGCGAATCGGTCGAGCTTTCAACCGTGATGTCGGCCATTGCGTAGACCGGGTAGCGGCTTTCCATCAGGCGGGCCAGAATTTCCGCAGGTTCGCCCTGATTCAGTAGCGGGCGGTGCGCGCGCCCCTTGGTGCGCGCTACCAAAACCTCCAGGGATGCCTTCAGCCAGACCGAAATCCCGTGTGCCTTGATCTCGGCCCTGGTGCCTTCGTCGATGAAGGCGCCGCCGCCTGCGGCAATCACGCGGGGCGAATCGGCCAAAAGACGCGTCATGACCTTGCGCTCGCCGTCGCGAAAGGCCGCTTCGCCATATTGTCTGAAATAATCGGCCACCGTGCAGCCTGCCGCCGCCTCGATCTCATGGTCGGCATCGACGAAAGGCAAGCCCAGCGCCGTGGCCGCCAGACGCCCCACCTTGCTCTTGCCAGCCCCCATCAGTCCCACCAGCACCAAGGAACGGTTGCCGGGTAGGGTGAAGGAACTTGGCGAAGAAGGGCCGTTGGTCGTTGAACCTGTCATAAGGCGCCGATACACTGCCACACCAATGCCACGATGATCAGTTAAACGGATCAGCGAGGCTTGGCCTGGGTTTTACTCTCCCGGGTCCTTTCTGTCCATCGCAGCCCGAGGTCTTATGAAGACGATCACCCGAATTCTGGTCATCCTGCTGCTGGCCGCCATTGGCGGCGGCGTGGTCTTTCTGGCCAGTTGGGACCTGCCCCCCCCTACCGCCAAGGTCGAGAAAGTCATCCCGAATGAACGCTTCCAGAAATAACCTGATCCTGCTGGCTTTTCTTGCCTTCCTGGCCCAGCCCGTCTCGCAGGCGCTGGCCGAGGCGGCCGAGACCGTTTCCGAAAACAAGGAAACCGACGTCATCATTCCCGAGCCGGTTCCCCTGGTGGGCGGTGTTCAGGGTGCCAGACGTGACATCGGCGGCGTTCAGGCTCAGGAGTTGAAGCCGGTCAGCCGGGAAACCGTGGGTACGCTGGATGCCGCCCATGGCGGTCTGTCGGTCGATATGTGGCAAGGAACGCCCAGGGAGGTGGTCGAGACCTGGCTACCCCAACTTTCCGCTGCCCCCGGCGCCCTGACGCCCTATGATCTTCAGCGCCGTCTGCTGCTGACCTCGGCCGAGGTGCCGCAAGGCCTGCCGGGTGTCGGCGAGAAGGACACGGCGTCCCTTTTGATCAGAAGAATCGAACGCCTGTTCGCCATGGGGGCCGGTGCGGATGCCCGTGGCATGTTGGATCTGGTGCCCGCCAACCTCAGGGCCGAGTCGCTGATCCGCTACGAGATCGAATCCTGGCTTTTGGAAGGCGATGACAAGAAAGCCTGCGAACTGGCCGATCCCCATCTGTCCAAGGGCGATGATGTCTTCTGGACCAAGGCCGCTTTCTTCTGCGCCCTGGCCGAGGGTGACAAGGCCCATGCAGGCCTGTCGCTCGATCTGATGCGCGAATCCAAGGTGCCCGATCCCTACTTTTTTTATCTTGCCGAAACGGCCCTGGGGGCGAAGATCAAGACCGCCCCCAAGCTGGAAGAGCCGCAGGCGCTGCATCTGGCGATGCTGCGTTTATCCAAGAAGGGCTTGCCGGAGGGTTTGGCCGATAGATTGACGCAGCCCACGCTTCTGAAGGCCGTTTTGGGCATGGGGGCTGCCAGTTCCGAGAATCGTCTGCTGGCGGCCAGAAAGGCCGAGGCGGCGGGCGCTTTGCCCGCAGGCGAGGTGCGTCGTCTGTATGAAGCGACCGAGCTTTCTGAAAAGGAACTGGCCGATGCCCTGGCCTTGGCCGAGAAGGATAAGGGGCAGCGCGGGCGCGTCCTTTATTATCGCTGGGCCAAGCAGCAAACCGATGCAAATGCCAGGGCCGAGGCCATCGTCAAGGGTCTGGGGGTGGCGGGCAAAGGCAATGCGCTGTTAGCCGCCATGCGGCTTTATGCCCCGCTGGTCGAAGAATTGTCCCCCAGCCCGCAACTGGCTTGGTTTGCGCCGACAGCGCTTCGCGTGCTCTTGACGGCAGGCTTGCCAGAAAAGGCCAAGTCCTGGTCGGAAATCGTCAAGCCGCAAGGCCAGGGTCAGGTTCAAAATCAGGCGGGCGAGGTGCTGTTGCTGCCGCTGTTGCGGCTGGCGGGCCAAAGTCCGGCCCTGGAACTGGTGCATCTTCAGTCCTGGCGCGAAGCGCAAAAGGAGGCGCCGCCCGAGCGCGCCACCTTGCTGTTCGGTCTGTTGGAAGCCCTGGGCGATCCGGTTCCCTCGCAGCTCTGGCTGGCCGAGGCGGGCGCCAAGGCCGAAGCGGCCAGCGTTCCCCCCGTTCTGTGGCATGGGCTGAAGCAGGCGGCCCAGGGCAAGTCGTCCGGGCAGGCCGCCCTGTTCTCGCTGCTGGCTCTGGGCGAAGCCGGTCCCGGTGGAGCAAGCCCCCTGGTCATGCAGGAAGTCGTGCGGACGTTGAAGGCAGCCGGGTTGGAAAAGGACGCCCGTTCCCTGGCCCTGGAAGCCGCGATCGCAGCGGGCATTTGATTGGATCGCTTTTGCGAGGCCTTTCTTGAAATGCAGGCCGCCGAGCGGGGGGCGGCGGCCAATACGTTGGCGGCCTATCGGCGCGACCTGGAAGATGTCGGCTCCTTTCTGAAGGCCAAGGGGGCCGACCTTGTGACGGCGCAGCCCGACGATCTTCGGGCCTATCTGTCCAGCTTGAAGGATGCGGGCATGTCGGCCAGAACCCAGGCCCGCCGACTGTCCTGCCTGCGTCAGTTCTACCGCTTTCTTTTTACGGAACAAATTCGCCAAGATGACCCCGCCCTGGGACTCGATAGCCCCAAGGCGGGAAGGCCCCTGCCGAAATATCTCAGCGAAAGCCAGGTCAAGGCGCTTTTGAATGCCGCCGCCGACAAAGCCAAGGAAGGCCCCAAAGGGGTGCGGCTGCTCTGTCTGGTCGAGCTTCTCTACGCCAGCGGCATGCGGGTTTCGGAACTGGTGGGGCTGCCCTGGGCCAGTGCGGCCAGGGATCAGGAGAGCCTGCTGGTGACAGGCAAGGGCGGCAAAGAGCGTCTGGTTCCCCTGGGCGCTCCTGCCCGCAACGCCCTGGATGCCTGGCGCAAGGAGCGGGCCGAGCTTTTGGGCCGCGCCGAGTCGCGCTGGCTTTTCCCCGGCACGGGCGGCAAATGCCTGGATCGCAGCGACTTCTGGCTGGAATTGAAGGAACTGGCCGTGGCCGCCAAGATCCCCCCGGCCAAGGTCTCCCCCCATGTGCTGCGACATTCCTTCGCCAGCCATCTTCTGGCCCATGGGGCCGATCTGCGCGCCGTGCAGATGCTTTTGGGCCACGCCGACATCACCACCACCCAGATTTACACCCATGTTCAGGAGGACCGGCTTAAAAGCTTGGTCTCCAAACACCATCCCTTGTCAAAAAAATAGGGCTGGCTACAATAGCTAGACTTTTTCATGGGGATACAAACAATGACCGTCACGCCGGAGCAATTGGCCGAGATCGCGGCTGCAAGAAGCCAGAGTTCGACCACGCGCCGTCCCACCGTGCCGGGATTGGAGGAGATTCTCTACGAGGCGATTCCCATTCTCGATCACGGCTTCATCCGGGTGGTCGATTACATGGGCGACGATTCGGCCATCGTGCAGGCGGCCCGCGTCTCCTATGGCAAGGGCACCAAGAAGGTCAGCGAGGATAAGGGGCTCATCGATTATCTGATGCGCCACCGCCACACCACGCCTTTCGAGATGTGCGAGATCAAATATCACGTCAAACTGCCCATCTTCGTGGCCCGCCAGTGGATCAGGCACCGCACGGCCAACGTGAACGAATATTCGGCCCGTTATTCCGTGATGGACCGCGAATTCTATATTCCGGCGATGGACCAGTTGGCGGCGCAGTCGGATCAGAATCATCAGGGACGGGGCAAGCTTTTGGAAGGTGCCGAGGCGGCCTATGTGCTGGATATCCTGAAAAAGGATGCCGAGCATAATTTCTCGTCCTACGAGGACATGCTGAACCAGGATGCCGCAGGCAATCAAAAGGACCCCGCCCGCCAAGGCCTGGCCCGCGAATTGGCCCGCATGAATCTGACGCTCAACACCTATACCCAATGGTATTGGAAAATCGATCTGCACAATCTGCTGCATTTCTTAAGTCTTCGCGCCGAAGGCCACGCCCAGTATGAAATTCGCGTCTATGCCGATGCCATGCTGGAGACCGTGAAGCGCTGGGCGCCCCTGGCCTATGACGCCTTTACGCGCTACCGCATGGGCGGTGTGCATCTGTCTTCGGGCGGGCTGGGTGTCGTCAAGGCGCTGCTGGCGGGTGCAAAGCCAGAGCGCGAGCAACACGGCCTGTCGGCCCGCGAATGGCGCGAACTGATGGAAAAGCTGGGGCTTGAGGGCGGGGTATAGACCCGATCCGGGAGAGGATTCAGGCATACAAGCTTTGACAATGTATGGATGATGCGACATCCTCTCGTCAGGAGGATGAAGCCATGCATGTTTCCCTGACCCCTGCACTGGAAGAGATGGTGCGCAGAAAAGTCGGCACCGGCCTCTACAACAATGCAAGCGAAGTGATCCGCGAGGCCTTGCGCCTGATGGCCTCGCAGGAGGACTTGTATGCCGTCAAGCTGCAGGTTCTGCGCAGCGCCCTGGATGAGGGGGAGGCCAGTCCGATCGCCAAGAACTTTTCGATTGACCGGCTCAACGCTGAGTTGGATAGCGCGCTTCAGAAGGCGAAAGCCTGATGGCGGCTTGGCGCTTTCGAAAACGCGCCGTGCAGGATTTGCAAGACATTGCGGCCTATTCCGAGCGCGAATGGGGGCAAATCGCCGCAAAGCCTATCTGAATGAAATTCAAGAACGTGTCATAGAGCTGTCGGCCAATCCCCATCTGGGCGTTTCACGCGACGATGTCCGGCTTGGCTATCGAAGTTCCCTTGTCGGGCGTCACGTCATTTTCTACCGCGCCTGTGATGGCGGGATTGAAATCGTCCGCGTTCTTCATGATCGCATGGATGTCGAGCGCCAGTTTTACCCGAGCTGAGCAGCTATTTTCTCAAACGCTTTTGCGAACCTTGCGAACATCTCGTCGATTTCGGCCTCGGTGATGATCAGGGGGGGCGAGAAGGCGATGGCATCGCCTGCCATGGCGCGCAGGATCACCCCTTCCTGCTCGGCCGCCGCCACCAGTTTGGCGCCGATACCTAAGGTGGGATCAAAATTGGCCCGCGTCTGTTTGTCGGCCACCAGTTCCAAGGCGCCGATCAACCCCACGCCCCTTGCTTCGCCCACCAGAGGGTGGGATGCAAAGGAACGCAGACGCTTCTGGAAATGCGGCGCCACCTTTTGCACATGGCCCAGGATGTCCCGCTCCTCATAGATCGCCAATGTCTCCAGTGCCACCGCCGTGCCCAGGGGATGCGCCGAATAGGTATAGCCGTGGCCGAAGATGCCGATCTTCTCGCTCTCAAGCTGCATCGCCTTGAAGATGCGCTCGTTGACCATCAGCGCCGAGATGGGGGCATAGGCGGAAGAAAGAGCCTTGGCCAGACTGATCATGTCGGGCTCGATCCCGAAGGTCTGGCAGCCGAACATTTGGCCGGTGCGCCCGAAGCCGGTGATGATTTCGTCAACGATCAGCAGCACGTCGTATTTCTTCAAAACCGCCTGGATTTTTGGAAAGTAACCGGCGGGCGGCACGATCACGCCGCCTGCGCCCATTACCGGCTCGGCGAAGAAGGCGGCTACCGTGTCGGGGCCTTCTTCCAAAATCAGCTTCTCAAGATTGCCTGCAAGGCGCGATGAGAAATCCTCCTCGCTTTCGCCTTGAAGCCCGAAGCGGTAATGATGCGGGCAGTCGGCTTTCAGCACACGGGCCATCGGCAGATCGAAATCGCGCTGATTGTTGGGAAGATGCGTGAGGCTGGCCGTGGCCAGGGTTACACCGTGATAGGCCTTGGCGCGTGAAATGATCTTCTTCTTCTCAGGGCGCCCCAGCGCGTTGTTGACGTACCAGCAAAGCTTGATGGCGGTGTCATTGGCCTCGGAGCCTGAATTGGCGAAGAACACCTTCGACATGGGAACAGGTGCTAGCCCGATCAGCTTTTCGGCCAGCCGGATGGCGGGTGCATGGGCCTTGTGGTTGAACAGGTGATAGAAGGGCAGCGTCTCCATCTGACGCCTGGCGGCCTCGATCAGGCGGGGCTCGGAAAATCCCAGCGCCGTGCACCACAGGCCCGACATGCCCTCGATATAGTCCTTGCCAGCCTCGTCGAAAACGCGAACGCCCTGGCCTCGGGCGATGACCAGCGGCCCCCTGGCCGGATGCGTCGCCAGATTGGTGTAGGGATGCAAGACAGAGGCGATATCGGCATCGCGCAGCGAATTCGAGGTCATGGGGCACTCCTGAAGGGTGGGGCAGAATAGCGCCTGGGACAAAAACAAAGAAGCCCGGATCGCTCCGGGCTTCAAGCTTTGAATTGGCGCGAATTACCCCATCGCCTTTTTCAGGTTGGCATCCAGCGCGTCCAGGAACAAGGTGGTGGTCAGCCAGGGTTGGCTGGGTCCGATCAGAATCGCCAGATCCTTGGTCATCTGGCCTCCTTCCACGGTTTGCACGCAGACGCGTTCCAGTGTTTCGGCGAATCTCTGCACCTCGGGCTGGGCATCGAATTGGCCGCGATAGTAGAGGCCACGGGTCCAGGCAAAGATGCTGGCAATCGGGTTGGTGCTGGTTTCCTTGCCCTTCTGATGCTCGCGGTAATGGCGCGTGACGGTGCCGTGCGCCGCCTCGGCCTCTACCGTCTTGCCGTCGGGGCTTAATAGAACGCTGGTCATCAGGCCCAGCGATCCGAAGCCCTGCGCCACCGTGTCCGACTGCACGTCGCCATCGTAATTCTTGCAAGCCCAGACGAAGCCGCCCGACCATTTCATGGCGCAGGCCACCATGTCGTCGATCAGCCGGTGTTCGTAGGAGATTCCCTTGGCCTTGAAGGCGTCGGCGAATTCCTGGTCGAAAATCTCCTGGAACAGATCCTTGAAGCGCCCGTCATAGGCCTTCAGAATCGTGTTCTTGGTCGAAAGATACACAGGCCAGCCCTTCAGCAGGCCGTAATTCATGCAGGCCCGGGCAAAGCCTTTGATCGACTCGTCCAGATTGTACATGCCCATGGCCACACCGGCACTGGGGAACTGGAAGACCTCGTGCGTGATGGGGGCCGATCCATCCTCAGGTGTCCAGGTCATGGTCAGTCTGCCCTTGCCCGGCACGGTGAAATCGGTGGCCTTGTACTGATCGCCGAAGGCATGGCGGCCGATCACGATGGGCTGCGTCCAACTGGGCACCAGTCTCGGCACGTTTCCAATGATGATGGGTTCGCGGAAAACCGTACCGTCCAAAATGTTGCGGATGGTGCCGTTGGGCGATTTCCACATTTTCCGCAGTTTGAATTCCTTAACCCTGGCCTCGTCGGGCGTGATGGTGGCGCATTTGACACCTACGCCGTGCCTCTTGATGGCATTGGCTGCGTCGACCGTGACCTGATCCTCAGTCGAATCGCGGTGTTCGATGCCAAGGTCGTAATAGTCCAGTTTGATGTCGAGATAGGGTAGAATCAGCTTGTCCCTGATGATGCGCCAGATGATGCGCGTCATCTCGTCGCCGTCGAGTTCGACCAGCGGGGTCTTGACCGGAATCCTGGCCATGACATTCCTCGTATAAAAGAAGGGGAACGTCCGCCGGGGTGCGCCCCGGTTCAAAAGGCCTTATGTGGCAAGCGGACGGCGGGAAGATAAGCGCTTCCCCGCCCGAAAGCAAGGGGGTGTCCCCACCCGAAGGGTCAGGTGGCTGGAGTTGGCCGGGGGGCTTCCCGGGGCAGCATCAGGCTGGCTGCAACGACGATGACGGCCATGACCGACAACAAAACGAAAACCCAGACGAATTCGCCGGTGCTTTTCAGAATGAAGGCCATCAGGGGAACGCCCAAACCGCTGATTCCAAAGCTTAGGACGAATTTGAGGCCGAAGGCGGTGCCGCGCCAGCGGGCGGGGGTATAGCGGGCAAGCAGGCTGTTTTCAGCGGGGATGCCCGCCAGATTCATGCTGACCATGACCAGGGCCACCAGCACCAGGGGGAGCCCCCCCACCCAGGCGGCGGCCAGCAGCAGGGGAACCTGGGCCAAATAGACCCCCGCATAGACATAGCGCAGCGGATAGCGGTCGGCCCAATGGCCTGCCACCACCTGAAAAAGACCTGCCACCGTGTAGACCAGGGTCACCATGCCGCCCACGCCCAGAAGTCCGTCGCCCAGAAGATCGCCAAGACGGGCCTCGAACAATTTGGGCAGGGCGGGTTGCGTTACCTGATAGATCAGGCCGGTGCATAGCATGGTCAGCGTCATGACCAGCCCGACATGCAGGGTTTCTCCCCTGCTAGGCGGTGCTTGGGGTTTCAGGTCCTCCTTGATCTCGATGACTTGGCCCCGCTTCAGGCTGAGGGCGAACAGCAGGCCGACCAGGATGACCACAATGCCGGGCACGATGAAGGCGGCCCGCCAGGAAATGACATCGGTCAGCGCCCCGGCCACGATGCCGCCCAGCGCCGCCCCCAGACCTCCGAAAATGCCGTTCAGCCCCAGAGCCTTGCCCCGGTTGGTGGCGTTGCGCACCAGCCAGGCGGTCCCTACCGGATGATAGATCGAGCCAAAGAAGCCGAGTGCTGCCAATCCCAGGCCCAGCTCGAAGGGCGTATTGGCGAAACCGGTGGCAATGGCCGCCAGGCCCAGCCCCAGGAAATAGACCTGCATCATGCCGGTCGAACTCCAGCGGTCGCCGAACCAGCCCGCCAGCGGGGCCAGGATGCCGTACAGAAGCTTGCCCGCGATGACCAGCATCAGCGCGTCTTCATAGGGCAGGCCCATCACCTTGGGCAGAATCAGGGCGACCACGAAAAAAATGGGTTCGAAGAGGTGGGCAAAGACGTGCCCGACACAGGAATAGGCCAAAGAGGCGCGGGCCGAGGCGGCGGTCATGGGAAACTTGATCCTGTGTTAAACGGGTCTGCGAATAACCTAGGCGCAGAGGCGGCGGCTTGCAAGGCGGGGAACGCAGGAGTCAATTGCCAGGAAGGTTTTTCAGCTTCCATTCAGTTTGAAAGGCTATACTTCAACCTCTACCATTCCCTGAAAAGCGGTGTTGTCCATGTTTCCAAAGCTTCCTTTCCGCCTTGGCAGGCTTCAAGCGATGGCCCTCGCCTTCGTCGTCTTGGCGGGCTTTCCGCACACCTCGGCGGCCAAGACTCCCCTACCACCCGAGGGGGTTCTGAATTTCTGGGTGGTGCGCGACGGTTCCCTGATCGGCACCCATGTCATGAAATTCAAGGAGAACGGGGCCAGGCTGGATGTCGACATCCTTACCGACGTCAAGGTCAAGCTGGCCTTCGTCACCGTTTACAAATTCTGGCATGAGGGCCGCGAACAGTGGCAGGACGGCCAACTGGTCGGGCTGCAAAGCAAGACCGACGATGACGGCATTCCCCATGATCTGACCGTGGTGCGCTTGGGCGATCGATTCAAATCGACCGACAAAGGCAAGGCGGTGTTTGATTCGGATGCAGCACTTCTGCCTGCCAGCCTGTGGCATCCCGGCATCGTGAAGCCGTCCAAGTCGACCGTGCTGAATACGCTGGACGGCACCGAGATGGCGATCCAAACCGTTCTGGCGGGCGAGGAGCAGGTCAAGGGCACCAAGGGGCCGGTCATGGCCAAGCATTACGTGATCAGCGGGCAGCTCGAGCGCGAACTCTGGTTCGACCCCGATGGCGTTCTGGTCAAGGTCCGCTTCAAGGGCAAGGACGGTTCGGATATTCAATACGTCCTGCGTTAAGGGAGACAGTCACATGAGTCGCCGTTCTTTCTTCGCCCTGCTGGGGGCAGCCTTCCTTCTGCCGATGTTCCTTGCGCCCGCAAGTGCTGCGACCGGCGACCTCAAGGCCAAGGCCAACGACTTCATTGCGGTCAAGGGCAATGAGGCCATTCAGACTTTTTCCGTTAAGAACAGGACCGAACGCTATGAGCGGTTCCGCGTTCTGTTAAGCGAGTCGTTCGCCGTCGATGCGATTGCGAAATTCGTCATCGGGCGGCACTGGACTCCGGCCAGCGAGACGCAAAAGGCGCGCTATCTCAAACAATTTCAGGCCTATCTGCTGGCCAATTACGCCGCCCGTGCCTGGAATGTCGAAGGGGTCAAGCTGAATGTCCGCCAAATCGACTTGACCGAGGATGGCGATGCCATGGTCGATACCTTGATTCATATTCCCCACAAGGAGAAGCAGGACGTGACGCTGGGCTTTCGTGTGCGCGACTATCCCACGGGAACCCGCATCGTCGATCTTCAGGTCGATGGCATCAGCCTGATCGTGACGCACAGGGCCGACTTCACGGCCAAGATCGGCCAGCTTGGGGGCAATCTCGACAAGTTCTGCGACTTTCTGGCCGAGCGCACCCGGGGCCTTGAGGACGAGGCCGATCTGGCGGCCCAGTTCGAAGCCAGCCAGAAGGTGAAATAAAAACGCCCCGGAGAGGTTCCGGGGCGTTCTATCTGCGCAAGCGACGATCAGGAAACGCTGATCGCTGCCTCTTCCTTGATCTGAACGCCGTTGTCGTCGGTCCAGGTGAATTCCAGCTTTCCGCTTTCGGTGGCGACGGTAAAGAAGGTCATCATCGGGTTGGCCGAGACCGAGGTGTCGAAATCGGCCTCGAAGACCGGCGTGCCGTTATATTTGCAAACAAAGGATTTGAGCATCAGGCGCGGGATGGCCTTGCCCTTCTCATCCTTCCGAAGGCCGGTTTCCATATCATGGGTAACGCGGGTCTTGATCTCGATCACCTCGCCCTTTTTCGCCTGGGCGGGAACGCGCACTTGAGCTGCTGACATGATGGGTCTCCTTGGTTTCCGCTCAGCAGCCGCCGGCGGTGACTTTGACTTCCTTTTTGGCGCCGAAGGCCTGGCCATCGTTCATGACGGCCACGGCCTGCACATTCTGCGACTGCGCCAGACGGATGCGAATGGAAAACTCGGCCTTTCCGGCGCGCGGCCCGATCTTGACCGACAGAACGGTGGGCCTGGGATTACCTTCGGCGAAGATATGGATGGCCTTTACGTGATCCTTGTCGCTCATCGGGCTTTCGACCGACACTTTCAAGGGAACGGTAGCACCATTCTCGGCAATTTCCGGCAGATCCAGCGTGACCTTGCCCGGCTTGACCGCAGCATTCCCGGCCAGCTTCTTCACGGCCTCGGCGACATCGGCGGGCGTGGCCTGGGCTGGGCTCGAGAGTCCGCCCACCTTGCTGAAGGCCAGCAGGGCAGCACTTGCCAGCAGCATCTCGCGCCGTCCGATGCCAGGGGTTTTCTTGTCACGCGACATAGCGCACTCCTTTTCGATTAATAGCGAAATATGACTATGACTAACCGCGCGCGAAGACGGCCTTCAGGCCACCCATCACGCTGCCTTCTTCCATGGCCTTCAGGCCCCAGACGCCGCCCAGACAGATCGAGCCCAGGGCCATCAGCGAGCCCAGCGCCAAGGTCGAGACGCCGGTGATGCCCTGGCCGAAGGTGCAACCATTGGCCAGAACGCCCCCCACGCCCATCATGGCGGCACCCAAAAGGTGGCTTTTCATGTCTGAGGCGTCGGTAAAGGCTTCGAGGTGGAAGTTCTTGGTCAGGATGGCGGCCAGGAAAGAGCCCGCGATGACGCCGAAAATGCCCGCCACGCCAAAGACCAGTTTCGGCCCTGAGGTGAAGATCATCAGATACTGAAGCGAATCGCCGGTGGGGCCCACGAAGGTGAAGGAGGTAAGGGGCTGGGGATCGAACTCGTCGCCGCCCAGAATGCCGCTGACCGCCCAACCGCCCACGATGATCAGGCCGATGGCGATCCCGCTGAACCAATGGACCTGCGAGGTCAGGAAGTCCTTGTCCTTGAGGCAGAAGAGCAGCATGCCGCCTGCGACGGCGGCGATGGCGGCGATGCGGGCTGTTTTTTCGTCGAGACCCAACGAGGCCAGGACGGCGGGAAGCCCCTGGCTGGCAAAGCCCAGCGCCTTGAGGTCGATGGCGGTCTTGTCCAACTCGAGCCTTGCCACGCCGATAAGCCCGCGCGCCGTGATATAGGCAACCAAGCCCATGACCAGAAAGACGATCAGCGATTTCAAGTTGCCTGCTCCCAGACGCACCGCCGTTTTGTTGCCGCAGCCGCCCGCCATGGTCATGCCATAGCCGAACAGAAGGCCGCCCAAAATATAGCCCGCCCATCCCAGGTTGGGCGTGAGATAGCTGGCCTTGCCGATATCCAGCAGCCCCGCCATATGCAGGCTCTGCGTTCCCAGGATGGCGACGGCAGCGGCCAGCATCCAGGCGCGAAAGCGCCGCCAGTCTTGCATGAAGACGATGTCGGACAGCGAGCCCATGGTGCAGAAGTTGGTCTTGAGCGCCAAAGCGCCCAGCGCCAGACCCAGCACGAAGGCGCCGCACGCTACTTGTGTTGCCGCATCCAGTTCGAACACCTTGAAATCCTCCCAGGTTCCGTTTTTGCTCAGTTCGGGCGGATATCCCGTTTCCGAGATATTCGCACTTTCTAATTAACCAGGCAAGCCACCTGAAAGAGAAAGCTGAGCGCAAAATCCCAACATAACCCATTGTTGCGCTGTGATTTGAGGGGTTATCAACGCCCTGAAAACGTGGCTTCTACGGGGTGTCAGGAGCGAAAATCGGGCATTGTCAGGCCCGAATTGAACTGCTAATTTCTCTTATATACGCGTAAAAAGCCGATACCAAAACCAATCGTCACAGCATCCCGGGGAGGATCGACAAGATGAAAAAACGTCTCTTAACGGCCGGAGTCTGCTTGGCCGCAACGCTTCTGATGGCCCCAACGGCTCAGTCCGCCGACGCCATCACGGTGGCCGCCGACGCCTGCGCCGGCTGTCACGGAACCGATGGCCGCAGCCTGGGTTCCATGCCCGCCTTCCATGAAAAGAAGCCTGCCGAACTGAAGCAGATTCTGCGCGAGTACAAGACCGGCAAGCGCGAAGCCACCATCATGGACCGTATCGTCAAGGGTTATTCCGACGAACAGTTGGATGCCATGGTCGATTATTACTCGGCTAAGAAGTAAGGGAGGCCAGCGCTATGACCAAGATTTCACGCAGGACATTCAATGGCCTTCTGGGCGCCGCGGGCGCCGTTTCGACCTTCGGCATTTCGGGCTGCACCTTCGGCTCGGACCGCGTCGTCGTTATCGGTGGCGGCTTTGGCGGTGCTACCGCCGCCAAGTATCTGAAGCGCTACAACCCCAGCCTCGACGTCACCCTGATCGACGCCGAGAAGAGCCACCATACCTGCCCGTTCTCGAACACGGTTCTGGCGGGCATGAACAGCATGGCCTTCATCAACCGCAGCTTTGACGCCCTTTCCGCCAAGCACGGCGTCAAGGTGGTGCATGCCACCGTGACCGCCATCGACGGTGCCGCCAAGAAGGTTGTCACCGCCGACGGCCAGTCCTTCAGCTACGACAAGTGCATCGTGTCTCCCGGCATCGACATGAAGTGGGGCGCTCTGGCCGGTTATGACGAGGCCGCCTCGCACATCATGCCGCACGCCTGGAAGGCCGGTCCGCAGACCGAATTGCTGAAAAAGCAGATCGATGCCATGGCCGACGGTGGCGTGGTGCTGATCTCTTCGCCCGGCAATCCCTTCCGCTGCCCGCCCGGCCCGTACGAGCGCGCCAGCCTGATTGCCCACTATCTCAAGGCCAAGAAGCCCAAGTCGAAGGTACTCATCCTCGATTCCAAGGATGATTTCGCCAAGTCGGGCCTGTTCAAGGAAGGTTGGGAGAAGCTCTACGAGAAGAATCTCGAATGGGTGCCCGCCGCCAAGGGCGGCAAGGTGGCCAGCGTTGACGCCAAGGGCGGCGTCGTGGCGACCGACTTCGACAAGTTCAAGCCCGCCGTGGCCAACATCATTCCGCCGCAGACGGCGGGCGTGGTGGCCATCAAGTCGGGTTTGGCCAACGCCACGGGCTTCTGCCCGGTCGATCCCAACACCTTCGAATCGACCCAGGTCAAGGATGTCTATGTCATCGGCGACTCTTGCATCGCGGGTGCCATGCCGAAGTCGGGCTATTCGGCCTCCAGCCAAGCCAAGGTGGCGGCTGCCGCCATCGTGGCGGTGCTGAAGGGCGACAAGCCGGGCGTTTTCTCGGCCATCAACACCTGCTACAGCCTGTTGAACCCCGATTACGGCATTTCGGTTGCGGCGGTCTATGCCGTAGCCGATGGCAAGATCGATGGCGTCAAGGGCTCGGGCGGCGTCAGCCCCAAGGGTGCGAATGCCCAATTCCGCAAGAAGGAAGCGGACTTCGCCTCGGGCTGGTATGCCAGCATCAGTCAAGACACCTGGGGCTGAGATTTAAGCCTCGGTATCTCCCGCGTGTTCATCGCCCGCCCCCGGTCAGGGGCGGGCGTATGATCGCAAGAGACAAGATTATTCACGGCCAAGATCAAGAAGCACCTTTTAACCAATTGTGTAACGACGGCCCGAAGGCGGACAAACCGCTCGGGTGACGATAGCGAAGAAGGAAACGTTCAGATGACCAAGCGCGGATTGACGATGATTGCCGCAATGGCCCTGTTGCTGGGCATGGCCTGGGTTCAGAGCCCGCTGTCGGCGGCTGAAGTCGAATCTTCCATGGCCCGCGGCGGCAAGCTCTATGACAACTGGTTCAAGGAGCTGAAGCAGACAAGGCCGGATGAAACGCATCCCGCTTATCCGGCATCGGGCAAATATCCCAAGCAGTCCTGGCGCTGCAAGGAGTGCCATGGCTGGGACTTCAAGGGCAAGGACGGCCAGTTCGGCAAGAACGATCACACGACCGGCATCAAGGGCGTTACCGGCATGGCCGGCAAGGACCCCAAGGCTATCGCCGCCATCATCATGGATGCCAAGCACGCCTATTCCGGCAAGTTGGGCGACAAGGACGCCATGGATATGGCGCTGTTCATTTCCAAGGGGCTGCCTGACCTGAACAAGTATATCGACGCTTCGGGCAAGCCCAAGGGCAACCCTGGCAAGGGCGAGGTCTATTTCAACACGCTCTGCGCCGGTTGCCATGGCACCGACGGCAAGAAGGTCAGCACGGGTGCTGCTGTGGGCGCTTTGAAGGACGATCCCTGGCAGCTTCTGCACAAGTCGCTGAACGGCCAGTCCGGCGAGGCCATGCCGGCTCTCCGCTCGCTTGATCCGTCGGTCGCTTCCGACATTCTGTCGCATGCCCAGTCGTTGCCAGAATGACCCAGGCCAGCGAACCCTCTGAGGCCGGAAACGTTTCGGGTGCCGGACGGCACCCGAAACGCCATCCGCAGAAGCGAAAGGCTCTGATCGGCAAGCTCACCTTCATGGCCGTCGGCCTGGTCGTGGGCATCATCGGCATGGCCGGATTCGTCACGGCCATCGAATGGACGAACCGCACGGAATTCTGCGTCAACTGCCACTCGATGCAGATCAATTACGACGAATACAAAGCCTCGATCCACTACAAGAACCGCTCGGGCGCTCATGCCCAATGCGCCGATTGCCATGTGCCCAAGGCGCTGGGGCCCAAGCTGGTGCGCAAGTTCTTCGCAGTCAACGACATCATCTCGGAAATTTCCGGCACCATCGATACCGAGGCCAAGTTCATGGCCAAGCGTGGCGAGCTGGCCGACCGGGTCTGGACCTATATGATCAAGAGCGATTCCCGCGAATGCCGCTCTTGCCATACCTATGATTCGATGGATCTGGACAAGCAGAACAACACCGCCAAGCGCAAGCATCCCCAGGCCGCCCTGGAAGGCAAGACCTGCATCCAGTGCCACAAGGGCGTGGCCCACAAGATGCCGCCCAGAGAAGATTAATAGCTAATAATTTAAGGCCATAGCAAGCCAGTCCCTTCCCCTTCGAAAGATCGAGCCCCGGTCTTTTGAAGGGAAGGTGCACTGCACACGGCGAAAACGCATCCATAATTTATTCGCATTCTTTTATCAAAAGAGAAATATGGGTTGAACCCAATTAAATCCCCGGCTAAATTCTCTTGTAAATATTAAAAAGATAAATACGGGGGGATCAATGAACGTCCTGCACAATCTGCGCGTTCGCATCAAGGTCAATCTTTTGGGCCTGATCGGCGTGGGAGCGCTTCTGCTTGTCGGCGCCATCGGCGTCTGGGGCATCAATTCGCTGGTCGGCGCTTTGTCCCAGACGGGAGAGCTGACCGAACTGACCCATCACCACATGACCAGCGACATGATGCATGAAGGACTTCATGCTGATGTGCTTCAGGCTTTAAGGATGGGTCCCAAAGGTGACGCCGCAAAAAAAGAGGCTGTTCTTGCCGATGTGGCCGAACATGCCAAGACCATGCGCGATGCCCAGGCCGCAGTGCGCAAGTCCGCCCCTTCGCAAGCCATCACGAAGGCGCTCGACCATGCATCTCCCAAGGTTGAAGCCTATACGACAGCCGCTCTGAAGCTGGTTCCCTTGGCATTGCAAGATGCCGTCAAGGCCGAGGAGGCCTATCCCGATTTTGTGAAGGCATTTGAAGATCTTGAGAATGAGCTGGAGAAGCTTTCCGATCTGGTTTTGGAAGAAACCAAGGCGATTGGGAGTGAGAATGTCTCCTTGAGCCAGATGTTTTCGAATCTCATCATCGGGATCGTTTTGGCTTCTTGGGCCGGTGTTACAATCTTCTCGCTGCTGATCGGGCGCGAGATCGTCAATCCGGTTCAGAACATGACCGACACCATGAGCCGGCTGGCTGGCGGTGACAAATCGGTTCAAATCCCCGCCACCGACCTTTCCAATGAAATCGGCCAGATGGCCAGGGCCGTCGAAGTGTTCAAAGCGAACATGATTAGGGCCGAGCAATTGAACGCCGAGCAGGAGCAACAGAAAAAGGCCGCTGAGGAAGAGCGGCGCAAGATGCTGCTGGGTTTGGCAGATGGCTTCGAGAAGAATGTAATGGGAATTGTAACCATGGTTTCCAGCTCGGCAACGCAGTTGCAGGCTTCGGCGGGGTCGCTGTCGGCGGTGGCCGAGCAGACTCTGCGCCAGTCCAAGCTGGTGGCCTCGGCCAGCGATCATGCTTCAGGAAATGTGCAGACCATGGCATCGGCGGCCGAGGAGCTTTCAAGCTCGATTTCAGAAATCGCCCACCGCGTCGAGGAATCGGCCCAGGTGACCCGTCAGGCGGTGGAGCGGGCCTCCAGCGTCAACAACATGGTCCAGGGTCTGGCCGTGGCGGTCAGCAAGATCGGAGAAGTGGTCAGCCTGATCAACGATATCGCCTCGCAGACCAATCTGCTGGCCTTGAACGCCACCATCGAGGCTGCAAGGGCCGGCGAGTCGGGCGAGGGCTTTGCCGTGGTCGCCAATGAAGTGAAGAATCTGGCGACGCAAACCGCCAGGGCCACCGGAGAGATCGGCGAGCAGATTTCCAATGTTCAGAACGCAACCCATGAGGCCGTGGCGGGCATCGAGGAAATCACCGGCACAATCAGCCGGATCAGCGAGATCACCTCGGCCATCGCCACCTCGGTCGAGGAACAGGGTGCCGCCACCTCCGAGATCAGCCGCAGCGCCCAGCAGGCCGCCAGCGAGACCAATGAGGTCAACAGCAATATCTCGGGTGTTACGCAGGCTTCGGGCGAGACGGGTGCCGCCTCAACCCAGGTGCTGGATGCCGCCAGGGGCTTATCGCAGCAGTCCGAGCGGCTGAAGAGCGATGTTCACGACTTCATCTTGCATCTGCGCGCCGGGTA
>JADFZV010000042.1 GCA_015232335.1 Alphaproteobacteria bacterium | reverse complement strand
AGATCGGCATCGATCTTGGCCTTGCGCGCGGGCAGACCGGCTTGCAGGGCGGTCAGCACCGGTTCCAGAACCTGCAGCAGTTCCTTGGCTTCCTTGTCGCCGGTCTTGGCTTTTTTCTGCGCGGCGATGACGCGCTTTTCCACGCTGTCCAGATCGGCCAGCCTCAGTTCGGTTTCCACCGTTTCGGCGTCGCGCACCGGGACGACCGAGCCCTCGACATGGGTGATGTCAGAATCCTCAAAGCAGCGCAGCACATGGACGATGGCGTCCACCTCGCGGATATTGGCCAGGAACTGATTGCCCAACCCCTCGCCCTTAGAGGCACCGCGCACCAAGCCTGCGATATCGACGAATTCCAGTTGCGTGGGGATGATCTTCTGGCTTTTGGAAATGGCGGCCAGTCGCTCGAGGCGGGGATCGGGCACCGCCACGCGTCCCACATTGGGTTCGATGGTACAGAAGGGATAATTGGCGGCCTGGGCGGCGGCTGTGTTGGTGAGCGCGTTGAACAGCGTACTCTTGCCGACATTGGGCAGGCCGACGATGCCGCAGTTGAAACCCATGACTTAAGCATCCTCTTTTTTGTCTGTGGCGGGCTTTAGTGCCATCGCCACCTTGGTCATGAACCGGTTGTCCTCGCCCGCCAGCGCCAGGCCGATTTCGCGGCCGACGACATCCAGGAAGGGCTCCAGCCACTCTTTGTCGGATTTGGCGAAGCCCGACAGCACATAGCCGGTCACGGCGTCCTTGTCGCCCGGATGGCCGATGCCCAATCTCAGGCGCTTATAGCCGTTGCCGAGGTGGGCATCCAGGCTTTTAAGCCCATTATGCCCACCGGCGCCGCCCCCGGTCTTGACGCGGATTTTTCCAGGCGCCAGATCAAGTTCGTCGTGCAGGACGATGATCTTTTCCAGGGGAATTTTCAAAAAGCGCGCCGCCTCGCCAGCCGATTGGCCGGAAAGATTCATATAGGTCATGGGCTTTAAGGCCAGCACATGGTGAGGCCCGATGTGTCCCTCGGCCGTCACGCCCTGAAAGCGTTTGCGCCAGGGAGAAAAATCATGGCGGCGGACGATCTCGTCCACCGCCATGAAGCCGATATTGTGGCGATTCGAGGCATGTTCCGAACCCGGATTGCCAAGACCCACCAGCAGAAACATCTCTGCTTACTTCTTGGCAGGTGCCTTGGCGGGCGCCTTGGCCGGAGCGGCTGCTGCCGCCACAACCGGCGCCTTGCCAGCCGCAGCCGCCGAAGCCGCCGAAGCCGCCGCTGCCGCTGCCTGCTCGGCCTGCGTATCCGAAGCCTTCATCACGGTGGGCGGAGCCACTGTCGCCACGGTGAAGTTCTGGCTGGTGATATAGGGCCGAACACCCTCGGGCAGCTTGATCTGGCTCATATGCACCGAATCGCCGATTTCCATGCCAGAAAGGTCGATGACCAGTTTGGTGGGAATGCTGTCGGCGCGGCAGACCAGCTCGATCTCGTGCATGACGACGTTAAGCACGCCGCCACGCTTCAAGCCCGGTGACTTCAAGTCGTTCTCGAACAGAACCGGCACGGCGACATGGATGGTGGAATCCTTGCCAACGCGCTGGAAATCCACATGCAGCGGCTGATCGGTGACAGGATGGACTTGAACGTCGCGGGCCAGAACGCGGTGCGCCTTGTTGCCTACCTTGACGTCGTACAGTGTGGTGCGGAAACCTGCCTTGTGCAATTCGGTCATCAAGGTCTTGGGCTCCAGCGCCACCAGTTCGGGGGCCTGCTTGTCGCCATAAATGACGGCAGGAATCAGGCCCGAACGACGGGTAGCGCGGGCGGCCCCCTTTCCGGCCCGCTCTCGCGGACTGGCCGCGAGGACATGAATATCGGTCATTGCTCTCTCCCAATAAGTTTAGAGATGCCGGACCGGGCCTCCAGGGGTGCCACGGTCCTTGAAGCGGGGGTCTATGCCATGAAACGGGGCAAAGCGCTAGATTTAATTGCCGGAAAGCGGGGGCTGGGGGTATGAAAAGGGTCCAATCGTTAACGAATGAGCTTTCCATGACCGCCCCTTGGCCCATGTGCCCTCGCTGCAACACCCCGCTTCGGGTGCAAAAGATCGATAAGCCGCCCTTCGCCTGGACGGGCGAGGGGCCAACAGACTGGGAATTCCGCGAATGCCCCTGCGACGGCTGCTGCTGGCATGAATATGCCGAACTGGTCGGCAACAGCCGTTGGACCCATGACGGGCGTAGGCTGGAGGCAGGAAACCGGATCGGGTAGAAGGCCGAGTTTGCACCATATGTTCGGACTTATGAGAACAATGCCAAAGCAGCCATGGACATCATCAGGGGGCTTAACTGAAGCCCCCTTTGGAATTCTTCCCAGACGTCCCGATTCGATGTTTTGGGCCTGGATGCCATGAACCATACCCCCTGCTTACCTCGAAGGGGGGGCTTACCTGGCTCTTCCGCCGCCATGAAAGCTAAGTCCTTGATATATTGGTGCCCGCTGCCGGACTTGAACCGGCACGGAGGTTGCCCTCCGACAGATTTTAAGTCTGTTGTGTCTACCATTCCACCAAGCGGGCCTTTGCGCATGCCTTCGCTATCACGACGGCCTGGCGCTGTCACTTCTCTTTGGGCTTGTCGCCGTAAAGGGTTTGGGGATCGATCAGCACGGGGTCGGTTTCAATCCAATTTCCGTTCTGCGCCGCCCGATAAAAGCAGCTTCTGCGCCCGGTATGGCAGGCGACCCCCTTCTGCTCGACCTTCAATAGCAGCGTATCCCCATCGCAATCGAGGCGCATCTCAACCAGCCTTTGCCGCTGGCCCGAGCTTTCGCCCTTGCGCCATAACTTTCCCCTGGAGCGCGACCAATAGCAGACTTGCCCGGTTTTTAGGGTCTCTTCCACCGCATCGCGATTCATCCAGGCCATCATGAGAATCTCGCCCGTCGCCTGATCCTGGGCAATGGCGGGGATCAGCCCCTGGGCATCAAAGCTGATCTGGTTCAAAAGATCGGTCATGGTGTGGGGTTCCGTCTAATCATGTTCATGGCTTTCATACTCAGCACGATTTCGTTTTTCTGATTCAAAACCTCGATCAGGCTGCGCACGAATCCACGGTCGGGTTTTGATTCCGAGGGGCGCGCCTCCAGAATGCTGACCCGCACCGACAGTTGATCGCCGGGACGCACCGGGGTGGGCCAGCGCAACTCGTCGATACCGGGCGAGGCGATGCTGGAACATTCCGACAGGTAATAACGGGCATAGAGATTCATCATCAATCCACAGGTGTGCCAGCCGCTGGCGATCAACCCGCCGAAGGGGCCCGCCTGTGCTTTCACGCTGTCAGTATGGATGCTTTGCGGATCGAAACGTCCGGCGAAGCTCAACAGTTCCTCTGGCGTGACCAGGATGGGGCCGAAGCGGTGAATATCGCCTTCCCGGTAATCTTCGAACCAGCGTTCGATGCCCTCGATACCGAAACTCATTTCCAACCATTCCTTCGCTTGCGTTCAACAAAGACCTGCGATTTCCGCCGCCAGCGGCGAACCCTTGGCAAATCGACCGACAGTACGGCCATTCCCAGGGGCAGCATCCAGAAGCCCACGATGGGTAAAAAGCCGACGAGGCCGCCCAGAACCAGCCCCCAACCAAGGGCGAGGCGCTTATTGCGGCTATGAGGCAGGCGAATGCCGTGTCGTCTTAGCATGGGGGGATTATAGGCAGAGCTTTGGCCTGCGCCAATGAGGGATGATAGCCATCGGAAATCATAGCTTGCCAGGGCCCCCCCGTGAAATTACCCTTCTTGGACAAGAAGTTATAAATATGCTATGCAATCGCGCCATGGGTTCCCGCATGCCTTTGAGAAAACCGTCAGAAACGGCCCCGTCGCGCCGCGACGAGATATTGCGTTGTGCCGCCGAGATTTTCGAGCGCAAGGGGATCGCCCAAACCTCGATGGAGGACATCGCCCAGGCCGTGGGGGTCAAGCGCGAGGCGATCTATTATTACTTTAAGGGCAGAAACGAGATACTGGCCGAGATCGTGCTGCCTCAAAGCGATGCGCTTCTGGTGACGATGCAGGGCATCTTGGAATCCGAGTTGAGCTTTCCAGAGAAACTGCGCGCCGCCATTCAGAACCATGTCGCTTCTCTTACTCCGGGCCATCTCGATCTCACGCTGACTTTGCGCGAAACCCTGGCCGTCAGCGAGGATCAGAAGCTTGAGGAATTGCGCACCATGTGGAAGGCCTATGGCGATTTATGGGCCGAACTGGTGCGTCAGGGCCAGGAGGAAGGCAGCTTCAAGCCGGGCTTGAATCCCAAGATGGTGGCCTTCGGTCTTCTTGGCATGCTGAATTGGATGAGCCGCTGGTATCATCCCGGTCAGGGCTCCTCTTTGGAGGAGATAGCAGAAACCTACGCCACCCTGGCCACTCAGGGCCTGGTCGAGGATTGAGCGCAGTTGCGCCGCTTGCCATGGAATTCTAGCCTGATTCGCCGATGCCGCCGCAGACGCGGTTGCGGCCCTGGGTCTTGGCCAGATACAGGGATTCGTCGGCACGTCCGATCAGATCATGAAGCGATTCGCTGACTTGGCGCAGGGCAACGCCGAAACTGGCGGTAACCTTAAAGCCCTCGCGGATATGCGAAAAATCGATGCTCTCGATGGCATGGCGCAGCCGCTCGGCGAATTCCATGATCCGCAGACAAGAAGCGCCAGATGAAAAGATCGCGAACTCCTCGCCGCCCAGGCGCACGGCCAGATCATCGTCGCGGATGGTTGCCAGTATGGCCTGAGCCACGGCTTTCAGAACGGCATCGCCTTTGTTGTGGCCGAAACGGTCGTTGATTGATTTGAAGTGATCGATATCAACCACGGCCAGCGCCACTCTGGCTTCGGGATTGCGGTCATTCAGACTAAGCAGGCGCTGCATCGTATCTTGCATGTAATTGCGATTGAACAGGCCGGTCAGCGGATCGCGGATCGAGCGCTGATAGATATGTTCACGCTGCTGGTCGAGATTGCGCAGCATCATTTCGCGCTCGACGGCGACCTGAAGGGGCTTGCTGAGATGCTGCAGCAGCGCTTGCACTTCTTCGAAAAGCTCTATTTCCTCATGCAGAACAAGCAGAGCCATGGCACTGCTGCTTGTCTTGCCGCCGGCATCCAGCGGCACGGCCAGGGTGGGGCGGGGCTCAAGTTCCTTGTGGAAGGAAAAGCGAATGGGAACGGCTGAACCGGCCGGGGCGTGCGCAGCGGTCATAAGCGCTTCTTGCATGTCGGAAGGCAGGTCGGCCGGGCGGCTGTGATAGCGGTTCTCGGGCGTCATCGCTACCATGGTGCCCGCGTCGTCGAAGGCAAGGAAGGCAAGTTCCTTAAGCGGCAGAAGGCGTCGGATCATGGGGTTTGCCGCTTCGACGATTTCGCTGAAGTCGCGGTAAAGAACCATGGCGCGCGTGAACTCGCGCAAGGTCTTGCTGAGTGCTGTCAGGCGGTGGATATCAGCGCTTCCCTGGGCAAGCAGGAACAGCCCGCAATCCAGAGAAGTCAGACGGTCGAAGATATAGGGGGTTAGCTCCTTGGGAATTAACTGACCATGCTGCGGAGCTATCAACGACAAGGGAAGCTTGCGGATTTTCTCGACGGCATGCACCAGCACCTCGTTGCTGGGAATATAGTGTTCGTGAAAGGGGCGCATCGCCTCGAAATAGGATTCGTCCTCGGCAAACAGCTTGAAGCCATCGGTAAAGCCGCCAAACAAATCGCTCGAGAACAGAATGCCGCTATCTTCATCGAAAGTGCAGAAAGCCCCTGGGAAATGCGCGTAGGGCGTAAAGACGAAACGCAGGCGTCTTTGCCCGGCCTCCAACTGCCAGCCACATTTTTCGACACATAAGAAGGGAAGTGCGAGACCATATTCCTTCATCAGCATCTGAGCGCGCCAATGGGTGAGCACGACGGCATCGCTGCGCGTGACCAGCTTGTCGATCTCGACCAGCGAGGCCGTGATATCGGGATCCTGGTGCTGGCAAACGAAATAGCGAATGTTGTCGAAGGCCAGAATTTGTTCGACCTTCTTCAAGGTCTCGGGCCAAGTGCGCAACCCGCCCGGATCGATGAGTAGGCTCTGTTCGCCCGCCTCGATGAGGTAACTGTGACACTGAAAGCTATCGCCATCCAAATGACTGCCGACCCACCAAACGCCGGGTGCCAGCGCGTAAGGCAGCGCGGGATCAATCTCTTTTGTTGTCGAAAATGAGGCGATAATGGGCATTCCTTCAAAAAATGCGCATAAAGTTCTTAGAGGAAAATTGCATCACTGCCAAGAAGTAACATGTCGATTATCAGTACTTGAGGGTTTGAAAGGAGAGGCGAATGCTGAAAAATTGATAGTTAATTAGAGCATAATTTCATTCCGTGAGTGGCCTGAAGTGCTGGGTGATGGACTTTACGTGCCCTGGGAAGGGCGTATGATCGCCGTTATGCTTGCCAGTGCGAAGGCGGCAAACGTTTGGCTCATGAGGGGGCTCCCATGAAATTGAAACAATATCTCTGGACGGCGGATAAGGGATTGGCTGAAGCCGATCAGGTGACTGTGCTTGACGATCCCCAACTGGTGCTCTATTTCGCGGCGCCGAAGGTGATGGACGATGGTAAGCGTTTCGCCGAATTGAAGCAGCGCTTTCCAGGGTCTCATCTCGTCGGATGCTCGACCGGCGGCGAAATTCTAGGTGAGGAAGTCCTGGATGGGACGATCGCCATCACGGCCGTCCGATTTGAAAAGGGGAGCATCGACGTCTGCGGCCACGCTTTGACCGAGGGCGAAAGCTCCCTGCTTGCGGGCAAGTCTTTGGCAGGAAAGTTGAAACAAGAGGGGCTTAAGGCCGTTTTTGTTTTGTCGGACGGAACCAAGGTCAATGGCAGCGATCTTGTCGAAGGCATCAGGAGCGCTGTCGGCGACGAGGTCATCATCACCGGCGGTCTGGCCGGAGATGGCGCCGATTTCAAACGTACGGTGGTGGGATGCGACTGCCAGCCGAAAGAGGGCATGCTGGCGATCATCGGTTTTTATGGAGACGCCATGCACATTCGCCATGGCAGTTTCGGCGGATGGGACCGTTTCGGGCCAGAGCGTATCATTACGAAATCTGAAGCCAATGTTCTCTATGAGCTCGACAATGAACCGGCGCTCGACCTCTACAAGCGCTATCTGGGCGATGAGGCGGCGCGCCTGCCCGCCAGCGCTCTCCTTTTCCCGCTCTCCGTGCGGATGGATGCCAACGACAAGGGCGATGTAGTTCGCACCGTTGTCGGCATCGACGAGGACAAAAAATCGATGATCTTCGCGGGCGATGTTCAACAGGGCTATTCCGCCCAGTTGATGCGTGGAAATTTCGATCATCTTGTCGAAGGTGCTCAGAAGGCGGCCGAGCAGGCCGGCGGTGGGAATGGCCCCGGCCTGGCTATTCTGGTCAGTTGCATCGGGCGCAAGCTTCTGCTCGATCAGCGCATTGTTGAGGAGGTCGAGGCCGTTGCCCCCGTTCTGGGCAAGGAGGCGCGTTTGACCGGATTCTATTCATATGGCGAAATTTCGCCTCATGGATTTACCGGCAAATGCGAGTTGCACAACCAGACCATGACCATCACCCTCATTTCGGAATATTAGGGGCGAATGCACAAGCTTCTGAAACGCCAGATCGAGCGTCTGACCCGTCAGGCTGATCAGGCATCGGTGGATCAGGTTGATCTGCTGAATGTTGTCAGCCAGACCTATGAGGGCTTTGATCGCGAGCGGACATTGTCCGAACGCGCTTCGCGCCTGATGGAAGAAGAGCTGCAGGAAGCCAACAAGCGCTCCAAGGCGCAGGCAGAAGTTCACCTGAAGGCCATTCTGGAGACAGTTGGCGATGGCGTGGTGATCAGCGATCTTAAGGGCGTTATTCTTGACGTCAATAAATCGATCGAATCCATGTTCGGCTTTTCGCGGGAAGAATTGCTTGGACAACCAATGACGATTCTGATGGCGCCCAAGGAAGCGTCGAAGCATGGGCAATATGTCGAGCAGTACAAGGAAACTGGACAGCGGCGCGTGATCGGTCGTGGGCGCGAGGAGGTGGCCAAGCGCAAGAATGGCGAGCTGTTTCCCATTGATCTGGCTGTGGGCGATCTGCGTGCCTCGGGTGTGCCGCAGTTTGTCGGCATCATCCGCGATATCACCAGCCGTAAGAAGGCCGAACAGGAAGTTCGTCACAGCGAGGCCCGTTTCAAGGATTTTGCCGAAGCCTCGTCGGACTGGTTCTGGGAAACCGACGCAGAGCATCGCTTTACCAACTTCATCGGAAATTTCGACAAGGTGGGGGCCTTCAAGCCGGTCGACAGTCTGGGTAAAACCCGCTTTGAGATGATGGCGCCCGACAACGATCCGCTTCACGTCACCCTGCACCGCAAGGATATCGAAGCAAAGCGACCCTTCAGGGATTTCGTTTACCGTTACAAGCGGGCAAGCGGCGAAGTCCGCACCTTGCGCGTCAACGGAAAGCCCGTCTTTGACGTGGACGGAGCCTTTCTGGGTTATCGGGGAACCGCCACGGATATTACCGATGAACTAGCGGCCAGCAGGCAACTGAAAACCCTTGAAGACCGACTGGTAACAGCCATATCCAGCATTGCCGATGGCTTCGTGCTGTATGATGCCGAAGACCGTCTGGTGATTTGCAACGAGCATTACCGCGACCTGTTCCCCATAACTTCCGATTTGGCTCAGCCAGGGGTGCGTTTCGAGGACCTTATTCGAGCAGCCATCTCGCGCGGTCAGTATGACCTTGGAGGACGCAGCGCGGAGGAGGCGCTGACCCTTCGGCTTGAGCGCCACCGCAATCCGGGGTCCGAGCCGCTGCTTCAGCCCCTTGCAGGTGGTCGCTGGATTCGCTCGATCGAGCGGCGGACGCCGGATGGCGGCGTTGTCGGGGTGCATTCCGATGTCACCGAGGCGCTGGAATTCGAGCGGCGCTTGCGGGAAGCCAAGGACGCGGCCGAGGCGGGCGACCGCGCCAAAAGCGAATTCCTGGCGACCATGAGCCATGAAATCCGCACACCCATGAATGGCGTCATCGGCATGACGGGATTGCTGCTGGATACGCAGCTAAGCGAGGAGCAGAACCATTTTGCCGTGACCATCCGCGAATCGGCCGAGGCCCTGCTGACCGTCATCAACGACATTCTCGATTTCTCGAAGATGGAAGCAGATCGTCTGGAGCTGGAGCATACCGAATTCGATCTGGTTGCTCTGGTCGAAAGCGTGGTCGAAATTCTTGCTCCGCGCGCCCATGGTAAGGGGGTCGAGGTTGCAAGCTTCGTTGATCCTGGATTGCATCTGATCGTGCGTGGCGATCCCGGGCGCATCCGCCAGATTCTGATGAATCTGGTGGGCAATGCCGTCAAGTTCACCTCCAAGGGGGCCGTGGCCATCGAAGTGCGCGGGCGCTCCATCGATGCCCATCATGCCTGGATACGTTTTGAGGTGCGCGACACCGGCATCGGCATTCCAGAAGAGTCGCGCCAGCGCCTGTTTACAATGTTCACCCAGGTCGATGCCTCGACGGCGCGCCGTTACGGGGGCACGGGCCTTGGTCTTGCCATCAGCCGACGCTTGACCGAGGTGATGGGCGGAAACATCAATTTCACCTCAACCCCCGGTCAGGGCAGCACCTTCTGGTTCGAGATTCCGCTTGAAAAAGTTGGGCCATCTCCGGTCAAGCTTCCCGATCTTTCCGGATGGAAGGCGCTGATCATCGACGACAATACGGTCAACCTGGAAACCATCGCCCGACAGCTTCAGGCCCAGGGCATGGCGGCGGACACGGTTGAAAGTGCTTCCCATGGCATGTCGCGGCTGGAGGCGTTTCTTGCAGAGGGGAAACGCTACGATTTGATCGTGCTGGATGTCCAGATGCCAGGCATGAGTGGTATCGACATGGCGCGCTGGCTGCGCTCGCATGCAAGGCTTGGCGACATTCCCATCATCATTGCCTCGTCGCAAGGACATCGTGGTGAGGTCGATGCCGAACCCGGCCTTTCCAACGCTTTTCTTCTCAAGCCGATCCGCCAGGCAGGGCTGGTCTTCACGGTGGCGCGCCTTCTTGGGCTGTTGCTCGATACCGAATATGCCAATCCGAAAACCATTCAAGAAGCAGACAGCGACGTCGAGCAGAAGAGCCTGCGCATTCTGGTCGCCGAGGACAATCCGGTGAACCAACAGGTTGCCGTCGGGTTGCTGAAGCGCCTGGGTCACATGGCCGATGTCGTCGGAAATGGGGTGGAAGCGGTCAATGCCGTGCGCAGCTTTGCCTATGACCTCGTGCTGATGGACGTGCAGATGCCCGAAATGGACGGGCTGGAGGCCACGGCGGCCATTCGAGCGCTTTCAGGCGAGCGTGCCAACGTTCCCATTATCGCCATGACTGCCAACGCCATGCGCGGCGATGACGAGCGTTGTCTGCGGGCATGAATGATTACGTGGCCAAGCCGATTGATCGGACCAAGCTTGCCGAAGTCGTGGCGAGGTGGAGCCAAAATAATGACGATCTTGCCGTAACGTCGATAGGGGGGGAGAGCGATGACGATGTCGTCGGCCTGTTCAATCCTGTTCTGCTGGGCGATTTGAAGGAAACGCTGGGGCCAGAGGCGATGGGCGAGTTGCTGCAAACCTATCTCGACGATTCAGCCGAGCGGTTGGGCAACGCCGAGGCGGACCTTGCGGCTTCTTCTTTCAAGGCAACGGCGTCCGAAGCGCAC
Organism: Alphaproteobacteria bacterium; assembly: GCA_015232335.1. GTDB lineage: Bacteria > Pseudomonadota > Alphaproteobacteria > Rhodospirillales > WMHbin7 > WMHbin7. Next base: position 16,119 of record JADFZV010000042.1, on the reverse strand, counting down.
AGCCTTAAGGGAGCATCGGCGAATCTGGGCTTCGATGGGCTGGCGATGATTGCCGTGCAGCTTGAGGCGGCTGCCAAGGCGGCGGACGCCGTCGGCTGCAAAAGCGAGATCGGCGCCTACCGGAAAGCGCTTGTCCACCTTCCCAAGCAATTGAGCAAATTAGGTATCTCTCTTCCAAAGGTCGTGTCATGAATGTTCTGATCGTTGACGACAATCCGACCAATCTTCAGCTTCTCAAACTTCTTGTCGCCAAGGTCGATGATTGTGTTCCGGTGGCGGTTGACTCGGCTGAAAAGGCGCTGGCCTGGTGTGCGCAAAATGAGCCGGATCTGGTTCTGACCGACTATATGATGCCCGACATGGACGGGCTTGAGCTGCTAAGTCGTCTGCGCGCCAGTGAGACAATGTTTGAAGTGCCGATCGTTGTGGTGACAACCACCGATCTTAAGGAAGTCCGGCAAAGGGCGCTTGAGCTTGGGGCCAGTGATTTCATCACCAAGCCGGTCGATCCTCCCGAATTGCGCGCACGTGTGCGCAATCTTCTGGCCCTTCGCGCCAGTCAGATGAAGCTGAAGGATCGGGCAGCGCAAGATTTGGTGATTCGCCTGTCGCGCACGGCGGAATATCGCGATCCGGAAACCGGGGCGCATATCGAACGCATGGCCCGCTATGCCCGCTTGATTGCCGCCAAGCTGGGCTGGAGCGAGGATGAGCAGGAGCGCATCCTGATGGCGGCCCCCATGCACGATATCGGAAAAGTCGGCATTCCTGATCATATTTTGCTCAAACCAGCCCGTCTGACTCCTGAAGAATTCACCGCCATGCAACAGCATCCACGACTGGGCCATGGAATCTTAAAGGGCAGCACTTCGCCTTTGGTGCAGATGGCGGCGGAAATCGCCCTCTATCATCATGAGAAATTCGATGGCGGCGGCTATCCGGAAGGACTTAAGGGTGAGGCGATTCCCCTAACCGCCCGCATCGTTGCCGTTGCCGACGTGTTCGATGCGCTGACGTCGCAGCGCCCTTATAAGAAACCCTGGACGGTCGAGCAGGCCAAGGAACTTCTGCAAAGCCAGCGCGGCCTGCATTTCGATGCGGTTTGCGTCGATTTATTCTTTTCGGACATGGATGCCATCGAGGCGATCAGAAGCGAATTTTCCGACGAGAGCAGAGGATTGTAATTTCTCTATTGATGAGGGATATTGGCCCTTGTGAACCGTCTGCGGGTTTTCGTAAGGCAGTGACAGGGAGGCTTAGATGTCTTGTTCGAATTGCCGCTTCTGGGGCAGTGCTCCCTTGCAAGCCGGGCAGGACTTCTTGGAAACGCCTTACGGGCGTCAGAACTGGGCCATGTGCCGGGTCCATCCCCCTGTGGTCACTGATTCCGACCGTCGGCGCGTCTGGCCCATCACGCGCTATGACGACTGGTGCGGCGAATTCGGTCTTCGTGCCGAGGAAGAGAACGGCTAGAGCGGGTCCTCACCCTTCGAGACGCTTCGCTCCTCAGGATGAGAATTATGTAAATACAATGGCTTACCTCATCCTGAGGAAGCCGCGCAGCGGCTGTCTCGAAGGATGAGGCGGGGTTTTTCAGCAGCCTGCTAGGGGTCAGCCCCATAGGTTGTTCATTCTGCAAAGTGGTATCAGTACCGCATTCCGTTCAATCCAACTGCAAGAACAGCGCTTTCAGATAGGCCGATTCGGGCAATTGAGGATGGACGGGGTGATCGGGTCCGGCGCCGCCCTGAGCCAGAATGCGCCCGCTGCGCCTGTTGATTCCTTGAATCACTTCCGACTGAAACAGCTCGAGCGGCATATGGTGCGAGCAGGAGGCGATGACCAGGAATCCCCCCGGTTCGACAAGCATAGCTGCCAGACGCGCCAGCTTGCGGTAGCCCCTGGCACCCTGGACCAGATCTTTCTTCGATTTGACGAAGGCGGGCGGGTCGGCGATGACCAGTCCGAAGCGCTCGGGGCGTTTCCCCGCTTGCTCAAGAAACTCGAAGATATCGGCTTTTTCGTAGCTGATTTTGGCCGCAACGCCGTTTCTTTCGGCTGCCTTTTGCGCCATTTCGAGGGCAGGGGCGGAACGATCGACGCATTGCACCTGCGTTGCTCCCTGGCAGGCAGCCAGCACACCAAAACCGCCAGCATAGCTATAGAGGTCAAGGACGCTTTTTCCCCTGGCAAGATTGGCTGCCAAGGCGCGGTTGGGGCGCTGATCGAAGAACCAGCCGGTTTTCTGCCCTTCGCCGGGATGAGCAAAGAAGAAGGCGCCGTTCTCCTCGATCTCCAAAGGGGCTTCGAAACTGCCCGTGATGGTTTCGTAACAGGTCTCAAGCCCTTCAAGACGACGCACGGGACTGCTTCCATCCCAAAGAATGCCGGCTGGCGCCAGAACGGTTTCAAGAGCCTCCAAGATGAGAGGGCGCAAGTTCTCTGCCCCGGCGCTGTTGGCTTGAACGGCCAGATGGTCATTGAAGCGGTCAATGATCAGGCCGGGCAGACCATCGGCCTCGGCATGAATCAGGCGATAAAAGGGGCGGTCGAACAGGGTTTCGCGCAAAGCCAGGGCTTTTCGAATCCGCAGGGCGATGAAGACGGAATCGATCACTTGATCAGGGTTGCGTGTTAAAAGGCGCGCCGCAATCAGGCTGTGCGGGTTGAAATAGGCCGTGCCCATGATTTCGTCGCCTGCATCTTGAAGACGGACCAGACTGCCAGGCGTCAGCGACTTGGTCTTGGCATCCATGTCGATTTCATTGGAGAAAACCCAGGGATGACCGGCCCTAAGGCGTGAACTGCGCCCCTTTTGCAGGCGGACGAGGGGCAGAGAGGCAGGGGGGTGGTTTGACAAGGAGGCCGTGGTCATCTTATAGTTCTTTCACCTAATATAAAGGGCGGCGGCTAGCTTACCATGGCCCGAAGCGGATACGACAAAGGACTGGCGCTCAAAAGCCTGCAGGCCAATCTGCAAGGCTGGTCGCGGATTCTGCTGCTGGCCCTTGTTTTTCAACTGGCCTACGCATCGGCTGGTTTTTCCAGCCAGTCACACGCCAGCACTTCATCCGCTCTGGCCAACGAGGTTTGCGGTCGCGATGGCGTTTTGAAGCCGACCCCCGAGGGGCAGGCCTTCCGTTTGGTCCTTCACGACGACTCGAGCTGCCAATGTTGCCTGCCGCTGACCTGTGGCGGCCCCGCTTTGCTGGGGGGCGGAGCGCTCCCGGAGGCCTTGCCCGGCCCGCCGACAAAATTATTTTTTGTTAGCTATCGCACAAATATGCCTGCCTATGCGCAGGCATTCGCCCAACCAAGGGCCCCGCCGCAGCGATAAGCAGGCCATAATTCACTGAAATATAAAGCAGATTATAGCCTTACATGGGACTGACGCCATGTAAAGACGGGTGAAGATTTGCCGCGCAGCAACGTGAGAAAATTCTTATATATTTTTTTGCGATTTGATCTAGATCAATGGAGCCGTGTGGCGCGAGGGGCATAGTCCATCCGCCAAGTGTGGTTTTAGGTCTGGCTCGCCATCCTGAAATGCAGCGCGGCAAACGGGTTTTACGGGCGTTTCCCTGGCAAAGGGGCAGCCGCAAGACCCGAAATTCGAGCCGGACAAAGGTTCGAATCGCATCGAGTGGCGGCCTTTGGGCCGTCAGGGGAATAGTTTTTCGGTCGAAACAGGAGTTTCGCATGACCCAAGCGACCTATATGGACGCGGCCCCGTACCAGGATGATCTCATCAAGAAGTTCGTTCTCGCAGCGACCTTCTGGGGGATTGTCGGTTTTCTGGTCGGAGTCGTGATTGCTTCGCAGTTGGCCTTTCCGGCGTTGAACCTTGGCCTCGAATGGACCTCTTTCGGACGCTTGCGTCCGGTCCACACATCGGCGGTCATTTTTGCTTTCGGCGGCAACGTGCTGTTCGCCACCACCTTCTTCGTGGTCCAAAGGACCTGCAAGGTGGGGCTGTATGGCGGCGCTGCTCTCGGCGGCTTCGTCTTCTACGCCTTCCAGGCGCTGATCGTGGTTGCGGCACTGACCTATGTTCTGGGCATCACCCAGGGCAAGGAATATGCCGAGCCCGAATGGTTCGGCGACCTGCTTTTGACGGTCATCTGGGTCGTCTATCTGGTCACTTTCGTCGGAACACTCTACAAGCGCCGTGAGCCGCACATCTACGTGGCCAACTGGTTCTTCCTGGCCATGATCGTGACCATCGCGCTCTTGCACCTGGGCAACAACCTGGCCATTCCGACCGGCTTCTTCGGCGGCTCATGGCTGAAAAGCTACAACATCTACGCAGGCGTTCAGGATGCCATGACGCAGTGGTGGTACGGCCACAATGCGGTGGGCTTCTTCCTGACGGCGGGCTTCCTTGGCATCATGTACTACTTCGTGCCAAAGCGGGCCGAGCGTCCGGTCTATTCCTATCGCCTGTCGATCGTGCATTTCTGGGCCCTGATCTTCCTCTACATCTGGGCTGGTCCGCACCATCTGCACTACACGGCTCTGCCCGACTGGGCACAGACGCTGGGCATGGCCTTTTCGGTGATGCTGTGGATGCCTTCGTGGGGCGGCATGATCAACGGCCTGATGACGCTGTCGGGTGCTTGGGAAAAGCTGCGCACCGATCCGGTGATCCGCTTCCTGGTGACCTCGATCGGCTTCTACGGCATGAGCACCTTTGAAGGCCCTGCCATGTCGATCAAGGCAGTCAATTCGCTCTCGCACTATACCGACTGGACCGTCGGCCACGTGCATTCAGGCGCTTTGGGCTGGGTGGCTTTTGTTTCCTTCGGCGCCCTCTATTGTCTGGTGCCGGTGCTGTGGAAGCGCGAACGCCTCTATTCGATGCGTCTGGTCAGCTACCACTTCTGGATCGCCACCATCGGCATCGTGCTTTACATCACCGCGATGTGGGTGTCGGGCATCATGCAAGGCTTGATGTGGCGCGCCTACGACGATCTTGGCTTCTTGCAGTACTCGTTCATCGAGACGGTGGCGGCCATGCATCCCTACTACGTGATCCGTGCCATGGGCGGCGTTCTGTTCCTCGTGGGTGCTTTGATCATGGTCTATAACTTCATCCAGACTATTTTGGGCAATATGCGTGACGAAGTGCCTTACGAGGCAACCGGCTACGTATTGGCTCGTGGTTAAGGGGGTGGCAATGTTCAGCCATAAAATCTTCGAAACAAACACCCTTGCCTTGATCGTCGGCATCGTCGTTTCGGTGGCGATCGGCGGTCTGGTCGAGATCATTCCTCTGTTCACCATCGAAAACACCATCGAGAAGGTCGAGGGGATGCGTCCCTATTCGCCGCTCGAACTGGCGGGCCGCGGCATTTACGTCCGTGAAGGATGTTATAACTGCCACAGCCAGATGATCCGTCCCTTCCGCGACGAAGTGGAGCGTTACGGTCATTACAGCCTGGCGGCTGAAAGCCAGTACGACCACCCGTTCCAGTGGGCTTCCAAGCGCACGGGCCCCGATTTGGCTCGTGTGGGCGGCAAGTATTCGAACGACTGGCACGTCAAGCACATGATCAATCCGCGTAACGTCGTCTCGAAATCGATCATGCCGACTTATGCGCATATGACGCGTCCTCTGGCGGTGGCTTCCACCATCGTTGGAGAATTGAAGACGCTGAGGATGGTCGGCGTACCTTATACCGACGAGCAGATCGCCAATGCGGTTGCCGATCTCGAGGCTCAGGCCAAGGGCGGTGATGCGGCAAAGGCTGTCGAGGCCCGCTACCCGAAGGCGAAGATCGGCGACTTTGACGGCAAGCCTGACGAGATTACGGAGATGGACGCCATGGTGGCCTACCTCCAGATGCTCGGCACGCTGGTCGACATCAAGTCGGTCAAGCCCGAGTTGGTTAACCGGTAAAGGGAGCAAGGGACGTGTCATTGCAAGAAATTTATCAGTTGGCACGTCCCTTATGGACGGTTTGGATTTTCTTAGTCTTCGTGGGCATCGTGGCGTGGGCTTTCTGGCCAAAAAATAAGGCCAAGCTGGAAGAACACGGCTCGATCCCCCTGAATGACGATTGAACGAGGAGCGCTCGATGGCTAACGTCGAAAAGGATCTCATCTCCGGTCAGAACACGACCGGTCATGAGTGGGATGGCATCAAGGAGCTGGACACGCCCTTGCCGAAATGGTGGGTCTATATTTTCTGGGCCTCAATTCTGTGGTCGATCGGATATTTTGTTCTCTATCCGTCGATTCCTTTCCTGAAAAGCTACACCAAGGGCTATTTCAACTATAGCTCTCGCGATGAGCTGGCCAAGGATCTGGTGGTTCAGGCCCAGCAGCGTGGCAAGTGGCTGGCTGATTTCCAGGGCAAGGATGTGGGCGAGATTGCCAAGGATCAGGGTCTGCTGCGCTATGCGATGGCGGGCGGAAAGGCGGCCTTCAACGAAAACTGCGCTCCTTGTCATGGCGTGGGTGGTGGCGGCTCGTTGGGCTTTGCCAACCTAACCGACGATGAATGGATCTGGGGCGGCAAGCTGGAAGACATTCAGCAGACCATCGCCTACGGCATCCGCTCTGGTCATGAAAAGGCCCGCTTTGCCGAAATGACCAAGTTCGGTGTCGAGGGCGTTCTGAAGCCGGCCGAGATCGACCAGGTTGCCGATTATGTGGTGGGTCTGTCCTCGGGCAAGGGCGATGCCAATGCCCCTGGCGCCCAGATCTTTACCGACAACTGCGTGGCTTGCCATGGTGAAGGCGGCGTTGGCATGCGTGAGACGGGTGCGCCCGCCCTCAACAACGCCATCTTCACGCAGATCAAGGGCGACAAGACCTCAATCGCCCTGCAGGTCTCCAATCCCCAGCACGGCGTCATGCCTGCCTGGGCGGATCGCCTGGGTGCCGAGACGGTCAAGATGCTTGCCATCTATGTTCATTCGCTGGGTGGCGGCGAAAAGTAACATGGCCTTAGGCCATTAGGTTCGAGCAGACCGCCGCTTTCTTGATGGAAGCGGCGGTTTTGTTTGATCGAGGTCAAGAAAAAGAGCCCATATAAAGGCTGGATTGTTAGTTGAGGGCAGGCTAATATAAAAGCCTTCACAATGAACTGGCCTAAGGTTTTGGGCCTCTTCGCCAAGCCGCGCCGCCGATATTCGGCATGTTGAAACGGTATGGCGGATATGCGCACCAGCCCCTTCCGGTGCGCAAGCTTGCGCTACAGTCTGGCGCCAACATTGTAATCAGGACGGAACAAGAGATGGCAAATTCTTCGCCCGCAGCAGCCAAGACCAAAGGCAAGCAAAGCAAGCTTTACTCTTCTTATGAGAAGCCCTATCCGCGCAATGTCAAAGGGGCCTTTCGCCGCTACAAGTGGCTGACGCTGTTCGTTCTGTTGGGCATTTATTATCTGGCGCCTTTTCTGCGCTGGGACCGTGGCGAGGGGCCAGGCCAAGCCATCCTGATCGACATGCCGGCAAGGCGCGCCTATTTCTTCTTCATCGAAATTTGGCCGCAGGAAGTCTATTACCTGACCGGCCTTCTGATCATCGCCGCCATCGTTCTGTTTGCCGCAACCTCGCTGTTCGGGCGCGTCTGGTGCGGCTTTGCCTGCTTCCAGACGGTTTGGACTGATCTGTTCCTATGGGTCGAAGCAAAGGTCGAGGGTGACCGTACGCATCGCATCCAGCTCGACAAGAGCCCCTGGAGCTTTGCCAAGTTTGGCAGGAAAACGCTGAAGCATATTCTTTTCATGATTATCAGCCTGCTCACCGGCGGCGCCTGGATCATGTATTTCAACGACGCCCCTACTGTTCTGGGCGAGATATTCCAGGGTGCTGCGGGCAGCGGCACCTATCTGTTCCTGTTCCTCTTTACGGCCACCACCTATGTCATGGCGGGCTGGGCCCGCGAGCAGGCCTGTATCTATATGTGTCCCTATGCCCGTTTCCAGGGCGCCATGCTGGATGACGAATCGCTGATCATCACCTATGAAGGCTGGCGTGGCGAGCCCAGGGCGCATGCCAAGACGGACGACAACTTCGAGGGACGCGGCCACTGCGTGGACTGCAAGGCCTGCGTTCAGGCCTGTCCTACCGGTATTGATATCCGTGAAGGCTCGCAACTGGCCTGCATCAATTGCGGTTTGTGCGCCGATGCCTGCAACGATGTGATGGACCGGTTTAAACTGCCTCGCGGTCTGATCACCTATGATTCGGTCGCCAACCAGAAGTCCAGATCGATCGGCGAGAAACCGCAATCGCATCTTTTGCGTCCGCGCACCATGATCTACGCTGGCGTGCTGGTCATCGTCAGTGTCGTCATGGCCTATTCTCTGTCGACGCGCGACCGCTTGAAGCTGAATGTGCTGCACGAACGAGCCCCCTTGTTCTCGCGCCTGTCGGATGGCGGGGTGCGCAACGGCTATACCCTTAAAATTCTCAATATGGTTCGGGTGAACCGCGAGATCGCCTTCGAGATCGAGGGAATCACGGTTGCCAAGACGACGGTTATCGGTCGGGAAGACGCTGGCGAATCTCCCATGCTGCCGGTCAAGCCTGACTCGGTCGGCGATTACCGCTTGTTCGTCTCTGTGGCGCGTGAGAACGTGCCCAAGGGATCGGTGCCCATCACCGTTGTCATCCGCGATTTAAAGACCGGCGAGACTGCCAGGGCGCTGGATGTCTTTGCAGGACCGGAAGAATAGGAATGGACATGGCGAAGACGCGTAAATCTGGCTGGTGGTATCCCTATATCTTCGTGGCGGCCTTCATGGTCGTGCTGGTTGCCAATGGCATCATGATCTATTCGGCCACCAGCACCTTTACCGGTCTTGAAACCGAGAACCATTATGAAAAGGGCAATGCCTACAACACGAATATCGCGATGACTCGCAGGCAGGCGGAACTCGGCTGGCAAGTCGAGGCCAAGGTCGATCCGGTTGCCGAGTCAAACATGGGGGCTAAGCGCCTGGTGGCTGTCGAGGCCAGTTTCAAGGCCAAGGATGGCGCTCCGCTGGATGGCATGGCGGTGCGCGCCCTGTTCATCCGTCCGGTTCAGCCGGGTCATGACGTCAGCATTCCCCTCGTGTCCAAGGGTAATGGCCTCTATGCGGCCAGGGCGGAACTCGATTTTCATGGGGTCTGGGATCTGCGCGTGGTTGCCATCGCCGAGAAGGACAGCTATCAACTGGCCCAGCGTATCCAGATACCTTGAAGGTGAAATGCCCAGTTGCCGTCACTGCGGCCAGGAACTGATCCCCGGCAAAGAGATCGAGGGCGGCTTTTGCTGCGCCGGGTGCAGGGCTGCCTTTTCTCTGGTTCAAGGCCTGGGGCTCGATCAATATTATCAGCGCCGCTCGCTAGATCCCACCCAGCGCGCCCTGGTGCCCGAGGATGACGAGGCGCAGTCTCTCGATTTTTCGGTACACGCCAAATCCTTTCAGAAGGACGAACAGGTTCTCTATCTGATGGTCGAGGGGTTGCATTGCGCGGCCTGCGTCTGGCTGATTGAGAATGTGCTGGCCCGCCAGCCAGGTGTCACGCATGCCCGCCTCAACATGACCACGCGCCGTCTGGAACTGCGCTGGAAGACCGGCTCGGCCGATCCCAATGAGCTGATCCATACCGTCGCTCAGCTTGGCTATCGCCTTGTTCCCTATGATCCAAAAGCGTTGGGCGATGCCGTCTCGGCGCATGAGCGGATGCTGCTGAAATGCATGGCCGTGGCAGGCTTTGCGGCGGGCAACGTGATGCTCTTCTCGGTCTCTGTCTGGGCGGGGAATGCCGACACCATGGGTTGGGCGACCCGCACCTTCCTGCATTGGCTGTCGGCTTTGATCGTCCTGCCCGCCGTGGCCTATTCCGGTCGTCCCTTCTTCACGTCGGCTCTGGAGGCCTTGAGGGCGGGGCGCACCAACATGGATGTGCCGATTTCCCTGGGTGTGCTGCTGGCCACCGGCATGAGTCTTTGGGAAACCATTCGCGCTGGCGAGCATGCCTATTTCGACGCTGCCATCTCGCTTTTGTTTTTCCTGCTGATCGGTCGTTATCTCGACAGTCGGGCCAGGGGCCGGGCGCGGGGTGCGGCTTCGCATCTGATCGCTTTGGGGGCACGCGCCGTAACCGTGCTGCTGCCCGATGGGTCGCGCAAATTGCTGCCGCCCGGTCAGGTGCCCGCCAAAAGCATTGTTCTGGCGGCACCGGGTGAGCGAATCGGTATCGATGGATGCGTGATCGAGGGTGTTTCCGATCTCGATGCCAGCCTGATCAGCGGTGAAACGCTGCCGGTTCCAGCACAGCCAGGCACTCTGGTCTTTGCGGGCATGCTGAATCTGTCGGCGGCCTTGCGCCTGGAAGTCACGGCCACCGGCGAGGCTACCTTGCTGGCCGAAATCGTGCGCCTGATGGAAACAGCCGAGCAGGGACGCGCCCGCTATGCCGCCATCGCCGACCGGGTGGCGCGCTGGTACGCGCCCGTGGTGCATCTGGCGGCCCTTCTTACCTTTCTCTTCTGGACATTGTGGATGGGGCTGGCCTGGCAGCCCTCGCTGATGATCGCCGTCTCTGTTCTCATCATTACTTGTCCCTGTGCCTTGGCGCTGGCCGTGCCGGTGGTGCAGGTGGTGGCTTCGGGGCGCTTGATGCGGCGGGGGATTTTGTTGAAGAGTGCGACCGCCCTTGAGCGTCTGGCCCTGGTTGACCATGTGCTGTTCGACAAGACGGGAACCCTGACGCTGGGCCGGGCGGACCTGATGCCGGGCGACTGGACGGACAAGGATTTGGCAGCGGCGGCGGGTCTGGCGCTGTCCAGCCGTCATCCCCTGGCCCGCGCCCTGGCCCGTGCCCGCCCCGATATCCTTCCCGAAGCCCATGTCTCGGAGATGGCCGGGCTGGGGCTGGAATGCCAGGGCGTGCGTCTGGGGCGACGCGCCTGGTGCGGAGTCTCGGATGATCTGGCCGATGGCGCCGGGCCGGAATTATGGCTGGCCCGCCCCGGCAGGGCGGCTGTCCGCTTTGCCTTCGAAGACGCACCGCGTCTTGACGCCGAGGCAACCGTCAGCGACTTGAAGAACAAGAATTATATTCTGGAATTGCTGTCGGGCGACCGGACAACGGCGGTCGAATCCCTGGCCGACAGAGTAGGCATAAAAAACTGGAAATCTCTCTGCCTGCCTGCCGACAAGGTGGCCCGGCTGGAGGAATTGAAGGCGGCCGGGAAGCATCCCTTGATGGTGGGGGACGGGCTGAACGACGCGCCCGCCCTGGCGGCGGCCTTCGTCTCCATGTCGCCCTCGACGGCGGTGGATGTCAGCCAAACCGCGGCTGACGTGGTCTTTCAGGGGGATCGGCTGGCGCCCGTGGCCGAGACCCTGGCCGTGGCTCGGAGTGCCAGTCGGCTGGTGAAACAAAATTTCGCGCTTGCTTTGCTCTATAATCTGGTTACCGTCCCCCTGGCGATGGCCGGGCATGTAACACCGCTGATTGCAGCGGTGGCCATGTCGAGTTCGTCGCTGGTCGTGATCCTGAATGCGCTGCGCCTTGGGAGACGCACTTGACCAATCTGTTGATTTTGATTCCGGTGGCGTTGTTGCTGGGCCTGGGGGGCTTGATGGCCTTTCTGTGGGCTTTGAAGTCCGGGCAGTTCGAGGATCTGGACGGGGCGGCACACCGTATTTTGTTCGATGACGAGCCGATCGGCGCAAAACCGGATATCAAAAAGGATACCCCTTCCTCATGAATGCTTCCTTTGATGTCCGCGAAAGCCGCGATCCGGCAGATACAGAGGGGAGCCGTCCCAGCGACCATCCCACCCAGCTTTGCCGCATCTGCGACATCAACCGCGAAACCTCGATCTGTTCGCGGCTGCCGAAGGATGAATTCACCCGGGTCTTGTCGCTGCGCGATCAGTTCCAGTTTCCGCCGCTGCACACCATCTTTCGGGAAGGCGACAGGGCGGCCCACATCTATGCGCTGACCTCGGGGTCGGTGAAGCTTTACAAACTGCTGTCCGACGGACGGCGCCAGATTGTGGGTTTTCTCTTTCCCGGCGATGTTTTCGGCCTGACCAATCTGGGCGGCTATCCCTATACGGCGGAAACCTTGAACCAATCCAGCACTTGCCGCTTTCCGCAGAAGGTGCTTGATCCAACGCGGGAATCGGTGCCGATGCTGGAAAGGCGGATGTTCGATCTGGCCGTGCGTGAATTGATGCGGGCGCATGAGCAGATGCTGTGGCTAGGCCGCAAAACGGCGCAGGAGCGTCTGGCCTCGTTTCTTGCCTCGTTGGCAAGGCGCGCCACTGAGCGTGGTCAGCCGGAGAGCCCGGTGGCCCTGCCCATGAGCCGCTCGGACATCGCCGACTTTCTGGGCCTTACCATCGAAACGGTCAGCCGCACCTTTACGCATCTGAAGAAGCTGGGCGTTATCATGATTCCCGACAATTCGCATGTCATGCTGAATAACGTTCCCTTGCTGATCAAGCTCTCCGAAGGCGGGGCCGAGTAATGCTGAATGCCACTTGCCCGGCCGAGTTGCGGGCCAGCGTTTCCGCTTGGCAGAAAGAGGGGCTGAAGGTTGGGTTGGTGCCGACCATGGGGGCCTTGCATGAAGGGCATTTGTCGCTTCTGAGCAAAGCGCGTGAGCAGGCGGATCGCGTGGTGGTGTCGATCTTCGTCAATCCCACCCAATTCGGACCCAACGAGGATTTCAGCCGCTATCCCCGCCAAGAGGAAGCGGATCTTTCTCTCTTGAAACAGGCCGGATGCGATCTGGCCTATCTGCCCACCGTCGCTGCCATGTATCCGCAAGGATTTTCGACGACGATTTCCTTATCGGGCGTTTCGGAAGGGCTTTGTGGGAACTGCCGCCCCGGTCATTTTTCCGGCGTTGCCACCGTGGTCGCCAAGCTATTGCTGCAGGGCCTGCCTGATCTTGCCGTCTTCGGCGAGAAGGATTACCAGCAGCTTCAGGTGATCAAGCGCCTAGTTCGCGATCTCGATATTCCTGTGCACATTCTGGGCGCTCCCACCTTGAGGGAAGCCGACGGCCTGGCCAAGTCATCGCGCAATGCCTATCTGACGCCAGAAGAACGCAAGATCGCTCCCGTTCTTTACCGTTTGCTCTTCGAAGCAGCCAGACGCGTGCAGGCGGAAGAGGCGGCCTCTCGGGCCTGTTCCGATGCGGCGAAAGGCTTGATCAAGGCGGGCTTTGCCAAGATCGATTACCTTGAGGTGCGCGATGCGGACAGCCTTGCCCCTGTCGAGCATCCCATAGCCCCTGCCCGCATTCTGGGAGCAGCCTGGTTGGGTCGTACACGCCTGATCGACAATCTCCCTCTGACCTGATTTGCAATTTACGCTTCGTAAATTCAGGAGAAGGGATGCCAAGCTGTTTCGTTTGCGCTAGAGTGTGCAGCGCAACATCCCGGTCTGCCCCGCTAAATGAGGAGTGCCATGCCTTACAAGGATATCCTCGTGCATGTCGACGGTTCCAAGAGCTGTGCTTCGCGAATTGAACTGGCGGCATCAATGGCGCGTGCCCAGAACGCGCATCTGATCGGATTGTTCATCGCATCGAATCCCGAGGTTCCTGAATTCGTTCAGGCCATGATGGGTCAGCAGGTTCAGGATGTTCAGGCAAAGTATCTAAAGGAAGCCACGGCGGCGGCTCAGACGCTTTTCGAGGGCATTGCCAAGTCGGCGGGCGTTGCCATGGAATGGCGCGCTGTAGAAGGCCATCCGGTCGAGCAGCTTTCCCTGCATGGCCGCTATGCCGATCTGGTCGTGGTTGGACAGCGCGACACGTCTTCCGGGGCCGAAGCCGCTTCGATCGATATTGCGGACGAATTGGTCTTCGAACTGGGCCGCCCGGTGATGGTTGTGCCTTATACGGGGAATTTCAAGAAGGTGGGCGAGCGGATCATGGTGGCCTGGAATGCCTCGCGCGAGAGCACCAGGGCCGTGGGCGACACGGTTCCGGTTTTAAGGGATGCCAAGCAGGTAATCGTTCTGGCCATCAATCCCAAGGGCGGGCGGAACGGCCACGGCGCCGTGCCGGGGGCGGACATCGCCCAGCATCTGGCCCGTCATGGGGCGAAGGCTGAGGCACAGCATGTCTTTGCCGAAGATGTCGATGTCGGAAACATGCTGCTGTCACGCGCCGCCGACGAGAATGTCGATCTGATCGTCATGGGCTGCTATGGACGCTCGCGCCTGCGCGAGATGGTGCTGGGGGGGGCGACGCGCCACATCCTTAAGCACATGACCGTACCTGTCATCATGTCGCATTAGAGAATTGTTTTCCAAAAGCCAGGGCCGGTCTTGAGAAAGACCGGCCCTTCGTTTTGGAGAGAGCCGCGACGTTACGAAGGACTACTTCGCGGCCATATAGGCGTCAATCACCTTGGCGTCCGAGGATTTGATGGTCATGCCATCGGGGCCGGCGCCGATCTTGGTGTACTGCTTGGCGGGCTCGCCCGTCTTCTTGAACTGCTCCAGGTCCTTCGAGCCTTCCTCGAACACCCAAAGACGGCCATCCTTCACTTCTGTGTAAAAGCCGGGCTTTCCATAATTGGCGGCGCAGGCGGCCAGGGCCAGAGCGAGCAGGGGGGCCAGAGCCAGAGTCTTAGTCAAGGTCTTCATCTTGTTCCCTCGTACGATATGGGGGTAAGGATGGCGCCAAGATGGCCCAAGCATTGTTACAAATACAGTGTCAGTTCCGTGACAATGCGCCCAGTTTTCCCCAAAAGAATCGTCACAAATCCATAACAATTCTTTGCCCTGCGCCCCTGGAAAGCACAGGCCGCGAGCGTTGAATTTCCCGGTATCCGTTCAGTCTGGGTTCAGCTTGTCCTGTGCATTTTCTCCATCATCGGGGGAGGTGTCTTGGCGGTGATAGCCGTCACTTCCTCGGCCCCGGCAATCGGATATGAAAAAGGCAAGAGTTCACTTTGGCCTGTGAAAATGACGAGTAAACGCCAGAAAGAAAATTCAGGAGAAGGTCCATGCGTGTTGCTTTGAATTGCGCCCTGTTGGGGGCTACGTCCATCTTGCTTGTCGGCTGTGTTGCCGGACAGGAGATCGGTACAAAAGTCGCTTCCTGGCAGCCCCAGGGGACTGGCATGGCGCCGGTCAAGGGCGAGCCTTTACCCAATTTCGTGGTGGGCGAATCCTTTCATTTCGACGATGGGCGCAGCGAAACCGTGGTCGGCGTCGATGGCGATGTGCTGACTTGGCGCGCCAGCGGCGGCGTTTCAAGAACCACGTTCAAGAATCCCATGCTGCCCTATCTGCAATGGTGGGGCGGGCAATATGCCGGACGTCTTCAGCAGACCGATCTCAAACCCACAACCTTGTGGCCGCCATCGCCCGGGCAGTATGCCCGATTCTATCTGGTGATGACTGAGGCACAGCTTGGCAAGGCCGAACAGCGCTACACGCAAGATTGGGAATGCAAGGTCGATGGTGCGGGAAAGACGACAGTGCCCGCCGGAACCTTCGATACACAGAAAGTGGTCTGCTACAGAACCTATTCCGGCTATCTGAGGCAGACGCGCACCTTCCACTACGCCCCGGCGCTCGGTTATTACGTGGCGCGCCATGATGAATCGGTGTCCAACGGAACATCGGGACGCAAGCTGACGGCTCATGAATTCGACACCAGCGTTCTGCCCGATGCCGAACGCAAGGCCTTGGTTGCCCAGGTGCAAGCAGCGCTCGACAAAACGCCGGATGGTAAGCGGGTGGCCTGGCAGGATTCACAAAAGCAGGTCAACGTCCAAATTTTGCCACTTTCGACCGACAACAAAGGGACGGGCGGCGCCAAGTGCCGTTCCTATAACGGCGTGTTCAATCTTGGGGGGAAGACTCTGGTCAACCATCGCCGTGCCTGCCTTGGAAAAAACGGGCAGTGGATTCAGGCGTAGCGGCTCTTTCAAGAAGCAAACGATTCATTCAGGAGAATGTCCATGAGTAACCTGCAGATTTCCCATGAGGCCAAGGCTGGCGCCGATCTCGGGCGCCGCCGGGCCTTGGCGCGTCTTGGCCTGATGATGGCCGCGGTTTACACCGCTCCCTTGCTGTTAAACCTCAACCAGGCATCGGCCTCGGGTGGTGGCGGCGGCGGCGGCGGTGGTGGTGGC
>JADFZV010000041.1 GCA_015232335.1 Alphaproteobacteria bacterium | reverse complement strand
CCGCCAAGGACATTGAGGTTCTGGAGGGGCTTGAGCCCGTCCGACGCCGTCCCGGCATGTATATCGGCGGCACCGACGAGCGGGCCCTGCATCATCTGGTGGCCGAGGTCCTGGACAACGCCATGGACGAGGCGCTGGCCGGTCACGCCACCTGGATCGATCTGATGTTGGAAGCCGAGGGTTATGTCACCGTGCGCGACAACGGGCGCGGCATTCCTGTCGACCCCCATCCGAAATATCCGAAGCAGTCGGCCCTTGAGGTGATTCTGACCACGCTGCATTCCGGCGGCAAATTTGGCAGCGACGCCTATAAGGTCTCGGGCGGACTGCACGGGGTCGGTGTCTCCGTGGTCAATGCGCTTTCCGACAGTTTGGTGGTCGAGGTGGCGAGAGACAAGAAGCTCTACCGCCAAAGCTTTGTGCGCGGAAAAGCCAAGGGGAAACTGGAGACCGTGGGTCCGGTGCAAAACCGGCGGGGCACGCAGGTCCGCTTCCATCCCGATCACGAAATTTTCGGCCCCAGAGCCCATTTCCGCCCGGCCACCCTGTATCGCATGGCGCGCTCAAAGGCCTATCTTTTCCGCGGCATCGAAATCCGCTGGTCGTGCGATCCCGCCCTGATCCGCGAAGGCGATACCACGCCCGCCAGCGAGACCCTGCACTTCCCCGGGGGCCTGAGCGATTTCCTGGCGACCTCGCTTTCGGGCCGCGCTCTGGTGGTGCCCGCCCTGTTCGCGGGCCAAGCCGCCCTGTCCGACGATATGGGACAGGTGGAATGGGCCGTTGCCTGGCCCGCCGACGAGGATAATTTTCTGAATTCCTACTGCAACACCGTACCCACCCCGGAAGGTGGTACGCATGAGCAGGGGTTGCGCTCGGCCTTGGGGCGCTCGCTTCGTTCCTATGGTGAAATGATCGGCAACAAGAAAGCCTCGCAGATCACCGCCGAGGATGTCATCGGAGGGGCTGCCGCCGTTCTGTCGCTCTTCATCCGCGATCCCCAATTCCAGGGACAGACCAAGGAAAAGCTGGCGAGTGCCGAGGCAACACGGCTGGTCGAAGCCGCCGTCAAGGATCATTTCGATCACTGGCTGACTTCGGACCCCCAGGCGGCGCGCATTCTTTTGGACAAATGTCTGGAGCGGGCCGACGAGCGGGCGCGAAAGAAGCAAGCCAAGGAAACCAAGCGCCAGTCGGCGACGCGCCGCTTGCGCCTGCCCGGAAAACTGACTGATTGCACGCGCACCATCGCCAACGGCACGGAAGTTTTCCTGGTCGAAGGCGATTCGGCCGGCGGCTCGGCCAAGCAGGCCCGCGACCGCGAAACCCAGGCCGTTCTGCCCTTGCGTGGCAAGATTCTGAACGTCGCCAGCGCCACGGCGGAAAAACTGGCCGCAAACCAGGAATTAAAAGACCTGATCGAAGCCCTGGGATGCGGCACACGTTCCAACTACGAAGAAGAAAAACTGCGCTACGAAAAGGTCATCATCATGACCGACGCCGATGTCGACGGCGCCCATATCGCTTCGCTCTTGATGACCTTTTTCTATCAGGAAATGCCCAAACTGATCGAGCAGGGGCACTTGTATCTCGCCATGCCGCCGCTCTACCGGCTTTCGACCGGAAAGCTCTCGGCCTATGCCCGCGACGACGCCCATAAGGAAGAGCTTCTGGCTTCGGATTTCAAGAACAAGGGCAAGGTCGAGATCAGCCGCTTCAAGGGTCTGGGCGAAATGCCGCCGCAGCAATTGAAGGACACCACGATGAACCGCAAGGGACGCATCCTGCTGAGAGTCCGCCTGGCCCACGGGCGCAGCGAGGAAGATATCGAGGAAGCCAAGGAAGCGGCCCGCATGATCGACACGCTGATGGGCAAGCGCCCGGAGCTGCGTTTCCAATTCATTCAGGAGCGCGCCAAGTTCGTTCAGGAACTCGACGTCTGATGGCGGATTTCGCCGCGCAGCAAGGGAAGCAGATCATCGGGGCCTTCAGCACCCCAGCGATCCAGATGCACCAAGCCGTCAAGGGCCAGACGATGACGCCATCCCGCCGTTTCCAGTTCGGGCTTATCCAGGAAATGGGTGACGGAACCCAGGCACAAATAGGCCACCGGGATCACGCGTTCGGGAATACCCAGCACCGTCTTCAGGGCCTGGGGATCAAGGATCGACACCCAGCCTACGCCCAGTCCTTCGGCCCTGGCCGCCAACCACAAATTCATCACGGCGCAGACCGTACTGTATTCGTCCATCTCGGGAATATGGGTGCGCCCGATCACCACCTTGCCTGCCCGCTCGGGATCGCAGGTGATGCACAGATTCAAAGGCGAATCGAGAATGCCCTCAAGCTTGA
Source organism: Alphaproteobacteria bacterium (assembly GCA_015232335.1). Taxonomy (GTDB): domain Bacteria; phylum Pseudomonadota; class Alphaproteobacteria; order Rhodospirillales; family WMHbin7; genus WMHbin7. The sequence continues at coordinate 25,868 of JADFZV010000041.1, read as the reverse complement.
GGCGCGCATAGGCCGCCCCCTGCTCATCTTCAAACATGGCCCTGGCCTCGGCATTGGCCCTGTCGAACAACGCCTTGACCCGGCTGCGCACCCCCCTGTCCCTGATCAAAAGAAAACTCCAGGGCTGCATGTAGCCCACGGAAGGCGCGTGGTGCGCCGCCCTCAGAAGGCGGGCCAGCACCTCGTCGGGCACCGGGTCAGGTTTGAATTGCGCACGCACGTCGCGCCTGGAAAAAATGGCGCGGTACAGGCCCTGGCGGGCGGCCTCGTCAAAGGCGTGGGGTGACTCATCCATGGCGGGGATCATAGCCAATCCATGCCACGCCAGGCCAGAGAACTTCTGGGAAACAGGCAAGAACGCAGGGATGCATGGCACGGGCGATGCAGGAAGAATCACCGAAGGGCATGAATCGGGCCATTCCGGCGCCTTTCGGTCGGTCCTACCCGGCAGAAAAGACCCATCGGTCACAAATGCCCATCTTTTCGAAGGGAGACGAAAATGACCTATCCCATGTTCGATTCGGAATTCACCAACTGGCAGGGCGACCTGGACACCCGGTTAAAAGATGGCTTTGATCGCTCGATTCGCGATTTGGGCGTTGAAGGCAAGACGCTCCTCGATCACTATTATGCGGGTGTCTCGGTCTTCGGGATGCTGGACGTGATTACGCGCCAGCATGGACTGACACATTCGAGATAGAACGGGGCGCCGGGCAGAGTGGCGCCGGTTTGCGGGGAGAGGGTTGGTCGTGATTTTGGTCCATCGGTTGCTGATTGCCCTGACGCTTGCTTGCGCTCTGGGAACCGCTTCGGCATGGTCACAGGCCCCCGCTCCCACCCCCTTTACGCCTGAAAAGGCTGCGCCTGCTCCCACCCCCACACCGGCGCCGACAGCAAAGCAACAAGCGGCTCCCGCACCAGCGCCTGCGACCGCACCGGCTCAGACGAAGGCCGTCCCCGCCAAGGAACCCTCCAAGAATACCTTGCAGCTTCCTTCCGCCAAGACAGCGGCACCTGCCCTCAAGACCGCACCTCCGGCGCCCGTGGCGGCACCCCGTCAGCCGGTTGAGCCCAGGGCGATTCCAGCCTTCGTTCCCCCCGGACCGCCTCCCTTGGACGAGACCAGCCTTCACAAGCCGGTTCTGGCTGTCCTGAAGGCCGCCCAGGCCATGGGCTCGGAAGAGGATTCCGCAAGATGGGTCGATACCGGCGCCTGCTGGGTCTGGATCGGCATGAAACGCGTTCAGGCATGGTCGCGCTACCGCTTTTCCTATGAGGGCGGATGCGGGCAGGGTCGCGCCGAAGGCGCAGGAAAACTGAAGATCGAAAGCCAGAACGCCCAGGGAAAATGGGAGCCAGAGACTGAATTCGAGACGATCTGGAAAAGCGGGGTGCCTCTGTCCGATGCGAAGGCGGGCACGAGCACGGGCGGAAACCTTCTGATCGGCCTTGCCGACCGCACGGTCCTGTCCTGGATGGGCTCCAGCATGAACGAGGAGGCCGAGGTTTTCGCCGTCGGCCGCGCCGATGATCAGGGGCGCGTCACTCCTTGCGCCTCCCAAAGCCTGCTCGCCGTGGCTCAGTCTTCCGATATCGGCGGCGACCGTTTCAAGCATCTTCTGCGCCGTGCCGTTTCCGTGGTCGGCGCACAATGCCAGGACAACATGCGCACCCTTTGGCTGGTTTCGCTGGTTCCATCCGAGGGGCTGGTTCTTTCCAGCCGCCAGGGCGCCGTCAATGCCCAACCGATCAAGGCACAGGCGGAAATACGCGAGGGCGTGATCTATGCCTACAGTCAGCGCTTCGCAACGCCACCCGCCTTGCTGCCTCAAACATCGTCCGTTCCAGGCGCACAAATGCTTTCCTGGACCCCTCCGATCGAGGAGTTGGACCATCAGCTTCTGCTGGTCTTTGCCCTGCCGGTCTTTCTGCTGATCTTGCTGTTGGTGGCGATGCGCATCGCCTATGCCTCGACGCGCAACGTGGTGGCCCCTGCCCCCAAGATCAAGGCGAAGCCTGCCCCTCTGCCAGCCAATAGCGCAAAACGGCGCTGACGGCACGGGGCTGTTCCAGCGGCGACAGGTGTCCGCAATCCTCGACGATGACCAGCTTGCCCCCAGAAACAAGCCCCGCCATTTCGCGATGAATCTCAAGCGGGGTCAGTTGATCCTGCCGCCCGCACAGAATCAGCGTCGGGCAGGTAATGCGCTCGAGGTCGGCTCGCCCATCGACACGCCCCATGATGGCGGTCTGCTGGCGCACGAAAGCCTCTTTGCCCATTCCGCCATGGCCAGCACAGTGCCAGCAATCAGGGGATTATCGACATGATCGGGGTGAACCAGCATCGGCAGCAGGCGCGGCGTTACGCCTTTGAAATTCCCGGTCTGGGCCAAGTCGATCAGACCCAGGCGCCTGGCGCGGCCTTCCTCGGTATCGGGCTTGAAGGTCGTGTCGAGAAGGGCCAGACGCGTCACCCGGCCCGGCGCCTGGCGCATGATTTCCTGTGCCACATAGCCGCCCATCGACAGCCCCAGCAAAGAGAACCGCGGGGGCGCCCAGGCCAGAACGCGCCTAGCCATGCCGGAAATGCTTTCGTCTTCGGTCAAGTCTGCAACGTGGAAATGCGCCACATCGCCAAGGGTTTCCATGGCATGGCCAAAGAGAGCGCCATCGCAAAGCAAGCCCGGCAACAATACGACAGGTTGAGACATAGGCCCCTCTATTTGATCAAAGCAGACAATTCTTTGAATTCCGGGGTCGCCGCCCGACCCAGCCACTCGAAGACCACCATCTCGACGGTAACGATTTCAATTCCGTTCGCAGCCAAGCGCTGACGTGCCGTCTCGATGCTGGCGATCTGGCGGGAAGAACAAGCATCGAAGGCAACAAAGACCTCGTAGCCCGCCGCCTTCAGACCCAAGGCGGTCTGCGTGACGCAAATATGGGATTCGATGCCCGCCAGCACCGCCTGACGCCGCCCGAACCCAGCCACGCGCTCCAAAAACCCCTCTTCGCCGGTACTGGCGAAATGCAGCTTGGTGAAAAGGGCGCCCTCGGGAATGAAGGGCCTGAGATCCGCCTGGGTCGGCCCCAACCCCTGGGGATACTGCTCCGTGACGACCATGGGCAGGCCCAGCCTTAAGGCCGCCCGCATCAGGATTGCCGTCCCCCAAAGCACCTTGCGCGGGTCGGCCATGACCGGCAAAAGGCGCTCTTGAACATCGATCACGGCCAAAAATGAGTTTTCGGCACGAAGAAGCATGGATGCCTCCACAAAGGTTGTTACCAAGAACGGCCTTATGATCGCCTTCTTAAGGGATTCCTTCAAGAGGTGTGGCCTTAAGCTTTGATGAGAGTTATAGTCGGGCAAAAGAACCCCTGGGACCGTGGCTTTGCGCTGAGACGTTCATGACGATCAAAAAGGGCCTTTCCGAGGCGGATGTACAACGCCTCCTCTCCAACCCCTCCGCCGAGGCGCGGGCCGATACGGCTGCCAAACTGGCCGAGGGATTCAGTGCGCATGGCCTCAGCGATTCCGAACGCCGCCTAGCCGAGGATATTTTCCGCATCATGATGCATGACGCCGAGGAGCGGGTCCGCCGCGCTTTGGCCTTGCATCTGAAAAGCTGCCCCGATGTGCCGCGCGACGTCGCGGTCAAGCTTGCCCGCGACGTCGAAACGGTCGCCGTTCCGATGCTGAAATATTCGGATATCCTGACCGACGAAGATCTGGTCGAGATCATTCAAAGCCAGGGCACTGGGCACCACGTGGCCATCGCCAGCCGCGCCAAGGTCTCGGAAACGGTTTCCGAGGCCCTGGTCGAGACCAAAAGCGCCGTTGTCGTGGAAACCCTGGTCGCCAATGAAGGCGCCGACATTTCGGAAAATTCGCTGAAAGTGGTGATCGACAGTTTTGGCGACAACGAGAGCGTTCAAGACAAGCTGGCGCACCGGGCAAAACTTCCGATCACGGTGGCCGAACGCCTGATGGCCAGAGCCTCCGAGAATCTGCGCCGCTATCTGATGAGCCGCCCGGAAATGACCGCCGAGCAGGCCGACATGATCGCTCTGCAAAGCCGCGAACGGGCGATTCTGGGTTTGGCTGGCGATTACGACATGGGCGATGTCGAGCTTCTGGTGCGCCACCTGCACCGCAACGAACGCCTGACCGCCTCGATCATCCTCAGAGGCCTGTGCATGGGAGACTTGCGCTTCTTCGAGGCAGGCCTGGCGCAGCTTTCCGGCGTGCCCCTGGTCAATACGCGCATTCTGATTCACGATTCCGGGCGTCTTGGCTTTCGCGCCATTTTCGAGCGGGCAGGCTTGCCAAAACAGCTTTTCCAGGCCTTCTTCGCCGCCGTCGAGGTGGAACGCGAAACGCGCTATGATGGAGCGCCTCGCGACCGCGAGCGCCATTCGCGCCTGATGCTGGAGCGCATTCTGACCCAGTATGGCATGGCCGACGTGCAGTTCGGCGCCGAGGATCTGGAATATCTGATGACCAAGCTGATGAAACTGCCCTCGCCGCTGGCCGCCGAAGCAGGCTGATCAGATGGCTGTTCTCGGACGTCTTTGCGCCATCTACGAACAACGCGGCTTTGAAGTTTCCACCGGCTTTAATCCCACCCATGTCTATGGCGAGCCCATCTCTCCCTTCACCTATCTGTTCAGAGAGGGCGAAACCTGGAATGCCGCCGCCGGAATCGCCGTTCAGGAACTCTACTTTCTGGAAACCCTGGCCGCCGACTGGCAGCCCGCCAATATTCTGATCATCGGAAATTCGTTCGGCTGGAGCGCCCTTGCCATGGCGCTGATCTTTCCCAAGGCCCATGTTCTGGCTGTCGATTGCTGCGATACCGAGGACACGCTGGAAGGCCTTCGGATGACCAACCGAATAGCCCAGGAGGAGGGGCTTTCGAACCTGCTGGCCGTCCAGGGAACCTCGCCCCAGGATATGGAACGCGTTGCCCGCGATCACGCCCCAGCGCCCTGGGATATGGTCTTTATCGATGGCGAACATACCGAGCGCCAGATCGCGCGTGATTTTCACGGAACAAGACCCTTCGCGGCGCCCGACGCCCTTTGGCTGTTCCATGACTCCATCAGCTTCGAACTGCTGGGGGCCATCGCCCGTCTGGCCGAAGAAACGGGCCTGATCTATCAGCCTTTGTGGCGCACCCCATCGGGCATCGCCGCCTTGGTTCCGCCTGCTCTGATCACGTCGGTTGCCCCCACGCTACACGCCTTTGCAGGTGCTGAGGCCAGTTTCCGGCGCATGCGCGACCTGGGACGCTATGGCAGCTCCGAGCGACTGATTTCCGCGCTCAAATGCCCGAAGGCTTGACGCCTCTTTCCACCCGACCCACGCGCCAAAGCGAGAAAGCCAGACACAGCGCCGCCCAGACGGCTGCGATTCCCATTGCGCCCAGATAGTGCGGATCGGCCAGCAGATGGGGCACATCGGCATAGAAGGGGGCGCGAATCAGGGTCAGGGCATGGCTGACCGGATTGACCCCGATCAGAAAGGAAAGCCATTGAGGCGCACCCTGGGTGGGAAACAAGGCACCCGAGAGCATCCAAAGCGGCATCAGAAAAACCATCATCACGGCATGAAATCCGGCGGTGCTGTTCATGCCCCAGGCAATGCCGAAGCCGAGGGCGGTGAATCCCACCGAGGCCAGCACCAGACCCAAGAGCAGCAAAAGGGCACCGCCAGCGCTGGGCACCAACCCCACCAACGGAGCCGCCAGCAACAAAATCAGACATTGCGCCAGGGCAATCAGCGCCGCCCCGCCCACCTTTCCGGCCACGATGGAAAAGCGCGCCACCGGAGCCGCCAGAACGCTTTGCAGAAATCCCTGGTCGCGGTCCTCGATCACGGTGATGCAAGAGAAGATTCCCGCGAAGAGCAGCATCATCAAAAGGGCGCCGGGGTAAAAATATTCGAGATAGCCGATCTCGCCCATGCCCGGCGGCTTGAAGGAGGGTGAGAAGCCCGAACCCAGGAACAGCCAGAACAGCAGGGGCTGGCCGATGCTGCCCACGACGCGCTGCGGCTGACGGATGAATCTGATCCATTCGCGCCAGGCCAGTGCAAGGGCGACCCTGGTGTTCATGCCGCCACCTCTTCGTTTCCATCCGGGTGGTGGCCGGTGACATGCAGGAACACATCCTCAAGCTCGGGCTGCTTGATGGCGATGCTGAGAATATCCGGGCGATGGCGCTCAAGCAGACGCTCGAGCAGAGCCAGACTTTCAGAAGGGGCGACATCCTCGATGCGCAGCTCGTCGCCATATCTTTTAAGCTTGGCAATGCCCATTTCGGCTTCGAGCAGGGATGCCAATGCGTCGGGTGCCGCGGAACGGATGACGATGACCTCGCTGCCCAGGATCGAGCGCAAATGTCTTGGAGTGTCATAGGCCAGCAGATGGCCGTTTCTCAAGATGGCGACGCGTCCGGCATTCTCGGCTTCGGAAAAAATGTGGCTGGTCATCAGAACGGTCATGTTGCGCTCGGCATGCAACCTGGCCAGCGTATCCAGAAACAAGCGGCGGCTTAAGGGATCAAGCCCCGTCGTCGGCTCGTCGAGCAGCAGCAGCCTTGGCCTGGCCAGCAGACATTTGGCCAGTTCGACCTGACGGGCAAGCCCGCCGGAAAGCGTCATCACCTTGTCGGCCAGACGCGTTTTCACATCGCTCCAGGCCAGAGCCTCTTCCATGCGGCTGTCCAACAGAGCACCCGACAAGCCGTAGAGCGCACCTTGCAGGCGCATGTTCTCAAGCACCGTGAGGTGCTTGTCCAAGGCCGGGCTTTGAAAGACCACGCCCATCAGGGCGCGCGCTTTGGCGGGCTCTTTGAATAAGTCGAAGCCGCCCACGCGCACCGTGCCCGAACTGGGCCGCATAAGGCCCGCCAGAATGCGAAACAAGGTCGATTTTCCCGAGCCGTTGGGGCCCGACAGAATCACCAATTCGCCTTCGTCTACCTTCAGGGACAAGCCATGCAGGGCCGTGCGCGGCGCGATATGGCGCGAGCCGGGATAGACGTGCTGCAACTGATCAATTTCGATCATGCGGCCACGCGGCCCTGCATGACCTTCTCGGCGTAAGTGCTGGCGAGTGTCGAAATCCAGGAATGGGGCTTGAGCCCGACCGCCTTGAAGATCATGCCGACCGCGCGCTCGATGTGATAGCGGCCATAATAGGAAAAGGCCTGGCGGGAATAGGCGTTGTTGCAGCGCTGAAGATCGTAAGCCTGTCCGGTCTCATTGGCGCAATGGAAAGCGAAGGCCAGTTCGTCGTCATCGACTTCGCGCAGGCGGCCCACCGCCACCTTGACGCGGGCCAGAAGCGAGGCCTTCTCGGCGGCAGGGACTTTTTGCATGTAGGTGTAGAAGAGTTTGTAGTGGCGAAATTCGTCGGCGGCGATCTTGCGGCAGAGCAGCTTCAAAACCGGCTCGTCGGTGTGATCGGCGATGGCGGAATACATCGAGCTGGTTCCGGTTTCCACGAGGCAGCGGGCCAGAAGCTCGCTTTGCAGGCATCCGCGAATCGATTTGTCCTTGTCGACGGGAATGACATAGCCAGTGGTGAATTTCTTGAAGGCCTGCTCGAAGTCATATCCCGGATCGGCCAGCTCGGACCATCGGCCCAGGGCCAGTCCGTGCTGCACTTCCTCTTCGGCCCAGACCAGAGCGATCTGCTGAAAGGTGGAGTCGGCGTGAAAAATATTGCGCAGATAGGTCGTGTAATGGCGCGCATTATATTCGGTCAGGGCCGCCGCCTTGATGACCTTGATCGTACCATCATCCACCAGGGACCGGTCAAAGCGGTCCCAGGGAATATCGTCCAATGTCCAATGCTTGTTCATGGAAACTCCTGATCTGGCAGAAGTTTGCCGTCAAGTGGCGCCGTCCCGCAAGTGCGGGATTTGCCCAAGAGCTTAATGCCTGACCCCATCCATCTTGGCGATGGCGGCCAGCATGGCTTCGGCGATGCCAATTTCGGCCTCGGCCTCGGCGCGGGCGGTGTCGGTATCGGCCGCCTCGAAGGCCTCTTTGGCGGTCTTCAGGCGGTCCTTGGTGGCATCCGAATCGATGTCCGACAGGGGAATGGCTTCTTCGGCCAGCACGGTCAGACGTTCCGGCGTAACCTCGGCAAAGCCGCCCGCCACGAACAATCGTTCCGTGATGACGCCGTTTTCATAAATGTCGATCACGCCGGGACGCAAAGTGGCGATCATCGGCGCGTGACGGGGCAGGACGCCGAAATCGCCTTCCGAACCCGGCACAACGACCATGTCATAGGCCTCGGACACCAGAAGGCGCTCGGGGCTGACCAGATCGAACTGAACCAGATTGCTTTCCATGACCTTGTGTCCTTAAGCCGCTTCGGCCGCCATCTTCTTGGCCTTTTCGACGGCCTCTTCGATGTTGCCCACCATGTAGAAGGCCGATTCGGGCAGATGGTCGTACTCGCCGGCCACGATGCCCTTGAAGCCCTTGATGGTGTCTTCCAGGCTGACCAGCTTGCCGGGGCTGCCGGTGAAGACTTCGGCCACGAAGAAGGGCTGCGACAAGAAGCGCTGAATCTTGCGGGCGCGCGCCACCACCAGCTTGTCTTCTTCCGAGAGCTCGTCCATGCCGAGAATGGCGATGATGTCTTGCAGCGACTTGTAGGTCTGCAACACCCTCTGCACTTCGCGGGCGACGGTATAGTGCTCCTTGCCCACGACATTGGGATCGAGAATGCGCGAGGTCGAGTCCAGGGGATCGACCGCCGGATAAATGCCAAGCTCGGCAATCTGACGCGACAGCACCGTGGTGGCGTCAAGATGCGAGAACGAGGTGGCGGGTGCTGGATCGGTCAAATCATCGGCGGGCACGTAAATGGCCTGCACCGAGGTGATCGAGCCCTTTTTGGTCGAGGTGATGCGCTCTTGCAACGTGCCCATGTCGGTTGCCAGCGTCGGCTGATAGCCCACCGCCGAGGGAATGCGGCCCAGAAGAGCCGACACTTCGGAACCGGCCTGGGTGAAGCGGAAGATGTTGTCCACGAAGAACAGCACGTCCTGGCCTTCTTCGTCGCGGAAATACTCGGCCACTGTCAGGCCCGAGAGGGCGACGCGGGCGCGCGCACCCGGCGGCTCGTTCATCTGGCCGTAAACCAGGGCCACCTTGGAGCCAGCGCCTTGCAGGTTGATGACGCCCGATTCAATCATTTCGTGATAGAGATCGTTGCCTTCGCGTGTGCGCTCGCCCACACCAGCGAAGACGGAATAACCGCCATGCGCCTTGGCGACGTTGTTGATGAGTTCCATGATCAGAACGGTCTTGCCCACACCGGCGCCGCCGAACAGGCCGATCTTGCCGCCCTTGGCGTAGGGTGCCAATAGGTCGATGACCTTGATGCCCGTCACCAGCACTTCGGTTTCCGTCGATTGATCGACGAATTCAGGGGCCGAACGGTGAATGGGAAAGCGCCTGGCCGTCTTGACCGGGCCGCGCTCGTCCACCGGCTCGCCCACCACATTGATGATGCGACCCAGCGTCTCAGGCCCGACGGGAACGGTAATCGGCTCGCCGGTAGCGACAGCCGCCTGACCACGGACCATGCCGTCGGTCGAGTCCATGGCGATGGTGCGCACGGTCGATTCGCCCAGATGCTGCGCCACTTCAAGAACCAGGGTCGATCCTTGATGCTGCACATGCAGGGCCGAGAGGATGGCAGGCAGCTCTCCTTCGAACCTCACATCCACCACGGCGCCCAAAACCTGGGTGATGAAGCCGCTATTTCTCTCAGTCATGGATGAACTCCTTTAAGCGTTCGTCACAGCGCTTCAGCGCCGGAAATGATTTCGATCAGTTCCTTGGTAATGTTGGCCTGACGCGTGCGGTTATAGCGCAGCGTCAGCGCATTCAGCATGTCGCCCGCATTGCGGGTTGCATTGTCCATGGCGGTCATGCGCGCACCCTGCTCGGAAGCAAAGCTTTCCAAAAGGGCTCTGAAAACCTGAGTCGCCAGATTCCTGGGCAGCAGCTTTTCCAGAATTTCTTCCTCGGAAGGCTCGAATTCGTACATCGAGCGGAGCGCCGGATCGCCCGCTTCCTCGCTAGCCGCGTCGAACAGGAAGGGGATCAACTGGTGGCGTGTCGGAATCTGGCTGATCGCCGATTTGAAGCGGTTGTAGATCAGCGTGGCGACATCAAAGCTGTTCTCGTTGAACAGCTTGGTGACGCGTCCAGCCACATCAAGCGCGTCGCCGTAGTTCATGCCCTTGCGGCCCATGCCCTCGAAGGTTTCGAGGATATAAGCGCCGTATTCGCGCTTCAACTGCTCGCGACCCTTGCGGCCGACACACAAAATCTTGACCTCTTTGCCCTGGGCCAGCTTTTCGTTCAAAAACTGCTTGGCGTTGCGCACGGCGTAACTGTTGAAGCCGCCGCACAGACCTCGATCCGAGGTCACGAGAACGACCAGATGCACCCGGTCATTGCCGTTGCCCGACAAAAGGGCCGGGCCGGGAGCGCCCTGGGGCAGACTGCCCGCCAGCGATCCCACCATGCGTTCCATGCGCTCGGCATAAGGACGCGCCGCTTCGGCCGCCGACTGAGCGCGCCTTAGCTTCGAGGCCGCGACCATTTTCATGGCCGAGGTGATCTTGCGCGTCGACTTGACGCTGCTGATCCTGACCCGTAAGTCCTTGAGGTTGGCCATTGGCAGCCGGTTCCCTGGGCTTTAGCTCTTAAACGAAGGTTTTTGAATAGCCGTCGAGGAAGGCTTTGATCTTCTCCTCGATGGCGGGTGTGATCTGCTTTTCGGTGCGAAGGGCCTCAAGCAGGGCGCCCTGCTTGGTGCGAAGTTCGGCCAGCATGCCATGCTCGAAGCGCGTGACATCGTTCACCGCCAGCTTGTCGAGATAACCCTTCACGCCCGCGAAAATCGACACCACCTGCTCTTCGACCGGCATCGGCGTGTATTGCGGCTGCTTCAAAAGCTCGGTCAGACGCGCACCGCGATTCAAGAGCTTTTGCGTCGACGGATCGAGATCCGAAGCGAACTGGGCAAAGGAAGCCATTTCGCGATACTGGGCGAGTTCCAGCTTGATCGACCCCGCCACCTGCTTCATGGCCTTGATCTGAGCCGCCGAACCGACGCGCGACACCGACAGACCGACGTTCAGCGCCGGGCGGATGCCCTTATAGAACAACTCGGTTTCCAGGAAGATCTGGCCGTCGGTGATCGAAATCACGTTGGTGGGAATGTAGGCCGACACGTCGTTGGCCTGCGTCTCGATCACCGGCAAAGCGGTCAGCGAGCCCGAGCCGTGGGCGTCGTTCATCTTGGCCGCGCGCTCAAGCAAACGAGAGTGCAGATAGAACACGTCGCCGGGATAGGCTTCGCGTCCGGGCGGACGGCGCAGCAACAGCGACATCTGACGATAGGCCACGGCCTGCTTGGAAAGATCGTCATAAATGATGAGGGCGTGCATGCCGTTGTCACGGAAGAACTCGCCCATCGTGCAGCCCGTATAGGGGGCCAGATACTGAAGGGGGGCGGGCTCGGAAGCGGTGGCCGCCACAACAATCGTATAGTCCATGGCGCCGTGATCGGTCAGCGTTTTCACGATCTGAGCCACGGTCGAACGCTTCTGGCCGATGGCGACATAGATGCAGTAAAGCTTCTGCTTCTCGTCGGTTCCGGCGTTGACGTTCTTCTGATTGATGATGGTGTCGAGCAGCACGGCAGTCTTGCCGGTCTGGCGGTCGCCAATGACCAGCTCGCGCTGGCCGCGTCCCACCGGGATCAGGGCGTCCACCGCCTTGATGCCCGACTGCATGGGCTCGTGCACCGAACGCCTGGGAATGATGCCGGGCGCCTTGACGTCGACGCGCTTGCGCTCCGCCGCCACGATGGGGCCCTTGCCGTCGATGGGATTGCCGAGCGCGTCGACGACGCGGCCCAGAAGCCCCTTGCCCACGGGCACCTCAACGATGGCGCCGGTCCGCTTGACCGTATCGCCTTCCTTGATGCCGCGGTCATCGCCGAAAATGACGGCGCCGACATTGTCGATTTCAAGGTTGAGGGCCATACCCATGGTCGAGCCCGGAAACTCGATCATCTCACCGGCCTGGACATTGTCGAGGCCGTGGATGCGAGCGATGCCGTCGCCGACCGAGAGGACCTGGCCGACTTCTGCGACCTTGGCCTCGGTATCGAACTTGGCAATCTGTTCCTTAAGGATAGCGGAAATTTCGGCGGCGCGGATTTCCATCACCCGACCCCTTTCATTGAGAGCTTGAGGTGTTGCAATTTGGTTTTTAGCGAAGTGTCGATCATGCGCGAACCCAGGCGGACGATAAGTCCCCCCAGCAGCGAAGGATCGACGGTCACGTCGAGATCGACCTTGCCGCCAACCGACTTGGCCAACTGGGCCTTGAGGTCGGCGGTCTGGGCATCGGAAAGCGCCTGCGCCGCCTTGACCTGGGCGGTCATCTCGCCCCGGCTTTTGGCCAGACGGGCAAGAAAGGCGCCGATCATGGCAGGCAGCGCATCCTGGCGGCGCGAGCGCGCGACCAAGCCCAGGAAACGGCGCGTCAGATCGTTGAACCCGGCCTTGACGGCCAGGGACAGAAGGGCCAGCTCATGCTCGGCCCGGGAATGAATGGGGTTCTTAAGAAAGCGGCGCAGATCTTCCGAAGCGGCAACCATGGCCTTCAGGTCCTTGAGGTCCTGGGCTACCTTGTCGAGAGCCCCCCCCTCCTCGGCCAACTGGTAAAGCGCCGAAGCGTACCGTTCGGCCAGGCCGGAAGCACCGGATGAATCGCTAGACACGCGGACGAGTCCTCGAAGAATGTCCTGGAGACCCAGGAGCCTGAATTGACAAAACGATTACCATTCGGCTTGGGACAGGGCTGCCCAAGCGCGTGGTTTGTCTACCACACTCATCTGACCCACGCAAGCAGGGCGTCAGTCTTTTTTCGCGGGTGCAACACCGGCCGACAAGAGGGCCGTATTTTGCTGTTTTCCCAGCTCTTCCAGGGAAAAATCACCAACAACGGTGTGAAATAGCCGGTGCCAGTTTATGCGTGCTCGCAGGTGCAAAAAGACCGAACCCAGCCCAATCGCCGCCCGATCCATCAGCACAAACTCCCGGGGAGGGCGCACCCCACCCATTCGGCGGAGCTCTTCCTGCACTTTTGCAACCACCCGGTAGCCCTCGGCCCCGGGTGAGACCGTTTCCTGAATGAGGCGCGGGCGATCTTCAAGCAAGGGGGCGAACAGGAAAGATGCCCAATGGTTCAGAGTTTCCACGAGTTGGGCGCTGGGTTTGGCAAAACCCCACGACTCGTAGGCTGAAACGGCCAGATCACGGTCACCCGTCTCCACGGCTTTGTAGAGGTCCAGCACCCCCTTGACGAAACGCGGCGGAAAGACGCGGATGCAGCCGAAATCCAGCAGATTGACCGATCCGTCGGGCTTTAGCGTGTAATTGCCCAGATGGGGATCGCCATGAATGACGCCAAAGCGGTAGAAGGGCACATACCAGGCCCGAAACATGTTGAGCGCCACCTGATCGCGCATTTCCTGCGGGGAATCCTTCAACTCCAGCAGGGGGCGCCCTTGCAGCCAAGTCATGGTCAGCAGGCGATCCGTCGACAATTCGGGCAGGGACTCGGGAACCTGTACCCCCGCCTCGTCCTTCAGCATGTCTGCGTAGAGGCGCATATTGGCGGCCTCGCGCCTGTAATCCAGTTCCTCGGTCAGGCGCTCCGACAATTCGGCATGGATTTCCTTCGGGTCGATGGCGCCGTCATAGGCCTTGTAGAGCGCAAAGATCAGTTTGAGCTGCTTAAGATCGGCCGCCACCACCGAGTCCATGCCGGGATATTGCAGCTTGCAGGCCAAGGCCCGACCATCATGTGCCGTGGCACGGTGAACCTGGCCCAGTGAGGCGGCGTGCGCCGCCTCGATCTCGAAGTCTTGGAATCTGGCCTGCCAATCCGGCCCCAACTCCCCCACCATGCGCCGCTTCACGAAGGGCCAGCCCATGCGGGGCGCATTCGACTGCAATTCGCGTAAGCTGGCGGCATAGTCGGCGGGCAGGGCGTCGGGAATGGTGGCCATGATCTGGGCCACCTTCATCAAAGGCCCCTTCAATCCGCCCAGGGCCTCTTTCAGCTTCTGGGCGCGGTCTTCTCTTGCGCCCAACGCCAAGCCGCCGACCGCCCTGCCTACCTGGGCATAGCGTTTGACGCGCCCGGATAGACGAGAGCTGTCGGAAGAGCTCAACCCATCTTCTCCAACTCGTCGATGAAGCCGGTAATGACGTCAAGCCCCCGACGCCAGAAGGCGGGGTCCGAGGCATCCAGCCCGAAGGGCTTCAGCAAATCACGATGACGCAAGGTGCCGCCCGCTTTCAGCATGTCGAGATAGTGCCGCTCGAAGCCGGGCAGGCCCTGGCGATAGCTTTCATACAGCGAATTAACCAGGCAATCGCCGAAGGCATAGGCATAGACATAGAAGGGGGTATGGACGAAATGGGGGATGTAGGACCAGAAATGCCGGTACTCGTCCGAGAAATTGAAGGCCGGTCCCAGGCTTTCTCTTTGGACCTCAAGCCACATGTCGCCCAGACGGTCGGGGCCGATCTCGCCCAGGCGCCGCTCGGAATGCACCCGATGCTCGAATTCGTAAAAAGCCACCTGACGGACCACGGTGTTCAGCATGTCCTCGACCTTGCCAGCCAGAAGCACGCGCCGGTTCTTGGGATCGGTCTCGTCTTTCAGCATGGCGCGGAAAACCAGCATCTCGCCGAAGACCGAGGCGGTTTCCGCCAAGGTCAGCGGCGTTTCCGAGAGCAAGGGACCCTGCGCTCCGGCAAGAAGCTGATGTACCCCGTGCCCCAACTCATGAGCCAGCGTCATCACATCCCTGGCCCGGCCCATGAAATTGACCAGCAGATAGGGATGCGCGCTGGGCACGGTGGGATGGGCAAAAGCACCCGGCGCCTTGCCCGGACGGATGGCGGCATCGATCCAGGGACTGTCGAAGAAGCGCTTCCCCAGTTCGGCCAGTTCGGGCGAAAAGCGGCCATAGGCCGAAAGCACCAGTTCCGTAGCCTGGGGACAAGTATAGCGGTGATCGGAATCCTCGGGCAGGGGCGCGTTGCGATCGAAATAGTCCATGTGTTCAAGGCCCATCCAGCGGGCCTTCATGCCGTAATAGCGGTGCGCCAACTGATCCCAGGCCCCCTTGACCGCCGAGACCAGAGCATCCACCACCTCGTCTTCGACCTGATTGGCCAGATTGCGCGCACTGACCGGATGCGGGTAATGCCGCCAGACATCCTCGACCGCCTTGTCCTTGGCCAGGACATTGGTGATCAGCGAGAAGGTGTGGATATGGTCGCCCAGCACCTGTCCGATGGCGCGCCCCGCCATCTGGCGGCGCGCCCGGTCGGGATCGGACAAGAGGTCGGTCGCCTGGGTGATCGACACTTCCTTGCCTTCGATGGGAAATTTGAGCCGGGCCATGGTTTCGTCGAACAGGCGCATCCAGGCCGAGCGTCCGGTGACTTCCTTTTCGTGCAGAAGCTTTTCCAGATCGTCGGAAAGCTGGTGCGGCCTGAAAACGCGCAGATCCCGAAGCCAGGGCGCATAGCGCGCGGCATCCGGGTCTTTCAGATTCTTGTCCAGCACGGCATCGTCCAGCCGGTTGATTTCCAGCGTAAAGAACAGCGTGTGGGTCGAGATATCGGTGGCCCGCTCCTGCATGGTCTGGCTAAAGCGGCCACGCTCGGGATCGGCCACATCGGCGGCATGCAGCAATTGGGCAAAGCTGAGAATCCGGCCCAGGGTTTCGTAGATCGCCTCGAAGCGCAAGATGGCGGCACCGAACTCGGCCCCGCTCAAAACCCCCAGACGGCCCTTGACCTCGGCTTCCAGCGCACGAGCCTCTTGCATGGCTTTTTCAAGGTCTTGGGCCAGTTTCGGGTCGTCAGGACCGGTATAAAGGTCTTTCAGATCCCATTCCGGCAGCGGGGCCGCCAGATCACCCGAAGGCATGTGTGTCATCGCATCTTCTCCTTGAACCCTGCAGGCATATGGGTATCGTGGCATGAAACTGTCAACGACTAAGGGGAGTGGAATACGTGTCCCTGGACCTCAAATCCTGTCCGTCGCTGCCTTACCTGTTCGCGGCCCAGGCCAAGCGCCTGGGCGGCAGGCCGTTCCTGTGGGCCAAGCGGCAGGGCGACTGGCGTTCCCTGTCCTGGCAGAATGCCGCCCTTGAGGTTGCGCACTTGGCCAAGGCCCTGCAGGCCCTGGGCGTGGAGGCGGGCGACCGCGTCATGCTGGTCTCTGAAAGCCGCCCGGAATGGTTCGTAGCCGACATGGCGATCATGACCATCGGCGCCATCTCGGTTCCCGCCTATGTCACCAACACGCATGCCGACCACGCCCATGTGCTGAACGACAGTGGCGCCCGTCTGGTCATCGTCTCGACCCCCGCCCTGACCGAGCGCGTTCTGAGAGCGGCCCTGTCGGCTCGCCACAATCCCAAAATCATCGCCATCGAGCCGCCCGATCTCGATCAGAATCCCGGAATCGACCTGATCCGCTGGCAAGACGCCCTGGATCTGGGCCGAACGGCTGGCGAGCATGTCTTTCCCGAACTGGCCCGCACCGATACCGCCTGCCTGATCTATACGTCGGGAACCGGAGGTGTTCCCAAGGGCGTGATGCTGTCGCACGGCGCCCTTTTGCACAATGTCGATGGGGCTCGCATTCTTCTGGAAAGCCTGGGGCTGGACGACGAGGTCTTTCTCTCCTTCCTGCCGCTGTCGCATTCCTACGAACATACGGCGGGGCTTTTGTTTCCCATGGCCATCGGCGCCCAGATCTATTTCTGCGAGGGAGTCGAGAAGCTTTCCGACAACATGATCGAGGCCAGCCCCACCATCATGACGGCTGTGCCCAGGCTGTACGAAACCCTGCGCGGACGCATTCTGAAGGGGGTCGAACGAACCGGCGGCTTTAAGCAGACCCTGTTTATGAAAGCGCTCGATCTGGGTAGTCGTGCCTACGAAAAACCGGGATCACTGTCCCTTCTTGGCAGATTGATCAACGTGCTGCTGGAACGCCTGGTGCGCGACAAGGTGCGGGCCCGCTTCGGTGGACGGCTGAAGGCTCTGGTCTCGGGCGGCGCCCCCTTGAATTACGAAGTCGGCCTTTTCTTTACGGCCCTGGGCTTGCGCATTCTGCAAGGCTACGGGCAAACTGAATCGGCCCCAGTCATTTCCTGCAACACGCCCTTGCGTTCCAAGTTGCACACCGTAGGGCCACCCCTGGCCGAAACTGAAGTGCGCATCGCCGAGGACGGCGAAATCCTGGTCAAAGGCGAACTGGTCATGCAGGGCTACTGGAACCATCCTAAAGCCACCGCCCAGGTCTTGCAGGAGGGTTGGCTGCATACCGGCGACATCGGCCGCTTCGACGAGGACGGCTATCTTCAGATCACGGATCGCAAGAAGGACATTATCGTCAATTCCGGCGGCGACAACATCTCGCCGCAGCGCATCGAGGGGCTGTTGACCCTTGAGCCGGAAATCGCCCAGGCCATGGTGCATGGCGACAAGCGGCCTCATCTGGTGGCGCTGATCGTACCCGACGAGGAATTTGCCAAAAGCTGGGCACAGGCCAATCAAACCCCCTTCAGCATAGAGGGACTGGCCGAAAACCCGGCCTTTCACAAGGCGATTCGGGAAGCCCTGGACCGTGTCAACAAGGGTTTGTCCAATATCGAGAAGGTACGCCGCTTCCTGCTGGTGCCCGAGCCCTTCACGGTCGCCAACGAAATGATGACGCCGACCTTGAAGATCCGCCGCCATATCATCCGCAAAACCTGGGGCGACCGGCTGGAAGCTCTCTACGAATGAGAACAGCCCCGGCTTTCACCGGGGCTGTGTGTCATTCTTTCTGCAAGCCGGTATTAGCCGACGATTTCCAAAGCCGAGAAGAAATAGGCGATTTCCTTGGCGGCGTTTTCCAGACTGTCCGAACCGTGAACCGAGTTGGCCTCGATCGATTCGGCGAAGTCGCGCCGGATGGTGCCCGGCTCGGCATTGGCGGGATTGGTCGCTCCCATGATCTCGCGATTGCGCAGAACGGCGTTTTCGCCTTCCAGTGCCTGCACGACGACGGGGCCCGAAATCATGAAGGCGCACAGATCATTGAAGAAGGAGCGCTCGGCATGAACCGCGTAGAAACCCTGCGCCTGGGCCAGAGTCAACTGAAGGCGCTTTTGAGCGACGATCCGCAAACCCGCCTCTTCGAACCGGGCATTGATCTTGCCCGTGAGGTTGCGCCTGGTGGCGTCCGGCTTGATGATCGACAGCGTACGTTCGATGGCCATCTCTTGATGTCCTTGGTTGTTGTTCCTTGATACCGGTCTTGCCCGGCGCGGCGGGGTTATAGCCCTAATTTAACCGCCTAGCAATGGCGCATTGGCCGTTTCCATGCTAAGTCCCGGTTCATGTTGCATATCAATGACCTTGTTTACCGACAAAATGGCCGCCTCCTCTTCTCAGGCGCCACCTTGCACGTTGCCGAGGGCCAGCATTTGGGCCTAATCGGACGCAACGGCTCGGGCAAAACGACGCTGTTTAGGCTGATTCTCGGCGAAGCGGGAGCAGACGGAGGCGATATCCGCCTGCGCCCCCGGGTCAGGCTGGGGCACGTCGCCCAGGACATGCCCTCGGGCGAGGTGACGCCACTTGAGATTGTGCTGGCTGCCGACGACGAGCGCACAAGCCTTTTGGCCGAAGCGGAAACCGAGACGGATGCGCACCGCATCGCCGATATTCATCAGCGCCTGGCTGACATCGATGCGCATGGCGCCCCCTCCCGTGCCGGAGCCATCCTGGCCGGCCTGGGATTCGATGCCCCGGCCCAGGAACGTCCGATTTCTGAATTCTCGGGCGGCTGGCGCATGCGCGTGGCCCTGGCCCGCACCCTGTTCACCAAGCCCGATCTTTTGCTGCTGGACGAGCCCACCAACCATCTTGATCTGGAAGCCGTGCTTTGGCTGACCACCCATTTGGCCGGTTGGCAGGGCACGATGGTTCTGATCAGCCATGACCGCGATCTTCTGAACGCCGTGGCCAACCGCATCGCCCATATCGAAGGCGGAAAGCTTAACGCCTATCAGGGCAATTTCGACCGCTTCGAACGCACCAGGCGCGAACGCCTGGACCTGCAGGCCAAGGCCTTCACCAAGCAGATGGAGCAGCGGCGCCACATTCAATCCTTCATCGACCGATTCCGCGCCAAGGCCACCAAGGCTAGGCAGGCGCAAAGCCGCATGAAGATGCTGGAGCGCATGGAGCTGGCCGTGCCGGTGGTGGAAGACCAGCCGATCAGCTTTGATTTTCCGGAACCCGAGGCCTTCTCGCCGCCCCTGATCGCCCTGGAAGACGTGGCGATCGGCTATGCCCAGGATCGTCCCGTTCTTAGAAAGCTGAATCTAAGGCTCGATCCCGACGACCGCATAGCACTCTTGGGTCCCAACGGGAACGGCAAGACCACGCTGGCCCGCCTGCTGGCCGGACGGCTGGCACCTCTGTCGGGCGAGATCGTCAAACCCTCCAAGTTGCGTGTGGGCTATTTCGCGCAGGATCAGGCCGACGAGTTGGATCTGACCGCCTCGACGCTCGATCACATGCGAAAGCTGGCCCCAACCCTGACCGAAGAGAAAATGCGCGCACATCTGGCGCGCTTTGGCTTTACGGCGGACCATGTCGACACCAAGGTGGCAAGCCTGTCGGGCGGCGAGAAGGCGCGTTTGCTGTTCGCCCTGATGTGCCGCGATGCGCCCTCGTTGATGGTGCTGGACGAGCCCACCAACCATCTGGATATCGATGCCCGCGAGGCTTTGGTGCTGGCCCTCAACGCCTTCGAAGGTGCTGTGGTGCTGGTCAGCCACGATGCGCATCTGATCGAACTGGCCGCCGACAAGCTGTGGCGGGTTGAGAACGGCACCTGCACTCCCTTCGACGGCGATCTGGACGACTATCGCCAATCTCTGACCGAGGCCCGGCGCAATGCTTCAGGCGGCACGGAAAGGACAGGAGGCGGACAGCCCTCTAGAAAGGATGAGCGCAGGCAGGCCGCCGAGGCACGGGCCAAGCTGGCACCCCTGCGCCAGGCCGCCAAGGCGGCGGACGCCCATCTGGCCAAGCTTCATGACAAGAAAGCGCAACTGGAAAAGAAACTGGCCGACCCCAAGCTGTACGAAGGCCCGCCCGAAAAGGTAACCAATCTGCGCCTGGATATGGGGGCCTTGGATCGCGATCTGGCCGATGCGGAAGCGGTCTGGCTGGCCGCCCACGAAGCGCTGGAGAACGCCGAGGGCGCCTAAAGCTATCAGCTTTTCGGCACACTGTGTAGATGCTGGTGGGCATGCGGTTCTTCATGGCCATGCTTGTGCCCATGGCCATGGTCATGCGCTTCATGGGCATGCCCGCCATGGCTGTGATGGCTGTGCGCCATGCGCAGATCGACGGGAACGGCGTTCAATTTGCCGTGCCTGACTCCGGTTTCGGCGCAGATTTCATCGGCAAAGCGCTTCACTTCGGAAGTGGGGCCACGCAACACCGCCACTTCCATGCAGTTCTCGTGATCGAGATGAACATGCAAGGTGGAAAGCGTCAGATCGTGATGCGCATGCTGGGCCTGAGTCAGGCGCCTGGACAGTTCGCGTTCATGATGGTTGTAGATATAGGAAAGGCTGGCGATGCAATGGCCCTTGCCGGTGCCTGTCTGCAGGCGCTCGGCCTCCAGCCTGTCGCGCAAGATGTCGCGCACCGCTTCGGAACGGTTCTGATAGCCCTTGCGCTGAACATAATCATCGAAGCGAGCCAGAAGCTCCTCGTCCAGCGACACCGTAAAGCGGTCCATGGCACCACCTCCCCCTTGAAACCCAAGCTGTCGCTCCCAAGATAGCCGGGATGTGAGACCAGTTACAGCGGCCATTGAGGCCGCGGCCAAGCATTCCGAAGGAATGCGCCCGGCGAGGGACAAAAAAAGGGGCTGGACCCAAAGGTCCAGCCCAAGTGACGCACCAGGATGGAGGAAAAATTCCAAATAGCCGATCAGGCAGTCCGCCCGTCCAGATCAGGCCATCAGGCTGCGCCGGTCCTCCATAATCCGACGCAGAATAGGTGTGATGATCAACTCGATCGCCAGACCCATTTTGCCGCCGGGCACAACGATGGTGTTGCGCCGGCTCATCCAAGAATCCTTCAACATCTGCAAGAGGAACGGAAAGTCGATGCGGAAGCGATCCGGCTTCTTGAATCGGATGACCACCAGGCTTTCGTCCAGCGTGGGAATATCGCGCGCGATGATGGGGTCTGAGGTATCGACCACAGGAACGCGCTGGAAATTGATATCGGTCAGTTTGAACTGCGGCACGATGTAATGCACATAATCGTGCATGCGCCGCAAAATCGTGGCCATCACCTCGGTATCGACATAACCCCTGGTCTGCGTGTCGCGGTGAATCTTTTGAATCCACTCCAGATTGATCACCGGCACCACGCCGATCTTGAGATCGGCATATTGGGCGACATTGACCTCGTCTGTGGCAACGCAGCCATGCAGGCCTTCGTAGAACAGAAGATCGGAATTATCGGGCAGCGGCTCCCAGGGCGTGAATTCGCCCGGCCTCACGCCGGGATGGCCGAAATCTCCGGCCTCCTCCTCATTGTGGATGTAGAACCGCCGCCGCCCCGTGCCGGTTTCGCCATATGAGCGAAAGCAGTCCTCAAGTTCCTTGAACAGATTGGCATCAGGCCCGAAATGACTGAAATTTGTATTGCCCTGGCTGGTGGCTTCTGCCATCGCCTTTTGCATGGCGGTGCGCGAATAGCGGTGATAGCTGTCGCCTTCGATTACGGCGGGTGTGATGTTCTCGCGCCGAAACATATGCTCGAAGGCTTCCTTGACCGAACTGGTCCCCGCCCCGGACGAGCCAGTAACGGCGATGACGGGATGTTTTTTCGACATGCCTTAGGCCGCCCTGACATTGAGGGCGTCGCGCCAGCCGGGATAAAGCCTGTCGGCGTCGGCACTGAAGGACTCGAAAGCGCCGCGCAATTCGGCATGGTTTTTCGCGTACTCGACCAGATCGACACCGGCCGCCCAGGCGTCATGGGCCTGGCGCAGCGAGAGCGCCCCCGCGACGGTGCCGTCCTTGTGGCCGAAAGCGCCGCCGCCCGAGGTTTGAATGACGTTGGAATGGCCAAGGTTGCTGAAAAAGCCGGGCAGGCGCAAAGCATTCATGCCGCCCGAGATGATGGGGGTGCAGGCCTTCATGCCCTGCCAGTCCTGGCGGTAATAAAGTCCGTCGGCGACATTCTGCTCTAGCATATAGGCCACGATCTTGTCGGCCGGTTCGCCTTCCATCTTGCCATAGCCCATTGTGCCGGTATGGATTCCCGAAGCGCCCTGCAAGCGGGCCATCTTCATATGCACCAGCACATTATAGCCACGTCGGGATTGGTTGCTGGTCACCATGCCGTGACCGGCGCGGTGGTAATGCAGAAACTGATTGGGGAAATTGCGCCTGGCCAGCGTGACCGCCGTGGGGCCGCCCACGAAGCCATCGACCAGAAAGGCGACATGGCTGGCGTTGGGCCCGAAGGTCTCCAGGATGTAATGGCCGCGAGCCAGCATTTCCTGAGGATCGTCGGCGGTGATATTGGCCGAGAACAGTTTGGCCTGCCCGGTCTTGTCCTGAGCGCGCACCATGGAGTCGGCAACTAGGCGGATCGTTTCCTTCAAGGGGGCGAAAACCTGATTGCCCTGGGGCTCGTCATTCTTGATGAAATCGCCGCCCAACCAGAAATCGTAGCAGGCGCTAGCAAAGGGTTCTGGCCTCAGGCCCAGCTTGGGCTTGATGATGGTGCCCACCACCATGCCGCCGTTGGTCTGCGGACGACCCAAGACGCGCCACATTTCCGTGATGTTGACCGAGGGGCCATCGAATAACTGCAGATAGGCGGGCGGGACATAAAAATCCAGCATCTTGGCATATTCGATATCGCCCATGCCCTGATTGTTGCCGATGGTCAGCGTCAGGAACGACACCATCATGGCCCTGCCATCGATGATGTTGCGGTCGAACAGATCGACCGGGTAGGCGATCTTCATCAGCTCCTGAGCAGGATCGATGGCATAGACCAGCGCATCGACGCCCCTGGTGAAATCGTCGGTGGTGCAAACCTCGACATTGGTTCCGGTCGAGGATTCCGCCGCGAAATGGGCCGCCGCAGCCAGATAATCCTCGTCGCCCTTGGGCTTCATCCGATAGGCGCACAGCACATGGCGCCCACCCTTGATGAGGTCGGCTTCGGAAAGTTTCAGATTGGCGTAGCGGTTCGATTGGTCCATAGGTTCCTCTTGGACAATCCCCAAACGTCATTCCCCTGGAATTCACATCCTGCCCTAAGGGAAGGGGTGGGAGAACACACCAATAGGGGTGGCACCAAACTCTTGTGGGTAGGTATGGATCAACACCAGGAGGGGGAAACGGGTAGGCGGGTAGGTTCAGATGATCGGTTGCTTACCCGCAGGCTTTCCGGATGGCATCCATATTGCCCTTATAGTCCGGGGATTTGAAGACAGCCGACCCTGCCACCAGGATATTGGCTCCGGCAGCGACCACCCTGGGGGCGGTGTCCGGCGTGATGCCGCCATCAACTTCGATCTCGATGGGGCGCGCCCCGATCATCTGCCTGATGCGGGCGATCTTGCCCACCTGGCTTTCGATGAAGCCCTGGCCCCCGAAACCGGGATTGACGCTCATCACCAGCACCAGATCAATCTTGTCCAAAACATAGTCGATCAGGCTTTCCGGCGTGGCGGGGTTCAGCGACACCCCCGCCCTCTTGCCGAAGCTTCGCACCAGTTGCAACGTACGATCCAGGTGATATCCGGCCTCGGCATGCACGGTAATGCAATCCGATCCCGCCTTGGCGAAGGCCTCGATATAGGGATCGACCGGATCGATCATCAGATGGACGTCGATGATCTTTTGCGTGTGCGGACGAATGGCCGCCACCACGGCATGGCCGATGGTGATGTTGGGCACGAAATGGCCGTCCATCACATCGACATGAACCCAATCGCAACCCGCCTTGTCGATGGCGCGCACTTCTTCGCCCAGCTTGGCGAAGTCGGCAGACAGGATCGAGGGCGCAATCTTCACGGCGGGCATCAGGTCAACTCCCCGCTCAGCCGAACTTGGGATCCAGATCGCCCGAGGCATAGCGCTTGGCCATCTCGGAAAGCGGAATCGCCTTGATCTTCGAGGCATTGCCCGCCGTGCCGAATTGCTGATAGCGCTCTTCGCACAGTTTCTGCATGGCGGCCATGGCGGGCTTGAGGTAGGTGCGCGGATCGAACACCTTGGGATCCTCCGCAAAAACCTTGCGAATCTGCCCGGTAATGGCCATGCGGCAATCCGTGTCGATATTGACCTTGCGCACGCCGTGTTTGATGCCCTCGATGATTTCCTCGATGGGGACACCGAATGTCTGCGGCATAGTGCCGCCATACTTGTTGATGATGTCCTGAAGCTCCTGCGGCACCGAGCTTGAGCCATGCATCACCAGATGCAGATTGGGCAGCTTCTTGTGGATTTCCTTGACCACGCTCATGACCAGCACCTCGCCGGTCGGCTTCTGCTTGAACTTATAGGCCCCGTGCGAGGTGCCCATGGCAATGGCCAAAGCATCGACCTTGGTCTTCTTGACGAAATCCACCGCCTGAACGGGATCGGTGACCAGCTTGTCTTTGCTGATAGCCCCTTCGGCGCCGTGCCCGTCCTCTTTCTCGCCCATGCCCGATTCCAGCGATCCCAGAACGCCCAATTCGCCTTCCACCGACACGCCCACCATATGCGACATCTCCGCCACCTGCTGGGTGACGTTCACATTGAAGTCGTAGTCGGCCACAGTCTTGCCGTCGGCCATCAGGCTGCCGTCCATCATCACCGACGAAAAGCCGCTCATCACGGCTGACATGCAGGTGGCTGGCGAATTGCCGTGGTCCTGATGCATGCAGACCGGAATCTCCGGATAAAGCTCGATGGCGCCCAGAATCAGATGCTTCAGCACGATGTCGTTGGCATATTGGCGCGCCCCCCGGCTGGCCTGCAAAATGACTGGCGAGTCGGTCTTCTTGGCCGCCGCCATGATGGCCAGCAACTGCTCCATATTGTTGATGTTGAAAGCAGGAACGCCGTAGGAATGCTCGGCGGCGTGATCGAGAAGCTGACGCAGCGAAATCAGGGCCATGGGATTGTTCCTTCGTTGGTTCTGGTGCTTATCTTGTCTTATTTTACTGCGAATTTCCTTGCCTTGGCCGCCACCGCTTCGGCCGTGATGCCGAAATGCGGATAAAGCTTGTCGGCGGGCGCCGAAGCGCCGAATCCCGGCATGCCGATGATGGCATCGGACACGCCGACATAGCGTTCCCAGCCGAAGGGCGACAACGCCTCGACGGCCACCCGGTGCCCAGCAACGCCTAGAACCTCGGCCCGATAAGCCTCGGGCTGGCGGTCGAACAATTCCCAGGACGGCATGGAAACCACGGCGGCGCGAACACCCTCAGCCGCCAACAGATCGCGCGCCTTCAAGGCGATTTCAACCTCTGAGCCAGTGGAAATAATCGTTATCTGGCGCTTACCACATCCGACGACCAACTGGGCCGCTTTGCGGCTTCCGGCTGGGCAACCTGCCGCGTCGATGGGCATGATGCCGAGGCTGTGGCCAAGGCCCTGGCGGCGGCGCAGCATTCCAACCGG
>JADFZV010000040.1 GCA_015232335.1 Alphaproteobacteria bacterium | reverse complement strand
AATGCTTGTAAAATACGTATATTTTCTCTTCCTTCCTTGCCCGCCGGGGTAGGCGCAAATATAGTGTCGGCGGCCTGGGAGTTCGGTCTGGGTTTGACTTGCGTACCGAAAGTGATTTGAAGGCGACGGGTAACCTCAACAGGACGAGAGAAAAAGATGCCCCTCATCATAGGAATTCCAAGAGAAACATTTCCCGGCGAGAAGCGCGTTGCGTCCGTTCCGGAAGTTATCGAAAAACTGATCAAGTTGGGCTTTGCCGTCTCTGTTGAAAGCGGGGCAGGGCAGGAAGCCAACTTCTATGACGAGGCCTATGTCGCCGCGGGTGCAAAGATCGTGGGCTCGGCCGCCGACTTGTGGGCGGGGGCGGACATCATCTTCAAGGTGCGCGCGCCAAGCAGCGGCGAAGTGACGCTGATGAAGGAAGGCCAGAGGCTGATCAGCTTCGTCTGGCCCGCGCAGAATTCCGATCTTATGCAGCAACTGGCGGCCAGGAAGGTCACTGTCCTGGCCATTGATTCGCTGCCGCGCCAATTGTCCCGCGCCCAGAAGATGGATGCCCTGACCTCGATGGCGGGTATCGTCGGTTATCGCGCGGTCGTCGAGGCCGCCAACAATTTCGGGCGCTTCTTTAACGGCCAGATCACCGCCGCCGGCAAGATACCGCCCGCCAAGGTGTTCATCGCGGGCGCTGGCGTCGCGGGCCTAGCCGCCATCGGCACTGCTGTCGGTCTTGGCGCCGTCGTGCGCGCCAATGACACGCGGCCCGAAGTGGCCGACCAGGTCAAGTCGATGGGTGCTGAGTTCGTCAAGGTCGATTACGAGGAAGAGGGCTCGGGCGGCGGCGGTTACGCCAAGGTGATGAGCGAGGGTTTCCAGGCCGCCCAGCGCGACATGTACGCCCAGCAGGCCAAGGATGTCGACATCATCATCACCACCGCGCTCATTCCTGGAAAACCAGCGCCCCGGCTGATTACCGCCGAGATGGTCAAAAGCATGAAGCCGGGCAGCGTCATCGTCGATTTGGCCGCCGAACAGGGCGGCAATTGCGAACTGACCGAGCCGGGCAAGGTCGTGGTCAAGCATGGCGTCACCATCGTCGGCTATACCGATCTGCCGTCGCGCCTGTCCAAGCAGTCCTCGACGCTGTACGCCACCAATCTGTTCCGCCTGACCGAGGAACTGTGCAAGACCAAGGACGGCAATATCGACGTCAATATGGAAGACGATGCCATTCGCGGCCTTACGGTTATTAAGGCGGGCGAGATCACCTGGCCGCCACCGCCGCTCAATCTGCCAGCACCGCCTGCAGCCAAGGCCGCAGCAGCGGTCAAGGCGCCCGAGAAGAAATCGTCTCACGGCCATGGCGGCTCGGGCGAGCCGATGTCAATGCGCACGCTGGCCATCGTTTTCGGCGTGGGCGGCCTCTTGTTCTGGCTGATGGGCGCTTATGCCCCCGCCAACTTCCTGGGCCATTTCACGGTTTTCGTGCTGGCCTGCTTCGTCGGCTACATGGTGGTGTGGAACGTGACCCCCGCCTTGCATACGCCCTTGATGAGCGTCACCAACGCGATTTCAAGCATCATCGCCATCGGCGCCCTGGTGCAGATTTCGCCGCCGATTGCCGAGGGGGTGGATCGACCAGGCTTCTGGATCGGCGTGCTGGCCTTCATCGGCATCGCGCTGACCGCCGTTAACATGTTCGGCGGCTTCGCGGTGACGCGTCGCATGCTGGCAATGTTCCGCAAGTAAGGGGAGACAGGAAATGTCTGCAAGTCTGGCCACTGTCTCCTATATCGGAGCCACCATCCTTTTTATTCTCAGTCTGGGCGGCCTGTCCAATCCGGAAACCTCGCGAAGGGGCAACTGGTACGGCATCATCGGCATGGCGCTTGCCGTGCTGGCCACCGTCTTCGGGCCGCGCGTGACCGGGGGCGGAATCGCCTGGATCGTCATCGCCATGGCTATCGGCGCCACCGTGGGGCTCTACGCCGCCAAGAAGGTGAAGATGACCCAGATGCCCGAACTGGTGGCGCTGATGCACAGCCTGGTCGGCTTTGCGGCCTGCACCGTCGGCTTTGCCAGCTACATCGACAGCTCGACCGTGTTCACGGGGGCCGAAAAGGCCATCCATGAGATGGAAATCTATATCGGCATCCTGATCGGCGCCGTGACCTTCTCGGGCTCGGTGATCGCGTTCGGCAAGCTCTCGGGCAAGATCAACGGCAAGCCGTTGCTGCTGCCTGCCCGCCACATGATCAATCTGGCCGGTCTTCTGGTCGTGATCTGGATGGGCAATGTCTTCATCAACGCCGAATCGGCGCTGGGCGGCGTGTTTCCGCTGATCCTGATGACGCTGATCGCGCTGGCTTTTGGCGTCCATATGGTGATGGCCATTGGTGGTGCTGACATGCCCGTCGTGGTCTCGATGCTGAACAGCTATTCGGGATGGGCAGCGGCGGCCACGGGCTTCATGCTCTCCAACGATCTTTTGATCGTGACGGGTGCCTTGGTGGGGTCTTCGGGCGCCATCCTGTCCTACATCATGTGCCGGGCCATGAACCGCAACTTCATCAGCGTCATCG
Organism: Alphaproteobacteria bacterium; assembly: GCA_015232335.1. Lineage (GTDB taxonomy): Bacteria > Pseudomonadota > Alphaproteobacteria > Rhodospirillales > WMHbin7 > WMHbin7. The sequence continues at coordinate 27,892 of JADFZV010000040.1, read as the reverse complement.
CGGGTGGATTCGGTACCGGCGATGGTGGCTCGGCCAAGAAAAGCGGCGATGCGGCTCAGGAGCCCGTGGGCGAGGTGGTTCCCGTCTCGGCGGTCGACACGGCCGAGTTGTTAAAGGACGCCAAGAGCGTCATCATCGTGCCCGGTTACGGCATGGCGGTGGCTCAGGCCCAGCATACGGTGTATGAAATCACCAAGATCCTGCGCGAGCGCGGCGTCAATGTGCGCTTTGGCATTCATCCGGTGGCTGGGCGCATGCCCGGCCATATGAATGTGCTGCTGGCAGAGGCCCGGGTGCCCTATGACATCGTCATGGAAATGGACGAGTTGAACGACGACTTCCCGTCTACCGACGTGGCCATGGTCATCGGCGCCAACGACATCGTCAATCCGGGTGCCCAGGACGATCCCGACAGCCCTATCGCGGGTATGCCGGTGCTGGAGGTCTGGAAGGCAAAAACTTCAATCGTCATGAAGCGCTCGATGGCTTCGGGCTATGCCGGGGTCGACAATCCGCTGTTCTACAAGGAGAACAACCGGATGCTGTTCGGCGACGCCAAGAAGATGCTGGACGAGGTGCTGGCGGCGATCAAGGACTGATCCCGCCCGCATTGCAAGGATATCGGAGAACGGGCGGCCGTCAGCAAGGGATGTTGGCGGCCGTTCCGTTTCTTGCTTTGGAAAGAGCGACATGCCCGTCATCGTCCAACTTGTGGCCTTCCTGCTGGCTTGTGGCGCTGGAGTGTTTCTTGTGCGCGGAGCTTTGCCCCTTAAGCAGCGCACCACATTTCTGAGTTTGGCTAGCGCCATCTCGGCGGTGGTCATTGTGGGCGCCATCGCGCTTGTCGGCCCCAAGGAATTCTCATCCTCCAGGCTTCTGGGCATGCTGGCCGTCTTTTTTGCCAGCGCCGCCGTTTTCGCGAGCCTCATCCTGACGCAGCGTCTGAAAGAAGGGCTTCGAGGCACAAGCGGCCAGGAGCCGACATGACGGCGGATTTTGTCCCCTTCGCCGATCTCATCGCGGCCCTGTGCTTTGTCCTGGCCTTGCGTTTCAAAAACAGTGTCTGGGCTGTCGCGGGTAGTGTCATTGCCATTCTGACGGCCCTGATGCAGCCCGATGTCTTCAGCTATACGGCCATCGTGGTTGGCATCGTCATCGGCGGTGCTGTGGCTACGGTGATCGTCAAGCGGAGCCGGGCGGAGCGGTTGGCCCAACTGATCCCTGTTCTCTATGGAGTGTCAGGGCTGGCGGCCTTCCTGACTGCAACAGGCATCCTGATCTCGACCGGTGTTCCGACGGAAGCCCTAGCGGCAGTTGGTGTGTTCATGTGTTTGCTGTTCGGCGTTGCTTCGGCCCTTCTGGCAGGAAGGGCCTTTTTCTCGGAACAAGAAAATCGACACCCCTGGTTGGGTGCTTGCGTTGGCTTGGCGGTGGCGGGCCTTGGATTCACAATGTCCAGCCTGATCCTGATCGTCGCGGGTGGTCTTGTCTGTTCGGCCTGTGCCCGTATGGCTCTCAAATCAGAATAATTTTCCCGGTATGCGTATTGGCTTCCAGCATCCTGTGAGCTTCTGATGCTTGGGCCAGCGGGAAGCTGGCATGGATCAGGGGCTTGACATTTCCCGCTTCGATCCAGGGCCAGACGGTTTCAAGGATGCCCTTCGCCATGCGGGCCTTGTCCGCCAGAGGCTGGATGCGAAGCGTCGAGCCGGTGAGCGTCAGGCGCTTCAGCATGACCGGCATGAAATTGATCTCAGCCGTGCTGCCCTTCTGAAAGGCGATGCTGACCAGGCGCCCCTCGGTCGCCAGGCATTTGATGTTCCGGGGGATGTAATCGCCCCCCACCATGTCCAGAATCACGTTCACCCCCTTCTTGCCGGTCAGGCGGGCGATTTCCTCGGCAAAGTCCAGGCTTGACGTATCGATGGCGAGATCGGCCCCCAATTTCAAACAAGCCGCCGCCTTCTCAGCACTTCTGGCCGTGGCGATCACCGCTGCCCCATGCGCCTTGGCCATCTGAATGGCCATGGTGCCGATGCCGCTAGTGCCGCCGTGAATCAGCAGGGTCTCGCCGGACCTTAGCCCGCCCCGCTCGAAGACATTGTGCCAGACGGTAAAGACCGTTTCCGGCAGGGCTGCCGCCTCTGGGATCGAAAGCCCCCGGGGGATGGGCAGGCACAGAGGTACCTCGGCCAGACAGAAATTGGCATAGCCCCCGCCCGTGACCAGGGCGCAGACCTTCCGTCCCAAAAGGGCGGGGTCGCTGCCTTCGCCAATCCCTTCGATGGTTCCCGCCACCTCAAGCCCGGGAATGTCGGAAGCGCCAGGAGGCGCCGGATACAAGCCCTGGCGCTGAATGACATCCGGCCGGTTGATGCCTGAAGCCGCCACGCGGATCAGAACCTGTTCAGGCCCGGGAATAGGGAGGGGCCTTTGGGCCACGACCAGGACTTCTGGACCGCCCGGCTGGCTGATTTCTATCACCGTCATGGTTTCGGTCATCGTTTCCACCTGCTAAAGTCCAATCCGTGACACTACCACCTGGACGGACATCATGGACACCGACGATCTGGAACCCCGCAAGCCCATCGTCAAGCCGACCGACCTAGGCACCCTTTCGGTCGATGAGTTGAAGACCTATATCCAGTCGCTTGAAACCGAAATCAAGCGGGCCCAGGCGGCCATCGCGGCCAAGCAGTCGCACCGCCATGGTGCCGAAGCGTTTTTCAAAAGGTAATCCATGCGCGCCGTCCTTCTCCTCCTCCTGGTCCTTTTTAGCCTGCCCGCCCTTGCCCAGACGGTTCCGCAGTCCCGGGACCAAGTGCGCTTAAGCTTCTCGCCTCTGGTCAAGTCGACGGCGCCTGCCGTAGTCAATGTCTATACCCGCAAGGTGGTGCAGGCCAGGGGATCGGTGTCGCCCTTGTTCAACGATCCCTTCTTTCGTCAGTTTTTCGGCGAGCAGTTCGGCATGGGCATGCCGCAGGAGCGCATTCAGCGCTCGTTGGGCTCGGGCGTACTGGTCAGCGCCGATGGCGTGGTCGTCACCAACCTTCATGTCATCAACGAATCCGACGAGATCACGGTGGTTCTGTCCGACAAGCGCGAGTTCGAGGCCAAGATCGTGGGCGAAGATCCCAGAACAGATCTGGCCGTGCTGCGCATCGAGGTCAAAGGCGAGAAGCTGCCTTATCTGTCCATGGGCGATTCCGATGCTCTGGAAGTGGGCGACATGGTGATGGCCATCGGCAATCCCTTCGGCGTCGGCCAGACGGTGACCACCGGCATCGTCTCTGCACTGGCCCGCACCACCGTGGGCGTTTCCGATTTCCAATTCTTCATCCAGACCGATGCCGCGATCAATCCCGGCAATTCCGGGGGCGCCCTGGTCGGTATGGATGGCAAGCTGATCGGCATCAATTCCGCCATCTATTCCAAGGGCGGCGGCTCGAACGGCATCGGCTTCGCCATTCCCGCCAGTATGGTCAAGGCGACGTTGACGGGCATTCTCTCGACCGGCCATGCCGTGCGCCCCTGGCTGGGGGCGCAAGGCCAGGAGGTGACCTCCGATATCGCTCAAAGCCTGAAACTGGCCAAGCCCGTAGGCGTTCTGATCGCGTCTGTGGTCGAGAACGGGCCAGCCGAAAAAGCGGGGCTGAAGCGGGGCGACGTGGTGATCAGCGTCAATGGCTATGACGTGTTCGACACCCAGGCTCTTCGTTTCCGCATCGCCACGCTGGGCGTCGGCGAGACGGCGCAGTTGAAACTGATTCGTCAGGGCCGCGAAACCACGGTTGCCGTGCCGCTGATAGCACCCCCCGAGAAGCCGCCGCGCGACTTGAACGAAGTGGGCGGGCGCAATCCCTTTACCGGCGCCACGGTAGCCAATCTCAACCCCGCACTGACCGAGGAATTGGGTATCGACGGAGCCCCTTCGGGCGTCATGATCCTGTCCATGAAGCGCGGCTCGCCCGCCCATCAGATCGGACTGCGTCCGGGCGACATCATCGAACGCGTGAACGGTGCTGGCATTGCCCTGGTCGCCGACTTGAAAAAGGCCGTGCAAACTGCCGGCAAGAGTTGGCAAATCCAGATCAAGCGCGAAGGAAGGTCGCTTGCTATCCAGGTGGGTGGGTGAGTACCCTCTTCGAACGCCAGGTTCAAAGGCCGCTGGCCGACCGCCTGCGCCCCATAAGCTTAAGCGAAGTGGTGGGGCAGGATCACCTGTTGGCCCCCTCGGCTCCGCTGGGGCGCATGGTGGCGCAAAAGCGCCTGACCTCGGTCATTCTGTGGGGGCCGCCCGGTTGCGGTAAAACCACCATCGCGCGCCTTTTGGCCGAGCATACCTCGCTGATCTTCGAGCCTCTGTCGGCGGTTTTCTCGGGCGTTGCCGATCTTCGCAAGGTTTTCGAAAGTGCGAAGGGACGGCGCCAGATGGGGCAGGGCACCTTGCTTTTCATCGATGAAATCCACCGCTTCAACCGCGCCCAGCAAGATGGTTTCCTGCCCTATGTCGAGGATGGCACGGTGATTCTGGTCGGCGCCACCACGGAAAATCCCAGCTTTGAATTGAACGCGGCTTTGTTGTCGCGCTGCCAGGTCATGGTGCTAAAGCGCCTGGACGATGCTGCCCTGGAGAAAATGCTGCTTCGTGCCGAGGGTGATGAAGGGCGCTCGTTGCCCTTGACCGAGGACGGGCGTCAGGCCCTGCTGGCCATGGCCGATGGCGACGGACGCTACCTGCTTAATCTGATCGAGGAGCTGTTTCGTTTGCCTGCAGAGCCCTTGCTCGATCCCTCTGCCCTGGCGGGTGCTGTGCAAAAACGCCTGCCGCTTTATGATAAAAGCCAGGAGGGGCACTATAATCTGATCAGCGCCCTTCACAAAAGTTTGCGCGGTTCCGATACGGATGCCGCCCTTTACTGGATGGCGCGCATGCTGGCGGGCGGCGAGGACCCACGCTTCCTGGCGCGACGTCTAACGCGTTTTGCCGTCGAGGATGTCGGGCTGGCTGATCCGGACGCCCTGTTGCAGGCGATTGCCGCCTGGGAGGCCTATGAGCGCCTGGGCTCGCCCGAGGGTGAACTGGCCCTGGTGCAATTGGTGATCTATCTGGGCACGGCACCCAAATCGAACGCCGCCTATCTGGCCGAAAAGGCCGCCAAGCGGGCAGCTTCGGAAACTGGCTCATTGACGCCGCCTTTGCACATTTTGAACGCGCCTACAAAAATGATGCAAGACATCGGCTATGGCGAGGGTTATGCCTATGATCACGATGCGCCGGATGGTTTCTCGGGGCAGAATTATTTTCCCGACGGGATGAGACGCCAAAGGCTCTATAATCCGGTCGAACGCGGTTTCGAGCGCGAAATCAGAAAGCGGCTCGATTACTGGGAAAAATTGCGCCGTGATCGGACGGTGGCCATGAGGAGGGACGAGACATGAGCGGGCAGATGATTCTGGTCGTCGCCTTTGGCGGCGCATTGGGCTCGGTCGCGCGCTATCTGGGCATGATCGGCATCGGTGTCTGGCTGGGTCAGAATTTCCCTTGGGGGACGCTGATCGTCAATGTGCTGGGCTCGGCCATGATGGGGCTTCTCATCGAGGGTTCGGCGCTGCGCTGGAACATTGGCCCCGAACTGCGCGCCTTTCTCACCGTGGGCATTCTGGGTGGCTTTACCACCTTCTCCACCTTCTCGATGGATGTGGCGCTGCTGGTCGAGCGCAATGAATTCGCCAGTGCCGGACTTTATATCCTGGTTTCGGTGCTGGCTTCTGTTGGGGCCTTGTTCGCCACGATGTATCTCGTCAAGCAGGTGATGGCATGAGCGTCTTGCATGTCACGGTCGAGGCCGCCGAGGCCGAGCTGCGTCTTGATCGCTGGCTGGTCCGTCACTATCCCGGCCTCACGCATGGCCGTATCGAGAAACTTTTACGCACCGGGCAGTTGCGCGTCGATGGGGCCCGGGCCAAGGCCAATCAGCGACTGAATGCGGGTCAGGTGGTCAGGGTTCCGCCCCTGGGCGAGCTTGCGCCGCCCAAGACGGCGGCCAAGCCAGCGCCGCGCATGAAGGACGGCGAGGCCGAGGAATTGCGGCGCTTGGTTCTCTATAAGGACAGCGAGATCATCGCCATCAACAAACCCGCAGGGCTTGCCGTGCAGGGCGGCACCGGCACGTTGCATCACTTGGATGCCATGCTGGATGCCTTGAAGTTCGATGCGGCGGAACGGCCGCGTCTGGTCCATCGCCTGGACAAGGACACGTCGGGTGTTTTGGTGCTGGGCCGCACGGCGCGCGCGGCCTCGCGCCTGGCCGAGGCCTTCAAGCAGCGCAAGGCCCATAAGATCTACTGGGCATTGGTGGTGGGCTGCCCCAAGCCGCATGAAGGCGTGATCGACGCCCCACTTGCCAAGCGGCCAGGGCGTCTGGGCGAGAAGATGGATATCGACGAGGAAGAGGGGTTGCAGGCCATCACGCACTATCGTGTGCAGGACCATGCCGGAAATCAGGTGGCCTGGCTGGAGTTGGAGCCGCTGACGGGACGCACCCACCAGCTTCGCGTTCATACGGCGGCGCTGGGCTGTCCCATTCTGGGCGATGGCAAATATGGTGGAGCCGAAGCCTTCCTTCAGGGCTCGGGCATCAGCCGCAAGCTGCATCTGCATGCCAGGTCGCTGGAACTGCCTCAGCCCGGGGGAAAAACGCTGCGCGTCGAGGCTCCGCTGCCAGAACATATGGCTGCCAGCTTTGCCTTCTTCGAGTTTGAGACCCCCGTGGCGGGCCATAAGAAAAAACGCTAGAATCGGGTCATGAAACTGAATCGCCGTCTTCTATTGACTTTTATCCCGGCCCTTCTGGCCTCGGGCCGGGCCAGTGCGCTCTCGCTGTCTGAGGCGAATGCCCCGCTTGCCGAGCTGTTGAGCGACCGTTGTGGCATCACGGACGAGCATGCGCGTTATCTGGCTGAGGCCGAGCGCATCTTGAAGGAGGCCGGTTATTCCGACGCCGAACGCCAAGCGACTCTGGCGGCCCTGTCCTGTCCCCTCTGCGGCTGCGCGATCAATCGCGGATGAAAAAAGGTGTCCTCGTCACTCTGGCCGTGGGCGAGAAGCATCAGCAGGTTTTTGCGCGCGTCAGATCCACCTGGGAAGCCTATGCCGAGCGACAAGGCTATGATCTGGTGGTCTATGAGCGCCCGCTTGATCCTGACGACAAGCGTTCGCCCGCCTGGCAGAAACTGTTGATCCTTGACCAGCCCGAAACGCAAGATGCCGAGCGCGTGGTCTGGATGGATTGCGATATTGCGATCAATGCCCTGAAGGCCCCGGATATTCTGGAAGCAATCCCGCCTGAGAAAGTGGGGGCGATGGCGCATCAAGCCTCCCTGCCTCCGCTTTGGTCGCAGCTACTGGCGGCGGGTGTGCCGGAAATCGGCCAAGCTCTGGCTTGGCGGGAAGGCAGGCCGGAACCCGAATGTCAGGATCGTGGTGACTATTACGCCCTCTATGGTCTTGATGATCCCGGCGAGGCGGTGAATACAGGCGTTCTGGTTCTGTCGCCCCAGCATCACCGCCAGCTTTTTGCCGAGCTTTACAAGCTTTCCGGCGCACCCGATCCCTTGAACCAGTACGAGCAGCCCTATCTCTCGCATGCCCTGGTCGCACGGGGCCTGCTACATCCCCTGGACCGGCGCTTCAACCGCCTGTGGTTCGATGAGATGTGCGCCCTCTATCCCTTTCTGCTCTATCAGGACCCCAAGGATTCGGGCTGGGAATCGCTGGTCCATCTCAGCGTCCAGGCGGCCTTCACCAATGCCTATGCCCTGCATTTTGCGGGCTGCGTACAGTTTCTGGGCTATTGGCGCAGCGATATCCGCGATTGGCGGGAATTCAGCCGTCTTTTTGGGCAAAAATCAGATAATTGACGTCCAGATCGCTGGTGGCTGACCAGCGGTCGGTCAGGGGGTTGAAGCCAAGCCCTTGAAGGGCCGTGACCTTCAGGCCCGAACGGCGCAGATGGCCGGTGAATTCCGAGGGCTTCAGAAACTTGTTCCAGTCATGGGTGCCGACAGGCAGCCAGCGCAGGATCATTTCCGCCCCCACGATGCCCATCAGATAGGATTTGGTGGTGCGGCTGACGGTGGCTCCCGCAAAGGCGCCCTGGGGAGCGACAAGGGCCGCCGCCTCGGCAAGGAACTGGCCCGCATCGGGCACATGTTCAACGATCTCCATCGCCAGCACGGCATCGAAACGCTGTGTCTCCTTGAGAAGGGCGTCGGTCGTCGTGGTCCGATAGTCGATCGAAAGTCCCTCGGCCTCGGCATGAGCCTGGGCGGCCACGATGCTTTCCTGGGCTGCATCGATGCCGGTGACGGCAAAGCCCAGGCGCGCCATGGGTTCTGCGATCAGTCCGGCCCCGGTGCCCACGTCCAGAAGGGTTAATCCCTTGAAGGGCTGGGGGGATTCGGAATCGCGGCCAAAATGGCGGGCAAATTCGGCTTTGAGAAAAGCGACGCGGGCCGGATTCATTTTATGCAGGGGTTTCATGGGGCCCTGGGGGTCCCACCAGCGGTCGGCCATCTTGGCGAAACGGGCCACTTCATCCTTGGCGACGGTATTTGCTGCAATTTGTGTCACGGGGTAAATTTGTCGCTTTTCGAAAGGTGGTTATTTGTTTTGTCCCGCGCGGCAACTTCCTTAATTTCCACTTGGTCACCATCAACATAAATCAGAAGATTTATCGTCGGATAGCAGTCGCTTTTTGAGGCAAAGGAAAAAAGTTGGTAACGACTGTTGGGAATTGGCCTAGCCTTAAAGCGGTTCCCACGGAGACTTGTGCGCGCTTCTTCAAAGGCAATTCGAAGATACGGGATATTATCCGGGTTGTTGTCAACCCAAACCTCGACATGCATCTCCGTGCGAACGAAAGAGTGCCCAGACATCACTCGGAGTTCGTTGCTTCAGAACAGCAAAGACCGTGGCGTTTTGCCGCCTGAATCGCCCAGGTCTCGATATCCGGATCTTTTGCCGTCTCGCTATCGTCACACTCCTCAATGCGGCGCCGTGCCTTTTCGGCGAAAGAATCAAGAATCGTATTCGTGTTCAGAGGTGCATTGGGCGTCCTCGAGGGGTGGCCGCAGCGGGCTTCCAGCCAAGCTGGCTCAAGATGGGTCATGTCTGCAAGAACCCAGGCGCTAACTTGGCCCAATTCCTCGAGCGTGTCGTCAATGACACGACGCGAGGCGAGAGGTATGTGGTCGATCACGGTGGCATCGGCCAAATCCGGGGGAATAGGCGCTTTGCCGAGACACTTGAAACGATCCCAAACTGACCTTACCGCCGTGCCGTGCTTCCAGGCATTGATGGTGTCTCGGAAAAGCGGACGACCAAAGGCAGCGAGGTGCCAGCCCTGGCAGTAATAAAGGAGCTTTTGAAGTTTCAAATCAGTTACAGGCACCCCCCCCTCTTTTCCGAGGCGTATCAGGATATAGTCGGCTACCTGATTGGCGGTAAGGGTTGTCATTTTATCTCCCTCTTCCTCCCCATTATGGGAAAGGATGTTTTGATATGCAAATGTTTTATTTGTGTTGACCGTATGTACTTATTTTGACCTGCCATTTGAGGGGCTCTATTCACGGCTCGGGCTTGCCACCCGGCTATCTTGGGGGTATGTATAGCCGCCCTTCCGGCAAGCCGCAAAACGCTAAGATTTTTCCCAGCCGCCCCCAGGCGTGGCGGGGACAACAGGGAACCTGTTTTCATGGCGCGTATCGTAATGAAATTCGGCGGCACATCGGTAGCCGATGTGGAAAAAATCCGCAATGTCGCAAGGCGGGTCAAAAAGGAATCCGATGCGGGCAACGAAGTGGCCGTGGTGGTTTCGGCCATGTCGGGCGTGACCAACCAGTTGGTCGCCTATGTCAACGAGGCCGCCAAGCTGCACGATTCTCGCGAATATGATGCCGTGGTTGCCACGGGCGAGCAGGTCACCACCGGCCTTCTGGCCATCTGTCTTCAGGAAATGGGCGCCAAGGCCCGGTCCTGGACCGGCTGGCAGATTCCGTTTCATACAGACGGCATGCATGGCAAGGCGCGCATCTTGTCCATCGACACGGCCCCGCTTGAGACCCGCATGAAAACCGGCGAGATCGCCGTGGTGGCGGGTTTCCAGGGACTGGGACCGGAAAACCGGATCAGTACGCTGGGCCGTGGCGGCTCGGACACCTCGGCGGTGGCGCTGGCGGCGGCGCTGAAGGCGGATCGCTGCGACATCTATACCGATGTGGACGGCGTCTACACCACCGACCCCAGAATCGTGAAGTCGGCAAGGAAGCTCGACAAGATCACCTATGAGGAAATGCTGGAACTGGCCTCGGTGGGGGCCAAGGTTCTGCAGACCCGCTCTGTCGAGATGGCCATGAAGCACCATGTGCGCGTACAGGTGCTGACCAGCTTTGCGGAGATACCCGGCACACTCGTTTGCGATGAGGATGAGATCGTGGAAAAGGCACTGGTAAGCGGCATCGCCTATAGCCGCGACGAGGCGAAAATCACCCTGATCGGCGTTGCCGACAAGCCCGGCGTGGCGGCCCGCATCTTCGGCCCCCTGGCCGATGCGGCGATCAATGTCGATATGATCGTGCAGAATATCGCCCATGACGGCAAGACGACCGACCTGACCTTTACCGTCGGCACGGCCGACCTTGAAAAGGCCAAGAAGGTGATCGAGGATTCCAAGGCCGAGCTGGCCTTCAAGGAACTGGTGGCCGATTCCAACGTGGTCAAGGTGTCGGTCATCGGCGTCGGCATGAGGAGCCACGCCGGGGTGGCGCTCAACATGTTCCGCACCCTGGCCGAGAAGGGCATCAATATCCAGGTCATCTCGACCTCCGAGATCAAGGTCAGCGTCCTGATTGGCGAGGAATACACCGAACTGGCCTTGCGCGCCTTGCACACCGCCTTCGGTCTCGATGCGTCATAAAGCACTCTTGTCATGAGCCCCCATCGCCAGATGCTGGACAGGCTTTGGGAGAAGGGCCGCGCCTTTCTGGGGTCGGACCTGGCGATCATGGGCGGCGCCATGTCGTGGATATCCGAGCGCAATCTGGTTGCCGCGATTTCCAATGGCGGCGGCTTTGGTGTGATTGCCTGCGGCTCGATGGGGCCTGACCTGCTGGCCCAGGAAATCGCCGCCACCAAGGCCAAGACCAGCAGGCCCTTTGGGGTCAATCTGATCACCATGCATCCCGAATTAGAGTCTCTGATCGATGTCTGTGGAGCTGCCAAGGTCAGCCATGTCGTGCTGGCGGGCGGGCTTCCCACTTCGGCGGCCATCAAGCGGGCCAAGGATCATGGTGCCAAGGTCATCTGTTTCGCCCCCGCCCTGGTGCTGGCCAAGAAACTGATCCGTTCGGGTGCCGATGCCCTGGTTGTCGAGGGCGCCGAGGCAGGCGGGCATATCGGCCCCGTCGCCACCAGTGTCCTGGCCCAAGAAATTTTGCCTGAAATCCGGGATATCCCCGTCTTCGTGGCGGGCGGCATTGGCCGGGGCGAGGCCATCCTGTCCTATTTGGAAATGGGCGCGGCGGGCTGCCAGTTGGGAACGCGCTTCGTCTGCGCTACGGAATGCGTGGCCCATCCCAAATTCAAGCAGGCCTTCGTCCGGGCGGCGGCCAGGGAGGCCCAGCCCAGCGTGCAGATCGATTCCGATTTTCCGGTCATTCCCGTGCGCGCCCTCAACAACAATGCCACCAAGCGCTTCTTGGAAGTTCAGCAGCAGGTGATCCATCGTTTCAAGAAGGGCGAATTGGCCAAGGAAGCCGCCCAGCTTGAGATCGAGCATTTCTGGGCGGGCGCCTTGAAACGCGCCGTTATCGACGGCGATGTCGAGAACGGCTCGTTGATGGCGGGGCAAAGCGTTGGCATGGTCACGCGCGAACAGCCTGTTGCCGACATTCTTTCCGAATTGGTGGCACAAGCAGAAGCAGCGCTGTCCGCCCGCTTAGGGGTTTCTTGAGATGGCGACCGTCGGGACCAGTGTGTCCCGGCGGCTTTTGGGCCGCTTGCGGGACGTCATGGCGGGGGCCGGATCGGCCGAGGAGCGTCTCAATCGCACGGTAGGCCTGATTGCCGACGGCCTTAAGGCCGATGTCTGCTCGTGCTATGTGCTGCGCGCTGGCGAGGTGCTGGAACTGTTCGCCACCAAGGGCCTGCTGGCCAGCGCCGTTCATGCGACAAGGCTTCGCGTGGGCGAGGGCCTGGTCGGCCTGATCGCGGCGCAGGCCAAGCCCCTGGCCTTCGCCGATGCCCAGAATCACCCCGCCTTCGTCTATCGTCCGGAAACCGGCGAAGACATCTACCATTCGCTGATGGGCGTTCCGATTCTGCGCGGCGGGCGCATGATGGGCGTTCTGGTGGTGCAGAACAAGACGCAGCGCAATTACAGCGAAGAAGAGATCGAAATCCTGGAAACCGTGGCCATGGTGCTGGCCGAACTGGTGGCGGGCGGTCTGGTTCCGCGCGAAGAGCAGCTTTCATATGACGGCAACGCCCTTTTGCCCCTGCGCTTCGAGGGCATTCGCCTGAATGCCGGGATCGCCATCGGCCATGCGGTTGTTCACCGCAGCCATGTCAGTGTGCAGCGTCTGGTGGCCGAAGATAGCGAGGCCGAGCTGGCCCGGTTCAAGGAAGCTCTGGCAGGGTTGCACAATCAACTCGATGCGCTTCTGAATTCCGCCGATATGGCCCAGGGCGGCGAGCATCGCGACGTTCTGGAAACCTATCGCATGTTCGCCCAGGACGCAGGCTGGATCGGGCGCATCGTCGAAGCCATTCAAGGCGGGCTGACCGCCGAGGCCGCCGTCCAGAAGGTGCATGACGATACCCGGGCCCGCATGAGCCAGGTGAGCGATCCCTACCTGCGCGAGCGCCTGCTGGATTTTGAGGATCTGGCCAACCGGCTTATTCAGCATCTGGCGGGCAAGGCGTCCGGCCCCCTGGACTTGCCCGACGACACGATCCTGTTCGCCCGCACGCTGGGACCGGCGGAACTTCTGGACTATGACCGCAAGAAGCTGAAGGGCCTGGTGCTGGAAGAGGGCTCGCCCACCATGCATGTGGCGATTATCGCCCGCGCCCTCGATATTCCCGTCATTGGCAGGGTCCCCGAAATATTAAGTCGCGTCGAGCCGATGGACCCCGTGGTGGTGGATGGAGACACCAACCAGGTGTTCCTGCGCCCCGGCGAGGATATTCTGTCGGCCTTCCGCGCCAATCTCGCCTTGCGCGTTCAGCGCCTGGCGGCCTATGCCGCCGAGCGGGATTTGCCCGCCGTCACCAAGGATGGCGAAACGGTGGGCCTGTTCGTCAATGCCGGTCTGCTGGCCGACTTGCAGTATCTTGAATCTTCAGGTGCGCAAGGTGTCGGGCTCTATCGGACGGAAATTCCCTTCATGGCGCGCCCCGAATTGCCCGATGTCGAGGCGCAGACGCAGATTTACGGCAAGATCTTCGAACTGGCGGCAGGCAGGCCCGTGGTTTTCCGCACCCTGGATGTGGGGGGCGACAAGGTTCTGCCCTATTGGAACGGGGCTTCGGAAGAGAATCCGGCAATGGGCTGGCGCTCGATCCGCATCACCTTGGACCGGCCCGCCGTGCTGCGCCAGCAACTGCGCGCCCTGATCCGTGCTGCGGATGGCCGCGAACTGTCGGTCATGTTTCCCATGGTGGCCGAAGTGTTCGAACTGGACAAGGCACGCGAGATTCTCAGCATGGAACTGGCGAGAGAGGCGGCTCTTGGCCATCCCAAGCCGAAGCGAGTCCGCGTTGGCACCATGCTGGAAGTGCCTGCTCTGGCCTTTCAGATCGAGGCTCTTTTGAAGCGCGTCGATTTTATTTCTGTCGGCAGCAATGACCTGGTGCAGTTCCTGTTCGCTTCAGACCGCGGCAATCCCCGTCTGTCTGATCGCTACGACACCCTGGCTCCGGCGGTGCTGACATTTCTGAAACGCCTTGTCGATGCCTGCAAGGACAGGAATGTATCGCTCAGCCTCTGCGGGGAAATGGGGGGGCAACCGGTCGATGCCATGGCCCTGATCGGCATCGGTTTTCGCAACCTGTCGATGCATGTGCCTTCTATTGGTCCCGTCCGGCGCATGATCCGCTCGCTCGAACTAGGCCCCCTCGAGGCCTTTATGAGCGGGCTTCTGGATCGTCCCGATCGCTCGCTCAGGCTGCGCCTCAAGGCTTATGCCCGGGATCACGGGGTGGATATTGGCTGACGGGTTGCCCGATGAGGGCATTTCTTGCTAAACAGAATGAGTGCCAGATGGCAAAAAGGTAGGCGGGCTGTGAGTCATTCCGAGAATCCGATCAATTTACAGGTCAAATCCGGACATGCGTCCGGCGTGGGTGCGCTGTTGAGGGCGACGCGGAGCAGTCTTGGTCAGGACCTGAAGCAGGTCTCCCAGGCCCTGCGTATCCGCCAGCTTTTCTTGCAGGCCATCGAGGAAGGCCGTTTCGACGCCTTGCCCGGTCCCACCTATGCGCTTGGTTTCGTGCGCAGTTATGCCGATTTCTTGGGGCTCGATTCCGAAGAGGTGGTTCGCCGTTTCCGTGCCGAATCCTCGGGCCTTGCCGGGGGTGCAGAATTGGTGTTTCCCACCCCAGCTTCTGAAAAGCGGCTTCCCAGCGGGGTGTTGGTGGCAGCGGCCTTGGCCATCGGTACGTTGGTCTATGGCGGCTGGTATGCCTTTACGTCACCGCGCCAGCCGATAACTGAATCCGTTCCCGAGGTGCCTGCCCAGTTGGCCAAGGAAGGCGAGGCGCCTGCTTCTGCCAAGGAAAGCGAGCCCAACCCAGTGGCTTCCGCCCAGCCTGTAACGCCTGCAGAGCCGCCGAAAGCACCTGAAGTCAAGCCAGAGCCCCCCAAGCCAGAGCCCCCCAAGCCAGAACTGCCCAAGGTCGAAAAAGCGCCGGAGCCGAAGCTGCCCGAGCCCGCTCCCAAGGTCGAGGAAGCGCCCAAGAAGCCCGAGCCGCCCCGAATCGAGCCGGGCAAGCCCGGCGTGGTGAGCAAGGCGCCCGGGCTGCCTGTCCTTCCTGCCCAGGGCGGCATGGGCGGCTTGTCGATGTCGGCGGCTCCCGGCGGCACCTCTGCCCCCACAGCATCAGCACCCCCGACCAACGTCTCAACGACGCCCGCGCCAGCTCCTGCGCCCGCAGCGCCTTTGGCGACATCTCCTGCCCCCCAGGCCAGCGAGGCGCCCGCCGCCGCAGATTCTCCCCGTGCGCCGAAAGTTTTCGGCCAGACCGAGGGGGAGGTTCGTGTCGTTTTGAAAGCCAATTCGGATAGCTGGATTCAGGTGCGCGACGAAAAGGGCAATCTGGTGGCGACGCGCCTGTTGAAGAAGGACGATACCTACCGTGTGCCTTCCGGCTTGGGCCGCTTGCAACTGACAACCGGGGATGCCGGGGCGCTGGCCGCCACCGTCGATGGCATTCTGATCACCCCCAGCCTGGGGCCTTCGGGTTCGGTCAGGCGCGACATCTCGCTTGATCCCGACCGCATCAAGGCGGGCAGCCAGTAAGACGATGAGCCTGCGCCCCTACCGATTCATCGAACGCCGTGCCAGCCGGGGCATTCGGGTGGGTGCGGTTGCCGTGGGCAATCAAGCCCCCATCAGCGTGCAGTCGATGACGAACACGCTGACCTCGGATGCCGGGGCGACCATCGCTCAGATACAGCGCATGGAAGAGGCGGGTGTCGATATCGTGCGCGTCTCTTGTCCCGACGAGGAATCGACGGCGGCCCTGGCCCAAATCGTCAGGGCGGTTCAGGTGCCCATCGTGGCCGACATTCATTTCCACTATAAGCGCGCCATCGAAGCTGCCCAGGCGGGGGCTTCGTGCCTGCGCATCAATCCCGGCAATATCGGAGGCCAGGACCGTGTGCGCGAGGTGGTGAAGGCGGCCAAGGATCATGGCTGCTCGATCCGCATCGGCGTCAATGCCGGATCGCTGGAAAAGCATCTTTTGGAAAAATTTGGCGAGCCCACACCGGCGGCCCTGGTGGAGAGTGCCCTTGAGCATGCCCAGTATCTCGAAGACGAGGATTTCCACGACATCAAGATCAGCGTCAAGGCTTCGGATGTTTTTCTGGCGGTGGCGGCCTATCGCGGATTGGCCAAGGCCTGCGATTATCCCTTGCACCTGGGAATCACCGAAGCGGGCGGCCTTCGGGCAGGAACGGTGAAATCATCCATCGGCATCGGCGCCCTTTTGTGGGAAGGCATTGGCGATACGTTGCGCGTTTCGCTTTCGGCCGATCCGGTGGAGGAGGTCAAGGTTGGCTTCGATATCTTAAAGACCCTTGATCTGCGCCATCGGGGGGTGCGCATCGTCTCTTGCCCCACCTGTGCCCGCCAGGGATTCGATGTCATCAAGACGGTGGAAGTGTTGGAAAATCGTCTGGCTCATATCGCCGAGCCGGTTTCGCTGTCGGTCATCGGCTGCGTGGTCAACGGTCCCGGCGAGGCCAGGGAGACCGATATCGGCGTCACTGGCGGCGGCGGCGAGGCGCATCTGGTCTATGTTGGCGGACAGCCCGATCACAAGATCGACGAGGCGCATCTGATCGAGCATCTGGTCGAACTGGTCGAGGCCAAGGCCAGGGACATGAGGGGAAAAAGCTGATGGCAGCACTTCAACCGGTGCGGGGCACGCATGATCTGCTGCCCGATGAGGCCAGAAGGCATCGCTTCGTCGAGGAGACCGCGCTTGGCGTGACCTCGCTTTACGGTTTCGGCGAGATCGTAACTCCCATCTTCGAATTCACCGAGGTCTTTGCCCGCACGCTGGGCGATACGTCCGACATCGTGACCAAGGAAATGTATACCTTCACCGACAAGGGCGGCGATTCGCTGACCTTGCGGCCTGAGGGAACGGCGGGCGTATGCCGGGCCTTCATCTCGGGCGGGTTGGCCCAGCATCTGCCGCTGAAACTGTTCTATCGCGGGCCGATGTTCCGCCACGAGCGGCCCCAGAAGGGGCGCCTGCGCCAGTTCCATCAGGTGGGCGTGGAACTTCTGGGTGTCGAGGGGCCGCAAGCCGACATCGAAGTGATCGCCATGGCGCGGCATCTTCTGGATGAATTGGGAATCGGCCAGCACACCACGCTGGAACTGAATACGCTGGGCGATCAGGAAAGCCGCGAGGCCTATCGCCAGGAGCTGGTGGCCTATCTCTCTGGCCATCTGAGAAGCTTAAGCGAGGACAGCCGCAACCGTCTGGACAAGAATCCCTTGCGCATTCTTGATTCCAAGGACGAGGGTGACCGAAAGATCGTGGCCAATGCGCCCCTGTTGTCCCAACATTTGAACGAAACTTCGCGCACCTTCTTTGCCAAGGTTCAAGAAGGCCTGGCGGCATTGGGTGTCTCTTTCACCGTCAACGAACGTCTAGTGCGCGGCCTTGATTACTATGGCCACACCGCCTTTGAATTCACCACCACGGCGCTGGGAAGCCAAGGGACCGTGCTGGCGGGCGGGCGCTACGATACGCTGATTTCGACCATGGGTGGACCGGCAACACCCGGCATCGGCTGGGCGGCAGGGGTCGAGCGCCTGTCCATGTTGTCGGCGGAGTTGGGCCTGCAATTGCCCGAGCCTCGTCGTCCCGTTGCCCTGGTGCCCATGGGTGAGGCGGCGGCGGCGTTGGCTCTTTCGCTTTCCGGCCAATTGCGCCGCCAGGGGGTTTGCGTCGAGTTGGGCTATTCGGGGAATCTCGGAAAGCGGCTGAAACGGGCCGACAAGGTGGGGGCCGGTCGAGCCGTCATTCTGGGGGAGGACGAGTTGGCCAAGGGGGTGGCGACGCTGCGCGATCTCGATTCAGGAAATCAGGAAACGGTGCCGCTGGGCGATCTGGTTCAGCGCCTCGTTACTCGGTAGCGGACGTGGGAGCGCAGATCAGCCAGGGCACATATATTCTGGTCGGGGCCAATCATCGCTCGGCGCCGCTCTCCATGCGCGACATTCTGTTCGCCGAGGACGGCGAGATACCGGTCATTCTGCAAACGCTGGGGCTTGATCAGGCGCTGTATCTGGCCACCTGCGACCGTGTGGAGATTATAACCTTCGGCGATCCTGACGTTCTGATCCCGCAATGTCAGGCTTTTCTGGCCAACCGGGCTTGCGTCGAGCTTTCAGCGATCAAATCCCAGACCTACGCCCTGACCAGCGAGGCGGTGGTACGTCATCTGATCGGGGTCGCCTCTGGCTTGGACAGTCTGGTCATCGGCGAGCCGCAGGTGCTGGGACAGGTCAAGGCGGCGCATCGCTTGGCGCGCGAATCGGGGCGCCTGGGGTCGGAACTTGAAGCCTTATTGCAAGCCGTGTTCGGGGCGGCAAAGAAGGTGCGCGCCGAGACGGCGATTGGCGAGAAGCCGGTCTCGATGGCAGCCGCTGCGGTTGCCGTGGCGCGTGACATGTTCGGCGATTTTTCCGCTGTAAGTGCTGTCCTTCTGGGTGACGGCGATATGGGCCAAATGGCGGTGGAAGGATTCCTGAAGGCCGGGGTGCAGAATTTTCTGGTCTCGGCTCCGCGCCCGGCGCGCGCCCTGGCGGTGTCGCGCCTGTTCGAAATTCCCAGCGCCCCCTTCGACGATCTTGTCTGGCTGCTGGCACAGGCCGATATCGCCCTGGTCGCCCTGTCGGCCCCCATGATCGCCATCGATGCGGCGCGTGTGCAGGCCGCCCTTAAGAAGCGCAAGCGCAAGCCGATGCTGATTCTCGATCTTTCCGTCCCCGGCGATGTCGATCCGGCGGTCGAGCGGGTCGAGGATGCCTTCCTCTACAGCCTGGAAGATCTGGAGCGCGTGGCCGAGGAGGGATTGACCCACCGGGCGCGTGAGGCAGGGGCGGCCTGGGAACTGGTTGATCGGGAAACGCAATCTTTCCTGAAGGCGCGTCAGGGGCGCGAAGCCGTTCCCGCCATCGTCAAACTGCGCGGCCATTTCGAGTCCGAGCGTGAGCGCGCCCTGAAAGAAGCGGGCAATGACGCCGAGCGCGCCACCCAACTGATGATGAACCGCCTGCTGCACGCCCCCAGCGAGGCGCTTCGCCGCATCGAGAATCCGGCAGCCGCCGAGCGGCTTTTGGAAAGCTTGTTTCGTCTGAATGACGAGGAGACACCCAGGTGAGCCTGGATGAAAAACTAGACCGTGTTCTGATGCGTCATGACGAATTGGAGGCCAGGCTTTCGTCAGGCAACCTCGATTCACAGCACTTCGGAAAGACATCCAAGGAATTATCCGATCTGGTTCCCGTGGTCGGGGCGGTCAAGGCTTTCCGCAAGGCTAGGACGGACATGGCCGAAGCCGAGGCCATGATGGCTTCTAGTGATGCCGATATGAAGGCCCTGGCCGAAGAGGAATATTATGCGCTGAAGGACAGCTTGCCGCAGTTGGAACGCAACATGCGTCTGATGCTTCTGCCCAAGGACGAGGCCGACGAGCGCAACGCCATTCTGGAAGTGCGAGCGGGAACCGGCGGCGAGGAGGCCGCCCTGTTCGCCTCGGAACTGTTTCGTATGTATCAACGCTATGCCCAGCTTCACGGATGGCGCTTCGAGGTGTTGGAGGTCAGCGACACCGGCATCGGCGGCATCAAGGAAGGCATCGCCACCATCACCGGCCAGAACGTCTTTGCGCGCTTGAAGTTCGAATCGGGCGTTCACCGGGTGCAGCGTGTCCCGGCAACCGAGGCGGGGGGGCGCATCCATACCTCGGCAGCCACCGTTGCCGTCCTGCCCGAGGCGGAAGAGGTGGACATCAAGATCGAGGACAAGGACCTGCGTGTCGATGTCTATCGAAGCCAGGGGGCTGGCGGCCAGCATGTCAACACCACCGATTCGGCAGTGCGCGTGACCCACTTGCCGACGGGCATCGCCGTGGCCTGCCAGGAAGAGAAGAGCCAGCATAAGAACAAGGCCAAGGCCATGAAGGTGCTGCGCGCCAGACTTTATGAGATCGAGCGCGAGAAGGCCGATGCCGCCAGGGCTGCCGACCGCAAGAGTCAGGTCGGCTCGGGCGACCGCTCCGAGCGCATTCGCACCTATAATTTTCCCCAAGGCCGCGTGACCGATCATCGCATCAATCTGACACTCTATAAGGTGGATCGGGTGATCGAGGGCGAGTTGGAAGAAATTATCGACGCGCTGATTTCCCATGACCAGGCCTCGCGTCTGGCAGACATGGAATGAGCGGCGGCGATGCGCTGCTTGCGTCGGCCCGCAAGCGTTTAAAGCAGGCGGGAATCGAGCCTGCGGGGCTTGAGGCCCGTCATCTTCTGGCCCATGTGCTGGGGCGTCCCTTGAACACCGTCGCCGGTTCCGCCCATCCGGTTCTGACCGGAAAGCAGCGCCACAGCTTCGAGGAATTGCTGGCACGTCGAATCAAGCGCGAACCCCTGCAGCGCCTGCTCGGCAGGTGGGAATTCTGGTCGCTCGATCTGGAAATGGGCGAGGCCGGACTGATTCCCAGGCCCGACAGCGAAACCCTGATCGAAGCGGTTCTCGATTTTTGGCCAGAGCGGGATCTGCCCTTGCGTGTCCTCGATCTTGGCACTGGCACTGGATGCCTGTTGCTGGCCCTGCTCAGTGCCTATCCCCAGGCAAGCGGATTGGGGATCGACATCGCCCCCGAAGCTGTCGCCTTGGCCAGGCGCAATGCCCAAAGCCTTGGCCTGGCCGACAGGGCCTTATTCCAGGAAGGCAATTGGGGGGCGGGAATCGATGAGCGCTTTGATCTGATTCTGTCGAACCCGCCCTATATTCCAACCGCTGACATTGCCGGTCTGGAGCCCGAGGTCGCACTTTTCGAGCCTTTGCTTGCCTTGGATGGCGGGCAGGACGGCCTGCTCGCCTATCGGCAAATCGCTGCCGATTTATCCCGTCTTTTGCAGCCTTCCGGCCTTGTCGTGCTGGAATTGGGGATAGGTCAGGATCAGCCGGTCAGCCATTTGCTGCAGGGCCAGGGACTCGCCGTCCACGGTTTCAAAGCAGATCTGGGGGGGATCCCTCGGGCCATTCTGGTGAAAAAGGAAGATAAGGGCAAAAAAACTGTTGGAAATCGGCCCGCATAAGGCTAGCCTCAGTCCTATCGAGGCATGCGGCGTTGAGCCAGCTCCGGATGCATGCCAACAACCTCCAGCACTGCGGTTCGCTGTTTTTAATGCGAATGGCTTGCCGTTATGCCCCAGCGGGGCTTGTGCGGATAATCAGGGAAGCAAGTCTTGAACGGCCAACAACCGATGAATAACAAGCGCCCCCGTGGTCGAGGCCATGGCGGAGGACACGGGCACAATGGCAAGAAGCATATGCCCATGCGTCCGCAAACCTTCGACAGCAACGGTCCCGAGGTCAGGGTGCGCGGCAATGCCCATCAGGTGCTGGAAAAGTACCTGCAATTGGCCCGCGACGCCCAGGCGGCGGGGGATCGCATCGCTGCCGAGAATTACTATCAGCATGCCGAGCATTATTACCGCGTCATCAACAGCGCCAACCAGCAGGCTGGTCAGCAGCAGCAGCGCCGGATGTCGACGCCTGCCGACGATCAGCCTCAGATGGGTGACGAGCAGGAAAATGACTCTGGTGCCGATTCCCAGGGCGAAGCCACGGTCGAACAGGTCGGTCGTTCCCAGCCCGTTGATCCCGCTCTGACTGAGTAGGTTCTTGAAGGTTCTCTTTCACTTCGAACCGGGATCAGGGCTTGCTGCCAAGCTGGCCCGCCTCTCGCACGAGGCGTTGGAAGTTGCCTTCTGCGCCGAAAGCGATGCCGTTCGCTTCGAGCGTCTTTTGCCCGATGCCGAGGTTCTGTGGCATGTGCTGAAGCCCGTCACCGCTGAGGTGGTGGAAAAGGCGCCAAAGCTGCGCCTGATCCAGAAAATGGGTACGGGTCTCAATACCATCGATCTGGAAGCGGCCAGGTGCCGCAATATCTCCGTAGCCAACATGCCGGGGATCAATGCGCCCGCCGTGGCTGAAATGACTTTGGGGCTGATGCTGGCTGGGATGCGCCGTATGGCAGCGATTGATCGCAGCCTGCGCGACGAGGCCCGCTGGGCCGTGCCACCTGCCGAGCAGGAGCTTTTGGGCGAAATTGGCGGGCGCACCGTGGGGCTGGTGGGGTTGGGCGCCATCCCCAGGCGCCTGATGCCGATCTTGAAGATGATGGGCGCGCGCCTTCTCTATTGGACGCGCCTGCCCAAACCGGAATTCGAGGGCGTTGCCGAGTGGCGCCAGTTGGATGCGCTGCTGGAAGAAAGCGATATTGTTTCGCTGCATCTGCCGCTGACCGACAACACAAAGCATATTCTGAATCGGCGCCGCCTTGAACTGTTGCGTCCCGGGGCACTTCTGGTCAATACGGCGCGCGGCGGACTGATCGACGAGTTGGCCCTGATCGATTTGCTGCAGGCTGGGCGGATCAGTGCGGCTTTGGATGTCTTCGAGCAGGAGCCCTTGCATAAGGGGCATCCGCTCATGGCCTTGTCCAATGTGACTCTGGCCCCGCACACGGCTTGGCTGACGGCCGAGACCATGGCCCGCTCGGTTACTGTGGCGGCAGAGAATTGCCGCCGCCTGATGGCGGGCGAGCCTCTGCTTTATCAGGTTATTTAGAGTCCTTATTCTCCGCCCAACTGCGCAAGGAACTCAGACGGTGACGAACGAAACACCGTTGCTGGGGGTTTTGTCGGTGTGCGCAAAAGTGTCTCAACTTTGGTCGGAGCCGGAGCGGCTTCGGGTTTGACCGGAGCGGGGGCTGGTGTTGGCGTCGGCGTCGGAACGGGAGCAGGCACTGGCGTCGGAGTCGGAGCGGGAGCGGGGGGCGGCGCGGCATCCGTGGCCGATGGCTCTGGCGCAAAGGGGGCCATCTCGAAGCCGGTGGGCGGGGGTTTGGGCGCCATGGGCATGGGCGAAACTTGCGAGGGCATCGTTTCCGCTGGAGCCGCCGGGGCCGCCGGGGCCGGGGCCATCGGAGGGGGCGGCGCGGTCTCTGCGGGGGCCTGGGTTACAGGTGGCATTTCAGGAGTCTGTCTGGCCGGGGCGTCGAGGCTTTGGGGGGACGCCGCCTTGATGTCGGCAGGCAGGGGGGCCGGTTCGCGGGCAGGCGGATCGGCGGCCACGGGCACCTCGGCGCCGCGTTCCTTGTCGCCGCTGCTTCTTGTGCCGAACCACTTGTCATGGACTTCGTCATAGTGCGGCACTGGATTGTAATTGGGCTCGCCCAGATTCAGTTTGACCGCCGTCATCTCGCCGATCGCCTGCTTTAATTGATGGGCGGCGACCAGCAGATCGAATTTGGCCCGGCTTACGGCGGTGCGGGAATCGACCAGATCCTGACGGGCGTCCAACACATCGATCAGGGAGCGGGTGCCGAAGGACTGCTCGCGGCTGACATTGGCCAGGGCCGTTTCGGCGGCGGCCACACGGGCATTGCTGACGCGGATACGCTCCTTGGCCAGCATCATGGTGTCCCAGGACTTGCCTGCGGCTTCCGCGGCATCGCGCCTGGCCTTCTCCAGCAGGTTCGACGACTGGCTGACCTGTTGCCGCGCCTGGCGGGTTTTTGAATAGGCGAGACCCCCGTCAAAGATCGGCACCGTCAGCAAGAGCTTGAGGGCGGCGTCGTCGATGCGGCTTTCAGCCGTGCTGCTTTCCCAGGCGCGCGCCACGGTGCCTTGCAGGGCCAGCGTGGGCAATAGCTCGCCTTTCACCAGCTTGACATTGTGCCGGGCGGCCTTTTCGTCATAGATAGCGGCGGCGATGCCGTAATTCTCGGCCAATGCCAGGGCAATGGCGGTTTCGCGCTTGGCGGGCAGGGCATCGGGCAGATTGGGCGCTCTTATATCTGCCGGATCGGCTCCGGTAAGGCCCCGATACATGGCTTCGGCTACGGCCAGATCGGATTCCGCGCTGACCCGGTCGCCGACCGCCTTGGCGTGGCGGGTTTCGGCCTGGCTGATGTCCGTTTTTGTGCGCTCGCCCATGTCAAAGCGCCTGCGCGTCCCGGCCAGTTCGTCGGCAATTCCCTGTTCGCTGACGCTGGTCAGATGCACCAGCTCGCGTTGCATCAGAACGCGCAGATAGGCCGTAGCGGTGTCGGTCAGCACACCGCTTTCAATGACCATCAGGCGCGAGCGCTCTGCCAGAATTTTGTTCTCGGCAACCGAGGTGGCGGCGATGGTGCGCCCTCCCCGGAACAGATATTCGTTGATGGTGATCTTGGCCGACTTGGGATTGAGAGAAGAGGTTCTGGCATCCGCTGTCGTTGCCGTATTGTCATTGGTGCGTTGCCAGCCGGTTTCGGCCGTTGCCGTTATGGTGGGCCGCCAGTTGTAAAGAGCCTGCGGAGCCAATTCGTCGGTCGCCCGCACCAGGGCCTGCTGGCTCCTGATCTGCGGATTGGTCTGCGAGACCTTGTATAGAACCTCTTCCAGCGTTTCGGCGCGCAGGCTGGAACCGATGCCCAGAAGGCCGGTGGCAACAGCCAAAGCCAGGAGTGACCGGTAGGGTTGTCTGCGCATCTTCTTAACCCCTGCTATTCCCAAACACCGAAAAAACTCTTTTTCACACTCGATTTTGGGGGCTAACAGTTAAAAAAAACTCAAGGCGTGGTAGGCAAATATTTCCCAGAGCTGCAAAATGGCGGTAATTTCTTGCTTCGACCTGATAAGTGCTTAACCTATATTGCAGATATGTCGTTGATCTGGGCCAAGAGGAAGATGAAGCGAACAGTGTCGACGCGCATTGTGTTGCACAAGACGGGGGGAACGGGCGTCCGACCCCTGTCAGGTGCCCGCATCTTCGTTTCGATAGCCAGCTATCGCGATACCGAGTGCCAGTGGACGGTCGAGGATCTGTTTCGCAAGGCATCGAAGCCGGATCGCGTTTTCGTGGGCATTTGCTGGCAGATGGTGCCCGAAGAGGATGGCGACTGCTTCGTGAAACCCTCTCCCCGGCCAGAGCAGACCCGTTCCGCCAAGTTCCACGTCGCCCAAAGTCAGGGGGTCGGCTGGGCGCGCGCCCAGGCGCATCGGCTGTGGCGGGGCGAGGACTATCTTCTGAATATCGACAGCCACACGCGCTTCGTCGAGGGCTGGGACGATCTGATGATCGAGCAGCTAGGGGCCTGCCAGGGGCCCAAACCGTTATTGACCACCTATCCCCTGGGCTATGTCCCTCCTGATAATCTGGACAAACCGGCCCTTACGCTTCTCAAGGCGGGCAGTTTCAACAAGGAAGGAATCCTGCACAACAAATCGCGCAGCTTTTCCATCGAGGATGCGCCAGCCCTTCCGATTCCGACCATGCTTTATGCTGCAGGCTTCGCCTTTTCCTCATCGAAGGTTCTGGCCGAGATACCCTATGATCCGTTCATCTATTTCCAGGGTGAGGAAATCGCCATGACGACGCGGCTGTGGACGCATGGATGGGACTTGTTTGCGCCGAACAAACTGCTGCTTTTTCACGCCTATACCAAAACGACCGAGCGCAAAAAGGCGTGGCACGACAATAAGGATTGGCAAAAGCTGAACGATCTAAGTTATGCCCGGGTGGCGCATCTGACCGGCAGCAAGCCCACGGCCAATGCCGAGGCGCTGAAGGATATTGACAGATTCGGCCTGGGTTCGGAACGCAGCATCGAGGAATACCAGTCGGCCAGCGGCATCAATTTTTCCCAAAGGCGCATCTCGGCCCTGGCCGGTGAGGGGAAATTTCCGTTGCGCTCCTTCGATGCGGATCGGCTTGCCATGCAAAGGGCCTTTACCGGAATATGGCAGGCGAATGCGGCCCAGAATATCGAGACCCATTCCGGACCGGCTTCGACCTTGAAGCAGACGCGCCCCCTGCGTCAGTCCCTCCCCCAGCTTTTCAAGCGCCTTGGCGTAAGCACACTGCTGGATGCGGGCTGTGGCGACGCCAACTGGATCGGGGATGTGGCTGAGGGGGTGGATCTCTATATCGGCCTTGATCTGGTCGAAGAACAACTTGCCGAGTGTCGCCGCTTTCACGCCCACCACCCCCGCATGCTGTTCAGGGCTGGCGACATCACGCGCGACCTTCTGCCCAGGGCGGATATGATCCTGTGCCGGGATGTTCTACCCCTGCTGCGAGACAGCGACATCATAAGGGCGTTGGCTTTGTTCCGCAGCTCCGGGGCCAGCTATCTGGCTGCTACGCATTTTCCAGGCAGCAGTGAACCTGAGGGGGCTTTGGGCACTTATCGGCGGATCGATCTTCAAGCAGCCCCGTTCAATCTGCCGCCCCCCCTGGAATCCTTGGCAGAAAATTCTGAGAATAAAATGCTCTGCATCTGGCGGCTTGACGCGTGACAGGGTAGACTGGACGACCATGGACGAGTCAAACACGACCTTCTCGAATTTGGGGCAAGCTCTGGCGGAGCTGTCCGGGCGTTTGACCGTGATTGAGCGCTCGCAGGAGGCGCTGCTGGCCGGGCAGGCCCGCGAACGCGACACTCAGCGTCAGACCATGGCCTTGATGGCTCAGTTGCTGGAACATCAGATGGCCGTCTTGAAGCGGATCGAAGAGAAGGCGGAAGCGATCCAACAAGCGACGCGCCGCCAGACGGTGGTCAAGGGCAAGGTCGTGATCGCCAAGCCTGCGACCTCCAAGCAGGCATTGAAGCCTGAGCCGGTGTCGGATGCCATGACGCCGTCGCCCAAGCCTTTGTCCGCCACACCGCCGCCCATGGGCATGCCGACCCCCAAGATGCTGATCGAGGACTCTCAGCCCGAGATGCTGCCTCTCGTTGAGCCGGAAATAGAGCAGCAGATATCGCAAGCACTTGGAAATATCTCGGCCATGCTGAAGAAGAAAGAGCCGCGCCGACGCAAGGGCTAGCCCTTGCGCAGCAGCCTTTCCGTTTCCGGGTTGGCCAGCAGGGTTTCCGTTCTGGCCAGCCAGTGGATGGCGCTGCGCCGACGCTTGTGGGGCTCTTCTTCCTTTTGCCAGCGGGCCAGATTGAACAGCAGCCACGTATAGCTGACAGCGGGCTTGTAAAGGGTCATGCGCTCGATTCCGGGATGGTCGAAGCCGCCGAAGTAGGCTTCGATCAAGGCCTTGTCCTGCGCCTCGTCAAATCGGGCCTGGGCCGACAGGGCGCCGACTTCCCAATAGGGATCGGCCTGTCCGGAACATTGCCAGTCGACGAGAATCATGCGCCCGCCGGTATCGATGTAGTTCTCGGGCACCGGATCATTGTGGCAAGGTGACAAAGGGGCCTCGTCGGCCTTCATATGGGCCTTCAGGGCGGCGATGGTCTTGCGCACATCGGGCCAGGAGGAAAAGGCGGGGTCGCCTGCGTCATTGGCTTCCTTCTCCAGCTTTTCGATGCGCTGGAAAACGCTGAAGCTGGAACGGAAAGGGGGGCCGGCATGGAGGCGGCGCAAGGTGCTGGCGGCGCGCTTTACCGCATCCAACTCCTTGAACTTTGCATCGTCCATGGTCGTGCCATCGATCAAAGGAACCAGCATCGTTCCGTCATCCGGGTCGAAATGCAAGATCTGGGGGGCAAGACCGGCCGCCGCGGCCAAGCGGGCGTTATAGACCTCCTCGCCATAGTGATCCGGAAAGTCTGGAAAACGCCTGCCCAGCCTGAGTGCGAAGGACCCCCTGGGCGTTTCCAGGCGAAAAACCGAATTGTGCTGGCCGCCCAGAATGGGGGTCCATTTCATGGCGTGGGGGTCTATTCCGCTTAAGTACGGAATACGGACCAGAATGGCGCTGATCTTTCTGTCGTCCATGACGAGTACTGTACACGATCCTGGCTTTGCCCGAGGGTTTCAACACCAAGCTGGGTGAAAGCCGCATGGATCATTT
>JADFZV010000003.1 GCA_015232335.1 Alphaproteobacteria bacterium | reverse complement strand
GAAGGCAATTTCAGACAAGATCGCAGGCGCATCCGGATATTCCCAGACAAGTGCCACCGGCAAGGTTTCGACTTTGTCGGCCCAGCCTGGGGGAAGGCGGACATGATCTTTTGTTGTGGTGATCAGTCTGGCCTTGGCGCCGTTGGATTCATTCAGCAAGGCGTTAAGATCGCCCGGTGAATAGGGATGGTGATCGGCGAAGGCATGTTCCGCGATCAGGTCAGCGCCCATCGCCCTTAGGGTATCAAAGAATTTCCTGGGCCGCCCCAGTCCAGCAAAGGCGACCAGGCGGACATCTTTAAGCGACGGCGCCGCCTTGGCTTCGATACGGGTCTTGAAGACGGGAAGCAATCCCAATTGCGCTTGAACGCCGGTTTTATCCAAGCCGATCAGAACGACCGCTTTTGCCCGTGCCAGTCCATCTTTAATGGGTTCGCGCAAGGGGCCTGCGGGAATGACGCGCTTATTTCCGAATCCCACGGCACCGTCGATGACGATCAGGGGCAGGTCCTGATGAAGTCCTGCATTCTGGAAGCCGTCATCCATCACAAGGATATCAGCGCCTTTCGCAATGGCAGCACTTGCACCTTTGGCTCGGTCTTGCGACACCCAGGTCGGAGCGATGGCGCTGTGTAGCAGGGCTTCGTCGCCGACATCTTGAAATCCGTGCCGGGCAGGATTGACCTGCAGTGGGCCGATTTCGCGTCCGCCATAGCCGCGCAGCAGAATATGCGGCTTGCGCCCGATGCTCTGAAGATGGCGAACCAGGGATTGAACGACCGGCGTTTTCCCAGCCCCTCCGGCCACCAGATTGCCCACACAGATCACGGGGATCTGGGCGGAAAAAGGATTCTGAAGCGAGCGTTTCAATCTTCCGCCTGCGGCGTACAGACACCCCGCAGGGGCCAGAAGTGCGGCCAGCGGGCTTTCCCCAAACCAGAAGTCAGGGGTGCGCATTCATGCGCTCCAGAAGGGGAGACAGAGCGGAAAGAATGCGGTTCAGAACACCGGCTTCGTTGCCGGCAAAGGAAAGGGCGGCGTCGGCAAGGCAACGGCGCTCGATCTCATGATCCAGAAGATGGGATATTTCCCTGATCAGGCTGTGTTCGTCACTGACTTCCCTGGCCGCACCCACGATGAGCAGACGGTGGGCTACGTCGCGGAAATTGTCCATTCTGGGTCCCATCACCACGGCCACCCCCAGCTTGGCGGGCTCGATGGGATTCTGTCCGCCTGCCGCCAGCATCGATTTTCCCATGAAGGCGATGGGCGTTAAGCGATAGAACAGGCCCATTTCGCCCATCGTGTCGGCCAGATGGATATTCGTTGCGGACGTGACTTCTTCTTGCTTCGAGCGTTGGGCGACGGTCAGTCCCATTTCGCGCAAGTCCAGAGCAATATCATCGCCGCGCTCGGGATGGCGCGGCGCGATCAGGGTCAGAAGGTCGGGATGGCGCGATTTGAGGGCCAGATGAACGCGCCCCGCCATCATTTCCTCGCCCGCATGCGTACTGGCGGCGATCCAACTGGGGCGGGCCAGATGCGAAGCCTCAAGGCGGCGCAGCTCTTCTGTGTCGACCGGCAATTGCGGGGCCGAGAATTTCAGATTGCCTGGCGTTGCAACGCGCCTGGCACCCAGGGCATGCAGGCGCTGGCTGTCTTCCTCGGTTTGGCCCAGGCATAGATCGAAAGCCCCCAGAAGCCTTCGCGCTAGGCCTGAAAAGCGGCGCCAGTTGGCAAAGCTGCGATCCGAGACCCGTCCATTGATCAGCGCCATGGGAATGCTGCGATTGGAGGTTTCGGCAATCAAATTGGGCCAGAGTTCGGATTCAAGCCACAAGGCCAGATCTGGCTTCCAATGATCAAGAAATCGGCGCACCCAAGGCGCTCGGTCAACCGGAACGAATTGATGAATGGCGTTGGCGGGAAGGCGCCCCGCGATCATCCTGGCCGAGGTAACGGTGCCGGTGGTCAAAAGAACGGTATGCCGAGCCACCAGTTTCTCGATCAGGGGCAGCACGGACAAAGCTTCGCCGACCGATGCACCATGAATCCAGATCAGCTTGCCCTGGGGGCGGGGATGGCTGTAGCGCCCCATGCGCTCGGGCATGCGGACAGCATCCTCCTTGCCGCGCCGCTGGCGTCCCGCTAGATAGATCGGCAAAATGGGGCCGATGGTCGAGGTCAGTCCGCGATACAGATGCAGCATCATGGCTTTGCCTCGCTGCTCAAGGGAGCGGGTTCGATGGGAACAAGGCCCACATGGCGATCAGCTTTCGCGGTCAGCCCGTTCAGGCGGTCTTCCAAAAGAAGATTCAGCCGTTCGACCTCTGCGCTGTCGGCGTCTTTGGGAACCTCGATCGGTTCGCCCCAGATGAATATACCCCTGCCGAAGGGACGGGGCACCTGAAATCGATCCCAGCTATTCATATAAGCGCAGGGAGATGCCGAGTAAGTGGCCGGAATGATGGGAGCGCCGGAGAGACGGGCGATGTTGATGGCGCCATCGGTCGAGCGCATACGAGGGCCTTTGGGGCCATCGGGGGTCAGGCCGATGCAACTGCCTTCCTTCAGCTTTTTCATGATGGCCCGAAGAGCGGGACCGGCTCCCCTTGTCGACGAGCCCGCGATGGTGCTGATGCCGAAATAGGCCATGGTCCTGGCGATCAGCAGCCCGTCGCGATGCTGTGAAACCAGCATGTGAATGGAATGATCGCGCCGCCAGATATAGGGCATCATAAGAAGACGACCGTGCCAGAAGACCAGGATGAAAGGCTTGCCCTGATTCCAAAGTGATTCGGAAAATTGGGCGTTTTCGATTTCAACCTTCTGGGTCATGAAGATCAGGCGGATGTATTTTGCCGCCAGCCAGCAAGCCAGGCCGCGCACCGTATCACTGCGAAGAATGTTCTTTCTTACTTGCTTGAAGAACTGGCGGGGGGTCATGACGCGCCATGGCCGTTTTCGCGAGGAGCTGCCTGCTGCAAGGCATGCAGCCGGGCGTAAAGACCGTTTTGGGTCAAGAGGTCTGCATGGGTCCCTTTCTCCGCCACCCGGCCCTGGTCGATCACATAGATCAGGTCGGCATGTGTGATGGTGGACAGGCGATGCGCGATGACCAGGGTGGTGCGTCCCTGCATCAAGGCATCAAGAGCGGATTGAACGGCGCGTTCGGATTCCGTATCCAAAGCGCTGGTCGCTTCATCCAGCAACAAGATGGGCGCGTTGCGCAGCATGGCCCGGGCGATGGCCAGGCGTTGGCGCTGCCCGCCCGACAGTTTCACGCCATGCTCGCCCACCGTGGTGTCATAGCCCTGGGGCAGCAAGGTGATGAAGTCGTGCGCGGCGGCTCCTTTGGCTGCCGCCTCGATTTCTTCTTGAGAAGCGCCTTCGCGGCCATAGGCGATGTTGGCGCGGATGGTGTCGTCGAATAGAACCACTTCCTGGCTGACCAGGGCCATGGCGTCGCGCAAGGTGGCAAGCTGCACATCCTGCACGTTTTGGCCGTCCACGGTGATGGTGCCGCTTTGCACGTCGTAGAAGCGGGCGATCAGATTCTGAATGGTCGATTTTCCCGCACCCGAGGGGCCAACCAGCGCAACGGTGGTTCCTGCCGGGACATCGAGGGAAAGGCCCAGCAAAGCCCCTTTCTCGGGGCCATAGGAGAAATGCACGTTGTCGAAATGGATGGCGCCGCCCTTGATGTCCAGGGGGCAGGCCCCCGGGGCATCTTGGATCGAAGGTCTGGTATCCAGGACCTCGAAGACCCGTTGCGCTGCCGAGAGGCCCTCTTGCAGATTGGCGTTCAGCCCGGCCAGGGCCTTCATGGGTTGATAGGCCATCAGCAGGGCGGTGATGAAGGAGAAGAAGGCGCCGGCCGTCGTGGTGCCCTCGATCACCCGGCTGCCGCCATAGATGACGACTACGGTGACCGCGACCCCTCCAATGGTTTCCATGATTGGGCTCGACCAGGCCCGGGTGCGCGAGGCGCGATAGTTGAGCTTGAAGATTTTCTCGACGATGGCGGAAACCCGTGAGGTCTCGTAGGACGCCATGCCATAGGCCTTGACCACGCGGATTCCCTGGAAGCATTGCTCGACCAGTGTGGAGAAAAGGCCCCATTCCTCTTGC
Source organism: Alphaproteobacteria bacterium (assembly GCA_015232335.1). GTDB lineage: Bacteria > Pseudomonadota > Alphaproteobacteria > Rhodospirillales > WMHbin7 > WMHbin7. Next base: position 143,710 of record JADFZV010000003.1, on the reverse strand, counting down.
GTGTTGGCTGTCACGCGCCGGATGCGCTGGCCCAGCTTGACGATGGGCAGAATGGTCAGGGGAAAGATGAAGAAGGAAATCGCGGCCAGGGTCCAGTCCTGGTAGAACATGACGCCGACCAGAAAAATGACGGAGAGCGAATCCTTGCCGAAGCTGACCAGCGCGTTGGAAACGGCGGCGCGAATCAGGTTGGTGTCGGTGCTGAATCGCGAGAGCAGCCTTCCGGTGGTGGTGGCGTGGAAATAGGCGATGTCCTGGGTCAGCATGTGCCGGAACAGGCGGTCCTGCAGATCGGCGATGATGCGAAGGCCCACGAAGCTCATCAAGGCCGTCTGGCCGTAGTTGGCGATTCCCTTGATGACGGCGGAGCCGAAAACGGCCAGGCCCACCGTCCACAGCATGTCGTGGCGGCGCTCGACGAAGACCTTGTTGACCACGGGATCCATCAGCCAGGCGGACATGGCCGTGGTGGCCGCCACTACAGCCATCAGGCAAAGCGCCAGGAGGATCTTTCCGGCATAGGGACGGATACCCTCTTTCGCCAGTCGGGTGACGAGATGCAGGGTCGAGTGGTCGAGGCGAAGTTTTTTCTTCTTAGTCAACGAGTTATCTCCAAGCCCCGTCCGCGGGGCCAGGACCATAGCACGTTGGAAGACCTACTTAAAGTGCCGCCGGGGCCTCGATTCTGTCCAGGGATGGGGCTGGAAAGGCCTGCCCGGAATCGAAAGGATCGAGGTTTGACAGAAACTGACGGGCCGAGACCTCCCAGGAGAAATCAAGGGCGTGGGCGCGGCAAAGTTCGGGTTCGATCGCAAGGGCTTCCAGGGCGGCTTTGGCCAAATCCACGTTCAGGCATCCTGCAAGCGAATTGCCCAGCACATCCAGGGGGCCTGCCACCGGATAGGCCGCCACGGGAACGCCCGAGGCCAGGGCTTCCAGAAGGACAAGTCCGAAGGTATCGGTGCGGCTGGGAAAGACAAAGAGGTCGGCGGCGCGATAATGGCGTGCCAGTTCTTCGCTCATTTTGGCGCCCAGGAACCTGACCTCGGGATAGCGGCTTTTTAGCTGCTCCATCTGAGGGCCGTCGCCGATCACCACCTTGGTGCCGGGAAGATCAAGCGCCAGAAAAGCTGCGATATTCTTCTCCACCGCCACCCGCCCGACATACAGGCTGATTGGGCGTGGCCAGGGATAAAGCTCGTTATCCTTGGGACCCGGGCGAAACAGTGCCGTGTCGACGCCGCGCGTCCAGCGCCGGATATTGCCAAATCCCCGCGCCTTCAGATCATTCTCGATGCTGGGTGTTGCCACCATAATCGCCGAAGCGGGCGCATGGAACCAGCGGATCAGCTTATAGGTAAGGGTTACGGGAATGCTGAAGCGGGCGTGAATATATTCGGGGAAGCGGGTGTGATAGGCCGTGGTGAAGGGAAGCTTGCGCTTAACACAGTAATTCCTGCCAGCGACTCCCAGGGGGCCCTCCGTGGCGATATGGATGGCGCAGGGCCTGTTGTCCTCGATCATCGCGGCGACGCGCCTTCCAGGCAGAAGCGACAGACGGATTTCCGGATAGGTCGGGCAGGGCACGCTTCTGAACTGGTCAGGCGTGATGCTGATCACCTCATGACCAAGCCGGGTTAGTTCCTGGCTTAAAGTAGAGAGCGTACGGACGACGCCATTGATCTGAGGATGCCACGCGTCCGTGATGACGAGGATACGCATTCCGTTTCCTTTGCTTGAAACAGTGAAAATTGGCGCAATTCCATCCAGTGCAGGATTTCAAGGCGCCCATCCATGTGCTCGACCAGGGCCGTGCAGCTTTCAACCCAGTCACCGGTGTTGGCGTAGGTAATCCCCTGCATGTCCCTGAGTTCGGCATTGTGAATATGGCCGCAGACGATGCCGTCAATGTTGCGCCGCCTGGCTTCGCCCGCCATGGTCTCCTCGTACTTGGCCATGTACTGGACGGCGTTCTTGACCTTGTGTTTCAGATAAGCCGACAGCGACCAGTAGGACAGGCCCAGCGAACGGCGCAGTGCGTTGAACCACTGATTGACCTTAAGGGCCAGCGTGTAGGCCCAGTCGCCCAGCAGGGCCAGCCATTTGGCGTACCTGACCACGCCGTCGAATGTGTCGCCGTGGAGGACCAGAAGGCGCTTGCCGTCCGCTGTTTCATGAATGGCTTCATGCCTGACTTCGATATCGCCGAAAGTATGTTCGGTATAGTCCCTGGCAAATTCGTCGTGATTGCCGGGAATAAAGACGACGTTGGTTCCCTTGCGCGCCTTGCGCAAAATTTTCTGCACCACGTCGTTATGGGCCTGCGGCCAGTACCACGAGCGTTTCAGGCGCCAGCCATCAACCATGTCGCCCACAAGATACAGATGGTCGCTTTCGGTCTGCTTCAGAAAATCGAGAAGGAACTCCGCTTTGCATCCCCGGGTGCCCAAATGCACATCCGATATCCAGATGCTGCGATAGTGCTGAAAATCCATAATGGCGTTCATCTGAACCCAGGCTGTGGATAAGCTCTTAAACCCAGTCCTTGTATCTTTATTTCCGAATGATGCAAGGATTTGTGTGTGCGTCACAAATATTTAACGGCCATGACTTCGTTCTGTCATATCGTATACTTACATTTACGACAGAGTTAGATTTGAAAATGAACTGAAGAAGGTGCTCATGACTTATGATTCCCTGTCCCGACCTGATCCAATGCCCATGAGCAAGGCCGGGCCGCGCCGGGTGGCCGTCATCTTCAACCCCACGGCCGGGCGGCGCCATGGCTGGCGCTTTCAATCCACCGTTGAGAGGCTCGAAGGGCAGGTGACGCTGTTTCGCACCACCAAGCCGGGCGATGCCACCGAGATGGCCTTGAGTATGGTGGGCGATGGGACCGATGTGGTGGTGGCGGCGGGCGGCGATGGCACCATCAACGAGGTGGTGAATGGCCTGGCGGGCAGTTCGGTAGCGATGGGCATCATTCCCCTGGGTACGGCCAATGTGATGGCGCACACGCTGGGCATGGGGACACGCCCTGACAAGGTGGCAAACGCGATCAACAGGGGCAGGCGGCGCAGCCTGCATTTGGGGCGAATTGTTTCCCCAGATCTGCCCGGTGGGCGTTTGTTCGTGTTGATGGCGGGAGCGGGATTCGATGCCCAGGTGGTGGCCGATGTCAGCTCGGCCCTGAAGCGTCATACCGGGGCCTTGGCTTACGTGGTCGAAACCATCGGCGGCGCCTTCAAATATCCGTTTCCCACATTGACGGTCACCGTGGACGGACATGAGCACCATGCCGTGACGGCGGTGGTCTGCAACGGTCCCCTCTATGGCGGCCCCTTCGTGGCCGCCCCCAAGGCCGATCTGGAAAAACCGGGTTTCGAGGTGCGTCTGCTGCAACGCCCCGGCATCAAGAATGTCCTGCGTTACGGCGCGGCCCTGGTCATGGGGCGTCTTGACGCGTTGCCCGATGCGCTTAGCGTTCTGGGAAGAAACGTCGTCATCGAAGGGCCTTGCGGAGCCCCGGTTCAGGGCGACGGCGATATTCTGGCAGCACTTCCCGTTACCATCACGGTGGCGGATGTGATGGTCGACGTGCTGGCCTGATAACCCTATCCTCGTTCCTGCTTTCGCCATCTCTCGACGCTGCGCTCGACGAAGGCGCGGTCGCCGGTTTCCTGGTTCCAGGTCTCGCTGAACTTGGCCGAGGCGGAATGCGGCCGTTCTTCAGGGGGCAGATGGTCGAACTTGATGCGCATGGGCACACTGGCTCCTTCGCCCACCAGCACCGCTTCCTGGGGCCTTAGGGTGGGCAGGGCGGTCAAGAGGTCCCTGGCCCCCTCGGGCAGGGCGCGGGCCACAAAAAGCTGGTCCTGCTCGTTGCTCATTTTCAGCACGAACAAGGTGCCGCACTGAGACAGGATCGAGGCGGAAAGTTCCGAGGGGCGCTGTGTGATCAGGCCGAGTGCGATGCCGTATTTGCGGCCCTCCTTGGCGATACGCCCCAGGGCGCGCCTGGTGGGGGCAAAGCCGTCCTCAGGGTTGGCGGGCACATAGCGGTGCGCCTCTTCGCAGACCAACAGCAGGGGAACCGAGCGTTGGGGCGAACTCCACAGGCCGAAATCGAAAACGGTGCGGGCCAGCACGCTGACCAGCACATCGACGATTTCGGAGGGCACGCCCGACAGATCGATGACGGTCAAAGGCTTTCCCTGAACGGGAATGCGAAAAAGACGGCCCATGACATCGGCCAGATTAGCGCGCACAACCAGGCCTGAGAACATGAATCCGAAACGCCGATCCGTGGTCAGCGAATCGATTCTGGCCAGCAGGCGTAGAAACGGGGCGGAATTTTCCGGCTTGTCGAGCTTGCCCGCCGCCTCGCGGATCAGGCGCACAAGTTCGCTCATGCGGTAGGGGCTGGGCGTATCGACCGTATAGCCTTGAGCATCGGGATTGTCCTTGGCGAATCCCTTGCGGGCCGCCAGCAAACAGTCGCGCAGGATCGACATCTGCTGCTGGCGATCAGAACTGTCGCCTGTGGTCAGAACCTCGACGCTTTCTTCGAAGTTCAGCAGCCAATAGGGCAGTTGCAGGTTCGAGGTGTCGATGATTTCCGCCCTGTCCTTGAAGGCGCCGCCATATTCGTTGTGCAGATCGAGCAGCACGATATGGGCCAGAGGATTGGCTGAAAGCAAGCGATGTAAGAGCAGGGCGACGGTGCAGGACTTGCCAGAACCCGTGGTGCCAAGAACGGCGAAATGTTTGGCCAACAGATTGTCGGTCGAGACATGGGCGGTTACGCCGGGTGCGTTGAAGACGGTTCCGATGCGAAGGGAGTCAGGCCGGTCATCACCGTAAACTAGCAGGGCGTCGTCATGAGTTCCCTGGTAAATCGGAGCGCCGGGCAAGGGGTGCAGCGAGACGCCGCGCCGAAAGCGCTTCTCGCCCGAAAGGGCCTCGCCGGAAAGAATGATCGAAACACTTCCCCCTTCGTCATAGCTGGCGATGCTGCCATAGGTGTCGGCACCCCTGGCCTTGATGCGGACCAAACTGCCGATTCCCGGCGCCAGTGCGGGAGCGGTCAGGCTGGCCGTCAGCGATGCCTGGCCGACGGACGTCACTTCTGCGAAGGCTTGGGCTTCCTCGCTCATGGTTATCCTCCCGCGACGGTCAGGCCATCGATGCGCAGGGTGGGGCTGTCGGTCCCTGCCTTGAAGTCAAGATCGCAAGCCGGGGTCAGGTTGAGGAACATGTCTTTAAGGTTCCCGGCCACGGTCATTTCATTGACCGGGAAGGTGATTCTGCCCTTTTCGATCCAATAGCCCGAAGCGCCTCGGCTGTAATCGCCGGTGATACCATTCACACCCATGCCGAATAGTTCGGTGACGTAGAATCCCCGCTCGATATCCTCGATCAATTCCGCCACCGTCACGGCCCCCGCCTCGATATACAGGTTGCTGGGTGACGGTGAAGGTGGGCTGGAGGTGCCGCGCGAGGCATGGCCGGTGCTTTTCAGGCCCAGTTGGCGGGCCGAGCGCAGATCGAGAATCCAACTGGTCAGCACGCCGTCTTCGATGAAATTCATGCGCCGGTTGGGCAGCCCCTCGCCATCGCAGGGCTTTGATTTCAGCCCGCGCAAACGATGCGGATCGTCGATGATGCGAATGCCTCTGGCAAAAATTTGGCTGTTCAGGCTGTCTTTAAGAAAACTGGTGCCGCGAGCGATGGCTGCACCATTGATGGCGCCTGCGAAGTGCCCCAGCAGGCTGCGCGCCACGCGGGCTTCGAAGACCACCGGCACCTTCGAGGTCGGCATCTTGCGCGATCCCAGATGGCGAACTGCCCTTTTTCCCGCTTCCATTCCCGTGATTTCAGGTGCGGGCAGATCTTCGTGATGCACGGCCTGCGCCCAGTCGTAATCGCGGGCCATGGCGGTTCCCTCGCCCGCCACCACCGAGGCCGATTGCGAGAAGGAGGTCACGGCACTTTCCCTCAGCCAGCCGTTGGAGCCCGCCATGACGAAACGCGTGCGGCCCCAACCGGCTTCGGCCCCCTCGGAATTGCTGACACCTTTGACGGCGCGGGCTGCGTCCTCGCAGGCCTTGGCGCGTTCGATCAACCGTTCGGCGCTGGGTTCGAACGCATCGACAAGATCAAGATCGGGCAGGCTGCTTGCCAATTCGCTGGCGTCGGCCAAACCGCAAAAGGGATCTTCGGGAACGGTTTTGGCCATGGCGACAGCGCGTTCGACCAGTTCGCCCAACGCCTGAGGCGAGCGATCAGCGCTGGAAACCAGGGACTGGCGCTTCCCGATCAGAACGCGCAGGCCGATATCGCCTGATTCCGAACGGTTCAGATGCTCCAGTTTGCCCAGGCGGAAAGAGACGGAAAGCGAGGCCTGATCAACCAGAACGGCGTCGGCGGCGTCGGCCCCGGATTTCAGCGCCCGCAAGACGAGATCGTTTAGAATATCCTTGGGATCAGTCATCGTCTTTTCCTGGGAAAACGGATGGGCGGTCATGGCTGAGATGGCGGGCGATGGTTTGTACCAGTCCATCCATGCTCCAGTCGTCGATGCTGCGCGCATAGCGCCTGCGCCAGTTGGGATGCTCAGCCACCGTTCCCGGCAGGTTCATCGGTTCTTCTTGCAAGATCAGGTCTTCCACCTGGGCCATCATAATCTGCGTCGGGGCATCATTCAGATAGCGGTGAACGCTTAAAGACAAGCGTCCCGCCTGGCTTGGCGTCAGAGCGCCGTCGGCGGGAAACAGAGGGTCGAGTTCGCCCCGTTCAACCAAAGCGCTGATCAGGCGATGACGATCCTCGCTTCTGGCATGGCGTTCATGACCCGCGACTTCCGGGCGCGGATAGAGATTGAGACGTTCGCGCCAATCGAGATCGCGGCCATTCCACCATCCGATCAGGGGGGCCAGATCGTGCGTGCCGGGCGTGGTCAGCGCCTGGCTGTCGATTTCCCAGGGACGCTTGAACTGGCCGTCATGGCGCCGTTCGAAAGGCAGCAGGCGATAGGCGAACAGGCCCTCCGCCTTCATGCGTTCCCGGAAACCATCGGGCACGGTTCCCAGATCCTCGCCGATGACTAGGCAGTGGGCGCGCTGGCTTTCCAGCGCCAGCACAGCGAACAAGGCGTCGGCGGGCATGCGGACATAAGCACCCTGGTCGGCTTCGTTGCCCTCGGGCACCCAGTAAAGACGGATCAACGACATGGCGTGATCAAGGCGCATGGCGCCTGCATGGCGCATATTGGCGCGCAGAACGCTGGCGAAGGGAGCATAGCCCAATTCGTCGAGAGCCAGCGGATTGAAAGGAGAGAGCCCCCAATCCTGGCCCTTCAGATTCAAAGGGTCGGGGGGGGCGCCGACGCCGATGCCCAGGGCTAGCGCATTCTGCAGTGACCAGGCTTCGCCGCTATCGCCAGGAATGCCGACGCCGAGATCGCGGTAAAGCCCCACGGCCATGCCGGTTTGGCGTGCCTGGATCGCAGCCGAACCAAGCTGGCCGTCAGCCAGAAATTCGAGATACTGGAAGAATTGAATGCGCTCGGCGTTTTCCAGGGCAAAATGCGCAACGTCAGGCGAGTCCGGGCTGCGGAAGCTCTCCGGCCAACGGCGCCACCAGGCCATCTCGCCCGCTTGTTTTTGGAAATGCTCTTGCAAGGCCTGGAAGCGGGCGAAGTTTTCCAAAGCCGCTCCCTGCTCCTTTACGAAAGCATGAAAGGCTTTCGAGCGGGCCGTGTGATGCGCCCCCAGGTGATGTTCGCGGAAATAGCTGAACATCGCTTCCAGAAGCGTGAATTTCAGCAAAGCCGCTTCCGGGTAATCCACCAGTTCCGCCGCTTCGACTTCTCGGCGCCGCTCTTCCAGGCTTTTGGCCAGGGGTTTGACATGGGCGAATTCGGGTTCGGCTTCGGGGTCGATATAGATGGCATCGAGCAGCAGGCGCGAGGAGGGCGAGTAGGGGCTGATGCGATCGGGCTGGCAATGAAAACGCGCATGCAAGGGATTGAGTCCGACCAGACCGCCGCCCAGTTGCGCCACGGCCTCGACCATCTCTCCTAGGGCAGAAAAATCGCCGATACCGTACCCCCTGGCCTGCGAACGGCGAAGACCGTATAGCTGAGTGGATATCCCCCAGATTCGTCCGCCATCCATCAGAGGATCAGGAACATAGGCCATGGTGGGGGCGACGATCAGCGAGGTTTCGGTGGCCTCGCCCCGTCCCAGTTCGACCGAGAGGCGGTGATAGCCGAATTCAAGCGGCTCAGGACAGGGCAGGAGGCGCATCACCAAGCGCTTGCCGTCGATCCAGCATTCGCCCGTATGGGGAAGGTCGGATGTCTTGAACTCTCCGGTCAGAATGTTTCCCGATTCCTCAAGCAGGCGCCAGCGGCCATGCTGTGTGCTTTCCGGAAAGGCGATCGGAATGGGCGGGGCATCCTGCCCCAGACGCACGATATGGGTGGCCGGAGCGCCTCTGCGCCAGGGTCTTTCCTCAAGACGCATCAGGCTGGACCGGGCGGCTTCCGGCGTATCGGCGGGCAGCCCCATGGATTTCAGAAAATGGCGCTTTGTTTCGTCGGGCACATGGCGCCACTGGCCGAAAAAGTCCCACCAGCCGGATTCGATTCCAGCCAGGGCGGAAAGCCGGTCGAGATCGGAAAGATCGTTCATTCTGCACCTCGGCTGGCCGACTTGCGTTTTAGGACGGCCAGGGAGCGGCCTTTCAGGGGGTATTGTTCTTCTGCTTCCACGATCAGTCCATGGCCGAGTCCACTGGGCAGCGACGAGTCGATGACGACCTCCCAGATCAGGCCCAGGGCATGGGGCGGGAGCGTGTAGGGAATCATGTCATGATAGGCGTTCATCATGATGATGAAGGTATCGTCGCGCCCGGAAGAACGGCTTTCGCCGCCGTCGTGCAAGGTGGCCTCGCCATTCAGCAGAAAGGCCAGCGAGCGGGCGTAGGGGACCTGCCAGTCCTGCGGGGTCATTTCGCTGCCTTCTGGCGTCAGCCACAGGATATCCTTGACGTGATTGCCGGTTTTTGCACCCTTGAAATAGCGGGGGCGACGGAAAACCGGATGGCGGGCGCGCAAATCGAGAAGGGCGCGCACGAAAGACAGCATATCCTCGTCGATATCCGACCAGTCGATCCATCCCAGCTCGTTGTCCTGGCAATAGGCGTTGTTGTTGCCCTTTTGGCTTTTGCCCATTTCGTCGCCAGCCAGGAGCATGGGAACGCCTTGCGATAGCAAAAGGGTGGCAATCAGATTGCGCCGCTGCTGGGTGCGCAGTTTCAGGATGGCGGAATTGGCCGTGGGGCCCTCGACGCCGCAGTTCCAGGAATAGTTGGCATCGGTGCCGTCGCGGTTTTCCTCGCCGTTGGCATCATTGTGCTTGCGGTCAAAGCAGGTCATGTCCGAGAGCGTGAAACCGTCATGCGCGGTCACAAAATTGAGACTGGCCCAGGGGCGTCGCCCGCCCCATTCGAACAGATCGGATGAGCCGGTGACGCGTGAGGCCATGTCGCCGATCAATCCGCCATCGCCGCGCCAGAACTGGCGCACGGTATCGCGGAAGCGCCCGTTCCATTCCGACCAGCCGGGGGGGAAGCCTCCCAGCCGATAGCCGTCGCCGCCCAGATCCCAGGGTTCGGCGATCAGTTTGACGCGGCTAAGCACGGGGTCCTGGCGCACGGCGTCTAGAAAGCCCGATCCGCCGTCGAACCCGGCGCGCTCACGCGCTAGCGAGGCCGCCAGATCAAAGCGGAATCCGTCGACATGCATTTCCTCGACCCAGTAGCGAAGCGAGTCCATCACCATCTGCATCACGCGCGGATGGCGCAGGTTGAGCGTGTTGCCGCAGCCGGAATAATTCTCGTAATGCCGCTCGTCGCCGGGGACCAGCCGGTAATAAGAGGCGTTGTCGATGCCCTTGAAACTGAAGGTCGGCCCCATATGGTTGCCTTCGGCGGTGTGGTTGTAGACCACGTCCAGTATGACCTCGATGCCCGCCTCGTGCAGATTCTGCACCATGCTCTTGAAATCGCCCAGCGAGTTGTCGGAAATGAAGCGCTGATCGGGGGCGAAGAAGCCGATGGTGTTGTAGCCCCAATAATTCGAAAGCCCTCGGCTGACCAGAAGATGCTCATCGACGGCGGCGTGAATGGGCAGAAGCTCGATGGCCGTGACGCCCAGATGGGTCAGATATTCGATCACGGATGGATGGCCAAGACCGAGAAAGGTTCCCTTCATCCGTCCCGGAACCTGCGGGTGACGCTTGGTGAAACCCTTGACGTGCAATTCGTAAAAAACCGAGTGCGAGAAGGGGATGGCGGCTGGCCGGTCCGATCCCCAGGTGAAGGCCGTATCGACAACCTGGCATTTGGGCATGTGGCGGGCGTTGTCGCGCTTGTCGAAGGAGAGGTCGGCCAGGGGGCTTCCCTGCTTGAATCCGTAATGCGCATCACTCCACTTAATGTTGCCCACCAGGGCCTTGGCATAGGGGTCGATCAGCAGCTTGTGATGATTGAAACGGTGCCCGTGTGCCGGGTCGTAAGGGCCGTGGACGCGGTAACCGTACAACTGGCCAGGACGGACATCGGGAAGCAGGACATGCCAGACCTCGTCGGTATATTCCGGCAAGTCGACGCGTTCGATCTCGTGCTGACCATGCTGGTCGAACAGGCACAGCTCGACCTTTTCGGCATGGGCCGAGAAAAGGGCGAAGTTGACGCCCTTGCCGCTCCAACTGGCGCCAAGGGGATAGGGGCTTCCGGATTTTAACGGCCTGCTTCGCGTCATCCCTTCCACCTGAAGGCGATGGTGCTAAGCGGCGGAAGTGTTGCCATCAGCGAATGGGACTGTCCGTGCCAGGGAATCTGCTCGGCATTCTGGCCACCGCCGTTACCGGCGTCCGATCCGCCGTAATAGGCGGAATCAGTGTTGAGGATTTCCGCCCAATGACCGCCCCTTGGCACACCGATGCGATAGCCATGTCGCAAGACAGGGGTGAAGTTGCTAACGAACAGAACGACATCCTGCTCGCCCTTGCTTTTGCGCAGCCAGGAAATCACGCTGTTGTCGCGATCATTGCAATCGATCCAGGAGAATCCGGCGGGATCACAGTCCTGCTCGTGCAGGGCGGGAACGTCGCGGTACAGATGATTGAGGTCGGCAACGCAGCGTCTGGTTCCCTCGTGGAATGTGTCTTCCAGGAGATGCCAATCCAGCGAGGTCTGGTAGTTCCATTCGTTTTCCTGGCCGAACTCGCAGCCCATGAACAGAAGCTTCTTTCCGGGTTGGCCGTACATGAATCCGTAATAGGCCCGAAGATTGGCAAAACGCTGCCAGCGGTCGCCCGGCATGCGTCCCAGAATCGAGCCTTTGCCATGCACGACTTCGTCGTGCGACAGCGGGAGAATGAAATTTTCGTGCCAGGCATATAAGAGGCCGAAGGTCAGATCGTCGTGGTGATAGCGTCGGTGGATGGGATCCTTGCTCATATAGCGCAAGGTGTCGTGCATCCAGCCCATGTTCCATTTCAGGCCGAAGCCCAGACCTCCCAGCCAGGTCGGGCGCGACACCATCGGCCAGGCGGTCGATTCCTCGGCGATCGTCATCACGCCTGCATGCTGGCTGTAGACCAGTTCGTTCATGCGCCGGATGAAGGAAATGGCTTCCAGATTCTCGTTGCCGCCATGGATGTTGGGAATCCATTCGTCGTGTTCTCTGGAATAATCGAGATACAGCATCGAGGCCACGGCATCGACGCGCAATCCGTCGATATGGAAGTTCTCCATCCAGAAAAGCGCGTTGGCGAGCAGGAAGTTGGACACTTCGTTGCGGCCATAGTTGTAAATCAGCGTATTCCAGTCCTTATGGATGCCCTGGCGCGGGTCTTCATGCTCGTACAGATGCGAGCCGTCGAACCAGGCCGGTCCGTGAGCGTCCGAGGGGAAATGCCCGGCCACCCAGTCGATGATGACGCCGATGCCGCGGCCATGCAGGTAATCGACCAGATAGGCGAAGTCGTCGGGCGATCCGAAGCGCGAGGTGGGGGCAAAAAGCCCAATCGGCTGGTAGCCCCACGAGCCGTCGAAGGGATGTTCGTGCACCGGCAGCAATTCGACATGGGTAAAGCCCATTTCTTCGACATATTGCGCCAGTTGGTGCGCCATCTCGCGATAGCTGAGCGGACGGTTGCCTTCCTCGGGAATGCGTCGCCACGAGCCCAGATGTACCTCATAGATGCTGACCGGCGTGTTCAGGGCATTCATGCCTTGGCGTCGGCTCATCCAGTCGCCGTCGTTCCAGGCCCGCCCGTTCTTGTGCCAAACGCGGCTGGCACTTTTGGGCGGCACTTCCGCCCAGAAGCCATAGGGATCGGACTTTTCGGCCATCAGGGCGCCCGAGCGGGCCTTGATCTCGAATTTATACACGTCGCCCGCAGAAACGCCGGGGACAAAGATTTCCCAGATGCCGATGCCCGGATGCAGACGCATGGCATGGCGCCGCCCGTCCCAGGAATTGAAGTTGCCGATCACGCTGACGCGTCTGGCATTGGGGGCCCATACGGCAAAGCGGGTGCCCGCGGTGCCGTCGATCTCCATGGGATGTGCGCCCATGATGTCGAAGGACCGCCAGTGATTGCCTTCCCCCAGAAGATGCAGATCCACCTCGCCCAAGGTCGAGCCGAAGCGGTAGGCATCCTCGATTTCGGAGACCGGCCCGCCGCTCATATGAACACGAAGCCGCCATCCCTTGTCGGGAGGAGGGGACAGAGGGGCTTCGAACAGGCCGGATTCGTGTGTGCGGGCCATTTCGGCCAGAACGGCGCCATCCTTCCGGTCGATGACTTCAACGCGCCCGGCACCCGGCTGGAAACAGCGCAGCACATAGCCGCCCTGTTCGTTTTTGTGCAGGCCGAGAAAGCCGAAGGGGTCTGAATGGTCGCCAAGGGCGATCAGGTCGGCAGGACCTGGGCGGCGGGACTTCGAGCTGCGAGAGGGCATGATACGGCACTTCGCTGGTTATGACTGGTTGGGACAGTCTTTCCTTTAAGCCGTGCCAGGGCAAGAGACGATTGATGAATATCAAATTTCCGTCTTGAAACCTTATATCAGAGAAGTGTGGACAAAGCGGATGGGAAGTAGTACGAACGCTGGGTGTTGTTTCGGGCTCCTCCAGGGAGCCTATCGGTCTCGATGGAGGATTTTCTCATGAACGCTACTACCAAAACCCTGGGCACGCTGGTTCTTGCCCTCGTGGTTCTCGCCCTTTATTTCAGCATTTTCGTCTTCAAGTTCTACCTGCCGCTCTATCTGGCACTGGCGCTGGCCGGTCTTGGCCTAGTGGTCGTGACCTATCTGGCTGGCAATGCCGGTGGCAGCAACGAGGCGCACTGAGCGCTGATTGCTTGAAGTTCGAGAAATGAAAACGCCCCGCCAAACAGCGGGGCGTTTGATTTTCTGGCCGAAGAAGCGTCCGTTCAACCCAGGCCGATCCAGGTGGCCTCGCGGCCCTTGGCCGTACTGGTGGCAACCACCTGAACGCGCTGGCCCTCGGCCAAGCTTTCGAGGCCGCAACGGCGCAGAACGCTTTTATGGATGAAGACATCCTTGCCGCCGTCGTCGGCGGTGATGAAGCCGAAGCCCTTTTCCTGGGCGAACCATTTGACGGCGCCCGAAAGTGAAGGTCCATCCGCTGCTGGTGGCGGCGGGGGCGGCGGGATGTTCGAGGTGTCGGCATCGATGATGCGCAGCACCTGCTGTCCTTTGGCGCCCTGGCCGACCTCGCACTGGATTTCAGCCCCTTCGGGCAAAATCGCCAGGCCGAATTTTTGAAGAACCGAGACATGCAAGAAGGCATCCGGCGTCCCATCGCTGGGGGCCACAAAGCCAAATCCCTTGTCTGGATTGAACCATTTGACACGGGCTCGAATTTGAACCCCTTGCTGGGGAGCCTTGGGCTTTCCCCCTCCAAAACCGTAATTGGACACGTGCTTCCGCCCCTTCGATCGACACCATCCCCGTCCACACTCTTTGGCAGAGAAGCGGACCCTGAATTTGTGCCACGACTCGGGGTTTATTTCCAGCGCTTTTCTCGGGTATGTGCCGGATCGTCTCGCCTTTGCAGTGAGTTACCTGTAAGGCGAAGGCTTATGACAAACTAAAGTGGGGGACATGTTCAATCCACGCTAAATCTTGTAGGTGGTTTAAGTAATCATCCGCTCTCTGTGTGAATATTGACAATCCGAGGCGGGAGTCACAGAGTCAGTTCATGTTCGCCAAGGCCAAAAGAGGCTTAAGAAGGGGCTGCTTGTTTGCCGTGGTCCTGGCTGTCGCTTTTGCGGTCGGGGGCGGGATGCAGATGTCATTGGCTTCCTGCCAGCCCCATTCCCAATCCGCGTCTGCACATGGCCTTGATCATGGCGGGCATGCTCCCGATCAGGATACTCAATCCGCTCCGGCTCTTTCGCTGGATATGGCCTGTTGCGTCGCCTCCTTGCCAGAGGTCAGTGCCTGCCTGCTGGTCGAAGCGATTTCCCAGCCTGTCCATTTCAGGCTTGGCAAGGAGCGCCTGCCCCAGGGCAGAACCCTGTTGCCCGAGCCTCTTCCTCCCAGGTTTGTCGTCTAGATCACCCCCAAGGGGGCATTGATTCTTTGCGATTGAACTTAAGGAGTATGTGCGATGACACAGGCGCTCGATTCTGGTCGCAGCCTGCCGACAAGGCGAGGCTTCGTGGCGGCGGCCAGCCTTGGCATTCTAGGTCTTTACGGAGTCTGGGCGGCGCTGGGGGCTTCCGGAAAATCTGGAAAAGACGTTTCTGAAGGTCATGCCGGGCATGGAGAAGAGCCCGAGATCGCTTCGTCTTCGGGCGGCCATGGCGGCCACGGAGCAAGCGCCGGCGGTCCCTCTACCGATGACTTCCGCAGACTGACCGAAGATTTCTCGAAACGCTGGAAGCAGCAAGATGGAAGCGTTCGTCCGGGATATGTTCCAGAGCCTGTTCACAGCGAACCGGACCCTCATGCCGGGCACGATATGCACGCCCAGCCGGTCCAACCCGAAGCAGGCCATGCCGGACATGATCCTCATGCCGGGCACGACATGCAGGCGATGCAAGCCTTGGCGCCAAACATCCATGCCGGGCACGAAGCCGCCCCTGTTGACACGGCGGGCAGCGGCAATGAAGTCTATCTCATGGCCTATCAATGGGGCTTCGAGCCGTCCTGGCTGAAGCTTGAGGCGGGCAAGACCTATCGTTTCCGTATGATGGCGGTCGATGCCAGCCATGGCGCATCGATTCAGATTGGCAGCGGCAGCCTGATCACCCGCCTGCGCCAGGGTGTTCTGACCGAGCGCGACATCACCTTTACCGCCAAGGGATCGCATCTCCTGTATTGCACGGTTTTCTGCGGCGCCTTTCACGATCGCATGACCGCCCGCATCGATGTGGTCTGAGGGAGGCACACATGACACCCAATACGCATTCCTCATTGTCCGACTCTTTGGCAGCTCTCGCCCCCGGCGACCGGCGTTTGATTCGCAGCCTATTCATCGCGGCCCTGGCCGCCTTGGCGCTGGGCCTGCTGCTCGGCCTGTGGGTGGCGCTGGCGCGCGCCGGATGGGCCAGGCCCGATCTACCAGAAACCGGCTACCGCCTTCTCACCCTGCACGGCGTTGCGGTGTTCTTCGACTGGTTGACCCTGGCTCAGGCCGGGTTGCTGCTGGTGCTGGCGGCCCAGGAACGCAAAGCCCCCTTGTCTTTGGCCTGGATGGGTTGGGCGGGGCTTGTGGTCATGCTCGTCGCCTTTGTTCTGCATCTTCTGGGTACAGTTTGGGGAAATCCCCTGCTTTATGACGGTTCGCCGGAGTTGGTGGCCGAGGCAAGCCAGGGTGCCCTGCTGTTTTATTCGGGTTATGGCGCCCTGGCTTTGGGATTGGTTCTGCTGGCCTTGCCCGGCCTGGCCACACTGGTTAAGGCCAGAAAGGCGGGAAGCGGTTCCTGGTCGGCGCTGGGCTTCGGCGCCTTCGCCTGGGCGGGACTGCTGCTGGTCAGCGCCATCGCGTTGGCCAACACCTTTCTGCCCGCCATTCTGTGGGCGGCAGGATGGGGCGGCATGCCCGCCGACCATGCCACGCTCTGGCATCTTTTGTTCCACAACATGCACTATCTGCCGCTGTTGGGAACCATGCTGGCCTGGTATCTGCTGTTGCCGGAACTGACCGGCGCGCGCTCGATTTTCGGCAGCGGATTTTCGAAGTTGGTTTTCTGCCTTTATCTCGTTTTCGTGCCGCCAACCTCGCTCTATCACATGTTTCTGGAGCCGGGGCTCGATCCGATGGTTCTGGTCCTGGGTTCTTTGCTGTCTTTGTTCATCGGGGTGCCCACCATCGCCGCCTTCCTGGTGGTGATGACCTCGCTGGAAGCTCACGGCAGGGCGAGGGGAGCGAGGGGCGGGCTGGGCTGGCTCAAAGCGCTCGACTGGTCCCAGACCGCCACGCATTCCCTGGCGGCGGCGGTAATCAACCTGGCCCTGGGCGGCGTGCTGGCCTTTGTCCTGATTCAGGAAAAACTGGCGGGCCTGTTGTCCGACACTTTCTTCGTTCCGGGCTATTTTCATTTCATGACCCTGGGCGTGGTCACGCTGTCACTGCTGACCGTGGCTGAAAGGATCGCTCCTGCTCTGGGGGGGCGGGGCGGTTCCGTCGCCTGGGCGCGCTATCTGCCCTGGCTGATCACGCTGGGACTGTTCCTGTTCGGCGTGGCGGGTGTGGTGGCGGGCAGCCAGGGCATGCCAAGGCGTGTTCTCGATGCCTCCTATGAGGGGTTGGCGCCGACATCCTGGGTCTTGCTTTCCTGGATCATCGGCATCGGCGCCCTGCTCATGGCTCTCGGCCTGGGTCTGATGGTGGCGCGGATCGGCGCCGCCTATCTGGGATTTGGCCCCAAGGCCTTGGCGGCAGAACAGCCGCAGGCCGCTCTCGAGGAACTGGCCCTGAAGCAGGGAGCATGGGGGGCATCCCTGGCGGTGGCGCTGCTGTTGACCCTGATCACGGCCGCCACCTGGGGCGCCTTCGCCCTGATGCGTTCATTGCCGGTGATTGCCATAGGCGGCGCTGGACATTGAGGAGAAACAACATGTCGCAGGATGTTCTTCTATTGGGGCTGATTTCCGCCGTCTGGGCGGTCCTGGCCTTGGCTTATGCCCTTGTTCCCATGCTGAATATGCCGGGCAGCGCCCTGATCTGGGGTTCGGGGGCGGGATTGTTCCTGGGCCTTGCCCTGTGGGTCCGCCGTGGTTGACGCGGACCGGCCCCCGGGTGCAAAGTCGGGCGAATCAGTATATCCGGATATGAGCCATGCCCACGACTACCCGCCATCTTGAACTTCCGGCCCGTTTGGCCGGTCTGGCCTTGCGCCCCATGCCGCCCCAGGCATTGGAGCCTTTGCTGGGGCTTGCCATGCGCCTGGCCCTGCGGCGCCATCCGCGCTTGATCGAGCGGCTGGCCGAACTGGCACCCGCCCGGATCATCATCGAGCCCAGAGATGCCAAGCACCGTTTCCTGATAGATATCTCCGAAGGCGATGCCCCGGTGCGCCTGATGCTGGCCCAGGAAGACGACGAGGCCCAGGCCACCATCTCGGGCAGGCTGGCCGCCCTGATCGATCTGATGGAGGGGCGTATCGACGGCGACAGCCTGTTCTTCACCCGCGATCTGTCGGTAACCGGCGACACCGCCCTGATCGTGGCGCTGCGCAACACGCTGGACGGAGAGGAAATCTCGCTGCTGGATGATGTGCTGGCCTTTCTGGGGCCTTTTGCCCCCACGGCGGCACGTCTGATCGGTCTGGCCGACGATGCCGCCAAGCGTCTGGCCGCCAAGGCGGGCGAGAGTCTGCAGGCCCTGCATGCCATGGCGCATGGACGCCATGATCCCGAAGCCGAGGCCGAGGCGCTGCGCCAGGAAGTGGCGGCGCTGAAAAGCCGCTTGTCAAAGCTGGAATCGCGCGCGAGCCGGGCCAAGGAAGCGTCCCCGGCATGAGTGTGCCCTATCTCGAACTGGTCTGTCCGGCGGGAACGCCCGCAGCCCTGCGCGCCGCCGTCGATGCCGGGGCCGACACGGTCTATTGCGGCTTTCGCGACGAAACCAACGCCCGCAATTTTCCGGGTCTTAATTTCGACCGGCGCGAAATGAGAGAAGGCATCGCCTATGCCCATGGCAAGGGGCGCAAGGTGCTGGTGGCCATCAACACCTTTCCCAAGGCGGGCAATGCCCAACCCTGGCATCTGGCGGTCGATGACGCGCACGACCTGGGCGCCGACGCCATCATCCTGGCCGATATCGGCCTCTTGGATTATGCCCACAAGACTCATCCCGATCAGCGTTTGCATCTGTCGGTTCAGGCGGCGGCCTCGAATGCCGAGGCCATCGGCTTTTATCGTGACCGCTTCGACGTGAAGCGCGTGGTGCTGCCTCGGGTGCTGACGGTGGACGAGATCGCAAGGCTGACCCGCGAGGCGTGCGTCGAGACCGAGGTCTTCGCCTTCGGTGGTCTGTGCGTGATGGCCGAGGGGCGTTGCGCCCTGTCTTCTTATCTTACCGGCACCTCGCCCAACAGCCAGGGGGCTTGCGCCCCGGCCAGCCATGTGCGTTACGACGAGGAGGGCGGCAAGCTTCTCTCGCGCCTGGGCGGCATCACCATCAACAGTTTTGAGAAGAACGAGCCTGCGGGCTATCCCACGCCCTGCAAGGGCCGCTTCGTGGCGGATGGCAAAACCTCGTACCTGTTCGAGGACCCGGTCAGCCTGAACACGTTGGACATTCTGCCGCAATTGAAAGCGGCCGGTATCACCGCCTTGAAGATCGAGGGGCGCCAGCGCGGACGCGCCTATGTCGCCGAGGTGGTGGGCACCTTCAGGAAGGCCATCGATGCGCTTGCCTTCGGCCATCAGTCCCAGCATGCCGCCAACGCGCTTGCCGCCCATTCCGAGGGCGGGCGCCAGACCACCGGTGCCTATAAGAAGAGTTGGCGATGACCTCATCCTTGAAAATTTCCATCGGGCCGCTCCTCTTCCACTGGACGCCCGAACAAAGACGCGATTTCTATTTCCGCCTAGCCGACGAGGCTCCGGTCGATACGGTGCATCTGGGCGAGGTGGTCTGCTCAAAGCGCTCGCCCTTCTTCGATCCGATGATTCCCGAAGTGGCCGAGCGCCTTCAAAAGGCGGGCAAAGAGGTTGTGCTTTCAACGCTGGCCCTGGTGACCAGCAAGCGCGAGATGGAAGCCCTGGAGGGAGCCACTGAAAGTGGCCTGCTGGTCGAGATCAACGATGTGGCGGGCGTTCCTGCCGTGAAGGGCCAGCCCTTCGTGGTCGGCCCCTATATCAATCTGTTCAACGAGGACACGCTGAAGGTTTTTGCCGGTCTTGGCGCCGTGCGTGCCTGTCTGCATGTCGAGCTGTCATCGCAGGCGGCGCGGCTGCTATCTTGCGCCAAGGGCTGCGTCGAATTGGAGATGATCGCTTTCGGTCGTCTGCCGCTCTCCGTATCGGCGCGCTGCTATCATGCCCGCGCCCATGGTCTGGCCAAGGATTCCTGCCAGTATGTCTGCGAAAGCGATGCCGACGGAAAGCCCGTGGAAACTCTGGATGGGCGCAATATCCTGGTCGTCAACGGCACCGAGACCATGTCGCACGGCTATGTCAATCTGGCCGCCAAGCTTCCCGAATTGAGGGAGATCGGCATTGGTCGGGTGCGCCTTTCACCCCAGAAAACCGATATGGTCGCCATTGCCAAGATTTGGCGTGATGCCATCGATGAGCGGATTTCGCCTGACGAGGCGGCTGCTACGTTGCGCACAGTCTGCGGCGACGTTCCCTTTGTCGATGGCTATTGGCAAGGCCGCGAAGGCCTGGTCTGGGGCGAAGACGAAATTTAGGCAGCAATCATTGGAAGGGGGGGGCGTACATCAATCCCCCCTTGGTCCAAAGCTCGTTCAGTCCGCGTTCGATGCCGATCACGCTGCCCTTGCCCAGATTGCGCTCGAAGCTCTGGCCGTAATTTCCCACCTGGCGGATGATGTCGAAGGCCCATTGGTCGGAAAGGCCAAGAGCCTTGCCCAGTCCCGGCTCGACACCCATGAAACGACGGACATTATTCATGGTGGATTTGCGCTTTTCATCGGCATTGGCCTGGGTGATTTCCATCTCCTCGGCGGCCATCAAAGCATAAAGCGTCCATTTGACGATCTTGAACCAGCCTTCGTCGCCCTTGCGAACCAGGGGGCCCAGCGGTTCCTTGGACAGGCGCTCGCGAAACAGCACATGCTCCTCTGGATTGGACAGCGACGTCTGCTTCAAAATGGCCAACTGGGTATAGTCGCTGGTCATGACGTCACAGCGCCCCCCCAGATAGGCGGCCACCATCTCCTGGGCGTTCGCCACGCTGACCTTGCGGTAGCCGACCTTCAGTCCCTGCATGAAGTCTTCGAGATTGCGTTCGGATGTGCTGGCTGGCTGAACGCAGATGGCGGCGTCATTCAAATTGCGGATGGTCCGAGCCCCCAGCGATTTGCGGACCAGAAGCCCTTGGCCGTCATAATAATTGATGCCTGCGAAGGTCAGTCCTTCCAGCGTGTCGCGCTTTAGTGTCTGGGTCAGGTTGCGAGCCAGAAGATCGACTTTGGAAGATTGCAGATGCTCGATGCCGTCCTTGACGGAAACCGGAAAGAATTGAACGCGCTTGGCGTCTCCCAGGACGGCAGCAGCCACGGCGCGGCAGAAATCGGCGTCAAGACCTCGCCAGGTTCCGCTGGAGTCCTGCGAGGCGAATCCCGCAATGCCGGTATGCACCCCGCAACGCACCTGGCCTCGTTCGCGCACCTCGTCGAGAATGGCGGCCTGTGCCGTGCTGGACAGCCAGATCGGCAGCGAGAGAATAAAACAGAAGAAAAGGCGTCTCATGAATGGCCCTCGTCGCTGAAAGCGTTGGCGAAATGGTGGACTTCATTGGCGATGGACAAGAAAGCGTCGGTGGCGTCGGGATCGAAATGGCGGCCCTTGCCTTCGGCGATGATGCTCATGGACTTTTCGTGCGTGAAAGCTGGCTTGTAGGCGCGCTTTGAAATCAAGGCGTCATAGACGTCGGCAACGGCCATCAAGCGGGCCGAGAGGGGAATGGCCTCGCCGGAAAGTCCCTGGGGATAGCCGCTGCCATCCCATTTTTCATGATGTGAGACGGCGATATCGCGGGCCAGGGCCAGAAATGAATTGGCGGAGTCCAACTTGCTCTCGGCGGCCAGAATGGCATCGCGCCCGATCAAGGTATGGCGCTTCATGACCTCGAATTCGTCCGCCGTCAGGGGGCCGGGCTTTAGCAGAATGGAGTCGGGAATGCCTACCTTGCCGATATCGTGAAGCGGGGCAGATTTGTAAAGCAGGTCGATGGTTTCGTCATCCAATTGGGCCGCAAAGCGCGGATATCCCTTCAACGCGACGGCCAGCGAACGGATGAAGTTCTGCGTGCGACGGATATGGTTGCCGGTTTCGTTGTCCCTGGTTTCGGCCAGGCTTGCCATGGCCAGGATGGTGGCATCGCGGACCTGGGCCAATTCATACGTCCGTTCCGCCACCTTGCGTTCCAGCGTCGTATTCTGATTCTTCAAAAGAAGCCTGGCTTCTCTCAGCATCAGGTGATTGCGGATACGGGCTTCCACGATGGGCGGGCTGAAGGGCTTGGCGATATAGTCAACCGCCCCCAGTGCGAAGCCCATCGCCTCGTCCTGTTCTTCGCGCTTGGCGGTCAGAAAGACGATGGGAATATCGTGCGTCTCGGGGTCGGCCTTCAGGGTCTGGCAAATGTCGTAGCCATCCATATCCGGCAGCACGATGTCCAGTAGCACCAAGTCCGGCTTGGGGTCCATCTGGGCCAGCTTCAGGGCCTTCTCGCCCGAGGTGGCGATTCTTGTGCGCCAGAAAGGCTTCGCCACCTCGTTGATGATGGCGATATTGGCAGGCGAATCGTCGACAATCAGGATCAGGGGAAGCTCTTGGGTGTCGGTCATGCGGGCTCTCGATGGAAGATTCCAGGGCATTGGCAAGAACAGCCAGTTGTTCTGCCCCCTCGTCGAAGGCAAAACGCTCGATCAAATGGCCTAGCCGTTTTGTTGGTGCGTTTCCTGTCTCGATGGCCAGATCGGATTTGATCGATTCGAACAGTTCCAGCGCCTCGCCGTCGCAGGCCGAGAGCAGGCGCGACAATTCCTGAAGTTTGGGCTTTAGAATTTTAACGCGAATAACCTCGCGCGGGCCGGATTCGGGCGCAAGGATGGAGCCCAGATCCTTGCCGTCCGGGCAGTCCAGGGCCATGGCCAGCGCATCGATGGCTTCGGCCAGTTTCGATAGATGGTCTGCCGCTGCCTCCGGCTGCCCTTTCAGGGCAGCCTTTTCAATATGGTCGGCCAGTTCCTGAATTTCCTGGGCACCCAGATTGGCGGCGACGCCTTTCAGCGTGTGGGCCAGGCGCTCGGCTTCCCTGGTCGATGCCTGGGCCAGCATATGCGCCAATTCTCCGGCCACATTGCGATAGTCGCGTGCAAAGTCGGACAGCAGCTTGATCAAAAGGTCCTTGTTGCCGCCAAGACGTTTCAAGGCGGATTCAAGATGGATGCCGGGAAGAGGCGACGCGTCGGCAACAGGAAGGCAATCCACGGATTGGGAAGCATCCTTGCGCAAGCGATTCGGATCAAGCCTTGGAGCGATCCAGGTTTTCAGCGTCACCAGCAGGCGTTCCGGTTCGATCGGCTTGGCGATATGCTCGTTCATTCCTGCATTCAGCACTTTCTGACGTTCTTCAAGCGTTGCATGCGCGGTCATGGCAATGATGGGCAGGGTCTTGAATCTCTGATCGGCGCGAAGCCGTTTCGTGGCTTCGAAACCGTCCATAATGGGCATCTGAAGGTCCATCAGAACGCCGTCATAGCCATGCTTGCCTTTCAGCCGTTCGATGGCCTGGGCGCCGTTGACGGCCACATCCGACGTAATGCCGAAGCTTTCAAGCAGTCCCTGCGCCACCTGCTGGTTGATCGCATTGTCTTCGACCAGCAGCAGATGGGCGCCGCTGACTTCGCTGATGATGTCGGGCTCCATCATGGTTGCGGGTGGTGCTTGTCCATCCAACTCGGCCAGAAGATGGACAAGCCTTGTGGCGGTCAGAGGTTTGGCCGCCAGTGCATCCGCCCCCAATTCCCCCGAAACTTCGCTGGGCAGTTCGGCGCCGAAAGCCGAAAGGGCGACAAGCCGGACCCTTGGGGAGGAGGCCATGGTCTTAAGGCGGCCCAGCATCTCGCTGTCGGCCAGAATGATGTCGATGGGGGCGGGGCCAGTTTCGGACAAGGCGATTCTTTCTAGGGCCTCTTCAGGGGTGGCGGCTGAATCCGCCCTCAGGCCCAGGTTGATGGCCAGACGGGTGAGAGCCCGCCGTTCCGGCGGGTAGGCGGCGACGATGAGAAGATGGTGCGCCTTTGCCAAGTCACTTAGGCCAAAATCGGTACTGCCATCCAGAACGCCCAAGCGAACGCTGAACAGCAAATCCGACCCCTGGCCCAATTCGCTTTCGACGCTGATTGTACCATCCATCAATTCGACCAGTCGTCGGCTGATGGCCAATCCCAGGCCGGTGCCGCCGAACTTGCGGGTGATTGATCCGTCCGCCTGCACGAAGGCCTGAAACAGCTTCGCCTTCTGCTCTGGCTTCATGCCAATTCCGGTATCGCGGATGCGAAACAGAAGGCGTACCGATTTTTCCGTCAGCTCATCGGCGGCAAGGCTGATTTCGATCTCGCCCTTCTCGGTAAATTTGACGGCATTGTTGAGCAGGTTTATCAGGACCTGACTTAGGCGCAGCGCATCGCCCAGCAAGTGCCTGGGAACACCCTGGGCAACATCCAGTATCAGGGGAAGTTCTTTTTCGAAGGCGCGGTGCCCGACCATGGTGAAGACGGTGTCCAGTACCTGATCCAGATCGAAGGGAACGGTTTCCACATCCATCTTGCCGGCTTCGATCTTTGAGAAATCCAGAATGTCGTTGAGAATGCCGAGAAGGGCGCGTGCCGAGGTCTCGATCTTGGAGGCATAGTCGCGTTGGCGCACCGTCAGTCCGGTCTTCAGTAACAGATGCGTCATGCCCAGAACGGCATTCATCGGGGTGCGGATTTCGTGGCTCATATTGGCCAGGAAGTCACTTTTCAGGCGGTTGGCCTCTTCGGCCTGCTCTCGGGCTTGTTTCAGTTTACCCTCGTTCTCCTCCAGGGCTTTCTGAGCGGCAAGCTGGTCCGATACGTCGATGGCGACCAGCACCAGCCCCTGCGGGCTGATGGCCGAGCGATTGACGCGCAGATGGCGCTCGCTGCCGGGAGAGGTATACCAGCTTCGCGTCTGATCAGGCCCGTCGTTGAAATAGGTTTCAAGTCGCCTTCGGGCCAACTCTTCCGGTTTGCCCGGCCCATAATCGCCGCGCTCGGCCATATAAGTCAGAACGGTAAGCAGCGGCATGCCCTCGTTGACCAGGCCCGGAGGCAGATTGAACAGATCGACGAAACTCTCGTTGAAAAAGGAGAGGTTGTAGTCGGAATCGACCTGGTAGATGGCGCCGGGCACGGCTTCCACCATCAACTGTGTCTGCACGGTCTTGTCGGCCAATCGGGCTTCCGCCTCGACTTGCGGCGTTACGTCCAGGGCAACATAGACGGTTCCCTGCTCGGTGGTTTGCGAGCGCGTGATCTTCAAGAAACGCTTTCCGCCGACCAGCAGCGTCGAGGAGACGGGTTGTCCATCCTTGATCGCATAGAATCCTTCGAACCGGGCCTGGGCCAGTTCGACCGGATCGCCATGGCCGTAGTCGCCTCTGGCTGCCAGATAGCGCAGATGGTGAATGATCGGCTCGCCGGGCTTCAAAAGCTCGGTGGGGAATTCGAATAATTCGGCGAAGCGGGCATTGTGAAAGACAAGACGGTGATGCTGGTCGACCAGATAGACGGCACCCGGCATGGCGTCGAGAATCAGACGCATCTGAGCGGTGCGGGCCGCCAACTCTCCCTCGGTGTTCTTGAAGTCCGACACATCGACCAGCACCGAAACCAATCCGCCCGGCTGCTCATTGGGCTGGGTTTCAGCGCCTTGCAGCAGGCCGAAGGTACGTTTCCAATACAGCATCTGGTGTGTGCGCCCGTCGGCCAGCCTGGCCGTTCCCTCGGTATGGAACTCTCCGCCCTTGGCGAGCAGGGCCATGTCCTCGGCATGATGGCGATCCGCCCGTTCGTCTCCGAACAGTTCGGGCGGCGTTTTTCCGATGATCGCTTCGCGCCTGACGCCAAAGGCGATTTCGTAGGCGCGGTTGCATCCGGCAAAGCGACCTTTGGTGTCCTTGATGCTGACGGGATTTGGGATGGTGTCGAGCAGGGCGCGCTCGAACTCTAGTTGCTGATTGAGCCTTCGCGCATTTTCCTGAAAGACGGTCAGGGCCTTGGTCAGGCGGGCAAACTCGTCATTGCCCGAGAAAAAGGGAAGCTGCCCGTCCAATTGTCCGTTGGCGGCTCGGGTCATCGATTGCGTGACGGCATCGATGGCTCCGATTACCCGGATGCGCATGGTATAGGCCGCCCAGCCGATCAGCAGCAGGGCACACCCCACCAGGAGCAGCAGAGACAGGCCGTAGAAATTGAACATGTGCCGGGCATTGTCCAGGGCCGTCAGGGCATGGCTGCGTTCAAGCACCATCAATTGTCCCAGGGAGCTGGTGACGGGCTCGATGGCAGGAAACATCTGGCGCGAGACGAAGGTTGAGAGATCCGCCACAGCTTCCGAATCGAGAATGTCGGCCAATTCATTGAGGGCGGTTTCCGCACTGGCCATGCGGCTATCGGCCAAGGTTGCCAGGTGGATTTCATCCTCGTCGGCCAGTTTGGATTTCAGATGGGTCCAAGACGTGCCTATATGGGCGCGTATTTCGGCCAACTGCCGACTGGCGACGTTCCATTCCAACGAGCCGTTGCGCACCTTGATGGCAATGGCGGGCACATCGATGCTGTAATGATCGGAAAGCGCTCGCAGGTCGGCCATGGGACTGAGAAGATCATCGTCGAGCCCAGAGAATAAATTTTCAGCCGAACGCAACATCCAGGCGCTATTCGCGGCCAGAACGACAATCACCAGCGCCAGGACCGCAAAGGCGGCGAACAGACGTGTCTTGACAGACATCAAGCTCCCCTATTGAGACACCGGCCAGACCCTATGGCTCCGGTGCCCGTTGTTCAATCGATCACATTCTAGAGTGATTTCTAGGGATTGGACAGAGGCGCTTTGGGTTTTCCCGGTTCGCGGATGGGATAGGCGGTTCGAACGTCTCCATCCTTGTCAACCACGCCTTGGATCAGGACGCCGGAAGGTGCCCGGCCACGCCAGCTCCAGGCCTCGCCTTCGAGCGGGCGGGTCAGTGTGGCGTTATCATAGGCCGCCAAGACTTCCTTTTCCAACTGGTTGCGTGTCCAATCGGCAGGAAACAGGGTAGATCCGCTTTTTTTGGCAAGCCAACGCCCGCTTTTGGGTTCGAAAATCTCCACCTCGGCCTTGACGATTCCGTTGGCATCCGGCTGTCCCGCCTTGACGACACGGGCGGAACGGGGAACGAAATCGACGCCCGCATAGTGAAAACCGGTGGCCTGACCCTGGGAGTTGATTTCTCCGGTAAGAATATGTCGCCAATCGATTTTCCTAAGCGGAAAGACCTGGGACGCCTTGGCGCCGCTGATGGCAACAGGCTGCGTTTGCACATCCCTGGCGGGGGCGGGCCCGGGCACCAGAAACAGCAGAACCAGAAAAAGGGCGGCGAATTGTTTCATAACTCTGTAATCGCGTTAAAATGCGGCGGCATTATGTCATTATTTGCCCCAGCGCACGATCGTTTAACTGCGAGTCACCTCGGTGACCCGAAGTTAAACGTGAATCGTTCGCCAAAACATATTGCTAGAGCAGATTCACGCCTTCAAGCGAAGCCGTTTAACGGCTTCGATTTCAGGCGACCTGCTCTAGAAGAAAGTGTAAACGGCTCTCATGCTTCCAGAAATCCTTTTCTGCTTGTTCGAAGCGCCCTTCAGACCGCAAAGCTGGCCTGCCGTGCGTGAACAGGCGGCAATTCTGTCGCGGTTTCATCGCCATCAAGCTGCTTGGGAGCCTCATCTGGCTGCCAGCCGATCCGCAATCCTGGAAGCAATCCTGCGTTGTTCCGGGCGTGATCGCGCCGTAATTCTGGGGTCCGGCCTGCTTCTGGACGTTCCGATTGAGGAGTTATGCTGCCAATTCGCCCATGTCGTTCTGGTCGATCTGCATCACCCCGCCCCGGCCCGCCGGATGGGAAGGCGCCATTCCAATGTCGAATTGTTGACGACCGATATCGGCGCCAAGGATTTTTGGAAAAATCTTGTTCCCATGCCCGATCTGTTGGTCAGCCTGAATTTGGCCGGACAGTTGGCTTTGATGGTGGACGGCGACAAAAAGGTTGTTTCGCATCTCGATGGCCTTCGAAACAGTACGGGAACCCGGGTTCTGATTACCGAGACAATGCGCCTTGAGCATGATGAAATGGGTCGCGAAATCGCCCGGGAACAGGCCTTACCCGAGGCTTGCGGACTTGAGCCGCCTCATAATAACTGGAAATGGCCTCTGGCGCCCGTGGGGGAGCTTGCCCCATATAGGGGGCTGCTCCTGGATGTGGGGGCCTGGATATGGAGTGCCTGACTTTGCGCGAGAATGCCGAGCGGTTGAATCTGGAATGCCTGTGCCGGGCGGTGGCCGAGACGGATCTGACGGCTTGTCTCGACCGGCGCCGGGGGCTTTCCGGATTCGGTCAGATGGTTCTGGAAAGCAGGCCGCATCTTTTTTCGCGAACACCCGTCTTCGTCACCAAGGATGATGCCGATCTGATGGCCGAACTGGTGCGGGCCATCGAACGCGTGGGCAGGCTTCCTGCCTGGATAGCGCAAGCCTTGGCGGGAGCGCCCCAGGCGGCGCAGCCCGACTTTGGCGTGCGCAGTGTTTTCATGGGCTATGATTTTCATATCGGCGCCGAAGGGCCGCGGCTGATCGAGATCAACACCAATGCCGGGGGGGCCTATCTCAATCAGGCCCTGCTGGAGGTGGCCGAGGCCTGCTGCGACGAATCGTCGGCGTCTCTGCTTCGCTTTCCCAGGCCGGAGCGTCTTGACGAAACCTTCATCGAGATATTCCAAAACGAGCATCGCCTGCAGAAAGGTGACATGCCTTTGTCATCCCTGGCCATTGTCGATGACGATCCTTCGAACCAGTATCTGCTGCCCGAGTTCGAACTGGCGAAAGTTGCCCTTGAAAAGGTGGGCATCAAGGCATTCATTGCCGATCCGGCGGAACTGGCTTGGCAAGACGGGCGCCTTTGGTGCCAGGGAACGGCGCTCGATCTCGTCTATAACCGTCTGGTCGATTTTTCCCTGGATGAACCGGGGCACAAGGCGTTGCGGGAAGCTTATATGGCCGGTGCCGTCGTGGTGACGCCAAGCCCGCGCACACATGCCCTTCTGGCTGACAAGAGGCACCTGGCTCTTCTCAGTGATGCTCAGGCTTTAAGGGAAATGGGGGCCGATTTTGCAGACGGCGAAATCATCGCCCGGCATGTTCCCAAGACGGTTCTGGTGTCTCCTGAAAATGCTGGCGAACTTTGGGCTTCGCGCAAGCGCTGGTTCTTCAAACCGGGCTCGGGACATGCCGGAAAGGCGGCTTATCGCGGCGATAAAATCACGAAACGGGCCTGGGAAGACGTTCTGGCCGGGGCCTCCTATGTGGCGCAGGAAGTGGCGCCGCCTTCCGAGCGCGGCGTCATGGTCGATGGCGTGGCGGCCCGCATGAAATCGGATATCCGCCTTTACACCTATGACGGCAAGCTGTTGCTGATGGCCGCCCGGCTCTATCAGGGCCAGACCACCAATTTCAGGACAGAAGGCGGCGGTTTCGCTCCGGTGCTGGTAGTGTAATCTTATCCGCCCAAACTTTCCAAAGGCCAGCGGGGGCGTGGCGCGAAGGCCAGCGAATCGGAAAGACCCAGGCGGAAGCGTTCGATGCCCGCCCAGGCGATCATGGCGCCGTTGTCGGTGCAAAGATTGAGGGGCGGGGCGATGAAGGTGATGCCCGCCATTTGCGCCGTTTCCAAAAGGCGCTTGCGCAGGGCGGCGTTGGCGGCCACCCCGCCCGCCACCACCAGATGCCTGATTTCGGGGCCGCCCAAACCCAGCGCGTTTCGCACCCGGTCGGCCATGATGTCGGCCACGGCTTCCTGAAAGGCGGCGGCGATGTCGCCTCGGGCATGATCGTTCAAGGGGGCATGTTTCAGAGCGGCCAGCCGCACGGCGGTCTTGAGGCCCGAGAAGGAAAAGTCGCAACCGGGCCGTCCCTTCATCGGACGGGGCAGGGGAATGCGACCGGGATCGCCCTTCAAGGCAGCTTTTTCCACAGCCGGGCCACCGGGATAGCCCAGGCCCAGCAGCTTGGCCGT
The DNA here is from genome assembly GCA_015232335.1 of Alphaproteobacteria bacterium. GTDB lineage: Bacteria > Pseudomonadota > Alphaproteobacteria > Rhodospirillales > WMHbin7 > WMHbin7. The sequence continues at coordinate 114,102 of JADFZV010000003.1, read as the reverse complement.
CTTGTCGAAGGCCTCGCCCGCCGCGTCGTCGATGGTGCCCCCCAACTTGCGGTAGCGGCCGACACCCTCTACCGCCAAAATCTGGCAATGCCCGCCCGAAGCCAGCAGCAGCAGATAGGGAAAGGGAAGGCTCGTGCCCATCCGGGCGGATAAAGCATGTCCTTCCAGATGGTTGACGGCGATGAAGGGCTTGTTGGCGGCGAGCGCGATGGCCTTGCCGGTCATGGCGCCCACGAAGACGCCGCCGATCAGCCCCGGCCCGCAGGTGGCCGCCACCAGGTCGAGGTCGGAGAATGCGACCCCGCCGTCCTCCATGGTCTGGGCGATCAGGTGATCCAGATGCTCAAGATGGGACCTAGCCGCCACTTCCGGCACAACACCCCCATAGGGTCGGTGTTCATCCAACTGCGACAGCACCATTTGGGCCAGAATCCGCCCCTGGTCATCCACCAGGGCGCAGGCCGTTTCGTCGCAACTCGTCTCAAGGCCCAGGGCCAGCATCCGTTCTTAGTCCTTTGCAATCCGTGCTCCGGGACAGTACAACGGCTGTTATGAACACGCACACGAAACTTCGTTTAGGAACACGGGGCAGCCCCTTGGCGCTGGCTCAGGCCCACGAGACCCAGGCCCGCCTGGAAGCCGCCTTTCCGGATTTGACGGGGGCGGTCGAGATCGTCGTCATCAAGACAACCGGGGATGCCGTTCTGGACCGGCCACTGGCGGAGATCGGCGGCAAGGGTTTGTTCACCAAAGAAATCGACGAGGCCCTGCTGGGAGGTTCGATCGATCTGGCCGTCCATTCCATGAAGGACGTGCCGACCCTGATCCCCAAGGGCACGATGATGGCGGCTTTGCTGCCGCGCGAGGATGTGCGCGACGCCTTCATTTCCGTAAAGGCCACATGTCTGGCCGATCTGCCCAAGGGTGCCGTGGTGGGCACCGCCTCGTTGCGCCGTCAGGCCCAGATTCTGGCCAAGCGTCCTGATCTGGTGGTCCGTTCATTGCGCGGCAATGTGCAGACCCGCCTGAGGAAGATTGCCGAGGGCGAGGCTGATGCCACGCTTCTGGCCATGGCGGGCCTGAAGCGTCTGGGGCTTGAGCAGCATGTCGCCTCGGCCATCGAGACGTCCGATCTTCTGCCTGCGGTGGCCCAAGGCGCCATCGGCATTGCCTGCCGCTCTGACGACTTCAAGACGATGACCTGGCTTTCTGCCCTCAATCACCCCGAGACCGAACAGCGGGTGACGGCGGAACGGGCATTTCTCACCGTGCTGGACGGCTCCTGCCGCACCCCCATCGCCGCCCTGGCCGAAATTGCAGGCGGACGGATGCGTTTCAAGGGTTTGATCGCAACACCCGACGGGACGCGGATCTTGTCGGCCTCCCGCGAGGGGGGGCCGGATGAAGCGGCGATCATGGGCGAGTCCGCCGGGCGCGAGTTGCTGGCCCAGATCGGGCCGGAATTCAAGGTCGCCCAGTGAGGCTTCTGATCACCCGACCCGCCGAAGACGCCGCCCCCCTGGCGGGGTTGCTGCGGGATCGGGGGCATGAGGTTGTGCAAGAACCGCTGCTTGAGATCGTTCCCTTGAACGATTCCCCGCTCGATCTTGACGGCATCGCGGCCCTTCTTTTCACCTCGGCCAACGGCGTACGCTGTTTTGCCCATCTTAGTTCCGACCGTTCCTTGCCCGTCTTTGCCGTTGGCGAGAGAACCGCCGAGGCGGCCCGCGAAGCGGGATTTTCCAGCATCAACAGTGCGAATGGCGATGTTTCTGATCTGGTGGCTTTGGTCAAGGACAGGCTGTCTCCTTCAGAGGGTGCGCTCTTGCACCCCGCCGCCAGCCAAGTGGCGGGCGACCTTAAGGGCCTGTTGGAAGAGGCTGGCTTCAAGGTTCGCCGCCAGACGATTTATGAGGCCAAACCGGCAACCAGCCTGACGCCTTCCGTGATCGAGGCATTTTTGGAGAATCGGTTGGATGGCGTGCTCTTTTTTTCGCCCCGGACGGCAGAAGCCTTTGCTAGCCTTGCCAAGAAGGCTAACATCCAGGCCAGCTTCGCCTCCGTGACCGCCTTTGCTTTAAGCCATGCGGTGGCGGAGCACCTTGCCCCCCTGTTCTTCAAGGCGGTGCGCGTTGCCTTGCGTCCGGAACAGGAATCGCTTCTTGCTTGCATCGATGAGGAACGCATGACCAGCGACGTGGAAACGACAGAGCCTCCGGTCTTGGCCGCCAAGCCTCAGGAAGAAGTACCGGCGCCCATCCGTTCGACTAAGCGGGCGATCAAGGCCTTTCTGTTGGGGGGCATTCTGGGGATTGCCCTGGTGGCGGGAGCGGGGGGCGTTCTTTGGCCGGTGTTGGTCGATGCCTTGAAGCGCGAAATGGCCGTAGACGAGCCCGTACAAGCGGCGACGTCTGAAGATGTTGCGCTAAGCGTCAGCCGTCTTGAGGGATCGCTCTCCAAGCGTATCGAGGCGCTTGAAACGAAGCCCGCCGTTTCACAGCCGGGTGCCGTCGGGGTTTCGGCGGAGGAGTTGGGCAAACTTGCCGAGCGGCTGGCCAAACTGGAAACCGAGCTTCAATCTGTTGCAGCAAGGCGCGAGATGGGGCCCGCCCTTCTGGTTTCGGTTCTTGTTCTGCGCGAAGCCAGCCGCCAGGGCCGCCCCTTTGCGTCCGAATTGGAAGCCCTGGAGCGGTTGGGGGGCAAGGACGAGGAGATCGCTTCGCATGCAGCGGCTCTGAAAAATGTAAGCGAGAAGGGCGTGGTTCCCTTGGCCGCGCTGGAAAAGCGTTTCCTAGCGGTTAAATCCGATCTTCTGCGTTCGACCCAGGAAGCCGATGAAGGTCTATGGCAGGCGATTCTCAGGCGTCTTTCTGTTCTGATCTCGATTAGGCGCACCGACGTTTTGGAACAGGAAACAGCCGGTCTCGATGGCGCCGTGGCCCGCGCCGAGGCAAGTCTGGAAAAGCGCGATCTGGCGGGCATGGTGGCCGCTCTGTCTACTCTGTCCGGCCCCGCTGGCGAGGTGATCCGTCCCTGGCTGGGGGAAGCGTCGGCGCATCTTGAGGCCGGGCAGCATATGGATGCCTTGCTGAAGCGGGCCCTGGCCCTGGCGGCGGCTTCTTAAATGATCCGTCTTTTGCGCTATCTTATTGGTGTTGGTCTCCTGGTGGCGGGCGCCGTCTGGCTGGCTGATCGCCCGGGCACCGTTTCGTTGGACTGGCTGGGCTGGCATGTCGAGACCAGCATGCCCCTGTTGCTGCTGATTTGCGCCCTGGCGGCCTTTCTGCTGCTCTGGCTGGTGCGCCTTCTCGGCCTTTTGATAGGCGTGCCCGGTATCTTCGGACGCATGCGGGCCGAGCGGCGCCACCGCCAGGGTTATGAATCGCTGACGCGCGGGCTGGTTGCCGTGGCGGCGGGTGACCCCAAGGAAGCGTTGCGTCAGGCCAGAAAGGCGGATTCACTTCTTGATTCGCCTCCTTTGTCGCTGCTGCTGGCCGCTCAAGCCGCTCAATTGGCGGGCGATGAGGAAGCTGCCACTCAGCATTTCGATGCCATGCTAAAGCGCAAGGAAACCGAATTCCTGGCCCTGCGCGGATTGATCACTCAGGCTTTGAAAAGGGGGGATCGGACATCGGCTTTGATTCAGGCAAGAAAGGCCTTTGCGCTTAAGCCCGATGCCGAATGGGTGATCTTAGCCCTCTTCGATCTGCTGATCGAGGAGCGTGCCTGGGAAGAGGCTTTGGAGCTTGTGACCAAGTCGGCCAAGCGCCATCTTATGCCCGATGATCTGGCCAAGCGCAGGAGCGCCATCCTGACCTTGGAACTGGCAAGCCAGAGCGTTGATGCCCAACATGCCCTCAAGCTGGCCGAGACCGCCTTCGATCTTTTGCCAGAACTTCCTGCCAGCGCTGTTCTGGCTGCCAAGCTGCTGGGGGCCAAAGGAAAGCAGAGCAAGGCCGCCCGGCTTCTCGAAAGGGCCTGGACGGCCAATCCGCATCCCAGTCTCGTCGATTGCTTGAAGAGTCTTAGCGAGGGCGAGGATGCCGTCCGTTTTGTGCTGGCCGTCGAGCGCCTGGTTGCAGGTGCCCCCAAGAATATCGAAAGCCATATCGCTGTCGCCAAGGCGGCTCTCGACGCCCGTTTGTGGGGCAAGGCGCGTTCGGCGCTGGAACCCGTGTTGGCGGGGGACCGCCCCCAGGCACGCGTCCTTGCCCTCATGGCCGCCATCGACGAAGGCGAGGGGCGGCTTTCGGACTCGGTGGCCTGGATCCGCCGCCTGTCCACGGCGCAGTCCAATCCCGTCTGGCTTTGCTCGTCCTGCGGAGCCATGGCCGATGACTGGTCCTCGATCTGTCCGGCCTGTCACGGTTTTGATCGACTGGCCTGGCGTTCGCCCGAGCATTTGCTCCATCTCGAAGATGCCTCCTCGCCCAGCCGGGACTTGCCGGATGAATCCGGGGCCTGATTCTTTGTCCATGCGCATTCTTCACACGATTCCCGGACGCAATTGGGGCGGCATGGAATTCAGAACCATCGAGCAGGTGGCTTGGCTGAACGGGCGTGGCCATCCCTCCTGGCTGGCAACACCTGCCGATGGCGAGAGCTTCAGGCGCGCCCGGGATCAGGGGCTGCCGGTGATCGATTTTCAATTCGACCATCCCTGGCGGATTTCGACCATCCGTGGCTTGCGCACCCTGCTGTCCGATTTGAAAATCGATGTTGCCGATGCCCATGTCACCAAGGATGCCAAGGCATTGATGGTCTGCCTCGATCTGGTGGGGGTTGTGCGTTCGCGCCATATAACACAGCGACTGAAGCCGGATCTGATGCGCCGATGGCAGTGGCGTCTGGGCAGTGATCACGTCATCGCTGTGGCGGAATGCATCCGCCAGACCATGATCGAGGATGGATTGATCGAGGCGGATCGCTCGGATGTCGTTGGGGAATGGGCCGACGAATCCTTTTTCGCGTCGTCCGATCCCGAGGTGCGCGCGCATCGGCGTGCATCCTGGAGCGTGGGGGAGGGTGATTTCGTCATCGCCACGGTCAGCATGCTGCGCCCGGACAAGGGGCTTGAATATCTGATCGGCGCCTTGGCGATACTTCGCGATGCGGGGCTTTCGGCCCGCCTGGTTCTGACCGGGGCGGCCACCGGAGAGGGAGAAGGCTACGAAGCTTTTCTGAAGGCGGAAGCGGCGCGTTTGGGTCTGGCTGGCCGTGTCGTCTTTCCAGGCTATTGCACCGATGTGGCGGCGATCTTGGCGGCGGCGGATGCCGTGGCCGTTCCCTCGATAGCCAACGAGGCTCAGGGTCGCATCACGGCTCAGGCCCTTGCCGCAGGAAAACCTGTCGTCGCCAGCCGCGTGGGGGGGCTTCCCGAGTTGGTCAAGGACGGCAAGACGGGCCTGCTGGTCGAGCCCGGCAATGCCGAAGCGCTGGCCCAAGCTCTCCGCCGTTTGATCGAGGAGGACGATCTGGCCGGGAAGGTCGTTGCCAATGGGTGTTGCTTTGCCAAGGCGCATCTGCGCATGGATCAACAGATGGACGCGACGTTGGCGATTTACGCCAAAGCCCTGGAAAGGGCGAAACGACGCCCCTATCTTCGCAAGAAGGATGCTTGAAGGATGAGCGCATGAGTCTCGATGAATCCCGCTTTGCCGCGCTGGCGGCCCAGCTATTGTCGCGCTTGTCCGATCTGGCCGAGGAGGCCGGACTGGATGCCGATTTGCAGGGAAATGTGCTGACCTTGGAATTGGAGGACGGACGGCAGTTCGTCATCAATAGCCATGAGCCCCTGCGTCAGATTTGGCTGTCCTCTCCGGTCAGCGGCGCATCGCATTACGAGGCGGTGGCGGAGGGAATGGCCTGGCGTTCCACGCGGGGCGGGGCAGATTTCTTCGAGACTTTAAGTGCGGACATCAAAAAGGCCACCGGTCTTCCGGTGGCCTTTTGAAAAACGACGGCTGAGTTTTTGCCTTATCTGTTTCTCAGCAACATCACATCGACGCGCTCGGAAGGGCCACTTCCGGCCTTGTTGCCCAGGGCGCGCACGTCGATGCGGGTCGAGCGCACACCCTGGTCGATCAGGTAGGAGCGCACGGAAAGTGCTCGGGACAGAGACAGGCGCCGCGCCTTGCTGGCATTGGCGTCCGTGCCTTCGGCATAGGCCAGAAGCTGAAGCCGCATTTCGTCGTCTTTGCTCATGCGCCCGGCCAGGGCCTTGAGGTCGACCAGATTGCTATCGGGGATGCGTGTGGCTCCGTCGGCGAAGACGATTTGCATCAGGGTCTCGCCGCCCTCCATGACCGAGGGGGCCGACGCTTCGGGCAATGACGACAATTCCGTCGGGCGTTTGATCTCAGGCGCGCTGGGCGGCATGGGGGCTGCGGGCCGGGCCTCGATGGCGGGCGGAGCGGGAGGGGGCGCAGGCGCAATCACCGGCGGAGCGGGCGGCGTGGGTGGAGCGGGCGGCACGGCAGCGGCGGAGGCCTTCGGGGCCTCGGCCAGTTTGACGATGGGCGTCGGAGCAGAGGGTGCGGCCAGGGTCGGGGCGGGCGGTGCCGGGGGAACCGGGGTTGTCTCTACGGCGACCTTGGGGGCGGGAGAAGCCGGTGCCGGTTCTGCGGCGCCCAGCCTGACCTCGGGTTCGGTCGAGATGGTTTCAATCGGTTTGGGCTTCGGCTTGGCTTTCGCCACCTTGGGCTTGGCCGAGGCTGGTGCCTTTAGCTTCAATTTGTCGGAGGGCAGGGACAATTGGGGATAGCCCGCGATCGCCTGACGGCCCGACAGCAGGGATTGCAGCGTCGCGGGTTGCCCCAGTTGATCGAGAACGCTGAGATCGACATAAACATTTGGATTGTTCGAATAGATCGAGCTGTTGTCGGTGATGACCTGCTGGGCCATGACGGGCCCCGCCAAGGCGAGAAGGGCGACGCTAAGGGCCGATCCCAGGACGAGGGGCCTGTTATCGAAAATCTGGCGGAATTTGGCCATCGAACGCAAAGCCTCCCCTGACACAACGGCACGAACCTGGAATCTTGGAAATTTCAAGCGGATCACCTTAGCGTAATCGCTTTGTGGGGACAACCTCTTTGCCCGGCTTGTCCCTGGCGCTTCACTTGGGCTATTTATCGTGGTGTTAAGATGTGCCGAGGGGGCTATGAGCAAAAGCAAGTCATTGTTTTCTCAGATCAGCAAGGTTCTGTTCAAGGGGGCGGGGGAGGCGGAGACCCAGGCGGCGGCGGCTTTGTCCAAGCGACGCGAGGAAGAAACCTGGGTGGCGCTGGCGCTTGACGATCTTCACAAAAAGCATCCCCGCGCCCGTTTGCAGGTGATTTCGCTGAAAGACTATCGTATCGCCATCGGCGAGGCCTGGGAAAGCCGGGCCAATACCATTCTGATGCTGAGCGAAAGCACCATCCGCCGCCATCTGGCTGCTGGCGAGACTTGTTTCAAGCAGGGCGAGGACGTCTTTTTGCTGATGATGCCCACGGCCGACGAGAAGGAAGGCACAAGGCGCGCCACCGACGCGGCCGTGCAACTGGGGCAGAAGCTGGTGGGTGAGAAATTCAAGACCGGCAAGGTGGAGGGCGTGGTGCCCCAGGTGCGGATGGCCAATATCGCCCTGGCCGATCTGGTCAATGCCGATGGCCGTGTCGATCTGGGGGCCGTGCTGGCTCTGGCCGAGCAGGCCGTGGCCGTGTCGAAGATGGCGCCGAAAGCCGAACCCCGGCTGGTCGAGGGCGACAAGCCCTCTGCCAAGGATGGATGGAACATCGTAGCCCACCAACCCCAGCGCCGACCTGTCGAATTGATGCCCATTCAGCAGGCGTCGAGCGCACGCAAGACGAAGCCAGAGCCGCAATGGGCCCCGATGACAAAGGACAAGCCGCTTTAGCCCCAAGGCCCCTTCTTGGGCGGGGCCTGGCGGGAAATGCTGAAGGCGTGGCTGCGCGCTCCGTGGAACAGCGGCACATTCCGATGCTTGAGCAGGGGGATGAGGGCCATTCCGGCCACGAATCCCCCGGCATGCGCCCAGAAGGCAACGCCCGCTTCGCCCGCAGCCGTGCTGAGGCCGCTGTAGATCTGCAAGGCGAACCACAGGCCCAGAACGATCACGGCGGGAATGTTCAGAATGCGCACGATCACGATCACCCACAGAAAGACGCGCACATTGGCCTTGGGATAGAGCAGCAGATAAGCCCCCAGAACGCCGCTGATGGCGCCCGAGGCACCGATCATGGGGACTTCGGACAGCGGCTCGGCCGCCGTTTGCCCCAAAGCGGCCGCCACCCCGCACAAGAGGTAGAAGAGCAGGTAGCGCAGCCCGCCCATGCTGTCCTCGACATTATTGCCGAATATCCAGAGGAACAGCATGTTGCCAGCTAGGTGCATCACCCCGCCATGTAGGAACATCGAGCTGAAAAACGTGGCCCAGCCGGGAATGACGTAAAGCTCCGGCGCCAGTTCCCCATTTCCCGTCAGGATGGCGGGAATCATGCCGAAACCCAGAACGGCGGCTTGTTCCGACTCTTGCCCCAGCCCGGCCTGCCACAGATAGGTAAGAAGACAGGCCGCGATCAGGCCCCAGGTAACGAAGGCGGGCTTTGTTGCCGGATTGTCGTCATAGATGGGCAGAACAAGCATCAGGGGCTAGCCTGCAAAAGCCGTCCCCCCAGGCGCAAGGGCACAATCGATCTTGCAAGGCCCGTCGCATCGTCGATATCGATCACGGCGCCACAAACGGTGGCGGGTCCATCCGCCGGAGCCAGACGGTCGGTGGGTAGCTTGCGGACCAGCTTGAAGACGGCGGTATCCTTGCCCATGCCGATGACGGAATCATAGTCGCCGCACATGCCGGCATCGGTCTGGTAGGCCGTGCCTTTGGGAAGAACTTGCGCATCCGCCGTGGGGACATGCGAATGGGTGCCGATGACGGCGGAAACGCGACCGTCCAGATAATGGCCCATGCCCATTTTCTCGCTGGTCGCTTCGGCATGCACATCGACCAGAATGGCGTGGACGGCCCCTTTCAGGGGATAGCGGGCCAACAACGCGTCGATGGCGGCGAAAGGGTCGTCCACCCCGTCCATGAACAGGCGCCCGATAACCTGGGTCACCAGGATTTTTCGCCCCCGGGGTAGTTCGGCCAGGGCGAAGCCGCGCCCGGGAGTGGCGCGCAGCGCGTTCAGGGGGCGGACCAAGCGGGTATCCGCGTCGGCGGCCCCCATCAATTCCTTCTGGTCCCAGGCATGATTGCCTAGCGTGATGACATCAACGCCAGCGGCATAGAATTCCTGGCACAGCTTGGGCGTGATGCCAAAGCCGTGCGCTGCGTTCTCGCCATTGACGATCACGCCATCCAGGCCAAGGTCTTTTTTCAGTTGGGGAAGCAGGGCGATCACGGCGTCGCGCCCGGTTCTGCCCACGATATCGCCCAGAAAAAGCAGCTTCATATCTCGATAAAACCTTCCTCTGTGGCGATGGCGTCCAGCTTCTGATCATGGGCTTGGCAGGGCAGGCTGGCAACCTCTTGGGCCGCATAGGCGATGCCGATGGCCTGAAGCTGCCTGCTTTTGCGCAAGGAGGCCAGGGTGCGGTCGTAAAATCCCCCGCCTTGGCCTAGGCGACAGCCCTTCCGGTCGAAACCCAAGAGGGGCACCAGCAGCAGCGAGGGCGTAAGCAGAGGCTGGTCAGGTGTTGGCTCAAGTGATCCGCATAATCCAGGCTTCAAGGCATCGGCAAAGGAGAAGGCGCGAAAGGAGAGGGCCTCATTCCTGGCTGTGACCACGGGCAGGGCCAGGCGAGCACCTTGATCTTGAAGTGACATCATCAAGGGGCGAGGGTCCATCTCGGACCCCATCGGCCAATAGCCCGCCACCACTAGAGCGGGTCGCCTGAAATCGAAGCCATTAAACGGCTTCGATTGATGGCGTGAATCCGCTCTAGAAATTTGTTTTAGCGAAGGATTCACGTTTAACTCCGTGTCACCGGGGTGACTCGGAGTTAAACGATCCTGCGCTAGATCTTTGACATGGACAAGACGAGGGACGAGGTGATCTTGCAGGCGTTGGGCGGCTTCTTCCCCCCTTGCGGCATGCACAGAATCGCGCAGCTTGCGAAGCCGCAGGCGAATCGACGCTTTGCTCTCGGTCATGGGGAGGCCGGACAGGCGGAAGGTGGACGGTGCCGCCGCGATCGTTGGTTCAGCGTCTCCTCTGTGGCCTGCAAGTGCAGGTGGGCACCATATGCCGGAACCAAGGCTCCGGTAGAGACAGCTCCCAAGAGGATTTGTATTGGCCGCAGGGACGTTCCAACCTGACGGGTCGTGCAGCAGCCGTCCATGGATGACTCTATGCCTGTTCGAAGCGTTCGGCAATGGTTTCGATTCTCTGGCTCAGTCGGTCCAGAAGATTCGCCAGCGCTTCGTCGGAACTTGGTTCCATGCCAGCTCCCAGGCGCTTGGATTGTTCATAGGCTTCCGACAATTCGTCGGCCAGCAAAAGGCTGACCATCAGGAGCAGCCTGGCCTCGCCCGCCTGCCCCACGGCGGCCACCAACTGGCCGACCCGCTGATCGACATAGCGTGCAAGGCGCGTCAGATGCGCTTCCTGGCCGTCATCGCAGGCGATGACGTAGGGGCGATTGTTGACGTTGACCGTGATCTGACCCAAGGGCTAATTCTCCAAGGCGATGCGGATACGCCCGATGGCGCCATCCAGGCGCTCGGTCACCGACAGGGTAAGCGTCTTCATCTGGGTCAATTCGGATTCAAGCCGGGCAACCTTGCCATCATCCCTGGCATCCCTTTGGGCGGCTCTCTCCAGACGCGAAATGGCGCGCTCCAGGCGCTTGACCGCCTGATCGCATCTGGGGGGTGTCTTGCTGGCGTTGTTGCCATTCATTCGCCGGGACCTTTAAAAGCCGGGCGAGGATAGGCCCCCAAGGGCATGGGCGTCAATGCGCCCATGCCCGGGCCAAGGCGCTTACTTCACGGCGGCCAAAACGGCGTCGTAATCTGGTTCCTGGGTGATTTCGGGAACAAGCTGGGTATAGGTCACCTTGCCCTGCTTGATGACCACCACGGCCCTGGCCAGCAGTCCGGCTAGGGGGCCGTCGACGATCTTGACGCCGTAACGCTCGCCGAATCCCTTGTCGCGCAGATCGGAAACCGATTTGACCCGCTCAAGCCCCTCGGCGCCGCAGAAGCGCTTGTGGGCAAAGGGTAAATCCGCCGAGGCGCAGAGAACGACGGGGCCGCCCATCTTGTCGATATCGGCGTTGAAACGGCGCACCGAGGCGGCGCAGACCGGTGTGTCGATGCTGGGAAATATGTTCAAAATCACGGTCTTGTCAGCGACGTCCTTGAGGACGAGGTCGCCCAGTTCCACTGTGACCAGACGGAAATCGGGGGCACTGGCCCCGGTTGCTGGCAGGGTGCCGTTGGTGTTGATCGGATTGCCTTTAAGGGTAACGGTCGCCATGAGAAACAGGTCTCCTTATTGAGTGAAATGAGCCCGGTTCAAGTGGTGACGCCTCGGCTCAGGGTCAAGAGGGAGAAGGAGCCAATATGCGCTATGCCACCACTTTTCCATCGGCCAGATGCACCTGACGGTCGCAGGTCCTGGCCAGATCATGGTCATGCGTGACGGTGATGATCGTCTTGCCATGGTCGCGGGCCAGGTTGCGAAAGATATCGAAGACGATGCGGCTGTTCTTGCTGTCCAGATTGCCCGTGGGCTCGTCGGCCAGAAGGATGCCGGGCGCGTTGGCCAAGGCCCTTGCAATTGCCACGCGCTGACGCTCGCCGCCAGACAATTGTTCGGGCAGTTTCTTCTCGAAGCCCTGAAGCCCCAGTTCTTTCAGCAATTCCCGGCCATGCGCGTCCTGTTCAGCGTCGCTCAACCGGCCCAGTTTCTTCATCGGCATGCAGACATTGTTCAGAACCGAAAATTCCGCCAGAAGAAAATGGAACTGAAAGACGAAGCCCAGACGCTCCAAGCGCAGAAAGGTGCGTTCGGCATCCGACAGGGGCGCGCAGTCCTGTCCTGCGATGATGACCGAACCGCTGGTGGGCTCGTCAAGCAATCCCAGAAGATACAACAGCGAGGATTTGCCCGAGCCCGAGGCGCCGGTGATCGCCACCAACTCGCCCTTTTCCGCCCGGAAATCCACGCCATCGACCAGCACGGCGGGAACCAGGCCGGGCAGAATGCGTGAGAGGCTTCTGGCCTCGATGGCGGGCGTCTGCGCACTCATGCCGCCCCCCGGATGGTATCCACCGGCTTCAAGCGCGACGCCTTGCGGGCGGGCAGGTAAGAGGCCAGGGTGGCCGACGTGGCCGCCACGGCGCCCGAGAGCGTGTAGTGAATCCAGGTCGAGTGCAGGATGAATCCCTGAACTTCTGTCATCATCTTGATGTTAAAGCGGACCATGCCCAGAATCTGGCAGAGCCCGAATCCCAGCCCCCAGCCCAGCAGCGCGCCCAGCAGGCCCACCAGAAAGCCCTCCAGAAGGAAGATGCCCTTGATGTCGGAAGGCTCGAATCCCATCGAGCGCAAAATCGCGATGTCGCGGGTCTTTTCGTAGACCACGGTCGAGACGACGTTGAAGATGCCAAAGCTGGCGACGATCAGAATGGCCGAGACGGTGATATACATCACGGCATTGCGGATGGCGAAGGCGCCCAGTAGTCCCTCGTTCGATTCCTGCCAGGATTCGGATTTATAGCCCCAGCGCGATTCCAGCATCAGCGCCATATCGACAGCCGCCATGGGATCGCTCATCTTGATCCGCATCAGATTGATGACGTTGGGCCGATCAGCCAGAATCTGCGCCTTCTTCAAGAGGGCATAAGACTGACTGCTGTCGACCGAGATGATGCCGGTATGGAACAAGCCCACCACCTTCATCTTCATGACCACGCCCGAGGCCGAGGTGGCGGTCAGCGTGTCGTTGGGTTGGGCGCCCAGCTTGGCGGCGAGTCCACGGCCCAGAATGAGGCCGTTGGCGGCCGTGTGCAGACTGTCCAACCCGCCTTCGGTGACGATGTCGGCTTCGATGCTGGTGGCTTGGCGCTCGCGCTCGACGTCGATGCCAAGCAGCGTGGCCGAGACATCCTTGCCGCCAAAGCTTAGAAAAATCTGGGACGATAGGGTGGGGGCGACTTTCAGGCCCGGCAGCGCTTCCAGGGCTTCGATCTTGTTCCAGGGCGCCTTGATGCCCCTGATCTCGTCCTTGGGCTTCAAGCCCTTCAGTTCCACGGCCCCTTTTTGAAAAAGCAGATCGACCGGCTGCAAGGGATTGGCGCGGAATTCGTCCTTGATGACGATATGGGGCATGTTGTCGACGATGCGGGTGATGAAATCGCGCTGCGATCCCTCCATCAGCGAAGCCATGGCGATCGAGAAGCCGACACCCATGGCCACACCCATCATCGAGACCAGGGTTTGGCGCTTGCGGGCGAGCAGATGCCCAAGGGCGATATGCAGCAGCAGTTTCACGGCAAGGGCTTGATCGTGGCCGAGACGCGCTGGCCGTTTGAAAGCGTCTTGGGAGGCGACAGGATCACCATGTCGCCCTCGGCGACACCTTCCAGGATCTCGCCTTCCCGGGCTCCCTTGACGCCGATTTTCACGGCGCGTTTTTCAGCCTGTCCGTCCTTGACCACCCAGACATAAGCGCCATCGAGCGCCAGGGCGGGGACAAGCAGGGCATCTGGCGTTTCGCGCACAATGACATTGACCTCGACCGTCATGCCGATCAGAAGCCGTGAGTCGTCGGGCAGGGCAAGGCGCACGCGATAGGTCTTGTTGACCGGATCGCCCTTGGGCGTGATCTCGGCAACGCTGGAAACCAGGGCTTGGCCCGGAAAGGCGTCGGCTTTCAAGAGGGCCTTCTGGTTCAGATTTAGGCGGACGATATCCTCCTCGTCGATCTCGGCCGTAACCCGAAGTGGCTTGGGTTCGCCCACCCAGAACATGATCTGGCCTGGTTGCATCACTTCGCCCGGCTCGCCGTCCTGACGCAGCACCGTGCCCGAAACCGGCGAGACCATGAAATATTCATTGAGGCGCTTTTGCGCCGCTGCGCGGGCCTGTACTGCTTGGCCCAGCTCGCTTTTGGCGCGTTCGTTCGACTGGCGGCTGGCATATTCGCTGCGCGCTAGACGGTCGCTCCGTTCCATATCCTGCTTGAGAAAGGATTCCCGCGCCGCCAGTTCGGCCACCCGCGCCTTGGCCTCGCCATCATCCAGGCGGGCCAGTTTGGCGCCTTCCAAGATGGAATCTCCTTCATGGGCCAACACTTCGACCAGCCTGGCGGTCACGGTCGGCGATACCTTGGCCCAGCGTACGGGCTCTACCGTTCCGGTGGCATAGATGGCTTCGACCGCAAGCCCTCGGGTGACCAGGGCGGCATCAACGCTGGGTGCTTTCAAGTAGAACCAGGCAGTTCCGATAACGGCGATAAGGGCCAATCCGGTGATGAATAGTCGCAAGCTGGGCTTCAACGGAGCTCTCCAGAAGGATACACTGTCCTGGAAGTTGACCCTCCAGGGCTGGAATTGCAAGTAACGAATGGTAACGCGCCCGCCGATTTCCTTGGTTGTACAAAGCCTTTCCGAGGCTGTGGCAGCACTTTTGTGCGCCAGAGACGAGGGGCGGCGGGTGGTTCTGGAAAGCCCACCCCGTGCCGGCGAAATTCAAGGCGCTGCCTGGTTCCTGGCCCTGGCCGAGGAGGCCATGCGCCTGGTGCCGGGCGTTAAGGCAGAGGTTTTGATCGATGCAGGCGAGGCCCCGGCCTTGGCTTTGGATGCCCTGGCCAGAGGTGCAACTGCGGTCAGGGTCAAGGCGCCGCTCAAAGTTCGCGCCAAGCTGCAGGCCATCGCCCATGACTGCGGGGGGCGGATCGAAACGCAAGGGAAAAAACAAAGATGACCGCCGCAGCCTGTCGCCTCTACCTGATCACGCCCCCCGTTCTTTCCGATCTGGACGCGTTCGCGCATCAATTGGAGCGAGCGCTTGATGCGGGCGATGTTGCGGTGGTGCAGTTGCGTCTGAAGGGAGCCGGGGACGCTGATATTCTAAGCGCCGCCTCGAAGCTCTGTCCGCTCGTTCAGTCCCGGGGTGTCGCTTTTCTTCTGAATGATCGGCCCGATCTGGCCGCCAAGGCAGGCTGCGATGGCGTTCATGTGGGCCAGGAGGATGCGAGTTATGCAGAGGCAAGACGCTTGATGGGACGCGATGGAATCGTTGGCGTCACCTGTCACGATTCGCGCCATCTGGCGATGGAGGCGGGCGAGGCGGGGGCCGATTACGTCGCCTTCGGCGCTTTTTTTCCGACGGCGACCAAAGAGGCCAAGACGCAGGCAAAGCCCGAGATTCTGGAATGGTGGGAATCGGCCACGGTGGTGCCCTCTGTGGCCATCGGTGGCATCACGCCCGCAAATTGCGCGCCTTTGGTCCGCGCCGGAGCGGATTTTCTGGCTGTGTCGTCAGGGGTGTGGGACCATCCGGACGGCCCCGCCGCCGGGGTGATAGCGATGAATGCGGCGATGCGGGCGGCGGCTGAAGATTAAACCCTCGTCTTTGCCAGCCAAGCCTGAACGCTGGGCAGAATGGCCTTGCAGGTCAGGTCGGCATAGACCTGAAGCTGGTCGGAATCCTTCTTCAGATGGACAAAGCTTTCGACCAGGCGGCGCAGGATATCGACGGCAAAGCTTTTCTGAGACAATGCCTGATCGAGATAGTCGCCGAAGTTGTTCTTGAAGGCTTCGATCAGGGCGTTGGTCTTGTCCAGATTAAGCCGCTCGAATTCGATCAGGCATTCAGGTGCGATCACAGCCAGCGTTTCGCCGAAGATGCGGCACTTTGCCTTGTCGAGTGCGGCCACGGCATTGAAGAAATTATGGTCACGGCCGAAAAAGACCCAGCATTTCTCGCCCAGAAGCCCCTTGAAGAAGCGATACATGTCGGCATTCCAGTAGATGATGCCCTCGATCGCCTTGGGATTGTCGGAAAGCAGTTGCACGAAGTCGGGGCCTGCCACCTGACGCGCCTTGCGGATATGGGCTGGGTCGAGCTTTCCGGCCTGGGCAATGGCCTTGGCGTCCTTCAGAAGAACAAGCTCAGAGCCCAATTCCAGCACATGCTGAAAGGTCAGCGCATCGCGATAGATCTGAAGAAGCGGAATCTGCCAATCATAGGCCAGATACTTCGCCAGTTCGGTCAGCTTGCGTTCTTCGTTCGATCTGGGCGCTTCGCTCTTTCCGGAACTGTCCGATTTACGAAACAGGGCGCCCAATCCGCCTTTCTTCTCTTCCTGGGGTTTGGCCGCCGGAGCGGAGACACCGAAATGGCGCTTGGCGCAGGTGAGAATGAGCAGCCGTTGAATCTGGGCCAGGGAGACGCCGCAGGTCAGGAGCGCCTCGTCGTCGCGCACCGGCTTTCCATCCCTGCCCGTCACGATGGCGTCAACGCCCTCGCGGTTGGCGCGATAAACCTGGATGAAGTCGTACAGCGCCGTGGGATCGTCGATCAGGTTCTGATAGCTGACAGAGCCAGCGACCTTGCCGGTTTTTTGGAATTCGGCAAGCACACGCTTTAACGCATCGACAACGGCGCCGCGTGTCTCGGGGGTGATGTCGACAGGCGGAAGAACGACTCCCGGCTTGGAATTAGTGCTCATGATCACTCGATCTATTGGTTATTTCAGGTCGGGCTGCCCCCGCAACCTCTTCCTTCTTAGAAAAATGGGTGACGCTTGGCAAGCATTACAACACTTAATGCCCAAGTGGTAGCCATAATACCTGTTCGATGCTTGTTGCCTGGGTTGCCAGCATGACCAGCCGGTCAAAACCCAAGGCGATACCTGAACATTCCGGCATATGCGAAAGTGCTGTAAGAAAGTCCTCGTCGACTGGATATTTTTCGCCGTAAAGCTGTTCCTTCAACTTCTGGTCTCGTTTAAATCGGCGCCGTTGTTCCTTGGAATCGGTTAGTTCGGCAAAGGCGTTGGCCAGTTCCAGCCCAGCGGCATACAGCTCGAAACGCATGGCAAGACGGGAGTCACAAGGATCTTGCCGGGCCAGGGCTGCCATGCAGAGGGGATAACCCGTAAGAAAAACAGGGACATTGCTTCCCAAATGGGGTTCTATCCGATCCAGAAAGAGTCGAAAGAAGACATCCTCCCAACGATCCGTTGCCTGGGTGGAAAGGCCGATTCGCCCTGCCGCCTCGGCCAGGGGGCGGGGATCGGGTTCGTCGGGGTCGGTGATCGTGCCCAAAAGATCGATACCTGCAAATTCGAAGAAGGCGTCGGAAACGGTCAGCCTTTGCCAGGGTGCTGAGGGATCGCAGCGCTTTGCCTGCCAGGACAGGGTTTCGTGCCCGCTGGCCCGAAGGGCCGCCTTCACCAGCCCCTCGCAATCCTTCATCAAAACATCAAGCCCCACCCCGGCCCGGTACCATTCCAGCATGGTGAATTCAGGATGATGCGTGGGGCTTCGTTCTTCGTTGCGAAAGCAGTGCGCCAGTTGATAGATGCAAGGAAGTCCCGCCGCCAGCAGCTTTTTCATGGCGAATTCGGGCGAGGTGTGAAGATACATGCGGCTTGACGTTTCGCCGAAGGGCTCGCTTAAGGTTGTTTGAAAGGCCTTGAGATGCGGCTCCATGCCGGGCGAGGCTTGCAGGCAGGGGGTTTCGACTTCCAAGAATCCCTGCTGATCGAACCAGGCTCGGACAGCCTTGGTTATCCGCCCCCGCGCTTCAAGATGCGCCAGACGGCCAGCAAGGCTTTCCGGATGCCAGGGGGGGCTTGTCATGGCTATTTCTGAACGGCCAGAATGCCGGGAATGGCGGGCAGGTCGAAGGCAAGGATTTCATCGGCCAGGTCTTTTGCAAAGGCCTGAAGACAGTCATGAGCGCCTTGTTTGCCCATTTCGGCAAGCCGTGCGCCAGACAGCCTAGCCAACCGGTCAAGCAACGCGCCATGCAGGGCGATATGGCGATGGCGGTTGGCATCAAGGGCCTCTTCCAGCATTCGCTCTTCCTTGGCGAAGTGGGATTCCAGGCTGGAAGCCACTTCCAGCGACTGGTCCTCCAGCAGGCCCGCGTCGGCCCCAGCCAAGGCGGCCCTGGCCAGATCGTCCAGCATAGCCAACAGAAAGCGGTGATCGCTATCCAGCGGGGGAAGGCCTATCTCGGCGATCATAGTTCGGGTTTCAGCCAGTGCATGTAATTGCGATCGGCGTTCTGAATATGCACCGCCATCCAATCTGCAAAGAAATCGAGTTCCGCCCGGGCATCGATCTGCGCTTCGTCCTTGAAGCTGGCGGCATGCAATTGCCCCAGGCGCTCCAGAAATTCCGTATGCAACTCGGCGTGTTTGGCGAGTGCAGGATATTTCGTGCGGCGCATCAGATCCTCTTCTCGGGCGAAATGGCTGGCGGTGCCATCGATCAATTCCTGAAGGGCCGTGCCGATGGTGGTTGAGGCCGCCCGGGCATCGATCAGGGATTCAACCTTGTTGATGGCCTCGATCTTTTTCTTGTGATCGGCGTCGATATCCTCGATGCCCAGGCAGAATGCCCCCTCGTTCCAGGCGATGCCCATCTTTCCTCTCCTGTTTTTTCCGCTTTAGACCGACGAGAGCGCGTTTTCCAGCACCCAAGTCAGTGCTTTGACTTGCTTGAAACCAGCCTTAAGCAGCTTTCTTTCATCATTTGTCAGTGTGCTCGGGTCAATTTTATTTGAGGGCGCTGTCCCGGCCTTAATGCAGGCCAGTTGCTGGCGAACCATCAGGCCAAGCAGAAAATGGTGAAGTGCGGCAAGGCTCTTGGCCTCGCCTGCTGGCAGGTGACCGCCTTCTGCGAGACCCGCAAGACGCTCGCTGGTAGCGGTTGCCGCGACTTTATGCTTCAGGGCCAGAACGCGCACCGCGCCGACCAGGGGCATCATGCCGTGCAGTTTAACGTCAATCCGCCCCTCTTGCGTCACGAATTGGCCAAAGAGACCAAGAGGCACTTTCATATCGGCTGAACTGGCCGCCAGGATGTGCAAGAAGGGCGATGACCGAGCGCCCTTTGCCAGAAGATGGTCCCGAAGACCGTCGGCAAGATCCAGGGAACCATGAACCGCCTTGAAGTCGATGAAGATATCGACATTCAAGATATCGTCCCCATTGGCTTCCGAAACCCAGCGATCTATCGCCTTTCGCCACGCATCATACGACCGGCACCATGTCTCGTTGGAGGCCATCACGCCTCCTTTGCAAAGCGGAACGCCCGCCTCTGCAAGGAGTGCGCAGAGCCGCCTGCCCAACTCGGCGAACCAGGCGGTGTCCTGGTCAGTGCCCAGATGGACGATGGCGTTGTCCTGATCTGCGGAAAACAGACTTTCGCCCCGTCCCCCCGATCCCAGGACAAGGACACAATATTTGGTTGGCGCCGCACCCCAACCATCCTCGATCATCGAGGCTTCCGACAATTCGGCGGCCCGGGCGGTGGTGTCGCACAACGCGCTGGTTACGATTCCGGCGATGTCGGTAGCGCCGACATCTTCCTCCATCAGCTTCTCTGAAAGAGTGGGAAGCAAGGAACGGGCGGCCTTTAGCTCCTCGGGTGATGGCGCCGATCCAATCTCATCGCCAAGCGCCAGTCCCGATCCGACCCTTAACTTCAAAAGACCGCGCGATGTAATGACCCCGACGGGGTTGTGGTGACGGTCCGTCACCAGCAGATGGCGCAAATTCAGGTGCTCCATCCGTCCCATGGCAACGAAAACAAGCGCCTCCTCGTTTACCGTTATGACCGGGCTGCTCATAATGGCGGAAAGCGGCATGTGCAAGCCGATGCTGCCCGAACGAGCGACGATGCGAAGCACGTCGCGCTCGGTGACGATTCCAACCGGCGCATCCATTTCCGTGACGATGATCGAGCTGATGCCCTTTTCGGCCATGACACGGCTGGCCTCGACCAGATCGGCTGTGCGCGCCATCATGGCAATGGGTGCGCTCATAACCTCGGAAACGCGATGGCGATAGGGAAAACTATCAAGGCTTTCAAGGGACTCGGTCTCACGCCGCACGGGCAATTCCTTTGCATGCTGGGTGTTGGAGGCTGTCCAAGTCGTTCATGAGCAGACCATGCGCATAATCTTGATCATGTCAAGGGGACGAGAGCGCCAGTGCCTCTTGCAGGCAGCGCTGGAAAGGGCACCTGGGGCGAATGGGATTCCAGATAAAGTTAAGTCGCCAGCTTAGCTTGGAAAACACAAGCCACTTACCCTAAAAATCATGATTATCCCCCTGAATAAACGTGAAAAGATGATAATATAACGAGGTATTGCAGCACCGTTTCGTGTCGTGTAAGGTTGCCCTGCGTTTATGCATCCTATACATCGTGTGCGTTCTTTTTCGCCTGCCTGTATATTCCGAGAAGCTAATGCATGGGCGCGGGTGTAATTTTAAGAATAAGCGGTCGAAAAAAGGCCGCATTCTAGAAACGTTGACTGGCGTAAAGACTGCGAAAACAGCGGTCGTATGCCAGAGCCAGGAATGAGTGTAATATGCTGTCGATGTTGATCGTCTTAAAGGGAATGCTCGAATTCATAGGCTATATGCTTATCGGCCAATTCGTTGTTTATGTCATGAGCTTTGGCCGCCACGAGCAGAATCCGATCTATCGGGCCATGCGATTTCTAACCTCACCGATTGTGAGGCTTGTGCGCTACATCACTCCCAAGGCCGTGATTGACAAGCATGTGCCCGTCGTCAGCTTCTTCCTGACATTCTGGGCCTGGGCTGTCCTGGCCTATTTCAAGCATGAATTGACGCAAGGAGGCAGCGGCGCATGAGCCAGTCCCTAAGCGTCCGGCAAAAGCTTGATCGCTGGTTCTTCCGCCAGATCGCCATCTGGAGTCTGATCTTCAAGCGCGATGCGATTTCCATTGAATATTGGGAGCGCGTGCGCGTTCTCGATTCGAGAAACCCCAAGGTGCCGGCATCAATCGCCCATATCCTGGCCGAGCAGGGAAAAAACCGGGAGGCCGTGGCCCTGCTGCATCAGTCTTTGGCGCTTGAGCCCAATCAGCCCGGGACATGGTTCAATCTTGGCTATCTGCTCCAGAAGATCGATGAGCATCAGGAGGCGATTTTGGCCTTCCGGCGCGCCACGGAACATGACTCCAAGCTTGACCGCGCCTGGTACGGCCTTGCCCTGTCCCTCATCAAGGTGGGAGAGGTCGAAGAGGCCGTCTCGGCGCTCAAGCGCAACACGGAACTCCAGCCGATGAGTCCTTACGGTTGGTATCAGCTGGCCCATGCCTATCTCAGGCTCGGCCAGCAGGAGAAGGCGGAAAAGGTGATCATGAAGCTTGCCAAATTCGAGCCCAAGATCGCCCTGCAGTTGGAGAAGGAGACGGGAATCAAGTCGGGCGTCAATCTGCCGTTCTGACCTGCATTCGCGAAAGTTGAGTACGAGTAACCAGGTTCACGAAGCATCCTTGAAAAACGGGGAGGAGTTATGCAGTTAACAGAGAAGCAACAAGAGTATTGGCACAGAAACCTTAAAATCACGGCGGTCCTGCTGGGGATTTGGTTTTTTGTGACTTTCGTCATCGGCTGGTTCGCGCGCGAACTGAGCTTTAATTTCCTGGGCTGGCCCTTCAGCTTCTACATGGGGGCGCAAGGCTCGCTGATCGTCTATGTGTGGATCATCTGGTATTACGCCAGATACATGAACAAGCTCGACCAGGAGTATGGCGTCGACGAGGGAGAAGAATAATGGCCGCACAACCGCAAACGAATAAGGGTTTCACCTCGCAGCTTACGAAGGTCTACGGCTTCTACACGGGCGGATTCATTTCTTTCGTGTTGATCCTGGCCGTGGCCGAACAGATGGGCCTTCCCCGTAATTGGATCGGCTATCTGTTCCTGGCCATGACCGTGCTGCTTTATGCCGGCATCGGCATCATGAGCCGCACCAACGACGCCGATGAATATTATGTTGCTGGACGGCGCGTTCCCGCGCTGTTCAACGGCATGGCGACCGGCGCCGACTGGATGAGCGCTGCCTCATTCATCGGTATGGCGGGCACGCTCTACCTGACCGGCTATTCTGGCCTGGCCTTCATCATGGGCTGGACCGGCGGCTACTGTCTGGTGGCTCTGTTCCTGGCACCCTATCTGCGCAAGTTCGGCCAGTTCACCATTCCGGACTTTCTGGGGGCTCGTTACGGCGGCCATGCGCCGCGCTTCGTGGGCATCGTCATCGCCATTCTCTGCTCCTTCACCTATGTGGTGGCGCAGATTTACGGCGTTGGCCTGATCACCACGCGCTTAAGCGGCGTCGACTTCACGCTGGGCATTTTCGTTGGTCTGGGCGGTATTCTGGTCTGCTCGTTCCTGGGCGGCATGCGCGCCGTTACCTGGACGCAGGTGGCCCAGTACATCATCTTGATCATCGCCTACATGACGCCTTTGGTGTGGCTCAGCGCCAAGCAGACCGGCATTCCGATTCCGCAGGCCGTTTACGGCATGCAGCTTCAGAAGGTCACCGAGCTTGAAATCAAGCTGAATGCCGACGCCAAGGAAATCGAGGTCCGAGGGATCTTCGCCAAACGGGCTGCCGAAGCCAAGGCATTGCTTGCGGATATTCCGAAGTCGCTTGCCGACGGCAAAGCCAATCTGGACAAGGATCTGGCCGCAGCCAAGGAAGCCAAGGACGACGCCGCCGTCGCCAAGGTGGAAGCGGCTATCGCCAAGTTCCCGAAGGACGAGACGGAAGCCAAGGCCGCCTGGAACAAGCAAGCGGGCCTTGCCGCCCGTGCAGCTCCCATCGCGGCACATGGTGAAGCCTTCGCAGCCAAGGACGAAGCGGCAAGGACGATTGCCAAGAAGAATTTCCTGGCACTGATCCTGTGTCTCATGGTCGGCACAGCCGCTCTGCCCCACATTCTGATGCGCTATTACACGACACCTTCGGTGAAGGACGCTCGCGCATCGGTAACCTGGTCGCTGTTCTTCATCTTCCTGCTTTACTTCTCCGCCCCGGCCCTGGCCGTGCTGGTGAAGTTCGTGGTTTACAACGACATTGTCGGAACGACCTTTGCCGCTCTGCCTGAATGGGTCAGGAGTTGGCAGGCGGTCGATCCATCATTGCTGTCACTGTCTGACATCAATGGCGACGGCATCGTGCAGAGGGCGGAAATCGCCATCGGCGGCGATATCGTCGTGCTTGCCACGCCGGAAATTGCCGGTCTGCCTTATGTCGTTTCGGGCTTGGTGGCCGCCGGTGGTCTTGCCGCCGCGCTCTCCACCGCCGATGGTCTATTGCTGACCATCGCCAACGCGCTGTCGCACGATCTCTATTACAAGATGATCGATCCGAACGCGCCGGTGGCCCGCCGCGTCATGCTTTCGAAGACGCTTCTGCTGGTCGTCGCCGTCCTGGCGGCCCTGGTAGCGGCTCAGAAGCCTGCCGACATCCTCTTCCTGGTGTCTGCGGCCTTCTCGCTGGCGGCTGCCGGGTTCTTCCCAGCACTCGTTTGCGGCATCTTCTGGAAGCGCGCAACCGGCATCGCCGCCACGCTTGGCATGGCGGCAGGTGTCGGCATTACCTTCTTCTACATGATGACGACCCAGCCTTGGCTGCGCGAAATGTTCTTTGGAACACCTCGCTCGGTTCCGGCTGAACTGTGGTGGGATATCAACCCGATCTCGGCCGGCTTGTTCGGCATCCCGCTCGGATTCATCATCATCTTCGTGGTCAGCCTGATCACTCCTGCACCTTCGAAGGAGATTCAGCATCTGATCGAGGATGTCCGCTATCCTAATCTGAAGCGGGCTTAATCCAAGACAACGACACCGACCGGTTCCTTTTTTAAGAACCGGTCGGTTTTACTTCCAGTGTCCGGCCCAAAAGGCCGGGCATTTTTTTATGACGCAGGGCCAATGCACCCAACAGAGTGAGCATTTCCAGACGGCTGCGCCGAAGCGCCACATTAAGAAATGCCGATGAATGTCCCAGCCTCCGCCAGCATTTCCATGACATGTCATGGACTTTCTAGGTGGAAATGCATATTTTAGAGCCCACAGCAAAAATGGAGCCGGACCCAGGCGCTCAAGTCAGCGTCGCTTCCCGGCTCTCACCAACTGGGTTATCCTGTCCAGGGGGGCTTCAATGGCTGCAATCGGGGACAATTGTCGATGAATCACGGATATTCACGGATGAAGCCGCTTAAAAGCGGCAAACCCGCTTCGCTGCTCTATGAACTTCCGCCGCTCGGCATGGACGAGGAAGCCTTGACCCTCGATGTGCGCCGCTATTTCGGCAGCCTTCTGGGTCGAGACAAGCATTGCCGCTCGTCGCATTATCCCTATCGCGCCTTTGTGCTGGCGGTGCGCGACCGTTTGATGGAGCGCTACAAGAGAACGCGTAACGCCTATGAAAAGGCGGATGCCAAACACGCTTATTATCTGTCGCTGGAATTCCTGATGGGACGCAGCCTGTCCAACGCTTTGCTAAATCTGGGGCTGGGCACGGCCAGCGAAGCGGCGATGAAAATGCTTGCCCTGGATATGGAAGAACTGATCGATAATGAGCAGGATGCGGGGCTTGGCAATGGCGGTCTGGGGCGTCTGGCGGCCTGCTTTCTGGATAGTTGCGCCACCTTGAGCATTCCCGTCATGGGCTATGGCATCCGCTATGAATACGGAATGTTCCGCCAGAACATCGAAAACGGGCGCCAGGTCGAAGAGCCCGACCACTGGCTCAGGGACGGCAATCCCTGGGAATTGGAGCGTCCGGAACATACCAAGCGCGTCCAATATTACGGGCGCACCGAACATTACCGCGATCCAAGTGGCCATCTTTATGTGCGTTGGGTGGACAGCAAGGATGTGCTGGCCGTTCCCTACGACGTTTTGGTGCCGGGATATCAGAATGGCACGGTGAATGTGCTAAGGCTGTGGAGTGCAGCGGCGACCGACGAATTCGACTTGGGCGAGTTCAATGCCGGTTCGTACCCTGAATCCGTGGCGGCCAAGAACGCCGCCGAAAACATCACCATGGTTCTTTATCCCAACGACGCCAGCGAGAACGGCAAGGAGCTGCGCTTGCGCCAGCAATACTTCCTGGCCTCGGCCAGTCTTCAAGACGTGCTGGAGCGCTGGGAATTGCATCATGGCGATGATTATTCGCAATTCGCCGCCAAGAACTGCTTCCAATTGAACGATACCCATCCCAGTTGCGCCGTGCCGGAACTGATGCGTCTGCTTATGGACGAGCAGGGCCTGGAATGGGACGCCGCTTGGAGTATCGTCACCTCGACCATGGCTTACACCAACCACACATTGCTGCCGGAGGCGCTGGAAAAATGGCCGGTTCGCCTGTTCGGCCCGCTGTTGCCGCGTCTTTTGGAAATTATCTACGAGATCAACGCCCGCTTCCTGACCGAAGTGTCGCGCCGCTGGCCAGGCGACAGTGCGCGCATGTCCCGCATGTCCTTGATCGAAGAGGGGCCAGATCCACAGGTTCGCATGGCCTATCTGGCCATTGCGGGCAGTTTCTCGGTCAATGGCGTGGCGGCCCTTCATTCCGATCTTTTGCAAAAAGGTCTGTTTCGCGATTTCTACGAATTATGGCCGCACAAGTTCAACAACAAGACCAATGGCGTAACGCAGCGTCGTTGGCTTGCCTCGGCCAATCCCGAACTGTCGCGTCTGATATCCGATAGCATCGGCGATGGCTGGGTCACCAGGCTGGATCATTTAAGCGCCCTGGCTGGCCGCATTGACGATGCACCTTTCAAAGAACATTGGCGCCGCACCAAGCGGCTGAACAAGGAACGCCTGGCCCGTATGGTCAAGCAAGATTGCAAGGTCGATTTCGATCCCGACGCCCTGTTCGACGTGCAGGTCAAGCGCATCCACGAATACAAGCGCCAGCTTCTGAACATCTTGCATGTCATTCATTTGTACGCCCGCCTGAAAAATGGCGGCAGTGCCAATTGGACAAACCGCTGCGTCCTGATCGGCGGCAAGGCAGCTCCTGGCTACAGGATGGCGAAAAGTATTATCAGTCTGATATGCAAGGTCGCCGAGGTGGTCAATAGCGACCCGGACATCGATGGACGGTTGAAGGTTGCGTTTTTGCCCAACTATCGTGTTTCGGCGATGGAAATCATTGCTCCCGGCACCGATCTGTCCGAGCAGATATCGACGGCGGGCAAGGAGGCGTCGGGGACGGGCAACATGAAATTCATGATGAACGGCGCTGTGACTATTGGCACACTGGATGGGGCCAATATCGAAATTCTTGAAGAAGTGGGCGAGGAAAACTTCTTCTTGTTCGGCTTGACAGCCGAACAGGTGGAAGCTGCCAGAACCGTTTATGATCCCCAGGCCATCATCGAGGCCGATCCCGATTTGGCGTGTGTGATGGAACTACTGGAATCCGGCCATTTCAGTCGCTTTGAAAAGGGGTTGTTCGATTCCATCATTGGTGCCATCCGCAGCCCGCACGATCCTTGGCTGGTGGCGGCCGATTTTAGGACGTATGTCGAGGCGCAGGAGAAAGCGGCGACGACCTATCGCGACCAGGACAAGTGGACGCGCATGAGCATCCTGAACACCGCCTATTCCGGCAAGTTCTCAACCGACCGCACGATGGAAGAATATAACGCGGGCATCTGGAAACTGACGCCTGTTAGCACGGGTTAGGCCGTCGCTTGCACAAGCAGCGGGGATGAACCTGCTTCGGAAACGGAACAACGACGACCGGGCCTTGCCCTGTGAATCCTTCCCGAACGTCTTGGAAAGAAGGATTCTGCTTTACTTTTGGCAACGTCAATGCCGCGGCGAGTGAGGCGGATCTGGCGCTCACTTGGCTCTCCTGAGAATCCCTTTCTGAGTGCCGGGTAAATGGCAGGACGAAGACAGCTTCCTCGGACCAGCTAGAAAGCCAATGTCCACCGAGGAGCAAAAGAACCCATCCGAGTCTTGCTAAATCCAGATGTTTTTGATGGGATTATAGATGGAAATTAAAAATCACAAAAAACTAATAAGCCAATAAAATCAAACATCTACAGCGAATGTTTGGCGGAGAGAGAGGGATTCGAACCCTCGGTACGGGTTTACCCCGTACAACGGTTTAGCAATACGTTATGTTTTGCCCAAAGCAGGAAATAAGACATATGCAACGCATTGATAATAAATGATAGGCGAGTGATTGCGGGTAATTTTCTTGATGCCGTGCCACACTCATGCCACACTGAAAAATATTTTCAGGGTGGCGAGGCGCTCATGGCGACATTTCGAAAAAGGGCCGGAAATTGGGAAGTGCGGGTCTGCCGCAAAGGCTATAAGCCGATCAGCAAGACCTTTACGACCAAAGCCGAAGCTGAAGTTTGGGCGAGGGACAAGGAAGGCAAGGCCGACCACGGCCATGTCATCGATACCCGCGAAGCTGAATCTACTTCGCTCTCAGAAGCGTTAGATCGCTACCAGCGAGAGGTGACGCCACGCAAGAAGGGGGCGAAGCAAGAGCGCGTCCGCATTGCGGCCTGGAAGCGCGATGACTTGGCCATGCGCTCCTTGGCGTCGATCCGAGGGGCCGATCTTGCCAAGTGGCGAGACAGTCGGCTTGCGGCTGGCACCAGCCCTACGACCGTCCGCAATGACCTTGCCCTCATCTCGCATCTGTTCACCGTTGCCACCAAGGAATGGGGCCTGGAAAGCCTCTCCAACCCTGTCGAGAAAATCAAGGTGCCTGCTGCGGCTCCGGCCCGTGATCGGCGCTTGGTCGATGACGAAGACGAAGACGCCCGGCTTCTGGCGGCCTGCGAGGCTTCGTCGTGCCCCTGGCTTGCCCCAGTGGTCCTCCTGGCGATTGAGACAGCCATGCGGCAAGGGGAAATCATGGGGCTGACTTGGAGCCAGGTAGATATCAAGAAGCGCGTGGTGCGGCTCCTGGACACGAAGAACGGCACGCCCCGCAATGTGCCCCTATCGACCAAGGCCGCCGCCGCTCTGGAGGCCCTGCTGAAGCCAGCAGGTGAAGGCGGGGAGGTGACGAAGCTGGCCAAGGGGCGGGTCTTCCCTATCTCGGCCCAAGTTCTCGATGACTACTGGCACAAGGCCCTTAAGGCGGCTGAGATCGAGGGCTTGCGCTTCCACGATCTGCGCCACGAGGGCACATCCCGCTTATTCGAGAAGGGGCTTGAAATCATGGAGGTGGCCACCATCACCGGCCACAAGACCTTGACCATGCTGAAGCGCTATACGCACCTCAAGGCCGAGAATTTGGCTAAGAAGCTGGGTTAACGGGGGCAGGGCGTCGGAAGCTGTTTCTAAGTGCAGGGAGGTCGATTGACCCCCAGCATTTTTGAGAGAGTTGCGCGCCTTTCGGTGGAAAGGCTGCGTGAATTACCTTAACGCCCTTTGTATGGAGATATTCGGCCACTGGGATGAAATCGCGATCAGCTGATACAAGAACCGCTGCGTCAAAAGCCCCTTCCCAAGCCAAAGAAATCATATCTGTGGCAATAGCTGTATCAACGCCCTTTTCTTCAGTACCGCGCATGTCTTTGCCGCACTTTGGACAAATCTCAACGATTTCATAGCATGATGGACATTTTGGCCCTGTCCTCTTTTTCTGACGATCAACGAATTTGACATTTACGCCTGGAAAGGTGTCCAGCGTCGTCGAAACCCATTTCCGTAAGGGGGCATCTCCGCTTCCGTCGAAGGATCCATAAACCCT
This sequence comes from Alphaproteobacteria bacterium, assembly GCA_015232335.1. GTDB lineage: Bacteria > Pseudomonadota > Alphaproteobacteria > Rhodospirillales > WMHbin7 > WMHbin7. The sequence continues at coordinate 85,343 of JADFZV010000003.1, read as the reverse complement.
CATTCCGGTGTAAACGCCAATTGCGGTTGCATCAATAATTTCAACGGCTTCCTTCATGATTACGTTAGGAAGCTTCTTCCAGTCAGGGCGGAAATGATCTTCCACGCTTTTCATTGACAAAGTGAAATTCCAGAAATCGACAAAAATCATTACCCTGTAGCGAGTTATAACGTTCTGGTCGATTGTGTCTGACATTGAGGCCTCTTTAAGATTCCAGTGACGCGCCATTAAGGATAGCACGTCTTTTCCCCAAAACAATGCAGGGGCGCACAAGGCGCCCCTGGGGTCTCAATACTCGGCCTTTTGGAAATCCTCACAGGAGGAATAAGGCCGATGGGTCTCAATGGGTGATTCTTGGCAGTAACAAGCTGTTTCGTCAATATGGAAAAAACGTATATCTCGTATTCATAATGTACGTGACTGAAAGCAAAAGGCAAAAACATCACTGCGTGCACGGTGAACGACTCAGAAGATATCACGTGATGTCTGCCTTCTAAAGGGCTAAGGGGCGCTGCCCCTGGCGCGGCTCAAGGGGCAAGCGCCGGGCGGCGGGCCGTGGCTCGGGCTTCGCCCTGCGCCCGCACCACCCCTTGCCCGTCGGCCTTCGGCCCCCTATGCGCCTTGCCACCCCGCGTTCGCCACGTGGCAGGGGTGCAGGACGAAGCCTGCACCCATTAGAAAAACGAAGCAAACATAGCGGCGGCGCTCATAAACCCCAACTTTTGCTCTAGCAAAGCAAAAGAAGAGTCGTTGAACGGTGGCAATCCTTATCCTACTATTGCAATGTTAAGGCGATTGGAGGGGATGATGCGGTTACCAAAGGAATTGGCATGCCTTCAGAATGATAAGATTGCCATTGATTTCTTTCATGAAATTGGCCGGGTGATTGGCGAGAAGAAATGGTCCGAAACTCATGTCCACTCGCCGAACGCGGTCATCAGCAATGGGACTGCTTATGTTCCTGGCGTCTCTTCGTCCGTGACGACCAGATGTGAAATCTGGCTAAAGAACGCTCTGGGCGAAGAAGTACCTCTTCAATTGAGTGACATCGACTTACCTGTCCGTGAAGGACAAACCGTCTCCGCTGTCTGGGGCATTTCCTCTGGCAAGACAAGTGGGCCGTATGTTTTTCTTAAAAATCATACGTCCGGGCAATCCATCACTCTGAACAAAGGCATCGTTTCGATGCTGGACGGCGAAAAACGGACAAAGCTAGGCTGTTTAGCCGCCATGATTGTTGGAGTAGTCGTTTTCATTATCTTGGCAGCGCTGGTGAAGGCGACAAGCCCAAATGCTACAAGCCCATCAGCAGCAACATGGTTGCTGGTGTTCGCACCGATTGCGGCAATTATGGTGTCCAGAAAGCTTTCAGCGTTCTACCGAGAAGAAGACCAATTGGTCAGGAAGCACTTGGAATCAATCAAGGCCCACCTCGACACTATGGCGGCTAAAGAGGCTCAGGGCTGAACATCAGCGCCGCCACCCCGGTCTTGGCCATCAATTGAAGCTGGCACAGCTTCGGACGAACAAAAGCAGGGCGGAGATCAGCATTATGGCCGATAATCGTAGGCACCTAATGCCGCCAGGGCCCTTGAGGTTTTTAACATACTTGTCGATTTTTTTGTCGTTCATGGTGACCTCTAGTGACGTGTGAAAGCGAGCGTCAGAGTCCAGGCCGTCATCAGAAAATAAAAGGCCGTAGGTATCCCGACCCAAAGCCACAGTTTCCGAAACGCGGGTTCGTACAGAAACATCGATCTGCGCAGAATGCGGCCTTCATAAATTTCTTCAAAAAGTTCAACGACCTCAGCTACCGGAATCGGGGTGTTGTGAATCAGGAATTCCTCACCACGCCAGCGAGCAGCGGCCCATGGTCCGAATGTGCGGGCCACTCGTTCTTCAGCCAAGTCGTCTTCATCGTATTCATATACGACGAAGCTGTGGTACTCCTGCACAGTTGGGCAGTAGTGAGACAAAAGATGCCGCTCTTTCGGGGTAAGCCTTGTTCGATAAGCAACATGAAATATCTCGTGGGCTGTTGACTCAATCGGATCATTTGGGCTCAAGGATATCTGAATTTTTGAAAGTCGATTGTTGGTGAACCACGCCTTGCCAAAATGATCGCGATCATCAAGCAAAAAGTGAAACGGCTCGTCATAGAATTCCAACATTCTTTCAAGTTTTTCCCCGCCCATTTTACGGGCAAGCCTCATGCAATCTGTCATAAGATCAGTCATGATTTATCCGCCTTGTTTCCGGGGAAGGAAGGGTGTTTGGCCCAAAATTGGATGAGTCGGACTGGATAGGTCCACGTTGACCGCAAAGCCGCTCGGCAAGCTTCAAGAGAAGGTCCGCAGTCTCTTGGTCCGGGACTTCAATTTCAATTTTCATAGCCGCCGCCCAAGGCCTGGCTTGATGATTGACTTGGCAATCGCACCCGCCGCGCCCCCAGGGGAGGGCAATCCCGCGCTCGCAGCCTTTGCCATTATCTCGGCGACTTTTTTGATTGATGATGAGGTTTGACTCACAAGCTTATCGACCTCGTCGCCGCCACCCCCGCCGCCGCCAGTGCCGGGCAATTTTGGCTTGCCGGGTCGCAAGGCTGCGCCCGCACTGGCCTTGCCTGTCTTTCCGCCGCCGCCGATTTTTTCGGCGGCCTGGCCCAGGCCGGGGCCAAGCCGGGTTGACTGGGCATCGATTTTCAGTTGGGAAGAAAGGGAGGACCAATGGCGCTCGCCGATTCTTGATCCCTTCGATTTCCAGAAATCGGCTTTCTTGCTGGCATCCTCGGCCAGCTTTTCAAGCCTGTTCCCGGCGTCCGCCCTGCTCAATTTCCCGTTTTGAACGTCCAGCTTTGTGTTGATGACTTCCTTTGCCAACGTTTGCCGTTCTTGGTTATCTGCTTTGATCTGATCTTGGAATTCTGCGCGGCGGCTTTTGCGTCCGTCGCGCTTGATGCCGGTGGCGGCTGCGCCTTGCTTGCCCTGCGGCATGCGATCAAGTTCGGCGGCCTTTTCAAGGTAACCATTTTGAAGGGCTTCTTCACGTCTAACTTCGAGGGACCTGTGGTCAACACGAACATCTAATCCAGCCTTCTCAAGCGCTACATTCTCGTCGTCTGCCCAAGCTTTTCTCCACTGTTCAAGCTGATTCGTGTTGTTCATGTCGCGGGGTTTCCGCTCGTTGCAAAACCCACTTTTGTCAACTCGCCTCATCGTTACCATCATGTGGCAGTGCGGCTGCTCGCCACCGTCGCTTGCTGGCGGGTTGTGAAAATTTAAGTCAACGACATAACCCTTTGAAACAAATTCACGGTTGGCAAAGTTTCGAGCCGCTTCTAACTGCTGCTCGCTGTCCAATTCCCTTGGAAGGGAAAGATCGAAAGTTCTGGAGAGTTGTGCATCCTTCCGGCTTTCAAATTTCTCTACTTCATTCCACAACTTTTCACGATCAAGCGCCCAATCCGGCGCATCAGCCGGAGCAATGATTTCTGAATGAATGACATCTTGCTTGCCGCTGTAATCCCAGCTCCGACCTAACCGTTCGTCATTAAATTTCGCGCCGGACCGATAGGCGGCTTTGGCGACGGCGCTATGACCTTTGCCGCGCGAGACAATATTTGCATCAAGCCTAAAGTGCCCATCTCTAGCCAAGTCACTTTGCCGCCGAAGCGGCCTCCCCGTTTATGCGCACGTCGCCGAAGGCGATGTATAGGCGTGCCCTTCGCTAAACGCTCCAGGCAGTCAACAAGACTGCAAGTAAAAATTCGACGATCTACGAATCCATAGAATCATCGTTGAGTCAAATGGATTATGTGATAAGATCGACAATGTTTAGACGTGAGAAAGCAAAGACATACGACCGGGCAGAAGGCTTCGAATACTGTGTATGAGATAGCTTCTACACAGGCGAGTCTATCAACGCATTGGAAAATAACAACTTATGGAGCGAAAAATGGCGAGTAAAACGCGAACTTTGGAACAGCGGCAGGCTGAGCTTCAGGCAAAACTGAACAAGCTGCAGGCCCGCAAGCGGGCCGCTTCGACCCGTGAAAAAATTGTCGTGGGGGCGGCGATCACGTCCGAGGCAATTTCAGACGCGACTTTTGCAAAGTCACTTTGCAAAATTCTCGGTCAGCGAGTGAAACGTGAGCATGACCAAGCTGCAATCACAGATTTGCTCAAACGGCTCGGGTGTCAGTCAGAGCAAAGTGACTTTGCCGAAGCACCCATCACCGACGAAGGAGGTGAAGGGCACGCCTATACATCGCCTTCGGCGACGTGCTCTGAGGGTGAGAAACCCGTTGGCGGCGAAGCGCCGCCGCCGCCATTCGCTGGCGAACCCGAAAATTCGGGGCCGTCACGGCTCGCTAGACTCAACCTTTTGCGCCGCTAATGGAGGATAAAATGACGGACTGTGCTGAACTGACTTCTGCCGAAAAATGGACGATCAAGGTTTCTGACCTGGGGCCGTTTGCCCCCATTAAAAAGCTGAGGGCATGCCTGGCCAAGGCTCCCGTGGATGTTGACCCCGATCTTGTCCTGGCCATCAAGGACAACATTCAAAGCCAGATTTCGATGGGGCGGACATGAGCGACGGCGAGAAATCAGAAGAAGCCGCCACGCAAAAAGTGCTGGGTACGACTGAAGCGAGGTTCGACCAAAAAACGGTCAAGCCTCGCGTCTTGTCGGACGCATTTTTGCGACACCTTAACCGCTGGCGAATTAGCAAGGGCTTGTTGAAAGGGGGCGAGAATGAGCAGCGTCTTTCCTGATCCTGAAAAATTGAGAGTCGAGGAGATTCATTTCATCGACTTCGGCCAAGCCGCAAGCGGTCAAAATCGACGGCAACTGATTAAATATCATTCGCCGTCTCTGGCCGTTCAATCCATTGTCGATATCGACGGCACCCCGGTTGCCGTCATTGCCGATCTGATTCCTGAGGCGCAAGCCCAGCTTTCAGAGGCAAAGGAGGAGTATGAGAAAATTGGAAATGAGTGGCATAGCCGATTGCGGGGGCTGCCAAGATATCAGCAAGCGTACTTTGAAAATCAGCAGGCGCTTGGCTGGTATTGTGATGCCGTAGAACTGCTTATGGCAGTCCTCGAAAAGTTGGTGTCGGAGGCTGGAATTGAGCGGTTTCGTGAAAAATACGGGCCGCTTCTCACTCTTCTTGAAATGTGCGAGACGCTTCAATCTGCGCTGTATCGCAAAAATGATTTGGAGCAAATTGTCACCTGTGCAACGGCGCTCAAATCACGAGGACTAAAATTCGTTCCCCTGCCGATTGGTGAAGATATCCACCCGCACGACATTATCAAAACCGAAGAGCAGCTTGCTTGGTATCTTGAAGGGCTTGTTGATCTTGCGAAGGAGGAAGACGCCCGACGCGAAATCGAGAAGGCCAAGGCGTCCCTTGACCTTGACTGAAAAGAGGCATGCTGCTAGTTTTCTGAACGGCTGTTTCCCTGGGTGCAGGGGTGAGAAGACGGGCAGCGGGTCGCCTGCAAGAATGTCGAAGCTGTTTCCCTGCGTGCAGGGGTGAGAATTTCCAGAGAGACCCTCCCAGGATGGCTAAGGTGGTGTTTCCCTGCGTGCAGGGGTGATTTTTCTTCCCCCTTCCTTGCTGGCGAATGTGGCGCGAAGAGCGCCACGCCTCGTAGGTCGCGTCGCGTGCGAGCGACCGTTACGAGGAAAGCAAGCGCCCCCGCTTAGCAGGGGCGCGCGACGCCTTCAGGCAGCATTAATCAGCACTGAAGGACGAAGCCGCCTAAGGTAAGCGAGGGCGGGCACGGGACCCGCCCGAGCCAGGCGAGCGCGGCGCTTGCCGCCGCGTCAGGTAGGCGGTCCCTGCTGAAGAGCCTGAAGCCGTTTTTCCACGGCCTCCTGCCCGCCTTGAACGGCCAGGTCCAGCAATTCTCCTCTCAGTCCGCGAACACGACAAATCGCTTTCCATTGCTCGAAGTCAAAAAGCACAAACACTTCGCCGCCCTTTTCCTCTTTTTGAGCAATTTCCTCGTCAGTGACGTCGTGAATTTTGATTTTTTTCTTGAGGCCACGGCTCCACACAAGTTGCCGTTTACCATGAAAGGCATCGACATATTCCTTGAACAACGCGGCAGCATGCTTATCGCCGCTGGCGGCCAATTCAAGCAAGCCGAATGGATGGAGTCCGCCTTTTGATTTGTGGCCGGAAAGAGTGATTTCCTCGGCAGTCCCCCACTTTGAAATATAGTCCCCGGCAGATGCCGCGCCCTGCACCTCGAAACCATGTGCGTTGCATTTTAGTCCTTCATGGCCGAGGCAGCGCGTCCACTCGCTTCGCAGTGCTTCGATTGAAGCTAATGCATTTTCTTCGTTTGTCGCCCGGAGCAGAATCAATAAATGCTCATGAGGATGCCAGCCGTTTGCCTGTCCATGCTTGACCTCGGTCGCCACCACGTCGCCCTCTCTTTCCAAAGACCGCCAGAGGCGGCTTTGGCGAAAGCGCTTGAGGGCGCTTTTCATTGCCTTAAGGATGCGTTTTAGGTTGTCCTGTCGGCTGTGGCTGAAGGTCAAGGTGAGCATAATCGGCACGAGGCCCTCAGATCGTGCCCATCCCAGCAGCTCGTTTAGCTCCTCCTTGCGTTCTTCACTGATCTTCCGCGAGCACACCGGGCAGACCCAAACGGAGCCGCATCGCTGAACGCCGCGATAGCCTGACTTTTTTCCGTCGCTGACAAGTGCGACGTTGCCAGCCTTTCCCAAGATTGTTAGTCGGCAGCAGTTGCCGACCCTATGTTTCCCCAAGATCATCCCGGCAACCTCCTGTAAATAGTATCGTTTCCGTCGTTGCGACCATCCCCCGAAAGCGGCAGCGTCAACCGTATTGGTAACTCTACCGAGGGGGCGGCGTTGCCGCCCCTTGCTGGCGGACTCTCCGGCGGATATATTGCTCTTAGCCAGTGCGCGCGTTGGCGACACACTGGCAGACGCGGCTGCAGCCGCTCCCTTTCCCATGGCCCTGAAACCGAGGAATTAAGGGGGCTACGCTGCAGCCGCTGTCATTTCTGGGGTGTAAGTTCTCTGCCTCTTGGGACGGCCTGGCCGACGAACGACAAGGCCGGCGGCCCAAGCCATCAGATCCTCAAGCCGATATCGAATGCGAGCGCCAGGCCCTTTGCCGAATTTTACGAAGTCGGGGCCTTTTTTGGGTTTTGCGCTTCGCCAAACGCGAAGAGTCTGGGGCTTGAGGTTCAGGAGTTCTGCCGCCTCGTCGGTCGTCAAAAGGAGCTTGGAGCTATAGGTCATTGTTGCACCGCGTGTTCGCCGCAAGTGCGGCGGGCAACCTACCGATCCCACTCGATAGGCCAGCCAGCGGTGCGTGAGTTGGTCTGCCCGGCGGTCGGTGACCGTTCCCGGACGATTGCGCGGTCCCCAGAAGTGCCTTTCACGATTTCTCGCGCAGGGGATTCTAATTTGGGGTCCAACTCACAAACACTCTTCCCCCAGGCTGCCTTAATAAGTCCGTCCATACGCTCCCTCGTCCCACTTTGTTTTCACAGTTAGGCCGCCGGTTCCGACATCATCCCCTGCCTGGGGGCATTGGGATTGCCTTTTTTAACTCGAATCGAGGCGGCTGACAAGAGGGGGCCGGTGTGGCGTGCCACACTGGTGCCACAGTGGCACAGAAAAAATCATCAACAGCCGCCGATCATCCATCAACAACCATCAACAAAAACGCTATATTTTTCAAGGTTTGGCGGAGAGAGAGGGATTCGAACCCTCGGTACGGGTTTACCCCGTACAACGGTTTAGCAAACCGTCGCCTTCAGCCGCTCGGCCATCTCTCCTTGGGGTTCAGCTTCTAGCCGACAGGCCCGTTAACGTCAATCTTCTTGGGCATCCTGGCCGGTATTGCCGGGGGGCTGGTAGATGGCGTCCAACTGGAATAAGGGGGCCCCCAGATCGGGAAAGACGTCAAAGAGGGTGGCCAGGCGCCAGCCAAGCGGGATCAGATGGCGCTCGATATCTAGGAATGAACCCGGTTTGGCGTAAAAAGGGGCTGTAATGATTTCCACCTGAATGGCGCCGATGGCGCCTTGCCGCAGCAAGTTCTGTGCTCCGGCCAGACAGGCCGCTTCGTGCCCCTGCACGTCAAGTTTCAGCAGATCGATTCTGGCGATGGTCTGTTGGGCACAATAGGCATCCAGTGTCGTTGTGGGCACGGTGCAGCTTTGTGCCGGGCTGTTTCCGGCTTGGGCGGCATAGGGAGAGGCCGCATCCAGAGGAAGGAAGCTTCCCGTGGCGTCGTCCTGATTGGCGTGAAAGATCAATTCCCCCTCGGCATCGCTCAAGCCCTTGGAGACCACGCGAATCTGCGGATTGGCAGCGAATTTTGTGCGCAATCCCTGTGCAAGGACGGGGACTGGCTCGAAAGCATGCAGGCAAGCCCTGGGGAAAAGGGTCAAAAAGCGATCACAGCTTTCCCCCAAATGCGCACCTGCATCGATGATGATTGGGGCAGGGGAGGTTATGGATTCCTTCAGCAGCGCATCGGCCCTGGCGCGCTGGCTGTTGCGGTCGATGCGGGCGCGCCTGAGGGCCACGGCGGCTTGATCATATTTCCCCTGGGCTTCCAGAACGCCAATCAGCCCGGCATGGGCTTCGTCCAGGGCGGGATCGGCATCAGAGGCGGCATGGAACAGGCGGGCGGCCTCGTCCAGGCGCGACTGCAGGCGAGCGATTCTTGCCAGCAACAAAAGGCGGTGGGCCGATTCATACCCTTGGGCGGCAATCTGTTCCAGAATCGAGGCGGCCTGCTCGCAATGCCCGCCCTGCAAGAGTGTGCTGGCCAGGGCCAGGGCTTGTTCCGGCGTGACGAGGGTGGTGTCGTCGCCCAAGGCTCAAACGGCAGACAGAGTGTTTTGCATTGCCAAGGCCAGGGTGCTTAGACGTTTCAGTCCCTCTTTCAGATACGAGCGTTCGGCTCGGCTCATGATCTTGGGATCGACGCGGTCTGACGGCACCAAGCCATTTTTCAGATCAGACAGTTGCTGGCGAATTTGAAGGCCGATCATGAAATCATGCAAGCGCGACAGCGCCGTCATATCGCTTTGCTGCAGGTGTCCGCCCTTGGCAAGGGCGGCCAGCCGCTCGCGGGTTGAGAGGGCTTCGATGCCGTTTTTGAGAGCCAGCACGCGCACCGCACCCACCAGCAGCAAAAATCCCGACTTTTTGATGTCGAAGCGTCCCTCGGTGGTGCGGATATTTCCGAACAGGCCAAAGGACGGTCGCATTTCTGTCGCCGAGGCAGCCAGAAGACGCAGGAAGGAAGCAGAGGCAGCGGCCTTTTCCTGCACATACTGGCGGATGGGATCGGCCAGTTTTTGCGTGCCATAGACCGCCTTGAAATCGATGAAGATATCGCAAGAGGCGATCTCCTCGCCCTTGGCCTTGCTCATCCACCGGTCGATCTCGGCCTTCCAGCCATCAGAACTCTGCCGCCACTGGGCGTTGACGCACATGACGTCACCCCTGCATTTGGGAACACCCGCAAGGTTGAGGGCTTCGCAGATGCGACGTGAGATTTCGGCATACCAGGGATCGGCCTCGGGCCCGCCCTCATAGATGATGGCATTATCCTGATCGGCGCTGAACAGGGCTTCGCCGCGCCCGCCAGACCCCAAAATCAACAGACAGCCGGGAACAGGCGGGCCGCCCCAGCCATCCTCGGCCATGGCCCGCTCAGAAATCTCTGCGGCCCTGGCCGTAATATCGCGCAGCACCGTGCTGATGACATTGGCAATACCCGTGGCTTCCACGCCTTCTTCCAGCAGGGCCTGGGCCAAGCTGGGCACTTTGTCATGGGCCTGGGCTAGCGCCTTGGCATCGGGGGCGCTGGAGATTTCATCGCCCAAGGCCAGGGCAGCACCTGCGCGCAGCTTCAACAGCGAGCGGGCGGAAACCATGCCGACCGGACGGCCTTGACGATCCACCACCACCAGATGGCGAATTTTCAGACGATCCATGCGGCCCAGGGCCACAAAGACCAGGGCATCCTCGCGCACGGTGGCAACCGGGGCGCTCATGACGGCATTCAAGGGCTGATGCATGCCGATGCTGCCGGTTTGCGCCACGGCCCTCAGCACGTCGCGCTCGGTCACGATGCCCTGCGCCTTGTTGTCCTCATCGGCCACCAGAATCGAGCTGATGCCTTTTTCCGCCATCAGCCTTGCCGCCTCGATCAGGGTCGATTTCAGGGGCACACTGACCACGGGGGCGCTCATCACCTCAGCCACCTTGTGCCTGTAGGGAAAGCTGTCGATGCGTTCCAGCGAGGAGGTGTCAAGCTTCACGGCGCCAACGTCCATGAAAGAAATTCAAGGGATTGCCCCAAGGCTTGTTGAGACGTTGCAGCAGGCGGTAAGAACGTCGGCACGGAAACGCCCCATGGCTTATCGGCAGATTGCAAATTCCACAATGTCTCAAAGTGCAATCAATTTCCAGTTCTTATTCGCCTGCATTGGCATTACATTTGATTACAGATCTGGGTTGCGTTTAAAGAAAGAGCGATTCGACATGTCGGACTTGCCGCTTAGAAGTGACAAAACCTATTGGAGCAGATCGTCCAGGCTGGCTTGGATGGTGCTGGGGTTTTGGTTCATTTTCAGCTTCCTGGTGCATCTGTTCACCCCCAGCCTGAACGAGATCAGGGCCGCCGGGTTCCCCATGGGCTATTACATGGCAACGCAGGGGTCTCTGGCCGTTTTTGTCATGACCATCCTCTATTACGCCATGCGCCAGAATGCTATCGACGAGGCATTCGGCGTCGACGAAGATTAAACCGGACGTCTTGCCGAAATTGCCGCCGACAGCGTGCCGTCATCCAGGAAATCCAGCTCACCGCCCACGGGAACGCCGTGGGCCAGGCCGGATATCTGAAGGTCGGGGCGCGATAGGCGGTCGGTGATGTAATGGGCGGTAGTTTGTCCGGTCACGGTGGCGCCCAGCGCCAGAATCACTTCGCGCAGAGAAGGGTTCGCCGCCCGTTCGATCAGGCTGGGCAGATTCAGATCGTCCGGCCCGATTCCGTCGAGGGCGGAAAGCGTTCCCCCCAGCACATGATAGCGTCCACGAAAAGCGCCGGAACGTTCAAGCGCCCACAGATCCGCCACATCGGCCACCACGCACAGAACGCCGCCATCGCGCATCTCGTCGGTGCAGATGGCGCAGGGGACTTGCGTGTCCAGATTGCCGCAGTCGGGGCAGGTGCGGATGGCCGCCGCGGCATCGCTCATGGCCTTGGCCAGGGGTTCCAGCAGGGCTTCCCGCTTTTTCAACAGCGTCAGCGCAGCACGTCTGGCCGAGCGCGGCCCCAGCCCCGGCAAGCGGGACATCAGGTGAATCAGATGCTCTATCTCGGGGCTATTCATTGGGTGCTCTTTCGCCTCATCCTTCGAGACGCTTCGCTCCTCAGGATGAGGGCGAAAGGATTACCTCGTCCTGAGGAGGGCCGAAGGGCCGTCTCGAAGGACGAGGCGGGCATCAAAAAGGCAATTTCATTCCTGGCGGCAGATTCAATCCGCCGGTCAGCTTGCCCATTTCGTCTTGCGTAAAGGCTTCCACTTTGGCCTTGGCATCGTTGAAGGCGGCGACGATCAGGTCTTCCACCACTTCCTTGTCGTCGGGGGTCAGAAGCGAGGGGTCGATCGAAATCTTCTTCATATCGCCCTTGCCATTGACCGTGATCCGCACCATGCCGCCGCCCGCTGCGCCGCTCATTTCTGCCTCGGCCAGTTTGGCCTGCATTTCGGCCATCTTGCTTTGCATCTGCTGGGCCTGCTTCATCAACTGTCCGATATTTTTCATAGATCCTCGTCCTGGTTGGGCATGTCAGACATGGTATCGAAAACGACGGGAGCCGCTTCGGGGGTAGGGGCGCTGCGCACCGCTTCGATGCTGGCATCGGGAAAGGCGGCCAGCACGGCCTGAACCAGAGGATGGCGGGCCGCGTCGGCCTTTTGCTTGGCCACCTGCTCCAATTCCTGTCCGCGCAGCGTTTCGGCGCCCTGTTTGTTGGAAATGCTAACCACCCAGCGCTTGCCGGTCCATTCGGTCAAAAGCGCTCCTGCACGGTTGGCCAGATCTTTGGGCGCATGCGCCATCGGATTGATTTCGATGCGGCCCGGCTCGAAATGGACCAGATTGACGCTGGCCTGAAGATGGGCATGCAGCACCGGCTCTTGCCGCTCGGCAAACAGGGCCACGGTTTCGGCGAATGTTTGCGGCATGGGCAGATGTGCCTGCGCCTGGGGAGCGGGGGCGGCCTCATAGCTGGTCCCGCCGCCTGCGACGGCTCTTGCTCCGCCGCCCGAAGGGGGCAACGAAATGTTTTGAGCGGGGGGCTGGGGTGGATTGCGTTTGACCGACTCCACGGCATCGGCTGGGCTGGGCAGGTCGGCTGCGAAGGCCAGGCGGATCAATACCATTTCGGCCGCTGACAGGGGCGAGGGGGCGTTGCGGGTTTCGCCCAAACCCTTCAACAGCAATTGCCAGGACTTGGTGAGGGCGGCCATGGACAGCGCGGTCGCCATGGATTTGCCGCGCACTCGTTCCGCCTCCGCAACGCCCGGCGCTTCGGCCAACTGCGGGGCGAGTTTGACTCGCGTCAGCCAATGCACCAGTTCCAGCATGTCTTCCAGCACCACGGCGGGATCGGCCCCACTGGCATAGGATTGCCCCAAAAGATCAAGCGCTTGGGGCATTTCGCCTTTCATCACCAATTCGAACAGATCGAATACACGGGCGCGGTCGGCCAGCCCCAGCATGTCGCGCACCTGAGCTTCCGACACCAGCCCGGCGCCGTGGGAGATGGCCTGATCCAACAGCGACAGTCCGTCGCGCACCGAGCCGTCGGCGGCCCTGGCGATCAGGGCCAAGGCCCCCGCATCGGCCGTGGCCCCCTCATTCTCGGCGATATTGGCGAAATGAGCGGCCAGCATCTCGGAATCGACCCGCTTCAGATCGAAGCGCTGGCAGCGCGACAGAACGGTAATCGGCACCTTGCGGATTTCTGTGGTGGCGAAGATGAATTTCACATGTTCGGGCGGCTCTTCCAGCGTTTTCAACAGGGCGTTGAAGGCGGCAGTCGAGAGCATATGCACTTCGTCGATGATGTAGATCTTGAAGCGGGCCTGGGTGGGGCGATAGCGCACGCCTTCGATGATCTCGCGGATGTCGTTCACGCCGGTGCGGCTGGCGGCGTCCATTTCCAGCACATCGACATGCCGGTCCTCGGCGATCGAGGTGCAGTGGATGCAAATGCCGCAGGGCTTGTCGGTGGGGCCTTCGGCGCAATTGAGCGCCCTGGCGATGATGCGGGCGGTGGTGGTCTTGCCGATGCCGCGCACCCCGGTCAGCACGAAGGCATGGGCCAGACGCCCGCTGGCGATGGCGTTCCTCAGTGTGCGCACCATCGCCTCCTGGCCGATCAGATCGGCAAAGGTGGTCGGGCGGTATTTGCGCGCCAGAACGCGATAGGCTGCGGGTTCGGTCATAGCTTGGGTGCCGGTTCAGAAGCGAGGTGGGAGACCGGACACCGACCCGAATCGAAACTCGTTACGGCTGCTTCCTTCCGGACCTGACCGGGTTGGCGAGGAACTCGTCCGACGCCGATCTCCCGGGGCCAGCATAGCGGCCCCGGTTCGGGAATCAAGGAATCAATCAGTAGACTTCGATTTTGCCCAGAATGCCCCAGGCTGTGGAAAACAGGCCCATATCCATGTCATAGATGCCCTTTTCGAAGGCAATGACCCGGATTTCCCGTTTCTCTTCGGCGCCGGTGCGAACCATGCCCAGAATGGGGCTGGCATCGGTTGAGGCATTGGCGAAGAAGTCGGCGGCCCTGATCGACCCCGAATCCCCGTCCGTGTTCTCCAGTTCCAGGATATAGGGGGTGCCGGACTTCAGGCGCAGCCAGGCGGGCGAGATCATATCGTCTTCCAGCTTCACGGAAACGCGCTTTGCCTTGGCCCAATCGGCGGTTTTTGCGGCCTCCTCGGCCTTGGCGCGTTCTTCGGAATTGCCAAAGCCCACGCTGTTCAGGGCTTCTTGACCCAGCGTCAGCACAGGGCCTGCGCCAGAGAAAACGCCGATAAACAAGACAGGAGCAATGCCCGGAGCAACTGCCTGGGCGGGAACGGTCGCCCCAACCAGGACAACGGAAAGAAGGGCTGCGCAAATACGCAAGGGCTTGAACATGGAACTTCCCCTAACGACTAAGTCTGGGGGATCATACGTGAAACCCGCAAAAGGAGCAAGCAGGGCGCTTGCAGCCTTTGAAAGCCTGGATCACAATGCAGTCGGTTGAAAAAGAAAGGTAGCTCCATGGTCGGATTTAACAAAGCCAGCAAGACGCACGAAAACAAGCACAAGGTTCAAGAAGAATTGGAATTCAAGGCCGTAGCGCGGCGCAACAAGCTGGCTGGCCTGTGGGCGGCCGAGCTTCTGGGCCTGATCGGCCATGCCGCCATGGATTATGCCAAATCGGTCGTTCATGCCGATTTCGAGGAAAAGGGCGACGAGGACGTGGTGAGGAAGCTGGCCCAGGATCTGGAAGGCAAGGCCGATCACCAGACCATCCGCCAGAAGCTGGGCGAGTTTTTGCACATCGCCAGGAAGGAAGTTCAGGACGAAAACAAGTCCTGACGAAGGCTAAAGGAAGCGCCACCAGACATAGGCCGTGCTGATCACGATGCTGACCAGCATGATGGGGAAGGCGACCTTCATATAGGTGACGAAGCTGAAACGGGTTCCGGCCCGCTCGGCCAGCCCGGCCACGGTCAGGTTGGCCGAGGCGCCGATCAGCGTACCGTTGCCACCCAGGCAGGCCCCCAGGGATAACGACCACCAGAGCGGTAATAGGCCCTCGGGCCCGCCGAAGGTGGGGGCCATGTTCTTGATCAAGGGAATCATGGTGGCGACGAAGGGAATGTTGTCGATCACGGCCGAGAGGATGGCCGATGACCAGAGAATGGCGATGGCGGTGATGGCCAGGTCTCCCCCGGTGGCGGCGATCAGATATTCGGCCAGCATTTTAAGCACACCGGCATGCTCGACCCCCGACACCACCATGAACAGGCCGACGAAGAAGAAGATGGTGATCCACTCGACCTCGGTGAAGGTGTGGTGCACCTCGTGGCTTTGGGTTTCGGCATCGCGGCCCAGATTGGCCAAGAGCATCAGGACGGCGGCTCCGAACATGGCGATGGTGCCGGGCTCCAGATGAAGCGGGCGGGCCAGAATGAATCCCAGAATGACGAAGAAAATGACGAACAGGGACTGCTTCAAAAGGCGCCGGTCGGTGATGGCCTCATTTTCGTTAAAGCTCATGACGCGGGCCCGGTTTTCCGGTGCTGCATGCAGTTTGCGGCCCCACATAACGTGGAAGATGGCGCAGGTAACGAGTTGAATGACGATGATCACGGGCGCCAGATTCATCACGAAATCGTTGAAGGTCAGCCCGGTGGCCGAGCCGATGATGATATTGGGCGGATCGCCGATCAGGGTAGCCGTGCCGCCGATGTTGGAGGCGAAGATTTCAGCCACCAGCACGGGATAGGGTTTGATCTTCAATTCCTCGCAGATGACCATGGTGACCGGCACGATCAGCAGCACCGTGGTGACGTTGTCGAGCAGGGCGGAAAAGACAGCGGTTACGACCTGCAACATCAGCAGAATGCCCGCCGGATTGGCCTTTACCTGCTTGGCCGACCAGATGGCGACATACTGAAAAACGCCGGATTTGCGCGTGACCGAGACGATGATCATCATGCCGGTCAGCAGGGCGATGGTGTTGAAGTCGACACCCTTGACGGCCATCTCCTGGTTGAGGACGCCGAACAGGATCATGACGCCTGCCCCCAACAGGGCGACGATGGCGCGGTTGATCTTCTCGCTCATGATGGCAGCGTAGGTGGCGATCAGAATCAGGCTGGATATCCACATCGGATCAAAACCGAAGAGGACGTTGGGTAGTTCCGAACTGCCGTGCATCAGCTTTGCACCATCAGTTTGCCGAGCGAGCTTCGGATGGTGACAATGCCCAGAAGGTGGCGCGTTTCAGGATCAATCACGGGCAGGTCCTCGTGGCGCCGGTACAGGGTCAGCATCGTTTCGACCAGCGGCATGTCGGGATGAAGCGGCGGTGACTCGCTGTCCATGTAGCGCTCGACCGGATGGTGCGCCACGACTTGCAGGCGGTTGCTGATGTCCTTCTGGGTATCGGTGACGTAGGCGAAGCCCTGCTTGTCATCGATGCAGGCGCCCTTGGGCAGGGCCAGCATCAGAATCTGGTGCGCCCCGAACAGACCGGCATATTGCCCCTTGGCATCGACTACCGGCAAATTCATGCGGTTTTCCCAGCGCAAAAGCCCCAGGGCCTCCGCCACCGTGGAACTGCACAACAGTTTGGGCGGATTGACGTTCATGATGCTGTGGCATGTCATGTCGGGAACCTCGGTGCGGGTTGAGGTTATGATTTCTTTTGGGCGATGATGACGCCTGAACGGCTTTGTTTCAAGCCGAAGAAGACAAACAGGTTCATGTTTCTTGGTGAATGCGCTGATAATTCTCTTGGCGCAGATGGATGACCAGCTTTTCCACCTCGCCGTCCGCCACGCCCATGTCGCGCAGGGCCGCCGCCCCCAATTGCAAACTGGCTTCCAGGGTTTCGGGAATGCAGACCGAGGCGCCTGCTGTCATCAGGGCGCTGGCTTGGCGATGATCGCGGGCGCGCATGAAGATGCGGGCCTTGGGAAAATGGTGGCGGAAGGCATGCACGGCCTTTTCGGCGGCTCCCGGCTGATCGATGGTGATGATCACCGTCGTCGATTCGGACGCTCCTGCAGCCTTCAAAACGGTGGCATGGCTGGCGTCGCCATAGAAAACCTCGAATCCCTGGGCGCGGCATTCGGCCACGCGCTCGGGGTCCTTGTCCAGCCCAAGATAGGGAATGCCCCGCTCTTCCAGCATGCGGCCCACCGTCTTGCCGACGCGGCCGAATCCGGCGATCAGCACATGGGGCGTTGCCAGGGGCTCTTCCTCTGCCGCAGCCTTCAATTCAACCACGGGAATTGGCAAGACGGGCTCGGTGCGTTTCAGATGGGCCAACAGCCTCGCATTCATCCGGTCGATGACCGGCGTTGCTGCCATCGACAGCGAAACGCATAAGACAAGGAACTTGGCCGTTTCCTTGTCCAGAATGCCCTCGCTTCCGGCCAGACCGAACAGAACGAAGGCGAATTCGCCGCTTTGGGAAAGCAGGGCCGCCGTGCGCAGACTGTCTCGGCGCAGATGGCCGAACAGGCGGCCCAGGCCGAACATAATGCCCGCCTTGACAATCAGAAGCCCCAGGACAAGGCCGATGACCATGAAGCCCTCACGCAGAAGCAGGCCCATATCCGTTGTCATGCCCACCGACATGAAGAACAGCCCCAAAAGAAAGCCTCGGAAGGGCTGAATGTCGGCTTCGACCTGATGGCGGTATTCGGAATCGGCCAGCATCAGCCCAGCCAGAAAGGCGCCCAGCGCCATCGACAGGCCGATACGCTCGAACAGGGCGGCAGATCCCAGAATCAGCAGCACCGCCAGGGCCGTGAAGATTTCGGGATTCTTCGCCCCGGCCACCAGACGCATCAAGGGGCGCAGAAGGGTGCGTCCGGCTAGAATCATGCCGCCCAGGGCCAGGGCGGTGGTGGCTGCCGCCTGGGCCAGGGTCAGCCAGGATAATTTTGCGCCACCCGAGAGAAAGGTGATCAGAAGCAGCAGGGGAACAACAGCGATGTCTTGAAGCAGCAAGACCGCGAAGCTGGTGCGTCCGTGCCGGGTCGAAAGCTCGCCCCGCTCGCTTAGCATCTGAAGGCCGATGGCGGTCGAGGACAAAGCCAGGCCGAATCCCACGACCAGGGAGGCGCCGCCCGACAGATCGAACATCAAGGCCGTCAGCGCAAGAACGATGCCGGTTACCAGAAACTGGGCTGATCCGAAGCCGAAAATCTGCTTGTGCATGAGTTTGAGGCGCGAGGGCTTGAGATCGAGCCCGATCAGAAAGAGCAGGAAGACCACGCCGAATTCCGAAAGATGGCGAAGTTCCTCGGTTTCCGTAATGATGCCAACGCCCCAGGGGCCCAGCAGAACGCCGGCTGCCAGATAGCCCAGAACGGCGCCCAGGCCCAGGCGGCGGAACAGCGGCACGGCTGCCACGGCAGATGCCAGCAGGATGACGATATCGAAGAGATAATGGTGCGATTCAAGCGCGTCCATCCGGCAAGGCTATCCTTTCATCTCGATGGCCTGTCCGTGGCGCAGAATGGCCTCGGCTTCTTGCGTATAATCTGGCCCGTCATGAAGCACGATCCCGGGCAGCAAGACAAGAGCGCCGCGCCCGCCCCGGACGGCCTGCACGATCACGCGCTTGGCAGGCATGCCGGTGCGCGGCCAGAGGGGAAGGATGTGCTGAGAGCCGAATTGCCTGGAAAGGGTCGCCAATATGCAAGACAGGCGGTCTGCCCGGTGAATGATGGTCAAGGTGCCCTTTGGTTTCACCAGCCGCGCCGCCGAAGCGATCCAGGCTTCCAACGCGCCGTCCTTTTCCATATGGGCCTGGCGCTTGGCGGCTCCCGGCGGCGGGTCGTGGCGGTCGGCTTCCAGATAGGGCGGGTTCATGAAGGCATGGTCGAAAGCTGAGCTGGAAAGGTCAGAAGGTAGCCGCGTGGCGTCTGCCTCAATGACCTGCAAGCGGTCAGAAACCCTGTTCAAGTCGGCGTTGAGCCGGGCCAGATGTGTCTGTTCGGGGTCGATCTCAAGCCCGGTGACGCCTCCCAGGTCGGTCAGGCGAGCCAGCAGGCACAGGGACGCCGCCCCCGATCCGATGCCCAGTTCCAGGCAGAACTGACCGGATTTGGCGGGAACGGCGGCGGCCAGAAGGATCGGGTCGATGGCCGCCCGGTAGCCCTGACGGGGTTGCCAAAGCTGAACACGCCCCCCCAATAGCGCATTTTGGCTGAATGCCGCGTTACATGAAATTCCGCTCATGCTTGACCAGACCGTTGTGTGCCCCCTATGCTCCAGGAGGAAAGGCCCCCAGTCAACCGGGCCGACAAGATTTCGGGAGGTTCGTTCGCGTGGCCGTTGTCGTCAGCCTTGAAGGAGAGCGCGAGAAGCGCGCGGACAGCCTGGATGTGCTTCTGGGGCTGGTGAAGGACGAGTTGGAGCGGGTGAACCGCACCATTGTCGAGCGCATGCATAGCCCGGTGGCCCTGATCCCCCAGCTTGCCAGCCACATCATTGCCGCAGGCGGCAAGCGCCTGCGCCCCATGCTGACCCTGGCCTCGGCCAAGATGTGCGGCTACCGCGAGGGTGAGCGTAGCGTGAAGCTGGCGGCCTGCGTCGAATTCATCCATACCGCCACCCTGCTGCATGACGATGTGGTCGATGAAAGTGACCTTCGGCGCGGACGCGAAAGTGCGAATGCCGTCTGGGGCAACAAGGCCAGCGTGTTGGTGGGCGATTTTCTCTTCTCGCGCTCGTTCGAACTGATGGTCGAGGACGGCTCGCTGTCGGTTCTGGCCATTCTGTCGCGCGCCAGCTCGGTGATCGCCGAGGGCGAGGTGCTGCAATTGATCACGGCCAATGACACGGGCACCAGCGAAGCCTCGTATCTGGAAGTCATCCGCGCCAAGACGGCGGCCCTGTTCGCCGCCGCCTGCCGGGTGGGCGGCGTGGTGGCGGCGCGCCCCATGCCCGAGGAACTGGCGCTGGACAGCTATGGCCTCAATCTCGGCATCGCCTTTCAGTTGGTCGATGATGTCCTCGACTATTCGGCCAAGCAGGCCGTGCTGGGCAAGGCGGTGGGTGATGATTTCCGCGAGGGCAAAATCACCCTGCCGGTCATCCTGGCCTATCTGCGCGGTGACGAGGAAGAGCGGGCCTTCTGGCGCCGGACGCTGGAGGATCTCGATCAGGGCGAAGGCGATCTTGATCGCGCCATCGGTCTGATGACGCGCCATGCCTGCCTGTCTGATACGGTGGACCGGGCCCGCCATTACGGCGCCATGGCCCGCGACGCGCTCGGCATCTTCAAACCAGGGCCGGAAAAGCAGGCCCTTCTGGATATCGTCGATTTCTGCATCGAGCGGGCGTATTAGTCGGTCCCTCGCCGGGTGCCCCTTCGGCCCTCTTGCGGTTCCCTTTCCAAGGGGGTATAAGCCCCCCTTCGCGTCGGCGGAGTGTAGCTCAGCTTGGTAGAGCACTAGCTTCGGGAGCTAGGGGCCGGAGGTTCGAATCCTCTCACTCCGACCATTTTTAAGGGTTTTTGGCCCTGATGGTCGGGTCGCAGATGCCACCCCCCTTGTTTTTGATGGCCTCCTCGACGTTTGAATTGGAATCGCGAAGGGGCCTGAAATTAGCTTAGAAAGCCGTCATGCGCGGACTTGATCCGCGCATCCACGCCTGATTGACAAGGACAACTTCGCAATCAACACGTGGATGGCCGGTTTATCCCCGGATCAAGTCCTGGGCCGTCCACCCCATCGCCAAATTGATCCTGCCCTAGCGCACGATCATTTAACTCCGAGTCACTCTGGTGACACGGAGTTCCGTGCAATCAAGTCGAAATCATCTGCCTCTCCGCTCGTGTCGGCTTCCTGGCAGAGAAAGACCAGGGGACGGGGGTCAACATGCTCTGGTCTCAGATAGTCCGCGTAACTCTTATCACTCTTGGCGATATGATCGACACACCAGCATTGGACTATATCGGCCAAGTGCTGGGCGGCCTTCTTATGCTCTCCATGGTCCCTGATTTTGTTGTAATCTTCGACGAACCGCTCAATCTTCGTTCTAAAGGCATCATGCCAGCCGCGATGTTCTTCTAACCCCGGAAAACGCGCCATTTCCATAGCACGCTCTTCGCGCAAAAAATGTCCGCAGATGTATTCCTGCAGCATCTTGAGCAAGCACCTCAGAATTGCCTCCAAATTCAGGGGGGGTTCTTCCCGAAGGACACTTTGCATGAGATCCACCACGACGAAGACGGTCTTGTGATCGTCGTCAAGGGCCTCAATCCCCACGGATAAATCAGGCGTCCACTCGATGGCTGCGGCTTTGGTTGTCATTCTTTCCTCAAGACGCTTGTCAGTTACGCACGCTTCTCCTGGATGCCAGCCCTTGCGGGCTTAAATAAAGGGTAAAGCGGCAACATTTCAGTTGCTTGGCGTTGATTTTGTGATGTGAGCAAGGAATCGCTCAGTCACCCCCTCTTCAGCCACACTTTATATATGAATTTCCTTATCGTTAACATGCTATAATGGAAATTTTTTGCATATGAGTAGAAATTCCCAGCCTTAACTTAAGAACAATCCCCCCCTCATCCAGCCTCACCCCCCGCAAGCGGGAGGAGAGGGAAAGAAAAAGGAACCCTGTTCGGCGTGTAGGGATTTTTCTTCAATTCCACTTCAAACGTCGAGGAGCCTCATTTTGCAGGTTGTGAGCCCCCGGGGCTTGGCGTTAATATGTTCTTACGCGGTTTGTGCTTTCATGGCACCATTCCGGTGAACGAGGGATTTTTCGATGAATAAGCCAGTCAGTGGCGATTCCAAGAATACGCTTTATTGCTCTTTCTGCGGCAAAAGCCAGCACGAGGTCAGGAAACTGATCGCTGGCCCGACGGTGTTCATCTGCGACGAATGCGTCGAATTGTGCATGGACATCATCCGCGAGGAGCATAAGACACATCTGGTGCGGACCAGAGACGGCATACCCAGCCCCAGGGACATCCTGACCGTTCTGGACGATTACGTGATCGGCCAGCCGCATGCCAAGAAGGTGCTGTCGGTGGCCGTGCATAACCACTACAAGCGCTTGGCCCATCAGGGCAAGACCAACGATGTTGAGCTGGCCAAGTCGAATATCTTGCTGATTGGCCCCACCGGCTGCGGCAAGACCCTGCTGGCCCAGACCCTGGCTCGCATCCTGGATGTTCCTTTCACCATGGCCGACGCCACCACGCTGACCGAGGCCGGTTACGTGGGCGAGGATGTCGAGAACATCATCCTGAAGCTGCTGCAGGCCGCCGATTACAATGTCGAGCGGGCCCAGCGCGGCATCGTCTATATCGACGAGGTCGATAAGATCAGTCGCAAGTCGGACAATCCCTCGATCACCCGCGATGTCTCGGGCGAGGGTGTGCAGCAGGCCCTTTTGAAGATCATGGAAGGCACGGTGGCTTCCGTTCCTCCTCAGGGTGGGCGCAAGCATCCGCAACAGGAATTCCTGCAGGTAGATACCACCAACATCCTGTTCATTTGCGGCGGCGCCTTTGCGGGGCTCGACAAGATCATCAGCATGCGCACCAGGGGCACCTCGATCGGCTTTGGCGCCGACGTGCGCGCTCCCGACGAGCGACGCACCGGTGAGGTGCTGCGCCAGCTTGAGCCCGAGGATTTGCTGAAATTCGGCCTGATTCCGGAATTCGTGGGACGCTTGCCGGTGGTGGCGACGCTGGAGGATCTCGACGAGGTGGCGCTGGTCGATATCCTGACCAAGCCCAAGAACGCCCTGGTCAAGCAGTATCAGCGTCTGTTCGAGATGGAGAGCGTGCGCCTGACCTTTGCCGAGGATGCCTACAAGACTATCGCCACCAAGGCCATTCAGCGCAAGACGGGCGCTCGTGGCCTGCGCTCGATCATGGAAAGCATTCTTCTGGATACCATGTTCGATCTGCCTTCGATGGCGGGTGTCGATGAGGTGGTGATTTCCGGCGAAGTGGCCGAGGGTCGCACCAGCCCGTTGCTCTCCTATGCCGAGAAGCGTTCGGGCGAATCGGCCTGACCCTGTTTGTTGCTAAATCGGGCCTTCCCTGCACCATTTCAGTGCAGAAGGCCCGATTTCCGTTTCTAGTTTCCACGCTAAGCCGCTTTATTTACGGCTTTTTTCTATTATCCCCGCAAGAGCTATTGAACTGCTCCAATTCCTGATCCACCTTATGTGATGTTGGCGGATGGGGCCTTCCGTTCCGCCTCTTTGATATGATGAGGATCTATGGCTGATTTGCCGCGCGGTGATCTGTTTCCGGTTTTGCCGCTCCGGGACATTGTCGTCTTCCCCCACATGATCGTGCCGCTCTTCGTTGGTCGCGAGAAATCTGTGCGCGCCCTCGAAGACGTGATGAAGGACGACAAGCAGATTCTTCTGGTCGCCCAGAAGAACGCGGCCCAGGACGATCCCTCGCAGAACGACATCTATCAGGTGGGAACGGTATCGACCGTCCTTCAGCTCCTAAGACTGCCCGATGGCACCGTGAAGGTGTTGGTCGAGGGCGGCAAGCGCGCGCGCATTCAAAGCTTTTCCGAGAACGATAGTTTCTTTGAGGCCTATGCCCAGATTCTCGACGAGAAGCAAGGCGAGCCGCAGGAGATCGAAGGGCTGTCCCGTTCGGTGGTGGGGCAGTTCGAGCAGTACATCAAGCTGAACAAGAAGATTCCGCCCGAGGTTCTGGTTTCGCTGAACCAGATCGAGGATTCCAGCAAGATGGCCGATACCGTGGCCTCGCATCTGGCGCTCAAGATTTCCGACAAGCAGGAACTGTTGGAGACGGTGTCGGTGCCCGAGCGCCTTGAGCGCGTCTTCGGCTATATGGAATCCGAAATCGGCATGCTGCAGGTCGAGCGCAAGATTCGCAATCGGGTCAAGCGCCAGATGGAGAAGACTCAGCGCGAATATTATCTGAACGAGCAGATGAAGGCCATTCAGAAGGAATTGGGCGAGGGCGAGGAAGCCAAGGACGAGGCCTCCGAGCTTGAGAGCCGTATCAAGAAGACCAAGCTGACCAAGGAAGCCAACGAAAAAGCAATGGGCGAGCTTAAGAAGCTCAAAAGCATGAGCCCGATGTCGGCCGAGGCCACCGTGGTGCGCAACTATCTCGACTGGCTCTTGAGCATCCCCTGGAAGAAGCGCACCAAGATCAAGCACGACATCAAGGGGGCTTCGAAGATTCTGGATGCCGAGCATTACGGGCTTGAAAAGGTCAAGGAGCGCATTCTGGAATATTTGGCCGTGCAAGCCAGAACCAATTCCGTCAAGGGTCCCATTCTCTGTCTGGTCGGCCCGCCTGGCGTCGGCAAGACCTCGCTTGGCAAATCGATTGCCAAGGCGACGGGGCGCAATTTCGTGCGCATGAGCCTGGGCGGTGTGCGTGATGAATCTGAAATCCGTGGCCATCGGCGCACCTATATCGGTTCGATGCCGGGCAAGGTCCTTCAGGGCATGAAGAAGGCCAAGACCTCGAATCCCCTGTTCCTCCTGGACGAGGTTGACAAGCTGGGTTCCGACTGGCGGGGCGATCCCTCCTCGGCGCTTTTGGAGGTGTTGGACCCCGAACAGAACAACACGTTCAACGACCATTATCTCGAGGTTGATTATGATCTCTCAGAAGTGATGTTCGTTACCACTGCCAACACCCTGCGCATGCCGCAGCCGCTGCTCGACCGCATGGAAATCATTCGCATCCACGGCTATACCGAGGATGAGAAGGTCGAGATCGCGCACCGCCATCTGATTCCCAAGCAGATCAAGGCGGCGGGTCTTAAGAAGGGTGAATGGAGCATCACCGACGAGGGGCTCAGGGACCTGATCCGCTATTACACGCGAGAAGCGGGTGTGCGTAATCTCGAGCGCGAGTTGGCCAATCTTACCCGCAAGGCGACCAAGGATATTCTGGTCAAGAACCTCAAGCAGGTTCGCGTTTCGCCCAGGAATCTTGAAAAATACGCAGGCGTTCGTAAGTTCCGCTATGGCGAGCTTGAGGAAGAGGATCTGGTGGGCGTCGTCACCGGCCTAGCCTGGACCGAAGTGGGCGGCGAAATCCTCAATATCGAGGCCGTGGTCATGCCGGGCAAGGGGGCCGTCTCCCATACCGGCAAGCTGGGCGACGTGATGCAGGAATCGGTGCAGGCGGCGCGCTCCTATGTGCGTTCGCGTCTGGTCAGCCTGGGCATCAAGCCAACCTATTTCGACAAGCGCGATATTCATGTCCATGTGCCCGAGGGAGCGACACCCAAGGACGGCCCCTCGGCGGGTGTCGCCATGTGCACGGCCATCGTTTCGGCGCTGACCGGCGTTCCCGTGCGCAAGGATGTGGCGATGACCGGCGAGATCACGCTGCGCGGGCGCGTCCTGCCCATCGGCGGTTTGAAGGAGAAGCTGCTGGCGGCCCTTCGAACCGGCATCAAGACGGTTCTCATTCCCAAGGACAACGAAAAGGATCTGGCGGAAATTCCCGACAATGTGAAGAAGGGAATGACCATCTTGCCCATGACCACGGTCGACGAGGTGCTGAAACACGCCCTTGTGCGCGAATTGGTGGCTATTGAGTGGGACGAGGCGGAAGAGGAGGCCAAGGCGGCTGAGAAGAAGAAATCCGCCGAAGCCGGTGCATCCGCCGTGGTGACTCATTAGTCTGAACGTCCGGTTTTCTTGAGCCGATGTGTGTCGAGATTAAAACCGCCGGGGAGGACGCTTCTTTCCCGGCGGTTTTTACGTTTCGTCTTGGCGAGAATCTGGAAAGGGCTGCTGGGGATAGCCCCCCCCTTTTTTACGGATTTTCGCGCCGTTCAAACCATGCTGGGTGAAATATGGCTGTATTGTGGACGTTTTTTTGCCGTTTCCGACCGTTTTTGTGCAGAAAGCTGGGGAAAAGCGATTCGTTCGATTGACGGCGAAAAATATTGGTGTCTAGACTCCGCGCATCCTATGAGAACCAGCCTCACTCCCGGGGCTGGCTCGTGATTTCAACGAAGGGGGCCTTAAGTGAACAAGAATGACCTCGTGGCATCCGTCGCCACCAAGACCAGCCTGTCGAAGACCGACGCCGCCAAGGCCGTGGACGCCGTGTTCGACTCGATTACCGCTTCTCTCAAGAAGGGCCAGGAAGTGCGTCTGGTGGGTTTCGGCACCTTCAACGTGACCAAGCGCGCCAAGTCCGAAGGCCGCAATCCGCGTACCGGCGAGAAGATTGTCATTCCGGCTTCCAAGCAGCCGAAGTTCAAGGCCGGCAAAGGCCTGAAGGACGCCGTCAACACCAAGTAATGCCACGCCACGTTGCGATGCCGGCTGCCGAACAGGTGGCCGGCATTGTCATTTTTTGCGGTCTGGGCCATCATGCCGGATCGCATCGCGCAGGGGCGATTAGCTCAGCGGTAGAGCGTCTCGTTTACACCGAGAGGGTCGGGGGTTCGATCCCCTCATCGCCCACCAGCGCGAATTGCGGTCAGGCCATTCCGCCCACGGCCTTGCCGTAAAGGATGCCATAGCAGCTTTTGGTTTGGCGGTCGTATTCCATCAGAATGCGCTGCACGGCGTCGAACGACTGGTAGCAGTCGTGCAGGATCGCGGCCATGCGCAGCAGCACTTCTGGCTTCAGATCAGACAGTTTGGTCAAATCCCGCACGAAGATCGCGACCCCCCAGAGCGATTGGCTGAATCCGGCCATGATGTCGTCGTTGAGAATCATCGGTTTCAGAACGCGGCTGACGATCTGGTTGAAGCGATGCAGATAAAAGCCGTTCTGGCGCAGAAAGATGTCGATTTCGGAAAAGAGCGGCTGGCCCACATACATGGGCAGGAATTCGACTTCGGTTTCGATGACGGTCGCCTGGGCGAGGCGTGTTCTGGCATGTTCAAGCACCATCAGTTCGGCCCCTTGAACGTCCAGCTTGATCAGGTCGGCGCCTGCCGTCTCCGCAATATCGTCCAGGCGAACCGTCGTCACCTCCTCGATCCGTTCCACGCGCCCCCAATCTTGAAATCCGTGAAACAGCCCTAAAACCTCAGGGTTGGGTTCAAGCAGCGATGTCATGCCCGGCGCATAGCAATGATGCAGCTGGTGGGTCTTTCCGTCACCCAGGGCATGGGGCAGATAAATTTCGTTGGGGCCCTGGGCTGATTTCAGCTTTTCCAGGGCTTCAAGATTGGGCTCGAACCCGATGACCTTGGCATGTCCCGCCTTCAGCAGACTGTCATAGGCGGGGGCGCCGTCGATGGGATTGGCTCCGGCATCGACAACCGTTACCGGAAAGGACAAATTGAGGATAGAATGCAGGGATGGTGTGGTGTTGGACATGCAAGGAAAGTCTCACATTCCATTTTTGCCGACAAGCGTTCAAATCCTTCTGTTTCGTAGGTGTGGATGAGCCAGGAAGAGGAGCAACTTTTTCAATCGGCCCACGCCTTATGGGCCAGTGGCGAGGCAGCCTTGGCCGTGCCCGTGCTTGAAGCGCTTTGCCTGGCGCATCCCGAGAACCCCGGCCTGTTTTCCGCCCTGGGGGTCTGCCTTTATGAGAGCGGCGATGCAAGAGGCGCTCAAGAGCCGCTTGAGCAGGCCCTGAAGCTCGATCCTGAGCAGGGTGTTGCCGCCTATAATCTGGCGCATGTGCTGCTGACACTGGGCGAGGAGGAGCGGGGACTGGCTCTTTACGAGAGGCGCTGGTCCAGCTTTTCCCGTCCCGCCTGGCATCCGGCGCTGGAGTTGTCGTGGGACGGCAAGCCTCTGGAGGGAACGCTGCTGGTGCTGGCCGAGCAGGGGTTCGGCGACATGATCCAATTCGCGCGTTTTCTGCCTCTGGCGGCACAGTATTGCAACAAGCTGATTCTGGTGGTGCCGCCCGAATTGAAGCGCCTACTGTCCGATGTGCCGGGCGTGGCGCAGGTGGTCAGCGCGGGCGAGGCGCTACCCGCCTTCGACCGCTTCGTCATGATGATGAGTCTTCCCTACCGGTTAGGCGCTTTCGGCTTGAAGCGTCCTTATCCGCCTTATCTGAAGCCGCTCCACCAGTCGCTGGAAATGCCCCCGGCTTCCAAGGGGCGCGATATCGGCCTGATCTGGAGCGGCAGGGCCGATAGCCGCCATCAGAAGGCGCGCGCCCTTGATCTGTCTCTGCTGGGGCGTCATTTGGGTGCCGCTCGGGATGTTGTCTTTCACTGTCTTCAACTGGGGGAGGCTGCTTCGCAATTGCCCGATTGGACAGGGCCTGCCCCCTTGATCGACCGGGCAGGCGAGATGACGGATTTCGCCGCCACGGCGGCTCTACTCCAGGGGCTCGATCTTCTGATCACGGTCGATACGGCTTCGGCCCATCTGGCGGGGGCCTTGGGCATGCCTGCTTTCGTCCTGCTGCCTGTCCTTCCTCATTGGGTCTGGGGGCTGGAGGGAGAGGTGACGGGCTGGTATCCCAGCCTCAGGCTTTTCAGGGCCGATGAGCAGGGATGGACTCAGGCCTTGATGAAATTGTCGCAAGCCCTATCCGAACGGGTGGATTCCCGGCCCGGCTAAGGCTATTCTTCCCCGAGGACAACAAGCGCTTCGAGGTTTTACATGGCCGGTTCGCTGAAGACTTGGTACGTCAAACTCGCCTTTTCAGTGGCGGGCGGCCATCTGACCTGGGCCTCGCATGTCCAGGCCCGGGACAAGGAGGGCGCTGTTCTGGTGGCCGTGGACTGGCTGAAAGCCCAGATCAATTTCCCCCAGAAGGTCCTGCCCTACGAGGTTCTGGACGTCTATGAGGACGAAGGCGGCGCCCGCCCGGGCTGATTTCCTCTGAAAAGCGAACGCGCTGCCTTACTTCCAATGCCCGGGGCAGGCACTTCGGGAACTATATGTTGCCTTGACACCGGGGACGCCAGGAGATACACAGCCATCCTTCCGTTTTGCGGGGGTGTAGCTCAGTTGGTTAGAGCGCCGGCCTGTCACGCCGGAGGTCGCGGGTTCGAGCCCCGTCACTCCCGCCATTTTCCCTCCAGATCATCTCTTTGAAATAATTCACTGGAATCCTGTGAATTGTCCCCTGCGGGTAGGGTGTTCCCCTCCTAAAACGGTTTGACGTCATTCCTGCGCTCTGCTAGACCTCGGGACAGGGAGACCGTCGATGCCGTCACAAGAACGGCGGGGCGGGCCGCGCCCCCCCAAGGGGTGCGCGTCGTCAAGAACGAACAAGGGGCTTCGAGGTGAGTGACATGGACATCCTGCTCCAGGAATACCTCCCGATCCTGGTCTTCCTGGGCATTGCCATCGCCATTGCCGTGATCGCCATTGGCGCCTCGTGGATCGTCGGCCATCAGAAACCCGATACCGAAAAATCCTCGCCCTATGAATGCGGCTTCGAGCCCTTCTCGGATGCGCGCTCGAAATTCGATGTGCGCTTCTATCTGGTCTCCATCTTGTTCATCATTTTCGATCTGGAAGTGGCCTTCCTTTTTCCCTGGGCGGTTTCGCTGGGCGATGTCGGGCTGTTCGGCTATTGGTCGATGATGATTTTCCTGGCCGTCCTTACCGTCGGCTTCGTCTATGAATGGAAGAAGGGAGCCCTGGAATGGGAGTGACCCTGACCAAGGACATGCCCCCCGACGCCCTGGCGGCGGCCGTGGCGGGCGAGGTGGCCGACAAGGGCTTCCTGCTGACCAGCGTCGATGCGGTGGTGAACTGGGCCAGAACCGGCAGCATGTGGCCGATGACCTTTGGCCTGGCCTGCTGTGCCGTCGAGATGATCCATGCCGGTTGTTCGCGCTACGATCTCGACCGCTTCGGCGTGGTCTTTCGTCCCAGCCCCCGCCAATCCGATCTGATGATCGTGGCCGGAACGCTGACCAACAAGATGGCGCCCGCTCTTCGCAAGGTCTATGACCAGATGCCCGAGCCGCGCTATGTGATGTCGATGGGCTCGTGCGCCAATGGCGGCGGCTATTACCATTATTCCTATTCCGTGGTGCGCGGTTGCGACCGCATCGTGCCGGTGGACGTATATGTTCCCGGTTGCCCCCCAACCGCCGAGGCGCTGATCTACGGCATTCTGCAATTGCAGAAGCGGATCCGGCGCACCGGGACAATCATGCGATAGGCTATCGGCGATGACCCTTCCGATCGACGAATTGGGAAATGCCATAGAGGCGGCCTTGCCGGACGATGTTCTGGGCACACATCTTGAGAACGGCGAGTTGGTCGTGCTGGCCCGCCTGGGAGCCATTATTCATGTGCTGACCCATCTGCGCGACGATTCAAGCTGCATGTTCAAGCAACTGATGGACATCTGCGGCGCTGACTACCCCGACCGCGAACACCGTTTCGAGGTGGTCTATAATCTGCTGTCGCTCAAGCATAACCAGCGGGTGCGCGTGAAGGTTCTGGCCGACGAGGGCGATGCCGTTCCCACAGTGACCGGCGTCTTTTCCACGGCGGGCTGGTTCGAGCGCGAAGTCTTCGACATGTACGGCATTCCCTTTGACGGGCATCCTGATCTACGCCGCCTGCTGACGGATTACAATTTCGAGGGCTATCCCCTGCGCAAGGATTTCCCGCTGACCGGCTATTACGAAGTGCGTTACGACGACGAAACCAAGCGCATCGTCTACGAGCCGGTCAAGCTGGTGCAGGAATTCCGCAATTTCGATTTTTTGAGCCCCTGGGAGGGCATGGTCACCAAGGGCGAGGCGAAGGGTTAGGCGATGGGGACGAGCGAGGACCAGACCTACTTCGTCAATTTTGGCCCCCAGCATCCGGCCGCGCACGGCGTGCTGCGTCTTGTGCTGGGCTTGTCGGGCGAGGTGGTGGAACGGGCTGATCCGCATATCGGCCTTCTGCACCGCGGCACCGAAAAGCTAATCGAGAACAAAACCTATCTGCAGGCCACCCCCTATTTCGACCGCCTGGACTATGTCGGCACCATGAACCAGGAGCACGCTTTCGTGCTGGCCGTGGAAAAGCTGATGGGCATCGAGGTACCGGCCCGGGGCAAGATGATCCGCACGCTTTATTGCGAGATTGGACGCATCCTTAATCATCTGCTCAATATCACGGCCTATGTGATGGACGTGGGCGGCATGACCCCCATCCTGTGGGGCTTCGAGGAACGCGAAAAGCTGATGGAATTCTACGAGCGGGCCTGCGGGGCTCGTCTGCACGCCAATTATTTCCGCCCGGGCGGCGTTTCTTTCGATACGCCCCAGGCGCTTTTGGACGATATCGGCGCCTGGACCGAAAGCTTTCCCAAGATCATCGACGATATCGAGACCCTGGTCACCGAGAACCGCATCTTCAAGCAGCGCACGGTGGATATCGGCATCGTTTCGCCCGAGCAGGCGCTGGACTGGGGTTTTTCAGGCCCCAATCTTCGGGCTTCCGGTATCGCCTGGGATTTGCGCAAGTCGCAGCCCTACGACAGCTATGCCGAGATGGATTTCGACATCCCCATCTGCAAGCATGGCGACTGCTACGACCGCTATCTGATCCGCATGGTCGAGATGCGGGAATCCGTGAAGATCATCAAGCAGTGCCTGGCCAAGATGCCGGGCGGGCCTGCCAAGGCGGAAGACCGCAAGGTGACGCCGCCACCCCGGGCCGAGATGAAGCGCTCGATGGAAGCGCTGATTCATCATTTCAAGCTGTTCACCGAGGGTTTGCGCGTTCCGGCAGGCGAGACCTATACGGCGGTCGAGGCCCCCAAGGGCGAATTCGCCGTCTATCTGGTTTCGGACGGCACTAATCGTCCCTATCGCTGCAAGATCAGGGCGCCGGGATATGCCCATCTGCAGGCCCTCGAGATGATGGGCAAGGGCCATATGCTGGCCGACGTGGTGGCCATCATCGGTTCCATCGACATTGTTTTCGGCGAGATCGACCGATGAGTCTGCACCGCGAAGAACCCAAAAGCTTTTCCTTCGACGCCGAGACATTGGTCAAGGCCAAGCAGGTCATCGCCAAATATCCCGAGGGGCGGAGCAGAAGTGCCGTTATGCCTCTGCTTGATCTGGCCCAGCGCCAGATCGGCGGATGGCTGCCCCGCGCCGCCATGGATTATGTGGCCGAGTACCTGGGGCTTGATCCCATCAAGGTGTATGAGGTGGCGCATTTCTACACCATGTACAACACGAAGCCGGTGGGGCGGCATCATGTCCAGGTCTGCACCAATCTGCCGTGCTGGCTCAGAGGCTCGGACCATGTGGTCTCGGCCTGCAAGAAGACGTTGGGCATCGGCATTGGCGAAACCACGCCCGATGGTCAGTTCACGCTTTCCGAGGTGGAGTGTGCCGGGGCCTGCGTCAATGCGCCCGTGGCCGCCATCAATGACGATTATTTCGAAGACTTGGACGAGGAAAGTGTCACCCGCGTTCTGGAAGCCATCAAGCGCGGCGAGGCGCCCAAGCCCGGCCCGCAGAACGGTCGGATGAATTCAGCGCCTCTGGGCGGCCCCACCACCTTGAAGGGGGAGGGCTGAACCATGTTGGCTGATAAGGACCGCATTTTTACCAATCTCTACGGCCAGCATGATTTCGGGCTTAAGGGTGCGAAGTCGCGCGGTGACTGGGACGGCACCAAGGACATTCTGGCCAAGGGCCGCGAATGGATCATCAACGAGGTGAAGACCTCGGGCCTGCGTGGTCGCGGCGGCGCCGGTTTCTCGACCGGCGTCAAATGGTCCTTCATGCCCAAGGAAGTGGGGGCTAGGCCGCATTTCCTGGTGGTCAATGCCGATGAGGGCGAGCCCGGCACCTGCAAAGACCGCGAGATTCTGCGCCACGATCCGCACAAGCTGGTCGAAGGCTGTCTGATCGCCGGTTTTGCCGTGCAGGCCCATGCCGCCTATATCTATGTGCGCGGCGAATTCTTTCGCGAGGCCGAGCATCTTCAGGCCGCCATCGATCAGGCCCGCGAGGCCGGGCTGATCGGCAAGAATGCCTGCGGCTCGGGCTGGGATTTCGAGGTCTATGTCCATCGCGGCATGGGGGCCTATGTCTGCGGCGAGGAATCGGCCCTGATCGAAAGCCTTGAGGGCAAAAAGGGCCAGCCGCGCTTGAAGCCGCCTTTCCCCGCCGGTGTCGGTCTTTATGGCTGTCCCACTACGGTCAACAATGTGGAATCGATTGCCGTGGTGGCAACGATCCTGCGCCGGGGTGCAACCTGGTTCTCGAGTTTCGGGCGTCCCAACAACACGGGCACCAAGCTGTTCTGCATTTCGGGCCATGTGAACAAGCCTTGCAATGTCGAGGAATCGATGAGCATTCCGCTTAGGGAGCTTATCGAGAAGCATGCGGGCGGTGTGCGTGGCGGCTGGGACAATCTGTTGGGAATCATCCCCGGCGGCTCGTCGGTGCCGGTGCTGACCAAGGATGTCTGCGACAATGTGCTGATGGATTTCGACGCGCTTCGCGAAGTGCGTTCGGGCCTGGGCACTGCTGCCGTCATCGTGATGGACAAATCCACCGATATCGTGAAGGCGATCGCAAGGCTTTCCTACTTCTACAAGCATGAAAGCTGCGGCCAGTGCACGCCATGCCGCGAGGGAACCGGCTGGATGTGGCGCATGATGGAGCGCATGGTCTCGGGCGAGGCCGAGATCGAGGAAATCGACATGCTGGACGAGGTGACGCGTCAGGTCGAGGGCCATACCATTTGCGCGCTCGGCGACGCCGCCGCCTGGCCGATCCAGGGATTGATCCGCAATTTCAGGCCCGAGATGGAGCGCCGCATTCTGGCGCGCCGTCAGGCCAGACTGTAACGGCAAGGACGGAAAACGATGCCGAAGCTTACGATCGACGGCCAGGAAATCGAGGTTCCCGCCAACACCACGGTGTTGCAGGCGGCCGAGATGCTGGGCATCGAGATTCCGCGCTTCTGCTATCATGAACGCTTGAGCATCGCGGGCAATTGCCGCATGTGTCTGGTCGAAGTGGAAAAGGCGCCCAAGCCCGTTGCTTCCTGCGCCATGCCGGTGGGCGAGGGGATGGTGGTGCGCACCAGCACTCCCAACGTGTTGAAGGCGCGCCGGGGCGTGATGGAACTGATCCTGATCAACCACCCCTTGGATTGCCCGATCTGCGATCAGGGCGGCGAATGCGATCTGCAGGATCAGGCGGTGGCCTTCGGGCGCGATCATGGGCGCTATGCCGAAAAGAAGCATGCCGTGCGGCGCAAGAATTTCGGCCCCCTGATCAAGGCCGAGATGACCCGCTGCATTCATTGCACCCGCTGCATCCGCTTTACCACCGAGGTGGCGGGCGTGCCCGATCTGGGCGGCATCGGCCGGGGCGAGCATATGGAAATCGACACCTATGTCGATAAGGCCATCGGCACGGAATTGTCGGGCTGTCTGATCGATCTGTGCCCGGTGGGGGCACTGACCAGTGCGCCTTATGCCTTCAGGGCGCGTCCTTGGGAACTGAAGAAGACCGAGACCATCGACGCGCTGGATGCCGTGGGCTCTCATATTCGCGCCGACAGCAAGGGCGGCGAAGTTCTGCGCGTCATGCCGCGCAACAACGACGACATCAACGAGGAATGGCTGGGTGATAAAAGCCGCTTTGCCATTGATGGCCTGATGCGCCAGCGCCTGGATCGGCCTTATATCCGCGAGAATGGGAAATTGCGCGAAGCCACATGGGACGAAGCCCTGTCTCTGGTTGCCGCCAAGCTGAAAAATACCGACGCCAAGGCAATGGCCGCCATCGTGGGCGATCTGGCCGATTGTGAATCCGTAGCGGCGCTGAAAGACCTGATGACGGACCTTAAAGTATCCAATCTCGATTGCCGCCAGGATTTCGCCCAGATCGATCCCTCCTGCCGGGCCGGTTATCTGTTCAATCCCGGCATTGCCGGAATTGATGCGGCGGATGCGCTGCTGATCATTGGCTCCAACCCGCGCAGGGAAGCGCCGGTGATCAATGCCCGTATCCGCAAGCGCTCGCTTAGGGGCGGATTTCCGGTTGGCGTCATCGGTCCCAAGATGGACCTGACCTACAAGACCGAGCAGTTGGGAGAGAGTGCCGCCCTGCTCGAGGCGATCGCTTCTGGTGCGCATCCCTTTGCCGCCAAACTGAAGGCCGCCAAGAACCCCATGCTGATCCTGGGCATGGGCGCGTTGTCGCGCCATGATGGCGCTGCCATTCTGGCGTCGGCGCGCAAACTGGCCGAGACCTGCGGCGTGGTGAAAGAGGGCTGGAACGGATTCTCGGTTCTGCACACGGCAGCAGCGCGCGCAGGAGCGCTTGATCTGGGCTTTGTTCCCGCCCAGGGTGGACGTGACGTGAAGGGAATTCTGGAGGGCGCCGAGAAGGGCGACATCCAACTGGTCTATCTGCTGGGTGCTGACGAGATCGACATGAGCCGCCTGGGCAAGGCCTTCGTGATCTATCAGGGCCATCATGGCGATGCCGGGGCGCATCGAGCCGACGTTATCCTGCCGGGTGCGGCCTATACCGAAAAGAACGCCACCTACGTCAACACCGAGGGGCGTGTGCAGCACACACGTCTGGCTGTCTTTCCGCCCGGTCAGGCGCGTGAGGATTGGAAGATCGTGCGGGCGGTGGCCGGGGCCATCGGCATCCATATGCCCTACGACAATCTATCGCAAATGAGAGCGCGACTTTGCGATATGAACTCGGTTTTTGCCAGGGCCGATCTGCGCCAGCCTGCAACCTGGGGCGCTTTCGGCAGTGCTGGTGCCGTGGCCGACGAGCCATTGAAGACCGCGATTGCCAATTATTACATGACAGACCCCATCGGGCGGGCGTCGCCCACCATGGCGGTGTGCGTCGAGACCTTCTTAAGCGGCGCCGAGCCCAGGACGGGGACCCATGGCTGATCTTCTGCTCAATCTCTGGGTCGAGTATCTGTGGCCACTCTTGTGGATCGTCATTCTGATCGTTTGCATCGTTCTGCCGCTGCTGATCGCGGTGGCCTATCTGACCTATGCCGAGCGCAAGATCATCGCCGCCATGCAGATGCGCAAAGGCCCCAATGTTGTGGGTCCCTTCGGCCTGCTGCAGCCCATGGCCGACGGATTGAAGCTGTTCTTGAAGGAAACCGTGCTGCCCAGCCGGGCCAATGCCACGGTCTATTTCCTGGCTCCCATGATGACCTTCTTTCTGGCCTTGGTCGGCTGGGCGGTCATTCCCTTCGGCGAGGGCATTGTCCTGGCCGATATCAATGTCGGCATCCTTTACCTCTTCGCCATCTCAAGCCTCGGCGTTTACGGCATCATCATGTCGGGCTGGGCCTCGAATTCGAAATACGCCTTCCTGGGCGGGCTTCGCTCGGCAGCCCAGATGGTGTCATACGAAGTCTCGATCGGCTTTGTGCTGATCTCGGTGCTGCTGACCGTGGGGTCGCTTAACCTGTCCGATGTGGTGATGGCGCAAAAGTCGGTGTGGTTCTTCATTCCGCATCTGCCCATGTTCGTCGTTTTCTTCATCTCGGGGCTGGCCGAGACCAATCGCTCGCCCTTCGATCTGCCCGAGGCCGAGGCTGAGTTGGTGGCGGGCTACAATGTCGAATATTCCGCCATGCCCTTCGCTCTCTTCTTCCTGGGCGAATATGCCAACATGATCTTGATGAGCGCCATGACGGTCATTCTGTTTCTGGGCGGTTGGCTGCCCCCCATGGATATCGCCCTCTTCTCCTGGATTCCGGGGCCCATCTGGTTCATCGCCAAGATCTGCTTCGTGCTGTTCTTCTTTCTGTGGGTGCGCGCCACCTTCCCGCGCTTCCGCTACGACCAATTGATGCGCTTGGGCTGGAAAGTGTTCTTGCCGCTGTCTCTGGCCTGGCTGGTCATTACGGCAAGCGTTCTTCAGTTCACCGGCTTGGTTCCGAAGTGAGGGGGGCGGGATCATGAGCTTCATCAACCGCACCGCGCGCGCCTTCTTCCTGGTGGAACTGCTGCAGGGCATGGCCTGCACGCTGAAATATTTCTTCTTCCGCCCCGCCGTCACCATCAACTATCCCTTCGAAAAGGGACCGCTTTCCCCCCGCTTTCGTGGCGAGCATGCGCTTAGGCGCTATCCCAATGGCGAGGAGCGCTGCATCTCCTGCAAGCTGTGCGAGGCGATCTGTCCGGCACTGGCCATCACCATCGAGGGCGAGGTGCGCGAGGATGGCTCGCGCAGGGCTCGGCGCTACGATATCGACATGACGAAGTGCATCTATTGCGGCTTCTGCCAGGAAGCCTGCCCCGTGGATGCCATCGTCGAGGGCCCCAATTTCGAATACGCCACCGAAACAAGGGCGGAACTGATGTACAACAAGGCCAAGCTGCTCGCCAATGGCGAGCGTTGGGAAACCGAACTGGCAGCGCGCATCGAAGCCGATGCGCCTTACCGGTAGGGCCGTGGAGAGGATGAGACCATGATCCAGGCCGCCGTCTTTTATATGTTCGCCATCCTTGCCGTTCTGGGCGGGGTGGCGGTGATTTCCGCACGCAATCCCGTGCACTCCGTCTTGTTCCTTATCTTCGTCTTCTTCAACGCGGCTGGCTTGTTCCTACTTTTGGGCGCCGAATTCCTGGCCATGGTGCTGGTCGTGGTTTATGTGGGTGCCGTCGCTGTGCTGTTCTTGTTCGTGGTCATGATGCTCGACATCAATTTCGTCGAACTGCGCCAAGGCTTCCTGACCTATCTGCCGGTAGGAGCCGCCATCGGCCTGGTCCTTCTGGTCGAACTGGCCAGCGTGTTTGCCGGATGGCATGTCGCCCCCGAAGCCAAGGATGTGATCGCGGCCGCCACACCCGACCTCATGCAGGTCACCAATACCGAGGCCTTGGGGCAGGTTATCTACACGAAGTATGTCTATCTCTTCCAGGCCTCGGGCATGATCTTGCTGGTCGCCATGGTGGGCGCCATCATGCTGACGCTTAGGAAGCGTCCGCAGACCAAGCGCCAGAGCGTTGCCGCTCAGTTGGCGCGCAAGAAGGAAGATACGCTGGAAATCCGTAAAGTCGGTGTGGGCGGGGGGATCGGCTGATGTTCGCCATCGGACTGTCCCATTATCTCACGGTTGCCGCGGCCCTGTTCACCCTGGGCATCCTCGGCATCTTCCTCAATCGCAAGAACGTGATCGTCATTCTGATGTCGATCGAGCTGATGCTGCTGGCGGTCAATCTCAATCTGGTCGCTTTCTCGGCGCATCTTCACGATTTGGCCGGTCAGGTCTTCTCGATGTTTATTCTCACCGTCGCCGCCGCCGAGGCCGCCATCGGCCTTGCCATCGTGGTGGTCTTCTTCCGTAACCGGGGGACGATCGCGGTCGAGGACATCAACCAGATGAAAGGGTGACGGATATGTCGATGACGCTTGCCGTCTTCCTGCCGCTTCTGGGTGCGGCCATTGCGGGCCTGATGAATCGTCGTCTGGGCGATCTGGGTGCGCAGATCGTGACCTGTTCGGGCGTGGGCCTGGCCGCCCTGCTGGCCATTCCCGTGTTCCTGGACGTAGCACTTGGCCATAATCCGCAGACCGTGGTTCTGCTGGATTGGGTCAGTTCGGGCGATCTTCAGGTGCGCTGGGCGCTTAAGTTCGACACGCTGACCGCCGTCATGGTGCTGACAGTGACCTGGGTCTCTTTCATGGTGCATGTCTATTCCATCGGCTATATGCATCACGATGGCTCGATCCCCCGGTTCCAAGCCTATCTGTCGTTGTTCACCTTCTTCATGCTGATGCTGGTGACGGCGGACAATCTGGTGCAGATGTTCTTCGGCTGGGAAGGGGTGGGCGTTGCCTCGTACCTGTTGATCGGCTTCTGGTACGAACGCCCCAGCGCCAATGCCGCCGCCATCAAGGCCTTCCTAGTCAATCGCGTCGGCGATTTCGGTTTCGCCTTGGGCATTTTCGGCGTCTTTGTGCTGTTCGACACCGTGCATCTGGATACCATCTTCGCCGCCTCGGCTTCGATGGCCAATGCCCGCATCGAGTTCCTGGGGCTCGAACTTCCGGCCATGACCACGCTTTGCCTTTTGCTCTTCGTGGGCGCCATGGGCAAGTCGGCGCAGTTGGGCCTGCATACCTGGCTGCCCGACGCCATGGAAGGCCCAACCCCGGTTTCCGCCCTGATCCATGCCGCGACCATGGTCACGGCGGGCGTTTTCATGGTGGCCAGGCTTTCGCCTTTGTTCGAGCAGTCGGAAACCGCGCTGATGGTGGTGACCATCGTCGGCGCCAGCACGGCTTTCTTTGCCGCCACCGTGGGCTGCGTTCAGAACGACATCAAGCGCATCATCGCCTATTCCACCTGTTCGCAGTTGGGCTACATGTTCTTCGCCTGCGGCGTTTCGGCCTATTCGGCGGGCATCTTCCACCTGATGACGCACGCCTTCTTCAAAGCGCTCTTGTTCCTGGGCGCCGGGTCGGTGATCCATGCCATGTCCGACGAGCAGGATATCCGCAAGATGGGCGGCATCTGGAAGCATATCAAGGTGACCTGGATGCTGATGTGGATCGGCAATCTGGCCCTGGCGGGCATTCCCTTCTTCGCGGGTTATTATTCCAAGGACACGATTCTGGAAGCCGCCTGGGGGGCGGGAACGCCGGTCGGACAGTTCGCCTTCTGGGTTGGCTCGCTGGTTGCCTTCATGACCGCCTTCTATTCCTGGCGCCTCTTGCTGCTGACCTTCCATGGCAAGCCCCGGGCCGACGATCATGTTATGGCGCATGTCCATGAATCGCCGCCGGTGATGATTGTGCCCCTGATCGTGCTGGCCATCGGCGCCATCTTCGCGGGTGCTTTGGGCTATGAGTTGTTCGTCGGCCACGACCGCGCCACCTTCTGGGGCGAGGCGATTGCCGTGCTGGCCGCCCATGATTCGGTCGAGGCGGCTCATGCCGTGCCTGCCTGGGTCAAGACCTTCCCGGTTTTCCTGGCGGTGTCGGGTATCGTGCTGGCCTATCTGCTCTATGTGGTGGCCCCCATGGTGCCCAGATTCCTGGCCGAGCGTTTGAACCCGCTCTACCGCTTTCTGCTCAACAAGTGGTATTTCGACGAATTGTACGACTTCCTGTTCGTTCGCCCCGCCTTCTGGCTGGGCCGGGGCCTGTGGAAGGACGGCGACGGCGCCGTCATCGACGGCTGCGGACCCGACGGCGTGGCGGCCTTCTGCAAGGGCGTCTTCCTGCGCCTGCAAAGGTTCCAGAGCGGGCTGGTTTATCATTATGCCTTCGCCATGATCGCCGGCATGGCCGTGCTGGTCACCTGGTACGTTTACAACCAAGCGGGATGAGACGGATATGACCGACTGGCCTCTTCTCTCGCTCGTAACCTTCCTGCCTCTGGTGGGGGCGGCCTTCATCTTCTTCATCCGTGGTGATGACAAGGTGGTGGCGGCCAATGCGCGTCATGTGGCGCTCCTGACCTCGGTGGGCACCTTCATCCTGTCCTTAGGCATCTGGCTCAAATTCGACAATGCCTCGGCCGATTTC
Source organism: Alphaproteobacteria bacterium (assembly GCA_015232335.1). GTDB lineage: Bacteria > Pseudomonadota > Alphaproteobacteria > Rhodospirillales > WMHbin7 > WMHbin7. The sequence goes on along the minus strand of JADFZV010000003.1, from coordinate 45,078 downwards.
CAACTGGTCGAGAAGGCCCAGTGGCTGCCCCAGCTCAACATCACCTACCATATGGGTGTTGACGGCATTTCGATGCTGTTCGTGATCCTGTCGACCTTTCTCACGCCGCTGTGCATCTTGCAAAGCTTCGGCTCGATCGAGAAGCGCGTGAAGGAATACATGGTGGCTTTCCTCATTTTGGAAACCATGATGGTCGGTATGTTCTGCGCGCTTGATTTCGTGCTGTTCTATTTCTTCTTCGAGGGCGTGTTGATTCCGATGTTCCTGATCATCGGCATCTGGGGCGGACCCAGGCGCGTCTATGCCGCCTTCAAGTTCTTCCTCTACACGCTGGCGGGCTCTGTTCTCATGCTGGTCGCCATGCTGGCCATGTCCTGGCATGCGGGCAGCTTTGACATTCCGACCCTGATGGGCATTCCCTTCCCCATTCCCATGCAGTACTGGCTGTGGCTGGCCTTCTTCGCCAGCTTCGCGGTCAAGGTGCCGATGTGGCCGTTCCATACCTGGTTGCCCGATGCGCATGTCGAGGCCCCCACGGGCGGCTCGGTCATCCTGGCTGGCGTGCTTTTGAAAATGGGTGCTTATGGTTTCATCCGTTTCTCGGTGCCCATGCTGCCCGAGGCCACGGCATATTTCACGCCCTTCATCTATACTCTCTCCATCGTCGCCATCATCTATACCTCGCTGGTGGCGCTGGCCCAGGAGGACATGAAGAAGCTGATCGCCTATTCCTCGGTGGCGCATATGGGTTTCGTCACCATGGGCATTTTCGCCATGACCCCGCAGGCGGTCGAGGGTGCGCTTTTCCAGATGCTCTCGCACGGCGTGGTGTCGGGAGCCCTGTTCCTCTGCGTCGGCGTGGTCTATGACCGCATGCATACCCGCGAGATCGCGCGCTATGGCGGCTTGGTTCATCGCATGCCGCGTTACGCCCTGGTCTTCATGGTCTTCATGCTGGCCTCGGTCGGCCTGCCCGGCACCTCGGGCTTCGTGGGCGAGTTCCTGGTGTTGCTGGGCACTTTCCGCGCCAATACCTGGGTTGCTCTGCTGGCCACGACTGGCGTTGTGCTGGGGGCGGCCTATATGCTGCTGCTTTATCGCCGGGTGGTTTTCGGTAAGCTCGAGCGCGAAGATCTGAAAAGCATTCTCGATCTCGATCTGCGCGAGATATTGGTCTTTGCCCCCTTGATTGCCGTCGTGCTGTGGATGGGCATCTATCCTTCAAGCTATCTCAATGTCATGCATGCCTCGGTCGACAGACTGATCACGCAGCATCAAGAGTCTCTGGCCCCCAAGCCCGCCCCTGTGGCTGAACCCGCCGCCGAAGCGGCCCCGGTCGATGTTCCGGCAGAGGCTCCCGCTGGAGCCGAAGTGGCTCCGGCCCCTGTTTCGGCTCCGGCTCCGGCCGAAACCACGCAGCAGACATCCGAACCTCAGGCACAGCCCACACCGGGCACTGAGAGTCCGGTTTCACCGGCTAAGCAGGAGTAGAAGGTATGAGCGGCGCATTTCCCGTCCTGGGGCCAGCGTTGCCCGAGATTTTCCTGGCACTTGCGGCCATGGCGCTTCTGATGCTGGGCGTTTTCGGCAAGGGCGAGGAACGTCCGCGTATTTTCTTCTACCTAGGGGCCGTTCTGCTGGTGATTTCCGCCGCCTTGGCTTGGCTGGTGACGCCCAAGGGCGGGGCCACCATTCACGCCTTCGACGGATTGTTCGTGCTGGATGGCTTTGCCCGCTTTGCAAAGCTGATGGTGCTGGGCGCTTCGGCCTTCACGCTCGCCATGGCCAGGGCCTGGTTCGAGCGGGAAAAGCTGGCCCGTTTCGAATATCCCGTGCTGGTGATGTTCGCAGCCCTTGGCATGAGCATGATGATCTCGGCCAACGATCTGATCTCGCTCTATATGGGGCTCGAGTTGCAAAGCCTGTCGCTTTATGTTCTGGCGGCCTATCACCGCGACAATGCGCGCTCGACCGAGGCGGGCCTCAAATATTTCATTCTGGGCGCACTGGCTTCGGGCCTCATGCTGTTCGGCATGTCGCTGGTCTATGGTTATGTCGGCGCCACCGGATTCGATGCGATTGCCAAGGTGCTGTCGCATGGTCACGCCCCCGTTGGCGTTGCCATCGGCATGGCCTTCATTCTGGCGGGTTTGGCCTTCAAGGTGGCGGCGGCTCCCTTCCATATGTGGACGCCCGATGTCTATGAAGGAGCACCCACACCTGTTACCGCCTTCTTTGCCATCGCCCCCAAGATCGCCGCCTTCGCGCTGATCACGCGGGTTCTGGTTGGTCCCTTCGGCCCCATGCTGCCCCAGTGGCAGCCCATTCTGGTGCTGATCGCCATTCTGTCGATGACCGTGGGCGCCTTCGGGGCCATCGGGCAAAGCAACATCAAGCGCCTGATGGCCTATAGCTCGATCGGTCATGCGGGCTATGCCCTGGTCGGTCTGGCCGTGGGTAATCAGGAAGGCATCACCGGTGTTCTGGTTTATCTGGCGATCTATCTCGCCATGAATATGGGCGCCTTCGCGGTGATTCTGGCCATGCGCGTCAAGGGCCGCGCGGTGGAAGGCGTTGACGATCTGGCCGGTCTTGGCCGGACCAATCCCCTGATGGCGCTGGCCATGGCGCTGTTCATGTTCTCGATGGCGGGTATTCCGCCGCTGGCGGGCTTTTTCGGCAAGCTGTATGTCTTCCTGGCCGCCATCCATGCCGGGCTGTACACGCTGGCGATCCTGGGCGTTCTGACCAGTGCCGTGGCCGCCTTCTATTACCTGCGCATCGTCAAGGTGATGTATTTCGACGAGCCGATTGAGGCCCTGGACAAGGCCATCGGGCGGACCATGGGCGTGGTGCTGACGGTTTCCACCCTGGTGGTGGCCTTTTTCTTCCTGGTGCCCATGCCGGTGATGCGCCTGTCCGCAGCGGCTGCCAAGACGCTCTTTCCGCACTGATGACGCTTCGTTTGCCCCCTCCGTTCGTTCTGGAAGAACGGGCGTGTGTGGGCAGCACGAATGACGAGGCCATGGCGTTGGCCGGGCAGGGGGCGCTTGAAGGCACCTTGGTCTGGGCCGATCAGCAGACCGGCGGGCGGGGGCGGCGCGGGCGCAACTGGGTCAGCCCACACGGCAATCTGTATTTTTCCCTGATCCTTCGTCCCGATGTTCCCTTGGCGCGCGCCGCCGAACTGGGGTTCGTGGCAGCGCTGGCAATCCATGATCTGGCGGTGTGGGCAACGCCTCAGGCGGATATCCGTCTCAAATGGCCCAACGACGTGCTGGCCGATGGAGCCAAGATTTCGGGCATTTTGTTGGAGCCTGCGCCCCCCTTGGGCATCGTGCTGGGCATGGGCATCAATATCGCCCATGCGCCTCAGGATACGCCCTATCCTGCAGCGGCTCTTTCCCAATGGAACAGGTTTCTTACGGCTGGTGCTGCGCTGGATTATCTGGCTCCTCGTCTATGGACGCTGTACGAGGCCTGGAAGAACCTGGGTTTTGGCCCCATTCGCGAGCGCTGGCTTAAGCATGCCAAAGGTGTAGGTGAACCCATCGAGGTGAAATTGGAAGATCGCACGCTCACGGGCATTTTCACCGGTCTTGACGACCAAGGGGCGCTGATCCTGGATGGCAAAACTCGCATCCTGGCGGGCGACGTGTTCTTTCCGAAGATTGCCAGCAAGCCGCGACTGAGCTAGCCTGATTTCAAGGCGGGTGATGCTATGACGGCATTGGAACTTTTTCTCTATATTCTGTGCGGAATTATCGTCCAGATCGCGCTTTTTGCGCTTCTGGCCTTCAAGCGTCATTGGCAGAAGTACGACTCCTTAAAGCGCCGTTCGAGCGAGATCGAGGAAAGCGAGCCCGATGTGCCCATGCCTTCCTGGGAAGGGTTTCGCGATTTCAGGGTCGTGCGCAAATGCTTCGAGGATTCCAGCCGAAGCGTTTGTTCCTTCCATCTGGTTCCCGTTGATGCCAAGCCGCTTGCGTCCTTCCTGCCGGGTCAGTTCCTGACCTTCAGGCTCAATGTGGGTGATCCCTCTGGCGACGGAAAGAGCATCACGCGTTGCTATTCCCTGTCCGACCGACCGGGGCTTGATCATTACAGAATTTCGGTCAAGCGCCTTGCCTCGCCAGGATGCCCTGCTGGCCTTTCCTCCAATCATCTGCACGACAATATTCAAGAGGGAAGCGTGCTTTCCGCAAAGGCCCCAAGCGGACTCTTTCACCTCAGGCCAGGCAGTTCGCCCGTCGTCCTGATCGCGGGCGGCATCGGCATCACCCCCGTTCTTTGCATGTTGAACGCAAGCCTTCAAAGCGGTTCCAAGCGCGAGATATGGCTTTTCTACGGCGTTCGGAGCGGAGCCGAACATGTCATGAAGGCGCATCTGGAGGAACTGGCCGCCAGACACACCAATTTCAGGCTGCGGGTTTGTTACAGCCGACCGAACCCTTCCGACAGAACGGGCCAGGATTTTCAGCATCAAGGCCATGTCGATCTGACGCTGTTGCGGCTCAACCTGTCACCCAAAAGTTATGATTTCTACGTTTGCGGACCAAGGGCCATGATGGAAACTCTGGTGCCATCCCTTCATGAGTGGGGCGTTTCCTCGCATCGGATTCACTATGAAGCCTTTGGCCCGGCCTCTTTGACGCAATCTGCCAATCCGACTGTGCCTGAACAATCGTCAGCACAGGCCATAAGCGTCACCTTCAGCAAATCGGCCAAGACGCTGGTCTGGGATAATGGTTCTGCCTCGCTTCTGGATTTTGCCGAGAAGAACGGCATTCGCGTCGATTCTGGCTGCCGGGCTGGTGGTTGCGGCACATGCCAGACCCCGATCGAATCGGGCGAGGTCGAGTATCTGCATACGCCCGATTTCGATGTCGAACCGGGCTGTTGCCTGCTCTGCTCATCGCGGCCCAGTCGCGATCTTGTTTTGTCGGCGTGAGGGGGGCATGAAAAAATCCATCGTCAAGAACGATGTGTTGCCCTTCCTGGGGCTTTTTGCCGTTCTGATTCTGGCCACCATGGCGGGCGATTTCGCCTTGCACCAGCTCAAGCTGGTCTGGGTCGGGCGCTATCTGGGAATTCCTGGAACCATCCTGATCCTGCTCTCTCTTCTCTATTCGCTGCGCAAACGCAAGGTCATCAGCTTTGGCAATCCAAAAACCCTTCTCGGATGGCATGAAGTCATGACCTGGCTGGGCGCTTGGATGGTGATGATCCATGCGGGCGTTCATTTCAACGCGATCCTGCCCTGGTTGGCGACCGGGGGCATGATCGTCAATGTGGTCAGCGGCCTGACCGGGCGCTATCTCCTGGAACGTTCGCGCAGAAGGCTTGCTGTCTTTGAAGAAAAATACCGCCTTCACGGCATGTCGAAATCAGAGGTCGAGAAGGAGCTGTTCTGGGAGGCCGTGACCTTCGAAACCATGGGCAACTGGCGGGCCATCCACTTTCCCATTTCCATTGTCTTCGCCGTTCTGGCTCTGGGCCATATTCTCAGCGTCTTTCTGTTCTGGGAGTGGAAATGAACCGCCCCCTAACATATATCCTGCTGGCAAATCTGGCCGTTGCCGTGGCGCTGGTCTTCATGTTCGCGCATTTGATGGTCAGTCCCGGATCGCTGGTCGATGGGCATCGTGATTTGGAGCAGGATTGTTTTGCCTGCCATGTCTCGTTTCTGGGAGCCGAACCCAAGAAGTGCGTCGCCTGTCACAAGGTGGCCGATATCGGAATTCTGACCAGCAAGGGCCTTCCCGTTCCGACTCAGAAAGCCAAAACGCCCTTCCATCAGAAGTTGGGCGGTCAGGAATGCGTGGCCTGTCACAGCGATCACCAGGGGGTTTCGATCTATCGCATCCGTCAGCGCTTCTCGCACGGTCTGCTGGCCGCCGACGATCAAAAGCAGTGCGTTTCCTGCCACAAGAAACCTGCAGACAAGTTGCACCGCTCGGCTTCAGAGGCTTGTTCGCTTTGCCATATTCCCGAGAAATGGAAGCCGGCTTCCTTCAAGCATGAACAGCTTGCCTTGGCCGAGCGCGAACTGTGCACGAACTGCCACCAGGGCAAGGCGCCCAGTGATGCCATGCACAGCCAGACCTCCAGCAAGTGCGGAGCTTGCCATACCACCGAGCAGTGGAAGCCCGCCTCGTTCGAGCATGCGAAATTCTTCGTGCTGGACGATCAGCACAAGCGCTGCACCACCTGCCATCGCACCAAGGATTACAAGCAGTATACGTGCTATTTCTGCCACGAGCATTCGCCCGAGAGGACCTTGAGGGAGCATCGCGAGCTTGGCATGTCGAGCTATGAAAACTGCGTCGCTTGCCATCGCAGCACCGACGAACATGAGGCAAAGCGGGCCTGGGAATCGCTTAGGCGGGGTGTCCCTTACCTGTTCGAGCAGATTCCGGGGGGGAAACGCAAGTCGAAAGAAGATTAAAGGGAGAAGTGGCTGGCGACGAAGGCGTCGATGTCGGCCTCGCTCCAGCCGCGCTTTCTCAGATCCAGCCTGATGGAGGCGATATCGACATTGGGCCAGGTGTGGCAATCGGCCAGGGTTTGGCCGTCGGCCTCGACGATGCGAAAATCATAGGGCCGCGCGGCCGAGGCGAAGACGTCATACATCAGCACCTGATCGACCTGATTGCCCGGCAGAAAGGTCAGAATGCGCGGCTTGGTGGCGTAAAGCTGGTTGGGCTCGATCCAGTCGGCCGCCGCCACGATCAATTCGTCGCCGCGCTGGCAGGTGCGGGCCGCCGCCCCGTTCAGCACGCAGCAGCGCGAGCCCGGCTGGCCGTGGATGACATAGGTGCTGATGCGCGCCCCAGAATTCTTGTTCCAGATTTCGACGAATTCCATGGGATAGATGCCCGCCAACTCGCACTGTTCCGGGTCCAGCGTGATCGAACCGTGATAATTCAAGTCGGCATCGGTCACCCGGATGCCGTGCAGCTTGGCGCGGATGGTCTTGATCATGGGCATATCAAGAAATCCCTTCTTGAAAGGGCGGTGAGGATGGCTTTGTTGTTAGCATGTCTGGAATGAGCGGGAAACATGAATTCTGGTAGTCGAATGCCAGAATTGCATTTGTGACGATTGACGCCGCCCTGGCAGGGGGGTATCCCTTGGCACAGCGAAAGGCTAAGGGATTTTTCATGCTGCTGGCCATCGATTCCGGAAACACCAATATCGTCTTTGCCGTTTTCGACGGCGAAGAGGTGAAAGGTGAGTGGCGCGCCTCGACGGGTGCCATGCGCACCGCCGATGAATTGGGCGTCTGGCTGACCCAGTTGCTGGCACTGGCCGAGATCGACCGCAAGCAGATCGATGCCGCCATCATCGCCACCGTGGTGCCTGCCGTGCTGTTCAATTTAAAGCAGCTTTGCCGCCGCTATTTCGGGGCCGATCCCCTGGTGGTGGGCGAAGAGGGGGTTGATCTGGGGCTTCAGGTTTTTCTGGACCGGCCTGAGGAAGTGGGGGCTGATCGTCTGGTCAATGCGGTGGCGGCCCATCAAAGCTATTCCGGCCCCCTGATCGTCATCGATTTCGGCACGGCCACCACCTTCGACGTTATCGACCAAGAGGGCAATTACTGCGGCGGTGCCATCGCACCCGGCATCAACCTGTCGCTGGAGGCATTGCACATGGCGGCCGCCAAGCTGCCGCGGGTTGCCATCGGCAGGCCCAAGCAGGTGATCGGCAAGGCCACTGTGCCTGCCATGCGCTCGGGCGTCTATTGGGGCTATGTCGGCCTGATCGAGGGTTTGGTAGCCAGAATCGAAGAAGAATTCGGAGCCGCCATGACCGTGGTCGCCACCGGCGGTCTGGCTCCGCTGTTTGCCGAGGCGGTGCCCAGGATACGCCATCTCGATACCGATCTCACGCTCAGGGGCCTGTTGGCGATCTGGCGGCGCAACGCCAAAGGACAACAATGACCAAGCATCAGGACGACGGCCTGTATTTCCTGCCTTTAGGCGGGGCGGGCGAGATCGGGATGAACCTCTATCTCTACGGCTATCGCGGCAAGTGGCTGATCGTTGATTGCGGCGTTTCCTTTGGCGATGAAACCGCCCCCGGCATCGATCTGGTGATGGCCGATCCCGCCTTCATTCAAGAGCGTGTTTCCGATCTGGTGGGCATCGTGCTGACACACGGTCACGAGGACCATATGGGCGCCATTCCCTATCTGTGGGATCGCCTGCGCTGCCCGGTCTGGGCCACCGGATTCACCGCCGACATCCTGCGCGAAAAGCTGATCGATGCGGGGCTGGAGCAGGATGTCGAGCTTAAGGTGGTCAAGCCCGGAAAGCGCTTCAAGGCGGGGCCTTTCGAGATCGAATATGTCGCCATGACCCATTCAATTCCCGAAGCCCATCTGCTGGCCATCCGTACCAAGGCGGGCACCATCATCCATACCGGCGACTGGAAGCTGGATCCTGCCCCCATCGTGGGCGGACTGGCCGACGAGACGCGCCTGGCCGAGATCGGCGAAGAGGGGGTGCTGGCCCTGGTCTGCGATTCGACCAATGTGTTCCTGGACGGCCATTCCGGATCGGAGGCCGAGGTGCGCGAAAGTCTCTCGCATCTGATCAGCCATTATCCAAGGCGCGTCGCCGTGGCCTGCTTTGCCACCAACGTGGCGCGCCTTGACAGCATTTCCCATGCAGCTAGGGCCAATGGCCGCCATGTCGCCCTGGCCGGTCGCTCGTTGTGGCGGATCGAGCGGGCGGCTCGGGATAACGGCTATCTGAAAGACGTGCCCGAATTCCTGACCGACCGCGAAGGCATGCAACTGCCCGACGACAAGCTGCTGTTGATCTGCACCGGAAGCCAGGGCGAGCCTCGGGCGGCCCTGGCTCGCATCGCCAAGGGCGATCATCCGGTCGTGGAATTGGGCACGGGCGATGTGGTGATCTTTTCGTCGCGCATCATTCCGGGCAACGAGAAAGAAATTCACCGCGTCCAGAACGGATTGGCCCGGCGTGGCGTTGAAATCATGACCGACGAGGATCATTTCGTCCATGTCTCGGGACATCCCGGCAAGGAGGAGTTGAGGCGCCTTTATGGCCTCTTGAAACCTCGTATCGCCATTCCCATGCATGGCGAGGACCGCCATCTGCTGGAACATGCCGAATTCGCAAGAGGCCTGAACGTGCCCGAGGTGGTGATGGCCCGCAACGGCAGCCTGGTGCGATTGACGCCCGATCCGGCAGAAGTGGTCGATCATGTGCCCACCGGCAAGCTGGCCATGGATGGCGGGCGCCTGATCCGCATGGATTCCCTGGTCATGCGCAACCGGCACCGCATGATCTGGAATGGGTCCGCCGTGGTGACGGTGGTGGTGGACAAGAAGGGCCGCCTGCTGGCCGATCCCAAGATCAGCGCCCAGGGGCTGCTTGATCCTGATCTTGACGCCCATCTGCTGGAAGAAGCGGCGGCGGCAGTGGCCGATGCTATCGAGGATATGTCCAGCAGCCAGCGCAAGGACGACACCACCCTGTCCGAAGCCATACGGATTGCGGCCAGACGGGTGCTGAACGATCTGATCGAGAAGAAGCCTTTGACCGAGGTTCATTTGATCAGGGTTTAAATGCGCTTCGCGGTTTATCGAGTCGCTTTAAGATACGTAAAGCGCATTATTTGAGGGGGGGGCTGTATGATCGGACGTTTGAACCATGTCGCCATCGCGGTGCCCGACCTGGAGGCCGCCGCGGGAACCTACCGGGAAATCCTGGGGGCTGATGTGTCGGCGCCTCTGGACATCCCCTTGCATGGCGTCACGGTGGTCTTTGTGAGCCTGCCCAACACCAAGATCGAACTGGTGCATCCCTTGGGCGACGCCTCGCCTCTGGCGGGGTTTCTGGCCAAGAATCCCACGGGCGGCATTCACCATGTCTGCTACGAGGTCGAGGACATCCTGGCGGCCCGTGATCGGCTGAAGCAAGCCGGTCTTCGTGTGCTGGGCGACGGCGAACCCAGGATCGGCGCTCATGGAAAGCCCGTGCTGTTCCTGCATCCCAAGGATTTGCAGGGCGCCCTGGTCGAACTGGAACAGGCCTGACCTCTCATGAGCTGGTATTGCGACATCGCTCCCGGCCATCCGGTGCACGGTCCCTATCACGATACGGAATACGGATTTCCGGCGTCGGACGAGTCTGTTTTGTTCGAGCGCCTGGCGCTTGAGATCATGCAGGCAGGTCTTTCCTGGGAGATTGTGCTGAAGAAGCGTCCGGGCCTGTTCGACGCCTTCGAGGGATTCAAGGTGGATCGCGTCGCTCGTTATGGCGAGACCGAGACGTTGCGCTTGTTAAGTGACGCCCGAATCATCCGCAACAAGCTGAAGGTGGCGGCCATCATCGAGAACGCCAAACGCATCCGTGGGCTGCGCAAAAGCCATGGCGGCTTTTCCGCTTGGATCGAGGCGCACCATCCACTTGCCAAGGAAGACTGGGTGAAACTGTTCAAGAAGACCTTCGTCTTCACTGGCGGCGAAGTGGTGAACGAGTTTCTGATGAGCCTGGGCTATCTGCCCGGCGCCCATCGCCCTGATTGCAAGATTGCGAAAAAGATCGCCAGGGCCAAACCAAAGCCTGCCTGGATGCGCTGACGGTTTCCCAAACAAAAACGGCGAGGCAGCCATGAGGCGCCTCGCCGTTCTTTGCTCTCGCGGCCTGCCGGTGTTGGCCCTTGTTTGATCGGGTCCTTCCGGCGGGGCCTACTCCTCCCCAAACTTGAGCCCAATCTCCGCTTGCGCGATAGGCCCCTTTTTGTGGGGCTCAATCTACGCAATAATTTTCCACCCGTCACCCATTTTTTTTTCAAAGGTTGCGTATAATATCCAATTTACGAAGCATTCGAATTATGTTTGCGGGGCGGGCGGCCTTAGCGCTTCCTTAAGGCCTGATTAGGCAAGATAAATCATGAAACAGATTTGCCTTATGTTCATCCTGGGGTTGCTTGCGGCCAGTGAGGCGGCGGCGGGGGAGAGCGTTCAGGTCTCCCGCCAGGACTGCCAGAGGCTAGTCCGCCATGTCCCTTCTGCCGATGTCGCCTACAAGCCTGGGGTGGATGCGAAGGGCAGGCCCGTCAAGCCTGCCGATCTGGGGGCCGAGAGCGGTGATGCTCCCCTGGTCATCGAACTGCCCGACAGTTTCGAATTCTCCCTCGACAAGAAACCCGTGACGTCTCAGGTCGGACTGTCCGACAGCAGCATGTCGGTGGGCACCATCAAGATCGATCTGATGAGCGGCAGGGCCTATTTCAACGGCAAGCCGCTCAACAAGGCTGAAGAGGCCGATCTGGCCGCCCAGTGCCAGAAGCAGGGCGCAAAGTGAGCGCCTCTTGGGTTTGGGGCGAGGTATCGGTCGATACTGTTCAGGTCGAGGCCACGCGCGAATGCAATCTGAAATGCAAGGGCTGCCTGCGCACGGTGCGCAACCGATCGGGCGATTGGACGAATAACCGCATGCGGGCCGATCTGTTCGCGCTTGTGCTGTCGAACCTGCCGCCCTGCCGGATTCTGATTCTGAACGGCACGGGCGAGCCGATGCTCAACCCCGACATCGTGGCCATCGTGGGTCTGGCCAGGGCCAGTGGCAAGTTCGAAGCCATCACCTTTAACAGCAACGGGCTTACCGCCGATATCGCTGCCTATGAGGCGCTTGCCCAGGCGGGCTTGAGCTTTCTCTCCATCTCGGTCGATTCTTTGACGCAGGCGGTGGCGGATGTCGTGCGTCGGGGCACTAAGGTGGAAAAACTGGCAGTGCGCTTGAAGGAATTGTCCGCCACCCTGACCATTCCTCTTACCATTACCACGGTGGTCGGGCGCGACAATCTGCTCGATGTGCCGGAAACCCTGGCCCGCCTGAATGAATTGGGCCGATTCACGGTGTATCTGACCGATCTTTCCGATGTCGAATTGCTGGAAGGCCGTGCGGCCTCGGGTCAGGTTCTGGATCGCCAGGGGCGGATGCTGCTGACCAGCCTGGTCGAAAAATCGCGTGCGCAATTGCCCCATCTCGATGTGATTCTGACCCAGCCTACCCAGCGGGAAGGGGAGCGCTGTCCAGCCCCTTTCCGCCATCCCTTCATCGATGCCGAGGGATTCCTGGCACCCTGCTGCACCCTGACCGACGCCCATTATTATGGAAGGATCAGCATTGCCCAAACCCCTCTGGTCGAGGCGCTGAAAATGCCGATGCCCGACCGCTGGCTGGCCGACTATGCAAAGGCCGAGCCTGCAGCCTGCCAGGGCTGCCAGCATGCTCTAAGATCAAGTTAGATTCGTCTTGATCAGATTCCACATCTTCGGCCCCGCCACCTCCATGTCGTGCAGAGCCAGGGCGCGCTTTCGCCCCACCGCTCCCATGCGGGCGCACACATCAGGATTGGCCGCCAGCGTCAGCAAGGCTTCGGCCATGTCGTCGATGGCAGGATAGGGCAGGGCGACTCCCGCATCCGGCAAAACGAAGTCGGCTGCCGCCCCGGCACCCAGGAAGCACAGGACGGGCAGCCCCCGGGCAGCGGCCTCGACGCAGACCAGCCCCAGCGGTTCTTCGCGCGAGGTCAGAACGAAGGCGTCCGAGGCGGCATAAAGGGCGGGCATGTCCGCTACCTCGCCCAGGAAGGTGAGACAGTCCTCCACCCCGGCCAGTTTGGTTTCATAGGCCAGGCGAAAATCGATGCCTGGCTCGACCGGCTTTCCCGCCCAGACGAAGCGGATGGGCAGATCGGGGGCCTGGCGTTTGACCTGGGCTGCCAGTTGCACGAACAGGTCGGGGCCTTTGCGCCAGTTCAGCGTTCCCGCTCCCAGCACCTGAAAGCCCTCATGCTCCGTTCGCTGTGCCGCTCGGGGCAGGCGGGTGGCGCAGGGAACGAGAGACAGTTTTTCCCTTGGGACAGAAAATTCCTCCAGCAATTCGCGCTCGATCGAGGATGAGGCGGCGACGAAGTGGCTGGCCCTTTGTTTCAAGCGCTCCAAGAGATCGAGCCCCAGTACATGGCGGAGGGAATAGGCCCCCTCCATCACATGAAGCAGGACCGGCATGCCCGGCCTGGCCGTCAATTCCAAGAGAGGGGCCGTACTGGCCGTGTTGGCGAAAATCAGCTCATAGGGCTGGGCGCGCAGCTTTTGAACAATCGGGGTAGCTTCGGCCAAAGACTGGGGGGTGGCGCGGCCATCGGGCAGCAGCACCGTCGTCTCAGCCACATTATTGAAATCATTCAATAAAGAACCAGGGGCTCCCAGCAGCAAATAGGCCTCGGCCACTCCCTGTCCCTTCAGCCAGGTCAGAAAATCCAAGAGGAAGACCGAGCTTCCCAGCCGCTCGGCGGTTTCGGCCAAAAACAGGATACGTTTCGTCATGGCGTCAGTTTAGCTTTATCGTTAGATTGTCGCCAGTTTTCCAACAAGTCAGGTTTTGCCATGCGCCTTTCCCGCTATTTCCTGCCCACCATGAAGGAAACCCCGTCCGAGGCCCAGATCGCCTCGCACCGCCTGATGCTGCGCTCAGGGATGGTCCGCCAGTCGGCGGCGGGCATCTATTCGTGGCTGCCCATGGGGCTGCGCGTGCTGAAGAAGATCGAGGCCATCGTCAGGGCCGAACAGGATGCCGCCGGCGCCCAGGAATTGCTGATGCCCACCATCCAGCCCGCCGAGTTGTGGAAGGAAAGCGGTCGTTTTGACGATTACGGCAAGGAGATGCTGCGCATCACCGACCGCCATGAGCGCGAGATGCTGTACGGCCCCACCAATGAGGAACTGATCACCGACATCTTCAGGAAGGACATCAAAAGCTATCGCGCTTTGCCGAAAACGCTTTATCACATTCAATGGAAATTCCGAGACGAGGTGCGTCCCCGTTTCGGCGTCATGCGCGGGCGCGAATTCCTGATGAAGGACAGCTATTCCTTCGATCTGGATTATGCGGGCGCCAGACGCTCTTACGATACGATGTTTGTGGCTTATTTGCGCACCTTCGCCCGTATGGGGCTGAAGGCGATTCCGATGGCGGCCGATACCGGACCCATCGGCGGCGATCTGTCCCATGAATTCATCATCCTGGCCGAGACCGGCGAAAGCCAAGTCTATTGCCACAAAGACCTTCTGGATATCGACGTGCTGTCCGAGACGGTCGATTACGCGGGCGATCTGTCCCCTCTGGTCGAGCGCTTCACCTCGCTTTACGCAGCCACCGACGAAAAGCACGATGTGACCAAGGCGGCAGCCTTGGGCGACAAGCTGGTTTCGGCCCGTGGTATCGAAGTGGGACACATCTTCTATTTTGGCACGAAATATTCGGCCCCCTTGGGTGCCGTGTTGCATGGCCCCAATGGCGAAAGCATCGTCGCCGAAATGGGGTCTTACGGCATCGGGGTGTCGCGCCTGGTGGGGGCCATCATCGAGGCCTATCACGACGATGCGGGCATCATCTGGCCGGAAAGTGTGGCTCCCTTCCGCGTCGGGCTGGTCAATCTGAAGACCGGCGATGCTGATTGCGACCGCGTTTGCGGCGAGCTGTACGGCACCATGTCGGGCCGTGGCATCGAGGTTCTTTATGACGACCGCGACGAGCGGGCCGGCGTGAAATTTGCCGACATGGACCTGATCGGCCTGCCCTGGCAGCTTGTGGTCGGTCCCAAGGGGCTGAAGGCGGGCGTGGTGGAATTGAAGTTCCGCGCCACCGGCGAGAAGCACGAATTGTCTGTCGAATCCGCTCTTGCCCGTCTGGCGGGCTGAACCATGATCTTTGGTGCTTTCGAACGCATGGTGGCCATGCGCTACTTGCGCGCCAGGCGCCAGGAAGGATTCATCTCGGTCATCGCCGGTTTCTCGCTGCTGGGCATCGGGCTTGGGGTGGCTACGCTCATCATCGTCATGGCGGTGATGAACGGATTCAGGGCTGAACTGCTGGGCCGCATTCTGGGGCTCAACGGCCATCTCGGCGTTTACGGCTATGCCAACCAGCTTTCGAATTTTGACCCCCTGGCCGAGGCGGTGCGCAGCATTCCCGGCGTGGTTCACGTCTCGCCCACTGTCGAGGGCCAGGTGATGGTAACCGGGCGCAATCATGCCCAGGGCGCCATGGTGCGCGGCATTCGGGCCAAGGACCTGATGAGCCGCAAGGTGGTTGCCGACAATTTCAACGGCTCGATCGACGCATTCGAGCGGGGCGAAGGTGTCGTCATCGGCTCGCGCATGTCGGTGAAGTTGGGATTGGGGGTGGGCGACACGCTGACCATGATCGCCCCCAAGGGCCAGATCACCGCCTTCGGCACCGTGCCCCGCATGCGCTCCTACCAGATCGTCGGCCTCTTCAATGTCGGCATGTACGAATATGATTCCTCCTATGTTTTCGTGCCCTTGGAAGAGGCGCAGGTCTTTTTCCAGCTAAAGGACAAAGAGGCGGTAACGCATCTCGAAGTCGTTTTGGAAAATCCCGATCTGGTGCCCCGGGTGCGCTCAGAGATTGCCCAGAAGGTCGGCGATGCGGGTAGCGTCTATGACTGGCAGCAGGCCAATTCCAGCTTCTTCAATGCCGTGCAGGTGGAACGCAACGTCATGTTCCTGATCCTGACACTGATCATCCTGGTGGCTGCCTTCAACATCATTTCCAGCCTGATCATGCTGGTCAAGGACAAGGGGCGCGACATCGCCATCCTGCGCACCATGGGGGCGACCCAGGGCATGATTCAGCGCATCTTCCTTTTGTCGGGGGCCAGCATCGGCGTTACGGGAACCTTGCTGGGCGTGTGTTTGGGGCTGGCCTTCTCGCTCAATATCGAAAGCATTCGCCAGTTTTTGCAATCGCTCACCGGCACCGATCTGTTCTCGGCGGAAATCTATTTCCTATCAAAACTGCCCGCCCGCGTCGATTCCGGCGAGGTGATTCAGGTGGTGCTGATGGCGCTGGGTCTCTCTTTTGCCGCCACCATCTATCCCTCCTGGCGCGCCGCCCGCCTCGATCCGGTGGAGGCGTTGCGCTATGAGTGAGGTGGTGCTGAAACTTTCCGGCATTACGCGATCCTTCAAGCAGGGGCGCGCTGACCTCAATGTTTTGAGAGGTGCGGGAATCGAAGTCAGAAGCGGCGAGATCGTTGCCATGGTCGGCCCTTCGGGGGCAGGAAAATCGACGCTTTTGCATATCGCGGGATTGCTTGAAAAGCCCGATGCGGGCGAGGTAGTGCTGGCCGGATCGGATGCCACGCTGCTTAGTGATGACAGGCGCACCGAATTGCGTCGCGCCAGCCTGGGCTTTGTCTATCAGTATCATCACCTGCTGCCGGAATTCTCGGCCCTGGAAAACGTGGTTCTGCCGCAGATGATCGCGGGCGTCTCCAAGGCCAAGGCGGCGATGCGGGCCAGCGATCTGCTGGGCCGCCTGGGTCTTTCTGGGCGCGAGACGCACCGTCCCGGCCAGTTGTCCGGTGGCGAGCAGCAGCGGGTGGCGATCGCTCGGGCGCTTGCCAATAATCCCAAGCTGCTTTTGGCCGACGAGCCCACGGGCAATCTGGATCCCGCCACCGCCGATGTGGTGTTCCAGGAATTGCTGACCCTGGTGCGCGATCAGGGGCTGGCAGCCTTGATCGCCACGCACAATCCCGATCTGGCGGCTCGCATGGACCGGCGGATTCAATTGAAGGATGGGTTGCTGATTCCGGCCTGACTCTTCTGCGATTTCCAAACCATCGCCATGCCCATGAGCGTTACCAGCCCCAGGCCGGCATATGAGGCGCTGTAGCTTTCCAAACCGCCATAAATCAGGCTGAACAGGGCGGGGCCGAAAAAGACTCCCATAAAGGTGAAGAAGAGCGCGCCGCCGGTGGCGATGCTGACCTCTTCTTGCGGCACCGAACGCGCCACCTCGGCCAGAAAGACGCCGTTCCAGCCGATGGCGGTAAAGCCCAGCAGCATGAAGACGCTTGTCGCAAACCAGGACGGTGTCGAAGGGGTCAGGAAGAAGCTGGCCAGCGAACCTGCGATGGCGATGAGGCCAATGATCAGCAGAACCTTGTGGCCGCTTCTGATCAGATCGGCCAGTCCGCCCCAGCCCATGCGCCCCGCCACGCCCGCCACCTGCATCAGGGCCATGACCAGTCCCGCCTCGATCAGCGAACGGCCCAGCTCGTGCACCAGGAAGGTAACCAGAAAACTGGCAACGCACATCTGGACGGCGGAATAGAAGAAGCCGCACATCGACAGCCAGCGCAGGCGTTGGTTGCGCCAGGTAACACCTAGCCCTGCGAAGGGATTGACATGCAGCTTGACCGTTGGATCGCGGTCCGTGTCCCAGGCCTTGCGCCCGGGTTCGAGCGCCAGGGCGAGCAGAGCCAGACTGAGAGCAAGCAGCGCCAGGGCGGCGCGCCAGCCGAAGGCCTCGGCCAGGGGCGGCGTGATCAGCCCCGCCAGCATGCCGCCCAAGGGAACGCTGGCCTGTTTGACCGAGAAGATGAAGTTGCGATTTTTGGCAGGCGCAAAGCGGGCCAGAAGATGCGCTGCCGCCGGGTTGGTCAGCCCATAGGCGAAGCCGACGAATAGCGAACCCAGGGCCAGAGTGGAAACGAAAGGAAGGATGGCGAAGAGAAGGCCCAGCCCTCCCAGGCCAAGGGCAAGCTGGCTGGCTCTGACCGAACCCAGCTTGCGGTCCAGTGTGCCACCCAGGATCGAGGGCAGCATGGCCCCGCCATAGACGATGCTGACCTGAAGGCCGATCAACGAAGCGTCGAGCCCGAAGGCCAGGGCCAGGGTGGGGGCGATGACCGGCAGGGCCAAGACGGCCAGCGTGGCCAGGGCCTGGGCTGCGGTGGTGGCAAGCAGAACGAGCCAGATCATGCCCGACTGTTTACGATAGTTTCGGTGCTGCTACCACTCGCCAGTTTTCTGTGGACCGATGCATTCCGGGAATGGCTGATTGGGAACGCGCCGAGATGGTGGCAAGGACATCACGTACAAGAACTCGATTCGTTTTTCTTGGTGTTATCAAGATTTCAGAAAACATTGCTTGGGTTTTGACTGTTGGAAGGGGGCGACTCGGCAGACTCTCTGGGGCGACTCGACAATTAACCTTTACCGCAACATCTTGTGGGGGTATTTAGGCCATCCCCATCCCCTTGTGGAAGATACGGGAAAATCTTTTATATTTCAATTCGTTACAGGAATGCAAACCCCTGGAGCGCCAAGTTAAAATCGCCGCGAATTCAAGGCGTACAAGAATTAACCATATCTTAGCCGCCCCGATGCTACCTGGAACTGTCGACAAGTCAGTAGTTAGGTTCGGGGCGGATGAGTGTTCTTTTCAAAGCGCTGGCGCGTGCAGCCGAGGCCAATCAGGCCCGGCGTCATGCCTTTGCGCCAGCCGCCACGGCCCCGGAACCGCCCCCTCTTCCTCGTTTGCCGCCTTCGCCCAGCCCTGCCGGTCTGTTCAGTGCCTTGGCCCGTGCTGCCGAATCCAGCAAGGCTAGGCGCAAAGCGCCCGCTTCTTCGGCGCAGCCTGCAAAAGCAGCCCCCCGTCCAGACTCCTTGGCCGAAAGCGATCTTTCGATCACCGAGGATATGATGGTTTTGCCACCGAAAAGCCGTTTCGGCTTTGCGGCCAATGCGCGTCCCTTCCGTGCCGCCTTGCTTGTGCTGGTGACGCTGCTGGGGGGAACCCTGGGTGCGCTTTACTATTTCGGCGAAGACGTCCAACTGATCTGGGAAGACTTGATGGGCGAGGAGCCCGTGCGCCAAGCACCTCCGGTCAGGAAGCGCGTGGCGGTGCCGCAGCCGCCCAAGCCGGTTCCGCAGGCCGAGGCGCCCGCCCGGCCTGAGATTTCTCAGCCCGATGTGACGCCTGTTCCACCGGAAAAGCCCAAACCCGCCGTCGAGCCCCCTGCTGTCGAGCCTTCTCCGGTGCCGCCACCTGAGCCCGTTGCGGCGGCGCCTGCTCCGCGCCCGGAAATTCCAGCCGCCACCAGGGCTGCCGAGGCTGCCCTGGAGCGCGCCACCGCCGAAGCCGTACGCAAGGCCAGCCAGGAGCAGGCGGTGGCCGAGAAGGCCGCGAATGATTTGCCCGGTGTGTTGGAGGACGTGCGCAGGCGCAAGGAGCAGGCCAGCGTCAAGCCGCAGATCGAGGTGCGCAAAGCCAGTGGAGCGCCCAACCTCGTTCCCAGCGTCGCTGCCACCGGCACGGATTCGAAGATCGACATGGTCAGCGTGCGCTCGAATTCGTCCCAGTCACGCGAGGATGCGGAAAGGGCCTATGGCCTGCTGATGAGCGGCCAATATGAAGGGGCGGCCTTGGTCTATGCCGAGGTGCTGAAGCGCGATTCCAGGAACCTGTCGGCTCTGACGGGGCGTGCCGCCGCCCTTCACAAGCTGCGCCAGTTCGGCGAGGCGCGCCAACTCTATCAGCAAGCGCTGGCCATCAGCCCGGGCAATCGTGAAGTTCTGTCCAATTTGATGTCGATCCTGGGGGCCGAAGATCCCAGCCAGGCCCTGGGGCAACTCGAAGAGCTTCATCGCGACAATCCGGGTTTCAGCCCGCTTCCGGCCCAGATGGCCAGCATCTATGCGCAGTCGGGAGACCTGGCCTCGGCCATCCGCTATCAAAGCCAGGCTGTGCAATTGTCTCCAGAGAATCTTCTCTACCGCTTCAATCTGGCTGTGATGCAAGACCGTGCGGGCATGACGCCCGAGGCGGCTTATTCCTACGAAGCCGTTCTCTCCCTGGCCAGCCGGGGAAGCGGGGTTTCGCTGCCCATGCCCGTGGGCCAAGTGCGTGACCGTTTAAACTATTTGCGGACGAGGTGAAACATGCCCTATCTAGCCCATTTTGGTTTGGAAGAAAGGCCGTTCACGCTGACGCCGAACCCCGAGATGTACATGCACACGCCCGAGCATACCGCCATCGCCCAGGCGGTGGTTTATGCGCTAAAACAGCAGGCTGGGGTGATCAAGGTGGTGGGCGACATCGGCACCGGCAAGACGCTTTTGTGCCGCATTCTGCTGCATGCCCTGAACGATGTTCAGCCTCTGGCCTATATCAATGCGCCGGAACGCGACGAGGACCGGCTGGTCGATACCGTTTGCAAGGAATTCGGTGTTTATCCCGGCTCCCGCGAAAGCGCTTTCGAGGCCTTGCGCTATTTCCTGTTGGAAAAGCATGCGCAGGGTTTCACGCCCATTCTGCTGGTTGACGAGGCCCAGGCCCTGGGGGTCGAGGGGCTTGAATCGCTGCGCTTGCTCTCCAACCTGGAAACCGAGCATGCCAAGCTGTTGCAGATCGTGCTGTTCGGCCAGCCCGAGTTGGACCTTCTTCTAAGGCGCTATGAGTTGCGCCAGCTCAATCAGCGCGTCGTGCACGGCTTTTACACGAGCAAGCTGACCATGGACGAGGCCGAGCAATATGTGCGTCACCGCATCGCCTGCTGCAAGCGCAAGAGCAACCGCCGCGAACTGTTCACCAAGGGCGCTCTGACTTTGATTGCCAAATCGAGCCGGGGCATTCCGCGCCTGTTGAACGTGCTGTCTGAAAAGGCCCTGCTGGTGGCCTATACCGACACGGCGCCCCGCGTCGAGCGCTCGCATGTCGAGGATGCGGTGGCCGATTCCAAGGACATTCTGTTTGCCCCCGTGGCGATTATGGACAAAACGACGACGCGTCGCGTGCTGTGGGCCGCCCTGGCCGCCGAGGCCGCCCTGGCCGCCGTAATCGCCGTTCTGTTGCTGCCCGTGGGTGATGTGGGCGGATCGATCTTCACCCGCGTGGTCGAGCAGATGGCGCCGTCCGGCACCTCGCTGCAGACCCAGACCGCCTCGCTTCCCGGCCCCGAGTCCGACCAGTCCCGGGACAGGTAGCGTTGGATCTGCTGCCGACGCTTTTTCTGTATGTGGTCTTTGCCCTTTACGGGTTGGCCACGGGAAGTCTGGCCGGCGCACTTTCCTATCGTCTGCCGCGCCGCCAGCCAGTCATCCTTGACCGTTCGCGCTGCCCCGCCTGCGGCACGACATTGAACGCAATCGATCTCATTCCCGTCTTCACTTGGCTGTTCACCAAGGGCCATTGCCGCCATTGCCAAGCCAAGGTGTCGGCGCGCTATCCTCTGATCGAACTGGCGGTGACGGCGCTGTTTCTGCTGGCCTTGGCCTTGGCCCCCAATCTGTGGGCGGCGGTCGCTCTCGCCTATCTGGGGGCTGGGTTGGTGGTGCTCATCGTCTCGGACCTGGAAATGCGCATCCTGCCCGATCCCATTCAAGGAGGGCTGGCCCTGCTGGCCTTGCTCTGGACCGGCGTTACCGGGGCCGATTGGCTGGGCATGGGGCTTGGCGGGGCTTTGGGGCTTGCCATCGGACTGCTGCTGCGCTGGGGCTATTTCCGGCTGAAGGGCCGACACGGGCTGGGCATGGGTGACGTCAAATTTTTGGGCGTGGCCGGTCTGTGGCTGGGCCTGGAAGGCCTGCCCGGCTTCTGGCTGGGAGCGGGCGTTCTGGGCATCTGTTTCGGTCTGGCTTGGCGGTTTTCGGGCAGGGGACAGGCCTTTCCTTTTGGCCCCTCCCTGGCCGCATCCCTCCTTTTGACGCTCTTTTTGTCACTCGCAACACGATAAGTCGAGGAAAAGCGCCGAGTCGCTAAACACAATATGTCGTTGAAGCTTTCGGAAAAACCCCATATATATAGTAAGGTTGACTCGGGGTGAGTCCGTGCGGAGCGTATTGCTTCGCCCGTGGGGTGGATTAGGACCGGGATAGGACAAGGTGAACGGCCGGGCAGTGATCACAACAAGGCTGGAAGAAGCGGCCAGGGGCGGGTTCAAGATACTGCTTGCGGGTTTCTTGCTGTTGTCTTTGAACAGTTGCGACAGTCGGGAGTTGAAATACGACCGTGCGAGCGGCCTTAGCAAGGATGACTACGAAGCCTTCAAGGACCGTGCGCCGCCGCCTGATACCAAGAAGGCCGCCCCGCCCATTCCGGACTTGCAGCCGGTGCTGGCCGCACCGGCGCCACCCAATTCGATCGAGACGCGTCTGGTCTCGCTACAGGTGACGGATTCGATTCCGTTGAAGGACGTGTTGCTGGAATTGACCCGCAAGGCGGGCGTCGATCTGGAACTGGACCCCAACATCTCGGGCGGCATCATCTTTTCGGCGCACGAGCGCCCTTTTCCGCAGGTGATCGACCGCATCGCGGAATTGTCGGGGCTGCGCTATACGCTGAAGGACAATGTGCTGCGCGTCGAGCTGGATACCATGTACCAGCATAATTACCGGCTGGATGCGATCAATCTGATCCGCTCGACCAAAAGCAAGGTTGAGACCAATACCGACGTCTTCGCCGCCGTCAGCGGCGGCAGTTCGGCTGCGGGCAACTCCTCGTCCAGTTCGGTCAATGGCAGTTCGGATGCCGATCTGTGGAAAGAAGTGGGCGACAACGTCAAACAGATTTTGCAAAATTCCGATCCGCGCTATCAGCCCAACTTCCTGCAAAGCCAGATGGGCAAGGTCAATCCGAACGCCGTATCGCAGGCACCCGCCGCTGCGGGAACGGCCGTCAGCCAGACGGGAACGGTCACGGAAAACGCCCCGGCCTCCATCAAGCCGCAGGTGATCAACGCCCCCAACAATCCGGTCGCGGCGGCTGCCGCCGTGGCCCAGACGACGAATGCCGCCATCGATCAGGCGACGGGGGGCGGACAGCAAGCCGGAGCCCAGCCGGCGGCGCCCGCAGCGGCGGCGGCAGCCCCCGCCCCCGCCTTGCAGAATCAAAGCTTTTACAGCGTCAACAGACAGGCGGGAATCATTTCCGTCTTTGGCAATTCACGTCAGCAGAAACTGGTCAGGGCCTATCTCGAACAGGTTCGCACATCGATCTCCACCCAGGTGCTGATCGAGGCCAAGGTGGTTGAGGTCACGCTGTCCGACGCCTTCAAGATGGGAATCAACTGGAAAAGCCTGACCGGCCGCAATTACAATTTTGCCGCTCCCATGGGCCTTTCCGGCACAACGGCCACCGGTACCACGACGACGACGCTGCCCACGGTTGGCCCGCCCTTCAGCACCTACACCACCGCCACCACCGGCGTCATGACCATGGGTCTTCTCACTCAGGACATCGGCGCCCTGGTTTCGCTGATCAAGGAATTCGGCACGGTGCGCACGCTTTCCAGCCCGCGCCTGACCGTGATGAACAATCAGACGGCGATTCTAAAGGTGGCCGAGAACGAAGTTTATTTCCGCACGGAAATTCAGACGACGGTGAATAACGGCGTCAGTTCGACCAATTATTCCAGCACCATGAACACGGTGCCGATCGGTCTGGTGATGACGGTGCAGCCTTCGGTCAATCTGGACAATGACGATATCGCGCTGGGCCTGCGCCCCACCATTTCCAGAATCGCCAGAAGGGTCAACGATCCGGCGGTCGATCTGCAGGCGGCGGCGGCGGGGTCCACCATCACCTCGGCGGTGCCGGTGGTCGAGGTGCGCGAGATGGATTCGATGGTGACCATTCCCTCGGGCCATACCATCATCATGGGCGGCCTGATGCAGGAACGCGTTCAGAAGAACACCCAGGGCGTTCCCGGCGCTTCCGATATTCCGGTCTTTGGCAACCTGTTCAAGGCGCAGGCCGACAGTATTGCCGTGACCGAACTGGTTGTCTTTATCCGCGCCACCGTGGTGCGCGCCCCCGAAAAATCGGTGAGCCCCGCCGACCGGGACGTTTATCAGAAATATACCCGCGATCCCCGGCCCTTGACCTTCTGAGCCGAAGGGGCAAATGATTGGAGGGGATTGGGGAGAGAGGTAAAGCCTCATGCGTGCCACGCTGCGCTATGTTCTTTTGACCGCTCTTCGGGATCGCTTGTTCGCAACTCTGCTGGGGCTGCTGGTCCTGGTCGATGCGTGCGCCTGGTTCCTGGGTGACGCCGCTCTGGCCGAGGGAGACAGCATGGCGCTGGCCCTGGCGGGCGGCACGGGACGCGCCGTGTTGGTGACGGGTATTCTGGTCTTCGTGGCCTTTCATGTCAGACGCATGGCCGAGAACCGCGAATTGGAAACCCTGCTTGCTCGCCCCATTTCGCGCCTGGGCTTCATTCTGGCCTATGGGATGGGGCTTTCCTGTGTCGCCATCCTGCTGGCCTTGCCGCTGGCTTTGGCTCTTTTGCTGTTCTCTCCGGATGCGTCCGGCCTGTTCGCCTGGGGGCTTTCGCTGCTGCTGGAGGCGGTGATCGTGGCCTGCCTGGGGCTGTTCGCAGCACTGGCCCTGGAAACCGCCGTAGGGGCGGCGCTGGTGGCGGGGGGTATTTATGTTCTGGCCCGGCTGATGAGCGTTTTCGTTGGTATCGCCGAGACCCGCCTGCTTGAGGGCGAGCTGCAAAATCCGCTGCTGGATGCCTTCGTGCGCTTTCTCTTGAAGGCTTTGTCGCTGCTGCTGCCGCGCCTGGATGTCTATGCCCAGACGGCTTGGCTGGTGCATGGCGCGCCCCCGGCCTCCATGCTGGGCTTCATTTGCGCTCAAACGCTGGTCTATGCGCCGCTGTTGCTGCTGGCGGCCCATTTCGATCTGCGTCGCAAAAGATTCTGACCATGCGTGCTTTAGTCAAACCGCATCCCGCCACCCTGGCCCTGATTGCGGCGCTCTTGGTGCAGATTGCGGTCTGGGCCTGGGGACGCCGCTTGGAGCAAAGCCTTGAGATCGTTCCGCCGCCGCCCTCGTCCCTGGCCGTAAAGGCCATGGCCCTGGGCGACGATCAGTATCTGTTTCGCCTGCTGGGCCTGCAATTGCAGAATTTCGGCGATTCTGGCGGGCAGGTGACACCGCTGGCCCAGTATGACTACAAGCGCCTTTCGGGCTGGTTCCACGCCCTGGACGGGCTGGACCCGGTTTCCGATTATGTGGCGGTGATCGCTGCCCAGTATTATGGCGTCACGCCCAAACGAAGCGACATTCCCTATGTCGTTTCCTATCTGCGTGAACATGCCAGCAAAGACCCGGCCAGGAACTGGCGCTGGCTGGCCCATGCGGTCTATCTGGCACGCCATCGCATGAAGAACAACGAACTGGCGTTGGAGGTGGCGCGTGAATTGGCGGCCCTTAAGGTGCCCGACCTTCCACCCTGGACGCGGGCCATGCCCGCCTATGCCCTGGCCGATCTGGGCGAGCGCGAGGCGGCGGTGGCCCTGCTTTCCGCCATCCTGGCCACCGATGCCCAGCATCTGACCGAGGAAGAAGCCATCGGCATGCAAAAAAGCATTCAGAAATGGCAGGCATCAGAAGGCGAGGGGGGGCGGCTACGATGAACGAAGCGCTTCTTACCATCACCCAGGCCTTTCAATTGATGGGGCTGGTGCAATGCGCGCTTTTGCTGGCCTATCTGGCCGGATGCGGCGGCGATGCGCCGCGCCGCCTGCTGGCCTGTGCCTTCTTTCTGGTGCTGGCAGCCTCTTTCGGCCCGCCCCTGTGGCCCGAAGAGTTCGGGCGCACGGCCCTGGGCGGGCTTGCCGCCATTGGCTCGGCTGTTCCGGCCTTCAGCTACCTGCTGGCCAGCCAGGTGCTGGAGTCGCGCTTTCCACAAAAACGCCAGTTCGCCATTCTGTTTCTGCCCTTGCTGGGAGCCCCCCTGGTTTATGCGGGCAAGGTGGCGCCTCTGGCCCAAGTCTGCCTGGGCGAGTTGTGCCTGGATGCGGGCTCCACGGCTCAGGTTTGGCGGGTCATGGCGGGCGGCCTGATTCTGCTCTCCATCATGGCCCTGGCCGAGTTGCTGTTGAAGGATGTGAAAACAAGGCACCAGTGGCAGGAACGCCGGGGCCTGGCGCTGGGCCTGGTGATCGTTAATGCGGCCGGTCTGGGGGCTGTTCTGGCCGATCTGTTCCATGTGCTTGAGCCCGACGAGGCCGAATTTGCCGAAATCGCCCTGGGGTTGGGCTTCATCTATCTGGCCACCACCATGATGTTTCGCATTTTCCCCGAATCGGTCGAGTTCGCCCGCAATCGGGCCGAGGACGCAGCCCCGGCTTCAAGCCCCCCGTCCGAGTCCCCCCTCCCTTCGCCCCTGGACGAGGAGGATCAGGCCCTTTTGGCGCGGATTCGCCGATTCCTGGCCGAGGAGCAACCGCATCTGAAGGAGAATTTCCACCGAGAAGACATGGCCCGCGCCCTCGATGTGCCCGAGCATCGCCTGTCCAAAGTGGTCAATCAGGGCTTCGGCAAGTCCCTCATCGACGTTTTGAATGAACAGAGGGTTGAGGAAGCCAAGCGCCTGCTGGCTTCAAGCGATCAACAGATCACCCAGATCGCTTTTGCAGCGGGTTTCAACGCCCTGCCGTCCTTCCACCGGGTCTTCAAGAAGCACGCTGGATGTTCGCCCAGCGAATGGCGGGATAAAAATAGGGGTATTGGGGAAATATTATCCCTCAAATCGTAATCCAAGCAGACTTTCCGCCGCATTCATAAGATTCTTTTAACAACTTCAGACTGGAATGTCGTCTGGAATATGGTGTGGGCGGCGGGCCATGAATTGGCCCTTTAGGCAAGGAAGGATCGGGAATGTTCAGGAATTGGTTGGTAAGCCAGGAACGCGCTTTGCGCGCCCGGCTTGAGGGGGTTAAGGGCGAAGAGGGCTTCACCTTGATCGAAATGTCGATCGTGCTGGTGATCATCGGCCTTCTCATCGGCGGCGTGCTGAAGGGGCAGGAGTTGGTCAATTCGACCCGCCTGAAAGCCGTGGTCAGCCAGGCCGACGCTGTGAAGGCGGCCTATAACACTTTCGTCGATCGCTATCAGATGCAGCCCGGCGACTATAACGCTGCGGTGGCGCAGATCAGTGCTACGGGTGTTGACGATGGGGATGGGTCTGGCCTTATAGGGGCGACGGTTGCAACGGCGGCGCTCGTCCGCTCGACCGACGTGTCTACTGCTGCCGGTGAAAATCTAAATTTCTGGGCACATTTGGCGACGTCTCGGCTGTTGTCGAACATTACGGTCGATACGGCTAATGCCTCCGCCATGGCTGCTGCGTCAGGTGGCGTTCTTGCAGGACGCATCAACGGCACGACCTGGGCCGTGATCAATGGTACGGCGAATGCGCGCGTAGCTGATTGGCTTCGCCTGCAATACGGTTCAGGCGCTCCGGCAGCCTCGATCAATGCCAATCAGGCAGGCGAAGTTGACCGTAAGTATGACGATAACAACGCGGTCAATGGCGCCATCCAGGCCGGCCCCAATGCCGGGACGGCCGGTACAGACTGTTCGACGGCGGCCGGTGTGTATCTTGGGGCAAACCAGACGCGGGTTTGCACCATCCATTTCGACTTGAACAACTGATCGTAATTGTCTTGGAACTTGTAAGCGGGCGGGGGAAATCCCCGCCCGTTTCATTTGGGTTAACCCCCCGTTAGCGCGGCCCCTTTAGACTGACGGCTGGATATTGCGGTATGGGCCGGTTAAGGCATAGAATCGCCACGAAATCTTGAGGCGAAAGAGCGCATGACGTCGAACGGGAATACGCCCTCGGGCGCTGGCAAGCCCCAGCCCCCCGCCCCGGCGGGAACAGCAGCAAGAGCGGCGCAGCCACAGACTGCGGCGATCAATTCGGCTGTGCGCCAAATGGTGGCTGGCGCACCCAGCCCATCGCAGCCGGTCAGGCCTGCCACACCCGCCCAGCCGCGCCCCGCCGCACCTGCGCCCACGCCCTCGTCGCTGCAACTGGGCGAGATGGTGGGAGTGCCCCCGGCCCAGGCCGCCCAGAGGCCCGCAGCACCCCCGCCCTCCAAACCCTCGTCGCTGCAATTGGGCGAGATGGTGGGGGCTGCCCCCGCCCAGGCCGCCCAACAAACCGCACCTCCCCCCCGAACTTCCAGCCTGCAACTGGGCGAGTTGATCGGCGCCGCACCTCCCGCCTCAGCACCGCCGCCGCCACCGCCCGTGGCGAATTTCCAATTGGGCGAGTTGATCGGCGCCTCGGCCTCTCCGGCTCCGCCGCCGATGCCTGCCCCCCCGCCTTCCAGCTTCCAACTGGGTAGCGAAATCGGTGCCGTTGCCGCACCTGCGCCAGCACCCGCAGCGCCGCCCAGGGCTGCGCCGCCGCCACCACCACCACCACCTCCTCCGGCGGCTTTGCAGCCCGAGCCAGCACCCCAGCCCGTACCCCAGCCACCACCGGCTTCTCAATCCGCTCCGGCTCCCGCTCCGGCGCAAGGTGGGGGCGGCGGTCCTCCTCCTTCAGGCGGCGGTGGTGGCGGTGGTGGTCCTCCTCAGGGCGGCGGTGGCGGTGGCGGCGGTGGCGGCATGGCCCGCATCGGCGACAAGCTGGTCGAGATGGGACTGATCTCCAAGGATCAGTTGCAGGTGGCGCTCTTCGAGAAGAAGCGCACCAATAAGATGATGGGCCAGACGATGATCGATCTCGGTTTCATCACCGAGCAGGCATTGTCGGCTGTGTTGGCCCAAAGTTCGGGCTTCGAGCGCTTCGATCCCAAATCGACCGTGGTCGATCCCGATCTGATCAAGAAATTCCCCAAGGAAGTGGCGGCGCGCTACCGCGTCTTTCCGGTCTCGGTCGATGGCCAGCAGGCCCGTCTGGCCATGGCCGACATTTACGACGTGCTGGCGCTTGATCAGGCGCGGCGCTATTTCCCGCTGGGTGTCGAGATCATGCCGCTGGTCTGCGGCGAAACCGAAATCAACGAGGCCATCGATCAGTATTTCGGCTACGAACTGTCGATCGACGGCATTCTGCGCGAACTGGAAACCGGCAAGCACGATGTCTCGGCCGCCGCCATTTCCTCCGATTCCGGCTATGTGCATCCCCTGGTGCGTCTGGTCAACGCCCTGGTGCTGGATGCCGTGAAGGTGGGGGCCTCGGACATTCATTTCGAGCCCGAGGGCATGTTCCTGCGCCTGCGCTATCGCATCGACGGCGTGATGACCCAGGTGCGCACCATCCACAAGGATCACTGGCCCGCCGTCTCGCATCGCCTGAAGATCGTTTCCGGCATGAACATCGCCGACAAGCTGAACCCGCAAGACGGTCGTTTCGGCATCACGGTGGGCAATCGCAAGGTCGATTTCCGCGTTGCCGCCATGCCCACCTCGCACGGCGAGAACATCGTGCTGCGCATTCTGGATAAAAGCAAATCGCTGCTGGGCATTCCGCAACTGGGCTTGTCCGAGAATAATGAAAATCTGCTCATGCGGCTTTTGAAGCGGCCCGAAGGCATCATCATCGTGACGGGCCCCACGGGTTCGGGTAAAACCACCACGCTTTACGGAATTCTGGCGCACATCAACTCGTTGGATGTGAACATCATGACGCTGGAAGATCCGGTGGAATATGAACTGCCCCTTATTCGCCAAGCTCAGGTGCGCGAAGGAACGGGCATGAATTTCTCGGACGGTGTGCGCGCATTGTTGCGCCAGGATCCCGACATCATCTTCATCGGCGAGGTGCGCGACAAGGATACCGCCACAATGGCGCTGCGCGCCTCGATGACGGGCCATCAGGTCTTCACCACCCTGCACACCAACGACGCGGCGGGCGCATTGCCTCGCCTGGGCGATCTGGGGCTGGATGCCACCTTGATGGCGGGCAACATCATCGGCATTCTGGCCCAGCGCCTGTCTCGGCGCCTGTGCCCCAGTTGCCGCGAGATGAAAACCGCCTCGGCCGAGGAATGCCGCATTCTGGGGGCCGATCCCGACAAGCCGCCCAAGATCGGCCATCCCAAGGGCTGCGAAAACTGCCGCCACACGGGCTATAAGGGGCGCCTGGCCCTGCACGAAATTCTGCCCATGAACAAGGAACTGGACGAAATGGTCATCGAGGGCGCTTCGATGAACATGATCCGCCAGGCGGCGCGCAAGCATGGCTTCATTCCCATGGCCGACGACGGCATCGGCAAGGTGCTGAAGGGGTCTATCAGCGTCGAGGAGCTGATCAGCACCGTCGACGTGACCGACCGGTTGTAGGGGGGGCTGGAAGCTAGATGCCGCTTTACAACTACCGTGCCATCGATGTGAACGGCCGATCGACCCGCGGCCAGCTTAACGCCTCGAACGATCTTGATCTGTTGCAGCGCCTGCGCGAATCGAATCTTGAACTGATCACCTCGACCGAGGTGCGTCAGAACAAGTTGACGTCGATTTTCGCCCCCAAGATCAAGCATCGCGATCTGATTCAGATGTGCGTACATTTGCAGCAGTTGAATGCGGCGGGCGTTTCCCTGATCGAAGGCTTGGCCGATGTGCGCGATTCGACCGAGCAGCCCAAGCTGCGCGATCTGGTTTCTGAAATCCACAGCTCGGTCAGCGAGGGAAAATCGCTCTCCCAGGCCTTTGGCGGTCATCCCCGCGTTTTCGGCCCCGTCTTCACCTCGCTGATTTCAGCGGGCGAGGAAAGCGGTAATCTCAGCGAAGCCTTTCTGCAATTGGTCAAGCATCTGAAATGGACCGAGGAGGTGACGACCAAGATCAAGAAGGCGGTGCGCTATCCTTCGGTCATGCTGGTCGTCATCATGGGGCTGTTCTTCTTCATGATGACCATGGTGGTGCCGGAAGTGATTGGATTCCTGAAGGGAACGGGACAGCCCCTGCCGATGGTGACTCTGGCCCTGGTCGCCACCTCGGACTTCGTCATCGAATTCTGGTATGTCATCTTGATCGTGCCGGTGGTTCTGGTCGTCGGGGCGCGCATGCTGATGCAGTTCTCCGAAGAATTCCGCTACCGTGTGCATTACATGATGCTGCGCATGCCCAAGCTGGGGGATATGATCCGCAAGATTTCTCTGGCCCGCTTCTCGCACTTCTTCGCCGTCATGTTCCAAAGCGGCGTTCCCATCTTGCAATGCATCGAAACCGCCACCAAGGTGGTCAACAATCTATGCCTCTCGAAATCGCTGGAGAACGTGCTGCGTACGGTGCAGCAGGGCAATGCCTTTTCCACGGCGTTGAAGGCCACCGGCGAGTTTCCCAGTCTGGTCATCCGCATGGTCAAGATCGGCGAGGACAGCGGCAATCTTTCCGAAACGCTGGAAAACGTGACCAGCTTTTATGACAACGACGTCAATGACGCTGTGGACGGCTTGATCGCCATGATGGAGCCCATGCTGACCATGATCGTGGGCATTCTCATGGCCTGGATCATCATGGCCATCTTCGGCCCCATGTACGACAGCTTCAGCAAGATGGGGATATAGGGAATGGCTTTCAGCCTGCCGCTTCATCTTCTGGTCAAGAAATTCGTGTTGCTCATCGGCGACGAGGGAGCGGTGCTGGTGCATGTGGTGCGCGGCAATGTGAAGAACGCCTGGTTCGTGCCGGTCGATTCCGAGGAAGGGCCGGAAGCCATCCGCGAATATCTGGCCAAGGATAAGCGCATTCCGCTGGTGGTCGAGGTCGATGTCATCGAGCAGCTTTACCGCGAGGAGATGCTGCCCAAGACCAATCCCTTCGATCATCCCAAGGTGTTGAAACGCCGCCTGGAGATGGCCTTCCAGAGCGAGGAGATGAAGGCGGCCAAGCCCATTGTGCGCAAGGGGGCGGATAAGCAGAAGCCCTATCTGTTCATGGCCCTGCCCATGAGCCCCTGGCTCAAGAAATGGTCAGAGTTTCTGGGCACCGTGTCCAATCCGGTCGAGGCCTTTGCCCTTCTGCCCATGGAATCCCTGGGGCTTGTCGAGGCCCTGGCGCCGCCCGCCGAAGTAGCGACCGAGAAATACTGGCGCATGTTCGTCAGCCAAGAGGTGACCGGCGGATTCCGTCAGATCATTCAGTTGAACGGCCAGTTCATCCTGACCCGCATGACGCCAAAGCCGGCCGAAGAGGATACGGCCGAAGACGTGTCGCAATTGATCGAACGCGAGTTCAAATCCTCGATCAGCTACATCAAGCGCCTGGGTTACGGCGAGAACGATCATCTCGATCTGGTGGCGGTGGTGGGCGCTCCCATACGCGAAGCGCTTTATAACCGCGAACTTCCCGTGACCACGCTCTCCATTCTTACGCCCTTCGAGGCCGGAAAGAAACTGGGCTACGAAAAAGTGGCCGATCCCGACAGCCCTTATGGCGACATGCTGCATGCCGTCTGGCTGGCCAGGAAGACCAAGCCGCCCTTGAAACTGGCAACCGCCGAGATGAAGCGGCGCTATCAGATGCGCCAGGTCGAGAAGATCGTTCCCATCGCCGCCGTGGCGGTGACGGCGGTGCAGCTTGTCTATGTCGGCGACATTCTGATGACCAACTACGATCTTGAAGACTCTTTGCAATCTCGCCAGCAAACGCTGAACGAACGTCAAACCCTGTTGACAAAGTTGGAGCAGGAAATCGGAAAAAGCGAAGTGCCCTATGAGACCATGCTGGGCATGATTGGCGCCAAGCAGGCGCTGGAGGCGCAGCGTCTCGACTGGCCGGATCTCTTCGTGAAGCTGGAGAAGGCGCTTGATGGACAGGCCGTGATCTTGAGCCTGGGCCTTAAAGCCATGCCGGGAGGAAAGGTGCAAGCCCCAACGGGCCGACAACAGCCGCGTCAGCCTGCCGCCAAGGTTCAGCCTGCGCCCACGCACACGCCGTTCGAGATGGAAATCGTTGTCGTCTTCCTTGAATCGTCGAGCCATCTCACCGACATCGTGGCGCAGATTCGCGATCAGGAAAAGCGCTTGAAGGAGGCGCTGCCTGGCATTGGCGTCGAAGTGACCGAGATGCCTACCCATGTCAAGTCTGGCGAGACCTTCACCAGTTCGGGCCGCACCCTCTCCAAGGGCAGCGCCACTGGTGTTTCGGCTACCTATCTCCTGCGCAGGGGGGCATAGGGATGAAGCTCGACCTTACGCAGTTGCTGGGCGAAAAGAATGCCGAGATATTGAAGGGCGTTCCCCTGGGGCTGATTTTTTCCGGTCTTGTGCTGGCGGCCAATCTGGGGTTCTGGGGCTTGATGTTGCCCGATATCGAGGCCCAGACGGAAGCGCTGACCTCGCAGCAAAATCAGTTGAACAGTCAGATTTCCGGGCTGGATCGAAAGATTGCCGATTTGAAGAAAAGCATCGCGGGGCTTAAGGACCTGACCGATGCTTATAACAGGGAGGCCGCCAAGGGGAGCTTCGAGCCCGAAAACCGCCTTAAGGCCAACGATATTCTGGCCGATCTCAAGACCCGCCATTCCGGCCAGGAACGCTTCGATGCCGTCAGCGAATACCGTCTCGAAATCAAACCCGGCGCTCCTTATACCTTTACGGCGGATGGAAAGAGCCAGACCTGGTTCGCAAGTCCCGTGACCGTCAATATCGAAATGCTGCATGATCGCTTCTTCTACGAATTCGCCTATGACGCCCTGAGTTCCCTGAATGGCGTCAGCCTTCTCAAGGCCATGAATATCGAGCGACGGGGGCGTGATCTTCAAAAGGATCTTGAGGGCAGGGACAAGAACGCCAAGCTGGCCCTTCCCATCACGGCAGAACTTGAATTCCTGTGGGTGACGCAGAAGGTGCCTGAAGACGGTGGTACGGCGGATAAGGCGAAGCGGCGATGAAGGCGGCTCTATCCCTTCTTCTGCTTTTCTTTTCGTTTTCGGCATTGGCGGCCGATAACGAAGAACTGCCCGCACCCGTCCGCCCGGAATTTCCCACCAGTCTGATGCTGACGCCGAACGAGAGTTCTAAAATCGAACTGCTGACCAAGACGGTTTCCAAGATGGGGGCCATTATCGACGCGAAATCCCAAGGCGGCGCCGAAGCGCAACCCGTGCCGCCACCGATGCCAAAGTCCAACATCGTCCTTTCGGCGCTGATCTATACGAGTGCAACGGACTGGTCGGCCTGGATCAACGGATTGCGCTATGGCCCCGGTTCGGTGCAGAGCGGCATCCGTTCGGTTCGCGCCACGGCGCGCTGGGTCGAGCTGGATGTCGATACGCTGGTCGAGGGTGTCGAAGGCCCTACGGTGCGTGTGCGCCTGTCGCCCAACCAGACTTACCTGTCCAAGGAGGATCGGGTGGTGGACGGCATTTTCCCATGACGGGGGGAAAGCCCATCGAGATTAAGGATGCCAGCGCTGGTTATGGCGGCCCAAATGTCTTTGAGCATTTGAGCCTGTCCATCGAGGCAGGTGAAATCTTCGGGCTGATCGGTCTTAACGGTGTGGGCAAGACCACGCTGATTAAGGCGCTTTTGGGCTTGGGCGAGGCCAGCGGGTCCTTCACCTTCTTCGGTGAAGATGCTTCTTTGCCCAAAAGCCGTCGCCATCTGGCCTATCTGCCTGAAAAATTCATGCCGTCGCATCTGCTCTCGGGCTGGGAGTTTCTGGAAATCACCCTTGATTATTATGGGCTCAAATTGGATCAGGATCGGGCCAGAGCGTTGGCGTTGGGCTTGGCCCTTGATCCTGAGGCGCTTGCCAAGCGAGGCCGTCAGTTGTCGAAAGGCATGGGGCAGAAGCTGGGGCTGATGGCGACCCTTTTGACCGGTCTGCCGCTTTTGATTCTGGATGAACCGATGAGCGGGCTTGATCCACGCTCGCGCATTCTTTTGAAAGATCGTCTGGTCGAGTATCGCGCCCGTGGCGGCACTGTTTTCTTCTCGTCGCACATTCTGGCCGATATCGAGGAGATTTGCGGGCGCATCGGCATTCTGCACGCAGGCCGTCTGATTTATGTCGGCACACCCGATGCCTTCATTGCGAAAACAGGCGCCGCCTCGTTGGAGCGCGCCTTTTTGGCGGCGATCACAGAGGCTGAAAGTCAAGGACGTGGCGTCTGAAACTGAAGTTGGACGAGCTTCTATTTGCTCTCGGGCATAACCTTGTTGCGTCCAGAATTCTTCGCCTCATAAAGCGCATCGTCGGCCCGGGAAAGCAGGGCCTCGACTGATTGCTCGCCAGGATAAAGCTGCGAAACGCCGATGCTGGTGGTAAAGCGGATGGTGTCGATGCCGCTTTGAACCTGGGCTTGCGCGATGTTTTCACGCAGCCGTTCCGCCAGGGTCAGCGCTCCCTTGATCTCTGTTTCGGGCAGAAGGATGGCAAACTCCTCGCCGCCCAGCCGCCCCAGAGCGTCGCCCTTTCTTAGGATTGAAGAGCAGATTTTCGTCATGGCGCGCAAGACATCGTCTCCCGCCGCATGGCCGTAGGTGTCGTTGACTTTCTTGAAATGATCGATATCGAGCATCATGGCCGACAGCGTATGGCCATAGCGTCTTGCCCGCTCGGTTTCAGCGGTTGCAATCTCCATAAAGTGCCGTCGGTTGTTGATTCCTGTCAGGGAATCCGTCGTCGCCAGAAGGCGCAGCTCCTCTTCCATCGTCTTTCGGTGCGTGATATCCAGCAACACGCCTATGGTGCCAGAAAATTCGTTGCTGTGACCGGCCCAGCTCTTTTCGCTGACGATCACGTTGCGCTGCCCGTCGTTCAAACGCAGCTCTGTTTCGTATTCTATCGGCGGGCGAACTTGCTGGAAGGGCAGGGCAGGCTGTGATTGCTCGGCGGGCATCTTGAGGGGAAGCACGGCATCCATGCGCTCTCCAAGCCATGTATCCTGCGCCAGTCCGAAAAACTTTCTGAAGGCGCGATTGTAGCCCAGAAAGCATTCCTCGACATCCTTCCACCAGACCGGCGTCGGAATGGCCTCCAGCAGCGTTTCCAGAAAGGCGTTGGCGTTGGTCAGGTCCTTGGTGCGCTCGCTGACGCGCGTTTCCAGCGTTTTGTTGAGCGTGCGCAGGGCTGACACGGCACGGATATGGGCGCTGATGTCGCGGGCTTCGATCATGTATTCCAGATCGCCCGAGGCCGAGGGAATTTTAGACGCCATGAGTTGCACATCGATCACCGTTCCGTCGCACCGCTGCATGCGCATGGGCAGTAAGGAGGGTTCGGCCAGAATATCCAAAAGCGCTTCCTTGGCGATGTCTCGGTATTCGCCTGCGAACAATTCCCAGACCGGCCAACCGACGGGCGTGCAGTCGTGATCCGCTCCCAGCATATCTGCCCCGGCGGGATTGATGTATTCGATATGTTCGTTGCGGCACTGGCAGATCAGATGCATCGAGCGTTCGACCAGGATGCGGAAACGATCTTCGCGCCGCTTGGCACTGCGGGCCAGTCTGGCCTGCTTGCTGATATCCTTGGCGGTGACGATGGTACATCCCAGTCCGACTTCGCGGGCCGGGTGAACAACCAGTTCCACTTGGCGTCGGTGCCCGGCGGTTGGACATAATTCGACGGGAATGGGAACGACTTCGATTCCTTCCATCGACAGAAGATGCTGGCCGACTTCAAAATAGTCCTTGCCCAGGAACTGGCAGAAATCCCTGCCAAGAATGTCGGGCTTCGTGCCACCGAGCATCTGTGCGCCGGCAGAATTGATGTCCTCGATGACGCCGTCACGGCAAAGGGCCACCATCTCGCGGGACAGTTCGAATGCCGCCATGGATTTTGTGGTAAATCTCGGGCCGGAATTGCGTCGGCAGATGATGGGATCAGGCATATCTTTTGTTCTTTGATCCAAACCGCAGAATTTTGATCATTATTCCCTAACGCCAAGTTTCATTTCAAGCCATCTAATTTAACCAGAAAAATCGGGCGTCACTTCTTGATCGATGCATAAATAGATTTGACAGCCCCCCAAGCCAGCAGGCCCATCAGCCCGACACTGATTTCGCGCCCCCGCTTGATCAGCGCCATGGCCAGCGCCGCTTCCGGCGCGATGCCGACCAGGCTGCCCAGGGCTAGCAGCGAGCCTTCCTGCACGCCAAGTCCGCCGGGCACCAGGAAGGCGGCGGTGCGCAGAAGGGCAGTCAGGGATTCGATGATCAGGGCCGCAGCAAGGGTTGCCGGGCTGCCCATCAGGAACAGGATCAGCCAAACCTCGCCCACGCGCGATGCCGTTGAGAGCGTGTGCCAGAACAGGGCCGTCGCCAGATCGCCCGGGCGGGCGTAAAGAGCTCGGATGGACTGATCCAGATTTTCGGCGCCCACCAAGGCCCTGTCCAGTGAAGCTCCCTTGCCGATGACGGCCACGAAGCGGGCGAGCAGGCCGAACAGGCCACGTTTCTGCAGCGCCCAGAAGAGGGCGATCCCGCCAGTGCTTAGGAACAAGGTTGCTGCCAAGCTGCCGCCATAACCGGCGCTGCTGCCGCCAATTAGGAAGGCCAAGGCCAGCAGGGCAAAGAGACACTGCATCAGTAGATTGAGCGTGATATCCACTACCACGGCGGCGCCCGACGCGGCAGCGCCTTGAGACGCACCCGCCAAACGGGCGCGGACCAGATCGCCTCCGATCTGGGCCACGGGCAGAAGACTGTTGATCGCCTCGCAGATCCAGCGCCAGAGGCTCATGCGTCCCAGGGATGGGCGCGCATCCGCAAGAAGCAGGCTCCGCCATGCCTGGGCCGCCGTGACCAGGGAAAGGGCGCGCCAAGCCACAATCAAGGCAAAGCCCCAGCCCAGTCTTGCCATCGCCTGCCAGACCTGGCTCATGCCCTGATCGATCACCAGAAGAAGGCTGGCCGCCAGCCCCGCAAGGCCAATGGCCAGAAGCCAGGGATGGGCCACCAGTCTCACCCTAGATATCCGTTGGCCTTGAACCAGGTCACGGCGTCGGCGATGGCTTGCCTGGCAGGCCGGAAGCGGTAGCCCAATTCCCGTTCGGCCTTGGCCGAGGTGAAAAACATTTTCTTCTTCGCCATGCGAATGCCGTCCAGTGTTGCCATCGGCTCGCCGCCGAACTGACGCGCCCAGAATTCCTGGACAAGGGCAACCGGCATCACCGCCCAGTGAGGCAGGGCGAACAAGGGTGGCTTGCCTTCAGTCTGGCGGGCCACTTCGATCAGAATGTCGCGAAGAGCCAGATTTTCGCCGCCCAGAATATAACGCTCGCCGATGCGCCCCTTGTCGAAGGCCAGCAGATGCCCCTCAGCCACGTCGTCGACATGAACCACATTCAGCCCGGTATCGACATAGACCGGCATGCGCCCCTTGGCCGCCTCGACGATCATGCGGCCGGTGGGGGTGGGCTTTACATCGAAAGGGCCGATGGGGGTGGATGGATTGACGATCACCACCGGCCAGCCCTTTTCCGCCACGGCGCGCCGCACAGCCGATTCTGCCAGGAATTTTGAACGCTTATAGGGGCCGATCATGTCGGAAAGGTCCGAGGGTGTTTCCTCGTCCGAGGAAGCGCCATTGGGTTTGAGGCCCAGAACGGCCACGCTGCTGGTATAGACCATGCGCTCAAGCCCTTCTTTGGCCCCGGCTTCGAGAAGCGCCATGGTGCCGCCCAGATTGGTCCGCAGCATATTTTCTGGGTCGGGCACCCATAGCCGGTAGTCTGCGGCGACATGAAACAGGGCTTTGCAGCCTTTAAGGGCAGGGGGGAGCGACTTGGGATCGTCCAGGCGACCTTCGGCCAATTCCGCCGTCAGGCCTTGCAAATTGCGCCCATTCGCCCCCGGACGGACCAGCAGGCGCAGCTTGTGGCCCCTGGCGGCAAGGGCGCGGGCCACGGCAGCGCCCACAAAGCCGGTGGCTCCTGTCACCAGGATAGTCATGAACTTTCCCTATTGCATGGCCTCATGCGCCGATTTCCCCTTGGCGAAGCGTGATTTGCAAGCTATCTGCTAGTTCCGGATTTCACAAGAGCCAGCCATGCCATCCCCTGTCCTGAAAGTCATCCTTGCCCAGCCGCGCGGTTTTTGCGCCGGTGTGACGCGCGCCATTGATATCGTCGAGAAAGCGCTCGAGCTTTACGGACCGCCGATCTATGTCCGTCATGAGATCGTCCACAACAAGCGGGTGGTGGAAAGCTTGAAGGCCAAGGGCGTGATCTTCGTCGAGGAACTGGAGGAAATTCCCCAGGGTGAAGTCACCATTTTCAGCGCGCATGGCGTGGCGGCAACGGTCGAGGAGGAAGCGGCAAGGCGCGGCCTGCCCGTGATCGACGCCACCTGCCCGCTGGTGACAAAGGTGCATAATGAGGGCGGACGCTATGCATCCAAGGGAGCGCATGTTGTTCTGATCGGGCATGCTGGCCATCCCGAGGTGGAGGGCACCATGGGCCGCGTTCCCGGGGGGGTGCATCTGGTGACCAGGCCCAAGGATGTGGAGACCCTCGATATTCCCGATGGCGCCGAAGTGGCCTATATCACGCAAACCACGCTGTC
Source organism: Alphaproteobacteria bacterium (assembly GCA_015232335.1). Classification (GTDB taxonomy): domain Bacteria; phylum Pseudomonadota; class Alphaproteobacteria; order Rhodospirillales; family WMHbin7; genus WMHbin7. The sequence goes on along the minus strand of JADFZV010000003.1, from coordinate 5,954 downwards.
GACCGATGATACCAGAGCCGTTATCGAGGCCTTGAAGACGCGCTTTCCCCAGATCATGGGGCCCGACGTGCGCGACATCTGCTATGCCACCCAGAACCGCCAGATGGCGGTGCGTAAGCTTGCCAAGATCAGCGAAATTATTCTGGTGGTGGGGGCCAAGAACAGTTCGAACTCGAACCGCCTGCGCGAGATCGGCCTTGAACTGGGCAAGCCCAGCTATCTGCTTGACGATGCCAATGGGTTGGATGTTACGTGGCTCGACGGGATTACAGCCGTTGGGGTCACGGCAGGCGCTTCTGCCCCTGACGAGTTGATCGACGAACTGATCGCCAAGCTTGAAACCTTGCGTTCGATCGATCTTAAAATTTTGGATGGCGTGGAAGAGAATGTAAGTTTCAAGATGCCCGAAAAATTCCCGGATGTCGCAAGGCGAAAAGCATGAGCGTTCCCCTGATCCAGCAATGGCGTGTCGGCAGTTATATCATGGCGCAGCGACTTAAGGGCCGGGCGCGCTATCCGCTGGTTCTGATGTTGGAGCCCTTGTTTCGCTGCAATCTGGCCTGCCCCGGCTGCGGCAAGATCGATTATCCGGACGAGATTCTGAACAAGCGCCTCACAGTCAAGGAATGTCTGGATGCCGTTGATGCCTGCGGGGCTCCCATCGTCTCGATTCCCGGTGGCGAACCTTTGCTGCACAAGGACATCGAAGAGATCGTCGAGGGGATCATCGAGCGCAAGAAATTCGTTTATTTATGCACCAACGCGCTTTTGCTGGAAAAGCGCATCGATCGTTTCAAACCTACACCCTATCTGACCTTCTCGGTTCATCTGGACGGCATGAAGGAAGAACACGATCGCGCTGTCGGGCAAGATGGCGTGTTCGAGCGCGCTGTCTCGGCCATACGCCTGGCTCGCTCGAAGGGCTTTCGCACCAATATCAATTGCACCCTTTATGAAGGGCACGATGTCGGCAAACTTGCCGATTTCATCAGCTACGCCTGTTCCGATCTGGGGGTTGAGGGCGTTACCGTCTCGCCGGGATTTCCCTATGAAGCGGCGCCGTCCCAGGACAAGTTCTTAAAGCGCGAGCGGACGCGCCGTTTGTTTCGCGAACTCTTTCTCTTGGGAAAAGGTCGGAACTGGCGCTTCTCGCAAAGCACCCTCTTCCTCGATTTTCTGGCGGGCAATCAGGACTATGCCTGCACTCCCTGGGGTACGCCCACACGCAATGTATTCGGCTGGCAAAAGCCCTGTTATCTGCTGTCAGACGGACATGCGAACAGTTTCAAGGAACTGATGGAAACGACCGATTGGGAACGCTACGGCGAAGGGAAGGATCCGCGCTGTGCCGACTGCATGATGCATTGCGGCTACGAAGCCACGGCGGTGGCTGATACCGTGGCCCATCCCTTGAAAGCTCTGAAAGTCTTCCTGCGCGGTCCTGGCCTGACATCAACCTGAAAAATTCATGAAATCCGAGGCAGCGAAACGGTGACGCGCAAGCCTCCTTCCTGCCTGTTGGCGAGCGAGATGTCGCCGCCATGGCCGCGCAGGATGTCGCGGGCCACTGAAAGCCCCAGGCCAACCCCGCCGGTCTCGCGCGAGCGCGAGCCTTCGATGCGAAAAAAGGGCGCGAAGACGCGTTCTTGCAAATCTTCGGGGATGCCCGGTCCCTCATCCGCAATGGAAATCTCATAGCGGTCTGAATGCGCGGTTAGCGAAATATCCGCCCCGCCGCCATAGGCGATGGCATTATCGACCAGATTTGAAAACGCCCGTTTCAGCGCGATGGGGGCCCCTGTGAAGGGGGCCGCTTCAGGGCCGAGGAAGGTGGCTTTTCGCCCAGTTTCCTGCATGTCGGTTGCCAGTCCCGACAATAACTGGGCCAAATCGATGGGGCGGCGATCCTCTGCCTTGGCGCTGTCGCGGGCAAAAGCCAATGTGGCGCCGATCATCGCCTCCATCTCGTCGAGGTCGGCGAGCATCTTGGCCCTTGTCTCCTCGTCATCGACGAATTCGGCGCGCAAGCGCATGCGCGTCAGCGGCGTTCTCAGATCGTGCGAGATGGCAGCCAGCATGCGTGTGCGATCATCAACGAAGCGTCTCAGGCGCTCTTGCATGCGATTGAAGGCATGAGCCGCTTTTTTTACTTCGGCCGGTCCGCTTTCGTCCAAGGGTGGGGCAGCCATATCCGTGCCCAGCCTTTCAGCCGCCCCGGCAAAGAGGCGCAAGGGACGTACGGCGCGAGAAACCGCCCAGGCGGCCAGCAGCAGCGTGATCAGGGTGGTGGCGGCAAAACCCATCAGGAAACGTCCGCGCCACAGCGTGTCGGGTGGCTCGCCCTTGATCACGGCGTTGAGCCAACTGCCATCGGCCAGTTTTAGCGAAATCATAAAGCTGCGCTGGTGCGAGAATTCATGCATGGGGCCGCGCCCTGGGCCGCCCCAGGGGGCATTCCCCAGCATCCCTTGTGGGCCTTCGTTGCTGGGCTGTACGCGAACATCCATGGAGGGACCGGCCAGGCGTCCCAATTCACCGGCGATGATGGCGGAGAATCCCCTGGCATGTTCGCGCGCTACGTAAGGTTCGGTCGACCAGGACACAAAAAAACCGTGACGGCTCATGCTGCGGGCCAATTGCTCCCGTTGCGAGGGAGGGGCATCCGACATGGCGGTGGCAAGGCCCACGATGCGCTCTGCCGTTTGCCGCCCGCCCAGCGTTGTCAGGGCTTCCTCGCGGTTGCCCGAGTAAAGGGCGAGAGCTGCCAGATGCGACAGCAGCAGACCGATGGCCAGCACGGCCATGGCGCGGCCCAGAATGCTGGTGGGCCAGAAGCGCTTGATCATGGCTTGCTCCTCTCAACGCTGGCGGTCAGGACATAGCCGCCGCCGCGAACCGTTTTGATCAACTCAGGCTCTTTCGCATCCTGTTCGATCTTCTTGCGAATGCGGCTGATCTGAATGTCGATCGAGCGGTCGAAGGGACCGGCCAGACGTCCTTTTGTCAGGTCCAGCAATTGGTCGCGGGTCAGAACGCGTCCGGCATGTTCGACCAGAGCCTTCAGAAGATCGAACTCGCCACCGGTAAGGTCGATGACGGCTCCATCTGGCCCATGCAACTGGCGGGCGGAACAATCCAGCATGAAATTTGCGAAGCGAAATCCCTCGGCCTCGTTGTCCGAGGCTGGCCCGGGCTTGGCCCGGCGCAGCACAGCCTTGATGCGGGCCAAAAGTTCCCGGGGATTGAAGGGTTTGGGCAGATAGTCGTCGGCCCCCATTTCAAGGCCGACGATGCGGTCGGTCTCTTCCCCCATGGCGGTCAGCATGACCACGGGAATGGTTGCGGTCATGGCATCGGACCTAAGCCGCCTTAGAATGGAAAGCCCGTCTTCGCCGGGCAGCATGAGATCGAGAACGATCAGGCCGGGCCGCTTCAGGGCAAGCCGCTTATTCAACTCGGCCCCATCCTTGACCGAAGCCACCTTCATGGCGTGCCGGGTCAGGAAACGCGACAGCAAGTCGCGGATTTCGCGGTCGTCATCGACGATCAGAATGTCGGTTTCAGTGTCCATGGCGTCGATGATAGCGCCAAGCGGGGGCTTTGGTCATGTGTCGTTACACTTCGTTACAAGAAAGGCGTTTGTCCGACATCCGCCCGTTACAGGAAGGTGGTGTAGTTGGTGTCAGCAAGAGTTCACCCATCCACAGGAGACTATCATGAAACGCTTTACCAAATACCTGCTCGCCTCGGCGGCTGTTCTGTCCCTCGCCGCAGTGCCCGTTCTGGCCGCTGGCCCCGGATTTGGCGATGGTCCCGGTGGTTGCAATCAGAACCAGATTGTCGAAACCTTGAAGCTGACGGATGCCCAGAAGGCGGCCTACGCTTCCTTCCAGAAGCTGGCAACCGAGACCAGGGCCGAGCATCAGAATGTTCGCAACGCAATGGACCCCGCGGCCATTCAGGCCATGACGCCCGAGCAGTTTCGCGAGCATCAGACCGAAATGATGAAGACCCGCATCGAGGCCAAGACCAAGCTGTTTACTGCCCGTCAGGCCTTCATCGCCACCCTTACCGATGAGCAGAAGAAGGAATTGGGCAATAGCTTCGGTATGGGGCCGGAAGGAAAAATGGGCGGACGCCATGGCGGCGGTCGCTGGATGTGATCTGAGGAAGGATTGTCTAGACTCCGGGTCACTCAGGTGGCCCGGAGAGGCCCGCCACAGCATGTCGGCCACATCGGCCCGCCCCGCATCGCCATGGGTCTCGACATGATATTTGAAGGTGGGAAGAATGCCGTTGAAATCCGGCGCTTTGTTGATGATCCGTGCCCAGTCGTCATGCATGAGGCGCTTCTTGCCGTCGATGCGGTGTTTGTCATCGGCGACCAAATTGGAATTGACGGGTGTGCCCAGCAATCCACCGCGCAAAGGCACAGGATTCTCCGGATGCTCACGCGCAAGATTGGAGAGGAGGGGATTGCTCTTGCGCCCGCTCTTGTCTTCCTCGGTCAGTAAACCGCCACCGAAGCCGGTTGATGGTTTCGGCGGAACGATTTGATCGAGTGCGGTCTGGCTGGGCCGCCAAGTTTGTTCCGGCATTTGCCTCGTTATAGCGTTGGCGGGGGTAAAGGCCTGACTCGCCCAGTCGCTGCCGGTTGAAACGGGCGCCTTGCAGCGCCCCCAGCTTTCCTTCTGTCTGCGGCAGGGTCCATCTCATCGAAGCCCCCTCATAACAATATTCTGAGAAGAGGTTTCCACCACTCATCGCAAGTCAGTTCAGCACATAGCCTTAGGCTGTAATAGCGGTAGTTGGCGGAAAAGTAGAACATCAGCATGGACAGGCCGACGCCCCTTGCCAGCATTTTCCACTTTTCTGGAACGGGCCCCACAAGAATCCGGTGCAGGATGCTGCATGCCGAGGATGCGATCCAGCAGGAGATAAGGAGAAGAAGTAAAATCGTTGTGATCCAGCCGACACTCGCAGATGTGTTATTGGGTGTAAGAAATATACTCCAGGAAAGATATGCCCACCCGGCGGCATAGACGGCGAACTTGGCGAAGATCAGCAGATTGCCGAGGGCGCCTTGCAGCGCCCCCAGCTTTCCTTCTGTCTGCGGCAAGGTCCATCTCATCGAAGGCCCCACTCATAGAGCTGCTTGGAAAGTTCACGCCTACGCAACTTCCTGATCGCATCCTCTCCTGCATAATAGAAATGACCTATACTCCGCCCTTCATTACGCCCTCTTTCCATGTCCTCAACGAGTTTCGGCAATGCCCTTATCTGCTCTCCAGCACTCATGCCTGCTCGGATAGGGTCGCCTTGTCCTTCGATATCCTTCACGACGACCTTGCCGATATTGGGATTGCTCTTCAGCCTATCCAGAAACTCCTGGCTGATCGGTGTGCCGACCAGCACCAGATGGTCCACCTTTCCTCCGGCAGCGGCATAGTCGGCTGCCGCCTGCGCCGCCTGCGAGCCGCCGTGCGAATAGCCCACCATGTTGAACTGCTTGCCTTCCTTACCAAACTGAGAAAATTCGGTTTGGGCGCCATCCTGGTTGCGGCGAAGCAGGGTCATGGCAGCATCCACCTTTTCCCCGTCAGTCCATTTCGCAGGGTCAACCGCCTTGGCATTCCCAACCCCGTTTTCCTGCATGGCCTTCACCATATCGCCGATATAGGCCCCATCCATTCCGGCACCACCGAAATAATAAGTTCCTTTGCGCGGATCGTCTACAAAGGGCTTTGCCTTTACTCTGCCCCCCCAGAGTTTGTCGGCGAAGTTGCCTCTGTCGGGATAGTCGGGGGTTTCCGGGTTGGTCGAAATCACCCCCCTTTTGCCGGGGTCGGTTTGCAGCGGCTCCGCCTTCGGCACTGAGGTCTGATCCGCGGCAGCCTGCTGCTTCTGCGCAAACTCGGCCTTATAGGTTTCCATGCTCTGCCAATAGGATTTGC
>JADFZV010000039.1 GCA_015232335.1 Alphaproteobacteria bacterium | reverse complement strand
CCAGTTTGCAGAATGAATGACCTATTTCGTGGCGGCCAATCGCCATGTCCGGGCAGGCAGGACGCGAAGGGCGATGTGGTTCATCGTCCGAGCGGCCTAACAAACCCGGCATGGCGAATGGCCCCACCGCAGGCCGGGCGCTTTTTCACGGGCAATGCGTTGCGAAACGCCTACTGTGAACCACACAGCCGCGCGTTCCGCGCCTGTTGCCCGCGAAAAATCGCTCCGGCGAAATAAGTCATTCATTCTGCAAACTGGTATTAACTGTCTTGATGGAAAAATGGGATTTGGGTGGACGCGGCTATCGCGTTTTTCCTTTCATTCATGCCTTTTCTTCAAGAGCGCGTCTCGCGGGGTTAGTGCGTTTTGACCCTAGCGCATGATCGTTTTAATCCGAGTCACTTGGTGGCACGGATTAAAACGTGAATCCTTAGCTAAAACAATTTGGTAAGCGGATTCATGGCTTCAATCTGTGCCGTTTATCGGCTTGGATTTCAGGTGACCCGCTCCAGGCGCTTTAGGGACAGGCGACGGCGGTGGGGAGGGAATCATCTCGGCCAGGGCGCGCAGCTTTTTTTCCAACTGAAGAGGGGCAAAGGGTTTGACCAGATAGGCGCTGACGCCATCCTCCCGGGCTCTGACCACAGACCCCTCGTCAGCACGGACCGTCAGCATGATAAAGGGATAGGTCACCCCATCAGCTCGCAATTCATGCAAAAGCTCGACTCCGGTCTCGCCTGGCATGTTCCAATCGCAGATGACAAGGTTGATCCCCGTTCCGGACTGACGAATGATTTTCTTGGCCTCGTCGGCATTGCGCGCGGCCATGCAGTAGGCAACGCCAAGGTCGTTCAGAACCATGCGAACCAGCCTTAGAATATACTCATTGTCATCGACGACCAGGACCCGAAGCTTGGCCAGTTCAGGCACCTTTTGAGTCCGCATGCCATATTCTTCCGGCTCCTTGCGGTCTCTTGTCTGGTGATTATGCCCTATCTTCTTGTCGCCGCATTCCGGGCAGGTCAACTCGTTCAGAGCCAACTTGGCGTCATAGTCCTCGATGTCGAAGAACCACTCATCGAACTGATGGCCTTTGCCGCAAACAAGACTGAAGCGAATCATCCCATCTACCGATCGAAAGCAACCCGCTGAGGGTCACGGAAGGTAAAATTTCTTGCACGAACTCTCATGAGCCGCTCTTTTGGAGCGCTCAGGCGCCTGGATGCAGACGTATTTGAATTTTATATCGTTCAAGATTTGAGTTGGCTAGCGCTATTTTTATTAATTCTAATGTGCCTTGGCGCCTGCTTCCGACGATGTTGCAGAAAGCATTTCGACTGCGGCTATCTGTCGGCGGCCATCACACACGACTGCCAGGTGGCAACGGGACAGGCGATTTTTCGACGTGGGGGCGGCGCTTGGATTGTAGGGAAATCCCCTACCCCACCAGCTTCCTGAGATCGTTGTGAAGCTGGCCGTTGGAGGCGATCACGTCGCCCCTTTCCATCATGGCGTGGTTGCCGGTCATATCGGTAAGCGTGCCGCCCGCTTCCTTGACCAGGAGAAGGCCCGCCGCCATGTCCCAGGGCTTGATATTCTCTTCCCAAAAACCATCGAAGCGCCCGGCAGCAACATAGGCCAGATCAAGCGAAGCCGAGCCCATGCGCCGCACCCCTGCCGAAACGGCCATCACCCTCCCCACCTGGGACAGCGTTTTGTCGTGATCTGGTTTACCCTTGAAGGGCAGGCCGGTAGCAAACAGCGATTCTTCCAGCTTCTTTCGGGCGGAAACGCGCAGCCTGCGCTCGTTCAGCCAGGCCCCCATGCCCTTCTCGGCCCAGAATTCCTCGTCGGTAACGGGATTATAGACGATGCCCGCCAGCAGATCGTCATCCTTCAGCAGGGCGACCGAAATGGCGAAATGCGGAATACCGTGCAGGAAGTTGGTGGTGCCGTCCAAGGGATCGATCACCCAGACATGATGGCCGTCGCCCTTCTTCTCGCCGCCTTCTTCCAGCAGAAAACCCCAGCCTGGGCGCGCCTTCGACAATTCCTGAACCAGCGTCCTTTCGGCATTGATGTCGGCGGTGGAGACGAAATCCGCCGCCCCTTTGACCGAAACCTGCAGATGCTCGACCTCGCCGAAATCGCGCACCAGACGCTTGGCCGCCTTGCGCACGGCCCCATCCATCACATTGTAAAGCGGAGAACGAAGCGCCAAGACCCTTAGCCTTTGAAACGTTCGACGTAGGCCATTTCCGTGGTGTTGACGACGATCTTCTCGCCCGTTTCCACGAAGGGCGGCACCATGATGCGAATGCCGTTGCTCATCTTGGCAGGCTTGTAGGAGGCCGCCGCCGTCTGGCCCTTAACCACCGGATCGGCTTCCACCACTTCCAGAATCACCGTCGAGGGCAGCGTTACCGAAACCGGCGAGCCTTCGACAAAATCCACCGTCACCAGCATGCCGTCTTGCAAGAAGGGCAACTGATCGCCCAGCATGTCGTGCGGCATGTTGAACTGTTCGTAGGTCTCGCCATCCATGAAAGTCAGCGTGTCGGAATCGCCGAACAGATAGGTGCAATCCTTTTCCTCGACCGAGCATTTCTCGACCGTGTCGGCGGTGCGCCAACGCTCGTTGGTCTTGGTGCCGGTGCGGATATCGCGCATCTCGACCTGAATGAAGGCGCCACCCTTGCCAGGCTGGATAAGCTGAATCTTCAGAACACCCCATTGACGGTTGTTGTGTTCGATGATGTTGCCGGGGCGGATGGTGTTGGCTGCGATTTTCATGGGTAGGTCCAGTCAGAGGGCTGAAAGTGGCGCGGAACCTAACAGGTTCGCACTCCAAGGGCAAGGCAAGCGGGAAGATGTGGGGATATCAAGGAATTTCGGCCAGAACCTTGCCCAATCCCCCCGGCCTATCCAGGATATAGCTGGGCAGCGCCAAGCCGGAAATCCTGGGGCGCAAGGCCGCCATCAGGGCGCGGCCCTCCTCAAGGCCGACCCGAAAATGCGACGTTCCCGGCACCTGGTCGGGATGATGCAGGTAATAGGGCTTCACTCCTGCCGCCAGCAGGGCGCTGAACAAATCCTTTAGCACCTCAACCCGGTCGTTAACGCCCTTCAACAGCACGGATTGCGACATTAATGGCACACCGGCCTTGCGAAGCCGATCAAGCCCAAGCCTCGCCTCGAACGTCAGTTCGCTGGCGTGGTTGACATGCGCCACCAGATAGACCGGCTTCTCCAAACGCCCCAGCAGGTGGGCCAAGGCGGGCGTGATGCGCTGGGGAGCGGCCAGCGGCACCCTGGAATGGATGCGCAGGCTTTGTAGGTGAGGAATGGCCGCCAGGGCCTTCAACAGGGCCTCCAGGCGCTTGAAAGGCAGCATCAGGGGATCGCCGCCAGTCAGAATGACCTCGCGGATGCCCTCCTGCGCCTGGATATAGGCGATGGCCTGATCCAGAAGTTCTGGCGAAGGCCCCTTCCCCCCCACCCGGTCGCGCCTGAAACAGAAGCGGCAATGCACCGGGCAGGACCAGGTGGGCACCAGCAGCACACGGTCGGGATGGCGGTGTATCAGGCAATCCGACCGCGCATGCTTCAAATCCCCGATGGGATCAGCCAGATCGTCGGGGGCCAAGACATTCTCCTGGGCCGATGGCTCGAACTGGCGGGCAATGGGATCGCAAGGCTCTCCGGCGTCGATCAGACCGGCGAAGAGGGGGGATATCTTGCGGGGAAAAAGGGCGGTCGGCATTGAAACAGGTTCCTTGCGCAAAGAGCGCAAACCAAGATAATCATGACCCTTCACCCTTCGAGACGGGCGCAAATGCGCCCTCCTCAGGGTGAGGTCCTTCTTTCCTCATCCTGAGGAGCGAAGCGTCTCGAAGGATGAGGACATCAAGGGAAGGATTTCAAGAAGAACATGCAAGATTTGTTGCTCGCCCTGCTTCTGGGCCTGGTCGAAGGCCTGACCGAGTTTCTGCCCGTCTCATCGACCGGCCATCTGATTTTGCTGGGCGATCTTCTGGGATTTCAGTTCCCCGGCAAGACTTTCGAAATCGTCATCCAATTGGGCGCCATTCTGGCCGTTTGCGTAGCCTATTGGAAACGGCTGTGGGGGGCCGTGACAGGCTGTTTTGCGGGCGACGTCCCTTCGCGCCATTTCGTCACCTATATCCTGATCGCCTTCTTGCCCGCCATGCTGGTAGGCGCCTTTGCCTATAAATACATCCGCCAGCTTCTGGACTCGCCCTTGACTATCGCCATCGTGCTGATCGCGGGCGGCATCGCCATCCTTCTGATCGAACGCCTGATCAAACAGCCCAAGGTTCATGCCATCGAGGATTTTGGCCTGCCGCTCGCCTTAAAGATCGGCCTGTTCCAGTGTGTTTCGATGATTCCCGGCGTCTCGCGCTCAGGCGCTACTATCATGGGAGCGCTTCTCATGGGGGTCGAGCGCAAGGCGGCGGCGGAATTCTCGTTCTTCCTGGCCATTCCCACCATGACGGCGGCCACCGCCTATAAAATCTACAAGGATTGGGCGATGCTGTCTTTCGACGGCGCAGGCCTCATCGCCATCGGCTTCGTCACCGCCTTTCTGGTAGCACTCCTGGTGGTAAAGGCCGCCGTGGCCTTTGTGGGCAGGCACGGCTTTGCCCCCTTCGCCTGGTACCGCATCGGCTTTGGGATTTTGATGCTGGTGTTGCTGCTGGGCCGTTAAATGCGAATGCCGGTCAGCACAGGCAAACCCAATTTCTTGCCCGACTTCACGAAGGCTTTATCTAGGCTGTAGATGGCCTTCACCTTTCGTCCGGCAGCCACCGCCAGATGCAGCGCATCGCCCCCCCTTAAGCCCGTCTCAAAACGGGACACATAATCCTTGGCGCGTTCGAAATCGGCGGCGTCAGGCAGCAAAAGTTCAAACGACGTATCGATAATACTTTCAAATTGTTGCAGGGTTTTATTGGCTTCCTTGACGCCCATCATTTTCATGCGGACATCTCTCGCCAGACCGGAAGCAACTTCGACCATCGTCCAATGACTTGTGCAAAGCCGCGCTTCACTAAGCCTGTCCATTAGGGCTTCCACTTGGCGGCTGGATGCCTCGTGGCGGACCAAGGGGACAAGGATGCTGCTGTCAAAATAGAGCATCAAGGCTCTTCGTCACGAAGTTGCCGGATAATCTCAGCGCTGGACACCTTCATGCGAGGCATCGTGGCGCGAAAGGCGGCCAGCTCTTTCAGGTCCAGCTTCTTACGCTTCTTTTTCTCAGGCGCTATCATTTTGACGCTGGGCTTGCCGTGGCGCGTGATCGTCACTTCCTCGCCGGATTCGACGCGGTCCAAAAGCTCGCTCAAATGCGCCTTCGCTTCAACCAATGTCACGGTCGCCATTTTACCCTCGGGGAAATATGACCAGAAAACTGGTCATATTATAGCAGACTCAATGCCGGTCAGGAAGCGCAATGGCAAGGCCCCCCCCTACTCCGTCGCCCTTTGCTTGAAATCATAAAAGTCCTGGGGCGGCATCGGCTCGACGGTAAGGCCGCCTACCCTGGCCCCGCTGGGGCCCTGGCGGCACATTTCGATCATGGTTCTTACCGCTGCCTCGCTGCCCTGAAACACCGCCTCCACCGTGCCGTCGGCGCGGTTGCGCACCCAGCCCTTCAGGCCTAGCCTTGCCGCCTGCTCCACCGTCCAGGCGCGGTAGCAGACGCCCTGAACACGCCCCGAAATGCGCACATGCGCCGTTTTCAGGTCGTTTCCCGGCATCAGGCGAACTCGACGATGATCTGATCGACAGCCAAGCTGGCGCCCGCCTGGGTGTGAATCTTCTTCACCGCTCCGTCGCGCTCGGCCCTTAGAATGTTCATCATCTTCATCGCCTCGACCACGGCCAGCTCCTCGCCCGCCTTGATCTCCTGACCATCCTTGACAGCCAGCGACACCAGCAGCCCCGGCATGGGTGATAACAGATATTTCGACATGTCGGGCGGCGCCTTCTTGGGCATAAGAGCCGCCATCTTCGCCTGCAGCGCCGTATAGACCATGACTTCGGCCTGCGTTCCGGCGTGGAACATGCGCCAGCCCACTTGCCTGCGGTCGATCTGCACAAAGACGGATCGCCCGGCCACGGTTCCTTCGAACAAGGGTTGCCCCAGCGTCCAGCCGGGTGCCCGCACGGGAAGTTTCTTGCCGTCGAGGACGACATCCCAGCCGCCCTCGACGGCGCAAATGGAAACCGGATAGCTGGCCTCGCCCAGCTTCACCACCCAATCGCTTCCCACTTTCATCTCGTGGCCGGGCATCTGGCCCGAAATCTGGGCGTTGCGCAAAGCGCCGGCGAAATGCACCGAGGCGGCCACGGCAGCCAGCACCGCCGGGTCTTCAGGCGGCAAATCCTGCGCGTTGAATCCGTTCTTGTATTCCTCGGCAATGAAGTTGGTGGAAAGGCGCCCCTCGACGAAACGCGGCTTGTTCATCAGCGATGCCAGGAAGGGAATATTGTGGCTGACGCCACGAATATAGAAGCGGTCGAGGGCTGCGCGCATGGCGCCGATGGCCTCGCTGCGATTCTTGCCATAGGTGATCAGCTTGGCGATCATGGGATCGTAGAACATGCTGATCTCGCCGCCTTCATAGACGCCGGTATCGACACGCACCGTTTCTGTTTCCTCTGGCGGCTGATACCGCACCAGACGCCCGGTCGAGGGCAGGAAATTGCGGAAGGGGTCCTCGGCATAGACGCGCGATTCGATGGCCCAGCCGTTTAGCTTGATGTCGGCCTGCTTCATGGGCAGCTTTTCGCCCGCAGCAACGCGGATCATCCATTCCACCAGATCAAGCCCGGTGATCTTCTCGGTGACAGGATGCTCGACCTGCAGGCGCGTATTCATTTCCAGGAAATAGAAATTGCGCTTGGCATCCACGATGAATTCCACCGTGCCCGCCGACACATAGTTCACGGCGCGGGCCAGAGCAACGGCCTGTTCGCCCATAGCCTTCCTGGTCTTGGCGTCCAGGAAGGGGGACGGCGCCTCCTCGATCACCTTTTGGTGGCGGCGCTGAATCGAGCATTCGCGCTCGCCCAGATAAAGCGCCGTGCCATGCCGGTCGGCCAGCACTTGGATTTCGATATGGCGCGGCTCCTCGATGAATTTCTCGACGAAGACGCGGTCGTCGGCGAAGCTGGATTTCGCCTCGGCGGTGGCCGAGCGGAAACCATCGCGGCATTCGGCATCGTTCCAGGCCACGCGCATGCCCTTGCCGCCGCCGCCCGCCGAAGCCTTGACCATCACCGGATAGCCAATGCCCTTGGCGATCTTCACCGCCTCGTCGGCATCCTTGATCACGCCCAGATAGCCGGGAACGGTGGAAACACCCGCCGCCTTGGCTAGCTTCTTCGATTCGATCTTGTCGCCCATGGCATGCATGGCGTGGGCATCGGGACCGATGAAGGTAATGCCCGCCTTGGCCAGAGCCTTCTGGAAATCCTGCTTTTCCGACAAGAAGCCATAGCCGGGATGCACGGCACCTGCTCCGGTTTTCTTGCAGGCATCGACGATACGCTCGATCAGCAGATAACTTTGCGCCGAGGCGGGCGGGCCGATATGCACAGCCTCGTCGGCCATCTTGACGTGAAGCGCATCGCGGTCGGCATCGGAATAGACCGCCACCGTTTTGATGCCAAGACGCTTGCAGGTCTTGATGACGCGACAAGCGATCTCGCCCCGGTTGGCGATGAGGATTTTCTCGAACAAAGGCCCCGGCACCTTCGCCTTGGGAGTTGGCTTGCCTTTGGCTCTGGGTGCGGATTTGACATTTTTATTGGTCATTTCATTCCTCTCCGACTTTCAAACCACTCTTACTACCTCATCCTTCGAGACGCCCCTCCGGGGCTCCTCAGGATGAGAGACGGTCCTATTTACCTCCTCATCCTGAGGAGGCGGCGAAGCCGCCGTCTCGAAGGATGAGGGCGACTTCTAATCCTTGTTCGAGCGGTTAGAGCGGGTCGTCTTAAATCGGAGCCGTTAAACAGCTTCGATTCTGGCGTGAATCCGCTCAGCCAATTTGTTTAGCGAACGATTCACGTTCAATGCCGCGTCACCAGAGTGACTAAGCATTGACGACCGTGCGCTAGTTGTGCTGCGCATGTCCGTCAGCCCTATCTAACTGACCACCATCTCCCACTTTGGCTTCCGCGATATCCGTCCCTCTGGGGCCGTGCCGTTTTGCCAATCTTCTAAGCTTCCAAGATCGCCTCGAATTAATGCTTCCTTCTTGGCGCGGCTCCATCCTTTGATCTGCCTTTCCGCGGCAATGCAGTCCTCAATCCTCTCGAAGTCCTGGCTATAGACCAACTTTACCGGAAGGCGCTGGGCCGTATACCCGCCATATGTTCCGGCATTGTGCTCGGCAATTCGCGCTTCCAGCTCGGTCCTGGACGAGCCGACGTAGTAGCTTCCATCCGAACACTGCACCATGTAGACGAATGCCGTCATCAATCACCTCATTGGGACTGGCTCTCATCCTTCGAGACGCCCCTTCGGGGCTCCTCAGGATGAGGATTGTTCCTTACAGCGGGATGTTGCCGTGTTTCTTCCACGGATTGGAAAGCTTCTTCTCGCGCAGCATGGCCAACGAGCGGCAGATGCGCTTTCTGGACGCATGCGGCATGATGACGTCGTCGATGAAGCCGCGATGGCCCGCGATAAAGGGATTGGCGAACTTCTGGCGGTATTCCTCGGTCCGCTCGGCGATCTTCTTGGCGTCGCCGATGTCTTGGCGAAAGATGATCTCGACGGCACCCTTGGGTCCCATCACGGCGATTTCTGCGGTCGGCCAGGCGAAATTGACATCGCCCCGCAAATGCTTCGAACTCATGACGTCATAGGCCCCGCCATAGGCCTTGCGGGTGATCAGCGTGATCTTGGGCACGGTGGCCTCGGCAAAGGCATAGAGCAGCTTGGCGCCGTGCTTGATGATGCCGCCATATTCCTGGGCCGTGCCGGGCATGAAACCGGGAACATCGACCAGGGTCAGAATGGGAATGTTGAAGGCGTCGCAGAAACGCACGAAGCGGGCGGCCTTCCTGGAACTGTCGATATCCAGGCATCCGGCCAGCACCATGGGCTGATTGGCCACGATTCCCACCGTCGAGCCTTCCATGCGGGCCAGTCCGATCAGAATGTTCTTGGCGTAATCGGGCTGTACCTCGAAGAAGTCGCCTTCGTCGACGATCTTCAAGATCAGCTCCTTCATGTCGTAGGGCTTGTTGGGATTGTCGGGGATCAGCGTATCCAGGCTTGATTCCAAACGATCAGGGCTGTCGGGGGTGGGCCGCACCGGCGGCTTTTCGCGATTGGATGGCGGCAGGTAATCAACCAGACGGCGCACCTGAAGCAGGGCCTCGACATCGTTCTCGAAGGCCAGATCGGCCACACCCGATTTCGTGGAATGGGTCACGGCGCCGCCCAGTTCCTCGGCCGAGACGGATTCATGCGTCACCGTCTTCACCACCTCGGGACCGGTGACGAACATGTAAGACGAATCCTTGACCATCAAAATAAAGTCGGTCATGGCGGGCGAATAGACCGCACCACCGGCACATGGCCCCATGATGACGGAAATCTGCGGCACCACGCCCGAGGCCAGCACATTGCGCTGGAACACATCGGCATAGCCGCCCAGCGAGGCAACGCCTTCTTGAATGCGGGCACCACCAGAATCATTGAGCCCGATCACCGGAGCCCCCACCTTCACGGCCTGCTCCATGATCTTGCAGATTTTCTCGGCATGAGCTTCCGAAAGCGAACCGCCGAAGACCGTGAAATCCTGGCTGAAGACGAAAACCAAGCGCCCGTTGACGGTGCCATAGCCAATCACCACGCCGTCGCCGGGGATGGTTTCCTTGTCCATGCCGAAATCGTGGCAGCGGTGCTCGACGAACATGTCCCATTCCTCGAAGGAATCGGGATCCAAAAGCAGGTCGATGCGCTCGCGCGCCGACAATTTGCCTTTGCCATGTTGGGCCTGAATGCGCCGCTCGCCCCCGCCCTTGCGGGCACGCTCGCGCTTTTCGTCCAGTTGCTGGATGATCTCGTGCATGGCTTGGGACGTCCTTGCTTTTGTTTGGCTGTAATTCTTCATTACCGGATACCCTGCCCCGGCCTGCCATGCAAGCAAAATGGGCAGGGATGCCCCCCCCGGCAAGGTAGGGAGGGGTCTCCAAACGAGTGCTGATTATCTGCTAACCAGGAGGAAGGACGGCAACCGGTTGTACGCTGCCTTCTTCGATCTCATCGGCAGGCTTTGGGGGGATGACCGTCTTCAGAAGCTTGCGCAAATATATGACCACGCCATTCCTGAATTCCGGGCGGATGGGTGCCCAGGTACACCACAAGCCTCCACGGGGCTCATAGCTGGAGATATCCGTGTCTTCCAGGGCCTGCATCAGGGCTTTCCCCAAATCCTCAGTCGCTGCGACATACAGCCATTCCGGGCGCACGCCCTTGTGCCAGACGACATAGACCCCGCCCAGGCCGGGCAAGCCGACCTCGTCGGGCTCGAGATGAGCCAATCGGTAGAAATGCCCCTTCGGCGATTTGCCCCAGGCAGGGTCTATCGGAGGCTTCTTGGGATCAAAAGTATCATCCGAGCTTGAAAAAAGCCCCATGTTCACGGCCCCTAAAGCAAACGTTCTGCAACAACGAACGTTAACACATTTATCATATATATAGTAATGATGCCTTGCCCACGTAAAGTCTTTCTTAATGCCACCCCATGCAATTGAGCATGACAGAAAGGGCAAGTCCGGCTATCATTTCAGCGATTTCAGGTCTTTTCGAGGGAAGAACTCCATGTCGCAGATACTGCTTAATCATATTCAGGGCTTGCTGAACAATCTTGGCCGGGACATCCAGACGATGTCCGACAGCCAGAGCGACAGCCAGCAGAAGCTGTTCGAGGCGCTTGACGACATTTCCGCCCATCTGTTGGCCAGTCAGGCCATTCTGGCCGCCCTTTTGGCCAAGACCCCGGTCGATCAGGGCGAGGTCAGGGATTGGATCATCGAACGCACGAAGCAATTCAACGAGGGCGGCAGCGAAAAGGCCCTGGCCCTGGCCGACTACCTGCTGACCGGCAAGCTTCCCGGGTGATTGACCCCCAGGCGGTCATCCGCCTTCTCGGACTGGCTCCCCATCCCACCGAGGGGGGCTGGTACGTCGAAACCTGGAGGGGAAGCGAAACGCTTCCCCCGACGGCCCTGGCAGAGAGCCGCCAGAAAGCCAGATCGGTCGGAACGGCCATCTATTATCTGCTGACAGCCGACACTGTCTCGGCCCTGCATCGCCTGAGCAGCGACGAGATTTTCCATTTCTACCTGGGCGATCCGGTCGAAATGATCCAACTCCACCCCGACAAGACATCAAAACGGCACATCCTGGGTACGGACCTGTTGGCAAGACAGCGTCCGCAGATTCTGGTCCCCGCCCAAAGCTGGCAGGGAGCCCGGCTGGTTGAAGGTGGCCGCTTCGCCCTTCTGGGCTGCACGGTGGCGCCCGGTTTTGAATTCACCGATTATGAACATGCCACGGACAAGGATGCATTGCTGGCCTTCTGGCCGCATGAAACAAAATTGATTGAAGCCCTGTTCCAGCCACCAGCGTCATAGGCAATACATGTCGGGCGTCTTGAAGATCCGCATCAAACTGTGCTCCTTCGCTGCCCTGGGGCCGGGCAAAGCCGATCTGCTGGATGCCATCGAGCGAACCGGCTCGATTACCCGTGCCGCCAAGGATCAGGGCATGTCCTATCGCCGGGCCTGGCTATTGATCGATGAAATGAATCGCGCCTTCAAGGAACCGGTGGTTGCCGCCAGCTTTGGTGGCGCCAAGGGCGGCGGAACGGAATTGACCGCCACTGGCAGTGAGGTCATGGCTCTTTACCGGCAGGTCGAGAAGAAGGCCGAGGCCGCCATCGAAGCCGAACTGGAAGCCATCGAGCGGCTGGTATCCGACGATCCGAGGCCCACCAAAACGACCTGCAAGAAGCGATAGAAATTCCCCGGCACCCAGCAGGGCAGCTTCTTAGTTTAAACATATATAATCAACATTCTGATCCACCTTAACGGATCAAAAAATATTTGATTTTAGGTTCATGATTGTCGGATTGTGTGAAATGACATCTCGTAAATGACCAAGTGTTGAGTTAGATTCAGACAATGAGAGTCAACCGGTCAACCGGTTCGCCGCCCGGAGGGAAGTATGACTGTTAAGCTGAAGGTGCTGCTGGTCATGGCGGCAATCCTCCTGGCATCTGTTTTTTCGTCAGGCTTCGTTGTTTCACGCCTCATGGTCCAGAAGCCCATTCTGGAAACCATGGAAGGCGATGTCTCCAAGGTTTCCAACTTCGGCGTTCCCCTGCTGGACGCCATTCGCGAAGCCAAGGCCGACGTCTTGATGATGCGCAGCTCCTTCTTCAACGCCGCGCTGACAGGCGAGTCGGAAAGCTATCAGCACGCCCAGGAACATGGCGCCAAGTTCCAGTCGGATGCCGAAGCCGCGCGCGATTACGCGAATGAATTGGGATTGGCGGAAATCGCCCAAAAGATCGAAGCGGTGATGGGAGAGCTGCCGAAACTGGTCGAGGAAGGCCAGCAAATGGCGGAAACCTACCGTTCCAGCAAATCTCGCGGCGGCGAACTTTTGGAACAATTCGACGAGGACAGCGAGACCCTGGCGACCACCCTCAACGAGCTGTCGCTGGAAATCCAGGGAGAAACCTTCAACCGCATGTCGGATCTGGCCAATGTCGCCGACGACATGCTGAAAATGGGCGACGAGTTGATCATCACCATGCTGGCGGCTGCGGGAACGGCCTTGCTGATCGCAGGCGCTGGCGGCGGCTATCTTCTGTGGATGATTGGGCGCCTGCTGGGCTATGTCGGGCGCGATATCGACGCCGTAATGGCCAAAGCGCCCGCCGATTCCTTGTATCTCAAGCCCGAACGCAAGGATGAGTTCGGCAAGATCGGCCAGGCGCTGCGTATCTTTCTTGACAAGCTGACCGATATGGACCGCCTGCAGATCGAGCAACGCCAGACCGAGCGTCGGGCCGAGGAGAAGCGCCAACAAGACATGGTACGCATGGCCGACGAGTTGGAAAGCCATGTCGGACAGGTGATCGGCAGCGTTGCTTCTGCCGCCAGCGGCTTGCAAACCACGGCGCAGAACATGTCAGGCGTTGCCAGGGACACCAGCAACCGCGCTTCCGAGGTCGCTCACTTCTCGGAGCAGGCCTCGGCCAATGTGCAGGCAGTTGCTAGCGCTGCCGAAGAACTCTCGGCGTCGATCAATGCCATTGCCCATCAAGTCGAGCAATCGTCGCATATCAGCCAGACCGCCGTGCAGGAGGCCCAGCGCGCCGATGCCATGATTCAAGGCCTGGCCGAAGCCGCCAACCGTATCGGCGAGGTGGTAAGCCTGATCAACGACATCGCCTCGCAGACCAATCTTCTGGCCTTGAACGCTACGATTGAGGCGGCCAGGGCGGGCGAAGCCGGCAAGGGATTTGCCGTGGTCGCCAACGAAGTGAAGAATCTGGCCAATCAGACGGCCAAGGCGACCGAAGACATCACGTTGCAGATATCTTCGGTTCAATCTGCCACCAACGATGCCGTCGAGGCCATTCGCGGCATCGCCAACACCATCGGCCAGATCAACGATATCGCCGCCAGCATCACCGAATCCGTCGAGCAGCAAGGGGCCGCGACGGGAGAGATCGCCCACAATGCCCAACTGGCCGCCATGGGGGCCAGGGACGTTTCCGATAATATCATCGAAGTTCGCCAGGGTGCTGAAAGCACGGGGACATCGTCGGACAGCGTTTTGTCGGCATCATCGGAGCTGTCCAAGAACGCCGACAGGCTGAGAAATCAGGTCGACGACTTCCTGAGCCATATCCGAAAGGGTGCCCGCAACTAGCGCACAATCATTTAACTCCGAGTGACCTGAAGACTTGGAGTTAAACGTGAATCGGCAGATCAAAACAAATCGATAGAGCGGATTCACGTTTTCAATCGAAGCCGTTTAACGGCTTCGATTTCATACGACCCGCTCTGGCGCAGCTTGCGATTAATCCACTACGGCGTCCATCAGCATCTCGCGGAACATCGCCACGAAATGCTGGTCGAGATGATGGCCCATTTCGTGGGTCATGATCGAAAGCGCCTCCTCTGCCTCCATCGGCGGCTTGTAGACGCGACGATCAGTGAGCGCGCTGAAGACATCGACGATTGAGGCCATGCGCGCCAGATCGTTGAGTTCCGCTCCCTTCAGATTGCCCGGATAACCCGTGCCGTCCAGCTTTTCATGATGTTGGGCGGCTATGATAATGACCGGCTTCGGAATGTCGGGGCCAACTTCAAGAAATTTTATGGTCTCGATGACATGGCTTTTCATGACCAGGAATTCGTCTTCCGACAGGCGACCGGGTTTGTTCAGCACCTCATGCGGAATCGAAATCTTTCCCGCATCATGCAGCAATCCGCCGCTGGCCAGCACCAACTGGTCTTCATGCTTCAGTCCCAGCGTGTGGCCGAACAGTGACAGCAGCGTGGCGACACGCAGGCTGTGGGCATACGAGTAGTTGTCGTGCTCCTTGACGCCACTCAAGATTCCCTTGAAATCGTTCTTTCCGATAGCATCGATCAAGGGCTCGCATGCCTGCTTAACCGAAGTGAAGGGAACGGGCTCTCCTGCGGCGATAAAGTCTGAAATGTTGTTGAAGATGCTGACGGTGCCCTTAAGCGTTGCCTTGTCGCGCTCGGGAAGCATTTCCCAGTTTGCTTCCACGCTTTTGTTGACCAGCGAGGTAATGGTGTGGATCAACATACTGCGCCGGAAGGGCTTGGTCAGGCTGGTGTCCGCCCCGCATTGACGCATCGCCTGGGCGATCGAAAGCGGATCACGCCTGGTGGTAAGAATGGCAGGCACATCGGCCAAGATAGGATCGCGCTTCAGATCGGCAATGAACTGAAGGCCGCCCCTGGAGACGGCCTGTTCATCGACCAGAATCACCGAGGGCGTTTCCCGGCGCAGTCCCTGCAAGGCCTGATCTGTATCGTCATACTGACTTACGCGATAGAGCGAGATCAGGGCCTGCGCCACCTCATTCCTGAAGACAGGATTTGAATCGATGACCGCAATCAGGGCAACGTGTCCGGATAGGCTCATCCGTCACAGCTTTCAAAAGGTGGCGCAATTAACCTTACTGATAATGTAACCAATATGTCAGCAAATCAACATTCATGCCGCATTTAGGGTGGTATGCAGAGCGCATTCAGGGCCGCCCCAGCGCAACCAAGTATGGTGGTTTCAAAGTTCCTGCGACCTAAAACGAATCCGTAGAGCGGATGCTCCTAAACAGAGATATTCAGCAAAAAGGGCTGGAGACATCTCCAGCCCTTTTCGATTCCGAGATAGCAAAAGCCGCTAATTCTTGCTCTTGTCGACCAGCTTGTTCTTGCCGATCCAGGGCATCATGGCGCGCAGCTTTTCGCCAATCACCTCGATCGGATGCTCGGCATTGCGCCTGCGCGTCGCCTTGAAGCTGGGCTGGCCCGCCTTGCATTCCAGCACCCAATCGCGCACGAAACGGCCCGACTGGATATCTTCCAGCACGCGCTTCATCTCGGCCTTGGTCTCCGGCGTGATGAGGCGCGGGCCAGTGCGGTAGTCGCCATATTCGGCGGTGTTCGAGATCGAGTAGCGCATGTTGGCCATGCCGCCCTCATAGATCAGATCGACGATCAGCTTCACTTCGTGCAGGCATTCGAAATAGGCCATCTCGGGGGCATAGCCCGCCTCGGTCAAGGTTTCGTAGCCGGCCTTGATCAGCTCGGTCAGGCCACCGCACAGCACCGCCTGCTCGCCGAACAGGTCGGTTTCGCACTCTTCCTTGAAGCTGGTTTCGATGATGCCCGAACGCCCGCCGCCGACGGCGGAAGCGTAGGACAGGGCGATTTCCAAGGCATTGCCCGAGGGATTCTGGTCAACGGCGACCAGGCAGGGAACGCCGCCGCCCTTAAGGTACTCGCCGCGCACGGTGTGCCCGGGGCCCTTGGGGGCGATCATGAAGACGTCGATGTCGGCCCGGGCTTCGATCAGCTTGAAATGGATGTTAAGGCCATGGGCGAAAACCAGCGCCGAACCCGGCTTCATGTTGGGAGCCAGATGGTCGCGGTACAGATCGGCCTGCAATTCATCGGGAGTCAGGATCATCACCACGTCGGCCCACTTGGCGGCCTCGTCGGGGGTCATGACCTTCAGTTTCTCGCCTTCCGCCTTCTTGGCCGAAGCCGAGCCTGGACGCAGGCCGACGGCCAGATCCTTGACGCCGGAATCGCGCAGATTCAGCGCATGGGCATGGCCCTGGCTGCCATAGCCGATGATGGCCACCTTCTTGTTCTTGATGAGGCCGAGATCGGCATCGCGGTCGTAATAAACGCGCATGAAGGCTACTCCCTATTCCAGTTCTTAAGGTTAAAGCGGTTGCGTTCCACGGGCGATGGCAACGACGCCGGTGCGCGACACGTCGACCAAGCCCAAAGGCTCCATGAGATTGATGAAGGCATCGATCTTGTCGGAGCGTCCGACAATTTCGAACACAAAGGATTCATTGGTGGAATCCACGGTATGCGCCCTGAAGATACCGGCGATGCGCAAGGATTCGACGCGCTTTTCGCCGATGCCCGCCACCTTGACCAGCGCCAACTCGCGCTCGACCGCAGGCCCCTCATTGGTCAGGTCCACCACCTTGTGAACCGGAACCAGGCGCGACAACTGGGCCTTGATCTGCTCGATGATCTGGGCCGTGCCCGAAGTCACAACGGTAATCCGTGACAGATTGTCCCTGGCCGCCACTTCGGCCACGGTCAGGCTTTCGATATTGTAACCGCGCCCCGAGAACAGGCCAATAACGCGAGCCAGCACACCCGGCTCGTTATCGACCAGAACGGCGATGGTGTGACGGTGCGTGTGCGGTTGATGTTTTCCTGTCATGCCCACCCCCTTAGACCAGAACCATGCCGTCTTCGCTTGACGGCTTCTCAGCCTCGTCCTCTGGCCCCAACAGCATTTCGTTATGCGCAGCCCCCGGCGGGATCATCGGAAACACGTTTTCCGAAGCATCGGTGCGCACATCCAGAATGAAAGCGCCCGGCGTTTCGATCATTTCCATGATCGCCGCATCGAGATCGGCCGGCTTGTCGACACGCCTGCCCTTGGCGCCATAAGCCTCGGCCAGCTTCACGAAGTCGGGATGGACGTCCATATGGCTTTCGGCATAGCGCCCGCCATGCAGCAGTTCCTGCCACTGGCGCACCATGCCCAGATACTGATTGTTCATGATGAAGATTTTCACGGGCAGGCGTTCCTGGGCCAGCGTCGCCATCTCCTGGATATTCATCTGGATCGACGACTCGCCTGCGATATCGATCACCAGCTTCTCGGGAAAAGCCACCTGCGCGCCCATGGCGGCGGGCAGGCCAAAGCCCATGGTGCCCAGCCCGCCCGAGGACAGCCAGTGACGCGGCTGATCAAACTTGGAGAACTGCGCCGCCCACATCTGATGCTGTCCGACCTCGGTGGCGATAATGGGGTCTTTGTCCCTGGTCAGTTCGTACAAGCGCTCGATGGCGTATTGCGGCTTGATGACCTTCTTGCTTTTGGTATAGCGCAGACAATCCTTGGCGCGCCAGCCGTCGATCTCGCGCCACCAGCTTTTCAGGGCTTTTTCATCGACGTGAAGCTGCTTGGCCTTCCAGACGCGGATCATGTCTTCCAGCACATGGCCGACATCGCCCACGACAGGGATATCGACCACCACATTCTTGTTGATCGAAGAGGGATCGATATCGATGTGAATCTTCTTCGATTTGGGCGAGAAGGTCGATGTCTTGCCGGTCACGCGATCATCGAAGCGAGCGCCGATGCAGACCATGACGTCGCAATCATGCATGGCCAGATTGGCCTCAAACGTGCCGTGCATGCCAACCATGCCCAGATATTGCGGGCTCGAGGCGGGAACGGCGCCCAACCCCATCAGCGTCTGGGTGAAGGGGAAGCCCGTCATCTTGACCAGCTTGGTCGCCAGAGCGACCGCTTCCAGGCCGGAATTGATGACGCCGCCGCCGAGATAGAGAATGGGTTTCTTGGCCTGGGCCATCAGGTCTACCGCCGCCTCGATGGCGGCAATATCGCCCTTGACCTTGGGCTTGTAGGTCTTATGGCGCACCTTGTCGGGGCCGATATAACGGCCCTTGGCGGTCACCACATCCTTGGGCAGATCGACCACCACCGGGCCGGGACGCCCGCTTTTCGCAACATAAAAAGCCTCGTGAATCACCCGGGCCAGATCGTTCACGTCCTTGACCAGATAATTATGCTTGCTGCAAGGCCGGGTGATGCCGGTGGTATCGGCTTCCTGAAAGGCATCGTTGCCGATCAGGCTGGTCGGCACTTGGCCGGTCATGCAGACCATCGGGGTCGAATCCAGCATGGCATCCAACAGACCCGTCACCGCATTGGTCGAACCGGGGCCCGAGGTCACCAGAACGGCGCCCACCTTGCCCGTGGCCCTGGCATAGCCCTCGGCGGCATGGACGGCGGCCTGCTCGTGGCGCACCAAAATATGGCGCAGGCGGTTCTGCTTGAAGATTTCGTCATAGATGGGCAGAACGGCACCGCCCGGATAACCGAAGACGACCTCGACGCCCTGATCGGCCAGGGCCTTCAAAAGGATTTCCGCTCCATTCAGATCGTGGTCGTGACTCATTGATTCTTCCTGAATCTGTCCGCTTTAAGAGGGCTGGAGACTAGACTCTTGGACTTAGCCGGTCAATAGAAACCCGCGAATAATCGGAAAGATTTTTGGCCAAAGACTTTCCGAAAATTGCGCATTTAGGGCATGGCTGGGTTGCATCTGATGCCTGAACCAGGTCACCTGGCGCTTGGCATAATGCCTGGTCGCGGCCTGGGCCAACTTGGTCGCCTCGTCCCGGGACAATTCGCCTTTCAGGTGTCGAATCAACTCCTTAAGGCCAAGCGCCCGCAGAACGGGCAAGTCGTCCGGGGCCTTCAGATAGCGTCTGGCCTCGTCCAAAGCCCCTGTTTCCAGTATCGACAGGAAACGGGCATCGCAGGAACGATAAAGCTCGTCCCGCTCGGGCATCACGAAAATCGAAACAAAGCGGGCGGGATAAGGCTTTCCCTTCATGGCCTGCCAGTCGGCCAACGAGCGCCCCGTCGCAGAGAGCACCTCCCAGGCTCGGGTCACGCGCTGCGTGTCGGTGGGACGCAGACGTGCCGCCATGACCGGATCGCTTTGGGCCAAACGGGCATGAAGGGCCTGGGCGCCGATCTCGGCGGCCAGCAGGCGGGCTGAGTTGCGATAGGGCTCGGGCACTTCGGGCATGGGGGCCAGCCCCTCGATCAGCGCCTTGAGATAAAGCCCGGTACCGCCGGTCAGAATGGGCAGCTTGCCCGTTTCATGAGCCCGGCCAATCTCGCCCGCCGCCAGCTTGGCCCATCTGGCGGCCGAGCAGATCTCGTCGTCGGCCAGCACACCATACAGACGATGCGAGACGCGTTCCTCCTCGGAAAGCGATGGCCGGGCCGACAGGACGCGCAACCCCGCATACATTTGAAGCGCATCGGCATTGACGATCACACCGCCGAAGGCTTCGGCGGCGAGCAACGCCAAAGCCGACTTGCCCGAAGCCGTGGGACCGGCAACGACCAGGACGGGCTGGGACGCCTTGTCAGTCAAGCGGGTTCGACACCATGCCGTCGGCCAGCTTGGGCTCGAACCAGGTCGATTTGGGCGGCATGACGCGGTTGGCGTCGGCCACCGAGACCAGATCTTCCATGCTGGTGGGATAAAGCGCGAAGGCGGCTGCCATCTCGCCGGAATCGACGCGCTTTTCAAGCTCGCCCAATCCCCGCTTGCCGCCCACGAAATCGATGCGCTTGTCCTTGCGCAAATCCTCGATGCCAAACAAAGGTGCCAGCACCAGATCGGTGAGCAGGCTGACATCTAATGACTGCACGGGATCGAGACCGGCGGGCTCTTCCTTCAGCCGCATCAGGAACCAACGCCCCTTGAGATAGAGGCCGATTTCGCGCTTGGCCTTGGGCTTGGCCTGATTCTTTGTTTCCTCAAGGAAAAACGTCTTGCCCAGGCGCTCCAGCAACTCGGCCTCGGCCATGCCGTTCAAGTCCTTGACCACGCGGTTGTAGTCCATGATGCGCATTTCATCGATGGGATAGGACACCACCAGAAACGAGTTGTGAGAAGCACTCTCGCCCCCCTTCCCCGCCCTGGCCTTGGCGATGCGCGAGGCAGCGGCGGAACGATGATGGCCGTCAGCGATATAGACGGCCGCCTCGGCCTCAAAGGCCTCGGTGATGGTCTTGATGTCCTGATCCTGATCAATCACCCACAGGGCGTGGCCGATGCCATCATGGGCCGTGAAATCATAGGCGGCGGGCTGGGCAGTAACGCGGGACAGAACCGCCGAGACCGGCCCGATCGGGCGATGGGCCAGCAGAACGGGGCCGGTCTGGGCGTTCACGGCGTCGATCTGGCGGACGCGATCATCTTCCTTGTCGGGGCGGGTGAATTCGTGCTTGCGGATGCGGTTGACGTCATAGGCCGCCACCGAGGCCGCCGCCACAATTCCGGTCTGCACATGGTCGCCCATTTTCAGGCGATAGACATAGTAGCAGGGCTTGGCGTCGCGCAAGATAACGCCCGATTCGATCATCTTCTTCAGATTCTCGGCCCCTTTGGCATAAACCTGGGGGGCGTAGGGATCGATGCCTTCCGCCAGATCGATCTCGGGTTTCGAGATGTGCAGGAAACTGTGCGGCTTGCCCTTGGCCAGTTCCCGCGCTTCCTCAGTATTCAAGACGTCATAGGGCGGGGCCGCCACCTGAAAAGCCAGTTCGGGAGCGGGGCGAAGGCCAGGAAAGGGGCGGAAAAGCGGCAAGGACACGGAAGACTCCTCCCATCGAAAAGAAGGCCTCGTGTCTAGACCTTCTGGCCTCTTCATGCAAGAGCGGCTACACTGACCTTATGCACCGTTTCCTTTTTCTCGCCCTGCTTCTGCCGCTGGCCCTAGCCCAGCCCGTTCAGGCACAAGTTCCCGCCCCGGCAGCCCTGGGCTCGATCAATCCCGACCGCCCGCCCGATTTCAGGGCCGAGCTGCGCACCATCCTGATGGAACTGACGCTCTACGCCAAAACGCGCAACCGCGCCTTTCAGGTGTTGCTGCGCGACGGAGCGGTCATTTTGGAAAAGGACAAGTGGGAGTTCGTGCTGGAAGAGATCATGGACCCTAAGCTGAACGAGGATAAGCGCGTTCCATTGCACGGGCTGATGCGCCCCCTGGCGCGCGCCATCGACGGCGTGGTCGAGGACGGTCTGTTCTGCGGCGACGATACGCCCGCCCAGCTTAAGGCCCGCCTGCAAACCCTGGCCGAGGTGCAAAGGCTGGGCAAGCGGGTCCTTACCATCGACACCTGCGCCGCCAAGGTGGCAAATGATGCCTTGGCGAGTGCCAAAAAGATGGGGGCATTGCCCTATGTTCCCACCGACGTGACGGCGCTGGATACCATTCCCGCCAGCCGCCCGCCCGACGAAAACCCCAAGCCCATCGCCTCGCTCGACGATGCCAGGAATCTCCTGGTGGTGCTGGACACCAGGCGCCTCGGCCCCAAACCCAAAGCCTTGGTCGCCCTTCTGGAAACCAATCAGGATGTGCTGATCCTCGATGTCGGCCAGGGCGTCACCAGCGAGGCCCTGACCAAGCAGGAAATCTATCAACTCAAATTCAAGAAGATCGGCAGCCCCAGAAAGGTGCTGGCCCGCATGCCCATTACCATCGCCCAGGCGGGGGCTCTTTACTGGAAGCCCACTTGGCGCGAGGGCAATCCAGCCTGGCTGTTCGCCACCGACCCCACCAATCCCGACCGCTTCTACGTTGATTACCGGGATGCGGAATGGAAGCAAATTTTGGGGCTTTACCTAGCCTGGGTGATGGATCTCGGCTTCGACGGCGTGATGTTCGACGATACCGGCGGCTGGCGCCATTTCGAAACCGTCTTTCCGCTGGATTGATGACGCGCCACCGGACCCATCTCGATCCGTTTGCCATGGCCCTTATCGCCCTGCTCTGCGCCCTCTGGGGGGCGCAGCAGGTGGCGATCAAGCTGGCGGCTCCAGATATCTCTTTGGTCATGCAGGCCGCCCTGCGCTCCTTGGGCGCCACCTTGCTTTTATTGATTTGGATGCGCCTGCGCGGACAGACTCTGTTCGAGCGCGATTCCAGCCTGGGACCCGGACTTCTGGCGGGCCTGCTTTTTGGAATCGAATTCCTGCTGATCTATCTGGGCCTGTCCTATACCACGGCGTCGCGCAGCATCATCTTCATCTACACGGCCCCCTTCGTGGTGGCGCTGGGGGCGCATCTTTTCCTGCCCGCCGAAAAACTGCGCCTGCTTCAAGTCATCGGGCTGATCTCTGCCTTCGCAGGCATCCTGACCGCCTTTGCCGATGGACTGAGCCTAGGCTCGCCCGACATGCTGAAGGGCGATGCGCTGGCCCTCATGGGGGCCATCTTATGGGGGGCCACGACGATTCTGATCAAGGCAAGCTGTCTGGCGCGCATTCCACCGGCCAAGACGCTGTTCTACCAACTGGTGGTTTCCGCCCCCCTGCTGCTGACCGCGTCCCTGCTGATGGGAGAGCCGGGTGTCATGAACCTGTCGCTTGTCGCCGTCTCAAGCCTTCTCTTTCAAACGGTCATTGTTGCCTTTGCCAGCTATCTCGCCTGGTTCTGGCTGATCGCCCATTATCCCGCGTCCAGGCTCTCGGCCTTTACTTTCCTGACACCGCTCTTTGGTTTGGCCTTCGGAGGGATTATCCTGAACGAGCCGATCACGCCCTTGCTGATCCTGGCCCTGGGATTCGTGACGGCGGGAATATGGCTCGTCAACCGCCCCGCCCGAAAGCAGGACGCATGCTGAAATCCAGTCATTCCTACGAAGAGGCGCTGCGCAGCTTTGCCTGGCATATTCCCAGGCATTACAATATCGGCGTCGATACCATCGACAAG
Organism: Alphaproteobacteria bacterium; assembly: GCA_015232335.1. GTDB lineage: Bacteria > Pseudomonadota > Alphaproteobacteria > Rhodospirillales > WMHbin7 > WMHbin7. Next base: position 7,633 of record JADFZV010000039.1, on the reverse strand, counting down.
CATGCAGCCCCGGGTGCCGACGGCAACCGCACCGCCTTGATCACCGAACTCGATAACGGCGAGATTGGCCGCTATAGCTTTGCCGATCTCCAGCGCCTGTCGAATTGCCTGGCCAATGCCATGCGGGGCCTTGGCGTGGGACGGGGCGACCGGGTGGCGATTTTGCTGCCCCAGTCAGTGGAAACGGCGCTGGCCCATATCGCCGTCTACAAGCTGGGCGCCATCGCGGTGCCGCTGTTCACCTTGTTCGGAGAAGACGCCCTGCGCTTCCGCCTAGCCGATTCGGCAGCCCGCATGGTGGTGACGGATGTGGGAAATCTCGACAAGGTGATGGCCCTGAAATCCGAACTGCCAAGGCTGGATCGTCTGCTCGTGGTGGGCTCTCAGAACCGTGCCGGTGCCGATGATTTCTGGGCCGCCATGATGGGCGCTTCCGATGCCTTTACCCCAGAAGATACGTTGGCCGAAGACCCGGCCCTGATTATCTATACATCGGGCACCACCGGCAGCCCCAAGGGGGCGCTGCACGCGCACCGCACGCTTCTGGGTCATCTGCCCGGCGTGGAATTTCCCCAAGATTTCTTTCCGAAATACGGCGACCTGTTCTGGACGCCTGCCGACTGGGCCTGGATCGGCGGCCTGCTCGACGTTCTGCTGCCCGCCTGGCATCACGGCGTTCCGGTTCTGGCGCACCGGGCGCGCAAGTTTGATCCCGACTTCGCCATGCATCTGATGGCCAAGCATGGCGTGCGCAATGTCTTCCTGCCGCCCACGGCCTTGAAGCTGATGCGCCAAGCCGGTTCCTTCAAGGAAAAACCCCGCTTGCGCAGCATCGGCTCGGGCGGAGAGACCCTGGGCGAGGAATTGCTGGACTGGGGACGCTCAACCTTTGGCGTCACCATCAACGAATTCTACGGCCAGACCGAATGCAATCTGGTGGTGGGCAATTGCGCCTCGGTGATGGAAGTGCGCAAGGGATCGATGGGCCGCGCCATTCCGGGCCACCGCGTCGAGATCGTCGATGACGAGGGGACGCCCCTGCCCCCCGGAACGCCCGGGAACATCGCCGTACAAAAGGGCGATCCGGTGATGTTCCTGGGTTACTGGCACAACCCGGATGCGACCCAGGCCAAGTTTGCAGGCGATTGGCTGCTCACCGGCGACATGGGCCTGCGCGACATCGACGGCTATTTCTGGTTCCAGGGCCGTTCCGACGACGTGATCACGTCTGGCGCCTATCGCATCGGTCCCGGCGAAATCGAGGATTGCCTGCTGCGCCATCCCGCCGTGGCCATGGCCGCCGTGATCGGCGTTCCCGATGCCTTGCGCACCGAAAGTATCAAGGCCTTCATCGTAGCCAAGCCAGGCCTGGCTCCAGCAAACCGCGAGGCCGACCGTGCCCTGGCCGATCAAATCCGCCAGCATGTGAAAACCAGGCTGGCCCAGCACGCCTATCCGCGCGAAATCGAGTTCGTAGGCGAACTGCCGATGACCGCCACCGGCAAGATCAAGCGCAAGGACCTGCGGGAACGTGAAGCAGCAAGTCGCATCAAGGAGGGATTCCGACATGGGTAAGCAGATCGACTATTATTATGCGCTTGTCTCGCCCTGGAGCTTCATCGGCCATGCAAGGCTGATCGATATCGCCAAGCGCCACGGCGCAACCATCGCCTATAAGCCGATGAATCTCGGCAAGCTCTTTCCCTCGACCGGAGGCGCGGTTTTCAAGGACCGGCATCCTTCCCGCCTGGCCTATCGCCTGATTGAGCTGGAGCGCTGGAACAAGCATCTGAATTTCGGTCTCCATGTGCAGCCGAAATTCTTCCCCGTTCCGGAAAGCCTGGCAGCCCCCTTGGTCATCGCCGCCGGTCTGGCCGGACACGACATGGGAAGCCTGTCCCTGGCCTATATGCGGGCGGTCTGGCAGGAGGAACGCAACATCGCCGACGCCCAGACCGTCATCGATATCGCCCGGGAACAAGGTTTTGACGGTCAGGCCCTGCTTGATTCCGCCCTTGAAGGGTCGCCTGCCTGGAAGAAATGGGAGGAAAACACCCAGGAAGCGGTCGAAAATGGCGTTTTCGGAGCCCCCTGGTATCAATTGGAGGGTGAGCCCTTCTGGGGGCAGGACCGCCTCGACTTTCTTGAAGAAGCTTTAAAAGCAAAGGGTTAGAATGGGCGCCCGGGATTTCCTCCATAATCTTCTGCTCATGTGACGACCATCACAGCCCGCTTGCCCGGTTTGAGGCAAACTCTGCCTCGGATACAGGTTGTCGCTTCGGCGATCCTTTCCGCCGGTAGCCCGCCCCCGCGGGTAACGAAACCACCGTTCGGAAGATCGTCTTGTCGCTGGCCGGTATCCTTTTCCCTCAAGAGCAAACTTGGGCCGGGCTAGTCCCGGCCCTATTTTTTTGCTGGTCTCGAGTATTTCCGAAAAGACGCCTAAAAATAGGTTAGAATATTTTATGGTTACATACAGTGCTTCGTCAGTTGGCTTTTTTCAGAATCAACGTATATTCGTTTTTTGAAGAAGTGCCTTGCTACAATTAGGGATATCAATGCCTAAGACCGTTCTCATCGTCGAGGACAATGAGTTGAACATGAAATTGTTCAGCGACTTGCTCGAAGCCCATGGTTTTGCCACCTTGCAGACGCAAGAGGGGGCGGCGGTGCTGGAGCTTGCCCGCAAACACCGCCCCGATCTGATTTTGATGGATATCCAGCTTCCCGAGATTTCAGGCCTGGACGTGACGCGCCTGCTGAAGGCCGACGACGAGCTGAAAGGCATTCCCGTCATCGCCGTCACTGCTTTCGCCATGAAGGGCGACGAAGAGAAGATTCGCCAAGGCGGCTGCGATGGCTATATCACCAAGCCGATTTCGGTGGGCAGCTTCATCTCCACCTTGCAGAAATATCTGTAACCCCCGCGCTTTAACCGCCCGTGGCGCTCATGGCGCGCACGGCGCCCTGGCCTTGCGAACAGGTTCCTCCCGCCACAAAATCATGTCCCTGGGGCTTGACGGAAAGCGCCTTCAGAATGGCCGCCTGAATGGCCAAATCGCTTTCGCCTGCGCGCAATAGCGCTCTAAGATCGATGCCGTCCTCGCGCCCCAGACACAGATGCAACCGACCGGACGCGGTCAGGCGCACACGGTTGCAGTCCGCACAGAAATTATGACTGAGGGGTGCTATCAGCCCCAGCCTTCCCCCGGTTTCCTGAACATGCAGATATCTGGCGGGACCATTGGTGCGATCAGCAACCTCTTCCAAAGAGAAGCGTTTCGACAAGGTATCAAGGATGGCCTCAAGAGGCAGGTAAAGCTCTGATCTGGCATCGCCCATGGGCATGGTTTCGATCAGTACCAGATCAAAACCGCGGGCGTGACACCACGCTATCAAATCCGGAATTTCTAAATCATTGATGCCCTTCATCAGCACGCAATTGAGCTTGATCTTAAGACCCGCCCGCCGGGCAGAATCGATTCCCGCCAGCACTTTTGACAAATCGCCATGGCGCGTAATCGATTTGAACATGGCGGGAGAAAGCGTATCCAGCGAGACATTGACCCGCGTCACCCCCGCAGCAACCAGCCCTTCGGCAACTTCGTCCAGCCTTGTGCCGTTGGTGGTCAGCGTCAGATCGTCAAGCCCGTGGCCCAGATGCCGGCCCAATTGCTCGAACAGCCAGAGGATATTGCGCCGGACCAGGGGCTCGCCGCCGGTGATGCGCAGCTTCTTCACGCCAAGACCGATGAAAACGGCACCCAGACGCAGAACCTCTTCCAATGTCAGCACATCGGCCCTGGGCACGAAGCTGGCGTCATCGGTCATGCAATAGGTGCAGCGCAGATCGCAGCGATCCGTCACCGAAACGCGAAGATAATCAATCTGGCGGCCGAAAGCGTCTTGCATGGGCGAAATCCGGCTCCTTCCTTATTCAAGGAATATACGGTGCCGGACAAGCCGTACCAGCTTTTTCCTCAATCCGGATTGACGGCGGTCAAACGATCCGCTCTATCCAGCCACCACCTTGATGGTCTGGCCGCTTTTCAAGGGCTGGCCGGGATCGATGTCGTTCAGCAGCTTGAACCATTCGGGGTTGTAATCCTCGAAGGGCATGGTGGCCCCCAGACGTTCCGGCGTATCGCCAGCCCTTGCCTCGACCACGATCAGGCGCAAGGGCTTTACTTTGGCCGCTTCCTCGGCGCTTAGGCGCCTGAAGCTGTAGGTGGTGGATCTGAACGCCTCGTCGAAGGCATGCGCCTGATTGCGAGGTGCCAGGAACATGAAGCGGAAGACCAGATCGGGCTGAAAGCGGATGGCCAGAAGGCGAATGGCCACCGGCTGGCCGCCTTGGGTATTCCCCTGCGTCAGCCCGGTTGCGGCCTCCATGCCGTTCAGATTGATCGTTTCAACACTGGTCACCTGAGAGCGCACCGCCCATTCGCGGGTGAGAAAGGCCGCCATGCTGCCACTGCCACGCGGCTTGGCCCCGTCGAAGATGATCGCCGCCCCTTGAGGATTGCTGGCAACCACCTTGGAGGGCATGTTGGAAACGCGGAACCCCTTGGGCACGTCGAAGCCAAAACGCATGGAGGGATGCAGAAAGCTGCGCCCCTTCAGCATGCCCTGTTCGGGATCGTCTCCGAACAGCATGCCGTTGATGGCGTCGAGATAGGCCTTGCGGTCGAACCTGGCATTTTGCGCGCGCGCCGGGCCGATGCCCTGCTGGGCCGCCTGAATGCGGTCCTTGGTCAGGGGATGGGTCGCCATCATGTCGAAATGATCGACATTGCCCTCGCTCTGGCCTGCCATGCGGGCCTGTAGAATCGAGTGCTTGCGTAATGATTCCAAGAAGTTGACCATGGCGACGGGTTCATAGCCCGAGCGCGACAGATAGCGCAGGCCCAACTGGTCGGCCTCCATCTCATGCTCGCGCGAATAGGACTGCAAGAAAGCCTGAGCGCCGTATTGCGCCACATTCATCAGGCTTTGTCCGGCCTGCCCGGCCCCCAGTACCGATAGCCCCAAGCCCGCCGCAATCAAACCGATATTGGTTGCCATACCCTGGCTGTAGCGTTGGGCCGAGTGCCTGGCCACAACATGTCCGATTTCATGCCCGACCACGCCCGCCAGTTCGGCCTCGTCCTGGCACAGCGCCATCAGGCCCCGGCTGACGCAGACATAGCCGCCCGGCAGGGCAAAAGCGTTGACGATGTCGGAATTGAGGATGGCGAAGGTGAATTTCATGTCCGGCGTCTCGGAATGCTTGACCAATTCGTTGCCCAGCGAGGTCAGATAGCCGTTCAGCCTGGAATCGCGGTATTCGCCGCCAAATTCCTTAACCAAAACAGGGAACTGTTCGGTTCCTACGCGCTTTTCGTCCTCGGGCGACATGAATCCGGTGAAACTGGACTGGCCGGTGGCCGGATTGACCGCGCAACCAGCCAGACACCAGGGTGCTAGCCCGGCCAGGGCCGTTCCCGCCATCATGCTCTTCATCGCCTGACGGCGCCCGATCGCTTTACACCCGCACATGGGCGTGACTCCCTTTCGATAGAAGAAGGCCTAAATGTCATGACTGACCGTAAGGTTACAAACTTTCCCTCGACTTCACCAGCCAACATCCCTATTTTTCTGGCACCAATATGGCCTTTTTCAGGCGGAGTTCCAGTGTCCGGTCGCCCCATCGAAATCCTTCTGGTCGAAGACAATATGGCAGATGCCCGTTTGGTCATCGAAGCCTTCAAGGATTCGCACGTCCTCAACACCATCAACCATGTGTTGGACGGCGCCGAGGCGATGGCCTATCTGCGCCGCCAGGGCAGCCATCCCCAGGCATCAATGCCCGATCTGGTGCTGCTCGACCTCAACCTGCCCAAGAAAGACGGGCGCGAGGTGCTGGAGGAAGTGCGCAAGGACCCCAAGCTGCATCGCCTGCCGGTGATCGCGCTGACCACCTCGGAATCCGAATCCGATATTCTGCGCTGCTACGAATTGGGGGCTAATGCCTATATCGTAAAGCCCGTCGATTTCGACAAGTTCATCGCGGTCGTGCAATCGATCGGGGTGTTCTGGCTGCAGATCGTCACTCTTCCCAGCCATCACTGATCAGGCGCCATGCACTTTCTAGATTTCGAAAAGCCGATTGCCGAACTGGAAGGCAAGATCGAGGAACTTCGCCACCTGACGGATGCGGGCGATATCAATATTGCCGAGGAAGTGGCCAAGCTGAACGCCAAGGTCGAAAAGCTTTTGCGCACCACCTACGCCAAGCTTACCCCCTGGCAGAAAACCCAGGTGGCCCGCCATCCCGAGCGCCCGCACTGCTTAGATTATGTCGAAGCCCTGATTCAGGATTTCGTGCCTTTGGCGGGTGATCGCGCCTTTGCCGAGGACAAGGCCGTGGTGGGCGGCATGGGCCGCTTCAGGGGCCGTTCGGTGGTGGTGATCGGGCTGGAGAAAGGCCACGATACGGAAAGCCGGATCAAACATAATTTCGGCATGGCCAAGCCCGAGGGCTATCGCAAGGCCAAGCGCCTGATGCATCTGGCCGATCAGTTCAAGCTGCCGCTGCTCTCCTTCGTCGATACCTCGGGCGCCTATCCCGGCGTGGATGCCGAAGCCAGAGGCCAGGCCGAGGCGATTGCCCGCTGCATCGAAACCGGGCTCGACCTTCGCGTCCCCTATATCGCCTCGGTGATCGGCGAAGGCGGCTCGGGCGGGGCCATCGCCATTGCCACCGGCAACGCCATCTTGATGCAGGAACACGCCATCTATTCGGTAATCTCGCCCGAGGGCTGCGCCTCGATCCTCTGGCGCTCGGGCGATCAGGCCAAGGACGCCGCCGAGGCGCTGAAACTGACGGCCCAAGACCTCTTGAAATTCGGCGTGATCGATCAGGTGGTGGCCGAGCCCCTGGGTGGGGCGCACCGCTCCCCCGCCGCCGCCATCCGCAATCTGGGCGACGCCATCGAGGCCTCACTCAAGGACCTGTCGGGCTTCGAGGGCGGTGTCTTAAGATCGCGCCGACGCGAAAAATTCCTCGATATGGGCAGGGCTCTGCCGGGGCATTAATGCTAACAAAATCGGACTTGAAAAATTAGCTGGCCGTTATTCAATTTCCCCTTTTATTAATACAAGGCGTTTCTGGAGCGCCTTTGTATAGTCAGCGTCCTTCATATCGGAGTGAGACCGCAATATCTGGCTATAGAAATTGACCTGAGACCCAAGTTTCATCCGGCCCCCGGTAGAGTCCCAATGGCATTTGAACCGATCTGGTCCGGTGATGCAACGGGGCGGGGCGCGGAGCCTCCATGTTGCTCAAGCGCCTCGCCCCGTTGCTTAACGGAGGCGCCGAGTTTGGCGTAGGTTGCAGGCGGAAGATTGCCCAAACCGCTGTGGGGACGAAGGGTGTTGTAATCGACCCTCCAAGCCGTCAACGCCTCTCGGGCATGGGCCAGCGATGTGAACAACGTCTCGTTCAGCAGTTCGTCCCTGAGCCGCCCGTTGAAGCTTTCGACGAAGGCGTTCTGCGTCGGCTTACCGGGTGCGATGTAATGCCACTCGACGCCCCGGCCCTGCGCCCACCTTAAGATCGCCATGCTGGTGAACTCTGTTCCATTGTCGCTGA
>JADFZV010000038.1 GCA_015232335.1 Alphaproteobacteria bacterium | reverse complement strand
GCTTCCAATCCCAGCCCGGCTTCTATCCGCGCCAGATGTTCGCCCCAAGCGAGGTTTTCGCAGGGCCCGACTGCGCCACCGGCCATGACGCCAGCAGCATCGACTGCCTGAACATAACCCCCGGCGAGTATGATCTGGCCGAGGTGGTAAAAAAACTTCACGTCACCCCCGATATCGTGGTGATCAAACCCGACGCACTGGGGCGCAACACGCCTAGGAATCTGGGGGCGGTTGCAGGCACCAAGGTTCTGATCCTGGGCGATACGCATCACCTGGAGCGGCCCATCTCCTGGATGCTGGATTACGCGCTTTCTGAACCCTTCGATCTGGTGATCTGCCATCATGCCCGCCAGCATGTGCATTTCTTCGCCCATGCCGGGTTGAAAGCGCCCTGCTATTGGATTCCCCTGCTCTCGGTCAATCCTCACCCCCAGCCTTTGGCCAGAGAGATGTCCTTTCCCCTGGCCTTCGTCGGCGATACGGGTAAATGGCACCCCTACCGGCGCCATGTTTTGGACAGCGTCAGAGCTTGCAGCCTGCCGCTGCATACCGCCACGGTTCCGCAAAGAAACGCCTCGGCCATCTACGCCCAATCGGCGATCAGCCTCAATGTCAGCCTGAATGGTGATATCAATCACCGGGTGGGCGAAGTGATGGCGGCGGGCGGATTGCTGCTGACCGACCGCCTCGCCCCCCAATCGGGCCTGCCTACGTTGTTCGAGGAAGACCGGCATCTGCTTTGCTATGCCAGCCCCGAAGAACTGATCGACAAGGCGCGCTTTTATCTGGCCCATCCCGAGACGGCGAAAGCTATCCGCATCGCCGGACGCGACAAATTCCTGGCCGATCACCATCCCAGCCTGAAACAGCGCCAGTTCCTGGAGCTGGTGTTGAACGGCAAACCCCAGGAAGGCTGGGATCTCTCGAACGATCCCAGGCATCGCTTTGCCGTGCCGGGACCGATCGAGATGATCAAGCGCATCGAGGCCTATGAAACCGTGCAGGAGATGCACCGATGTCTGGCCGCCCCCAAGCTGCTGCTGGGCCCCAGCATTGATCCCGCCCATGCCATCGATGCCGCCGACCTGCCCAGGCTGGATATTCGTTCCAGCGTGGAAAGCGACCTGTTCGCCGCCACGGGAATGCGTGAACGCATCACGACCCTTGCGCCTGGCGCTCTGTTCGAGGGCGAAGCAGAAGACACGGCTCTAATCGGCTCGGAATCCGATCTTTCCATGATTCCGCCTGATCGCGCCCCCGCCACGCTCATCCTGCCCGACAGTTTGTTCGCCCCTCTGGCAGGTAGCGCGATGGAGCAGTTGCGCGCGCTGGGCTATCGCAAGATCGGACGGGCCGCATGGCGGCGCGAAACAAAAACGATCACCCCCGAAATTCAAACACTGTCTTCTCAAAAAGCCCCTGCCCGGACAGGAAGCCCCAAGAAGCCCCGTATCGCCATCGACGCCGTTTTCTTTCAAGACTACCTGACCGGCATCGCCAGGGTCTGGGAGGAAGTGTTGCGTATCTGGGTCGATGACGGTTTCGCCGATCATCTGCTGATTCTGGACCGCGAGGGCTTAGGCCCCAATGTGGCCAATCTGATGCGCCGCGATCTGCCCCGCCACGATTATGAACGCATCCCAGAGGATCGGGCATTGCTGCAATCACTTTGCGATCAGGAAGGCATCGATCTGTTTGTTTCCACCTTCTGCACGACGCCCTTGCGCACACCCAGCATCTTCATGGCCTATGACATGATCCCCGAGGTCGTCGGCATCAACGCCACCGACGAGCCTATGTGGAAGGAAAAGCACGAGGCCATCGCCTATGCGCATTGCAAGGGCTATGTCTCGATTTCGGAAAACACGGCCAATGATTTAAGGCGCCTGTTTCCCGCTATCGATCCTTCGACTTCCCATGTCGCCCATTGCGGCGTCAATGCCATCTTCCGGCCCGCCAGCGAGGATGAAATCAACGACTTCAAGCGCCGGATCGGCATCGACAGGCCCTATTACATGCTGGTCGGCCAAAGGAAGAGCTATAAGAACGGCATCCTGTTCTTCAAAGGATTTGCTGATCTGCCCAACAAGCACAACTTTGCCATCGTCAATTCCGGCGCCGTTCCGATCGAAGAGGAATTCCTGACCCTGGTTCCCGGCACCCCCATCGCCTATGGCCGCATGAGCGACGAGGAATTGCGCCTAGCCTATGCCGGTGCGACCGCCCTGGTCTTTCCCTCCTTCTACGAAGGCTTCGGCATGCCGGTGGTGGAGGCCATGGCCTCGGGCTGCCCGGTCATCACCACCCCGATGGGTTCATTGGCCGAGGTGGCGGGACCGGCAGCACTGTATGTCGCCCCCCTCGACGTCAAGGGCATGACGCGTGCGCTATTAGAGGTGCAACTGCCTGAAACCCGCAAAGCTCTGGTGGCTACGGGGCTGCAACGCGCCCAGCTTTATTCCTGGAGCAAGATGGCGGCTCGCATCAAGGAAGTGTTGTTGAAGGCGGCGTCAGCTTAAGCGCCGTCATCGGATCGAGTTTCACCGCCCCCACCGAAAGCCCCCAGTGCAGATGCGCCCCTGTCACGCGCCCTGTGGCGCCAACCTTTCCGATCTCCTGGCCCTTGACGACATGGCTTCCCGGCGCCACCAGAAGAGCTGACAGATGGGCGTAAACCGTGTTCACACCCAGCCCGTGATCGATCAGCAGCGTCTGGCCGGTATAAAACAGATCGGGCTCGGCCAGCATCACCACGCCATCGGCGGCTGCAATGACCGGGGTTCCCGTGGGTGCCGCCAAATCGACCCCGGAATGGGGCGAGCGCGGCTGGCCGTTCAGAATGCGCTGACTGCCGAAGACGCCACTGATCTGGCCCTCGGCGGGGCTTTGGAACCCGCTTTCGAACAAGGCCTTGGGAACAGACTGGGCGCGCGCCTTGGCGATCAGGGCATTCTCGCGGTTGATGCGTTCCTGTGTCTGGGGATCGGGCGTCACCTGTTTCTCGGGCAGGCCGTCGATGCGCTGAATATCCCAGCTTCGGGGTACCACGGCCAGACGCAGAGACCTCGCCTGGGCGCCCGGCTCCTGCAAGGTCAGTTCGGCGCTGGGTCCGGCCTCGCGAGAAAAGCCCAGGGCAAAGCGGCCATCCGGCCCCACCATCACGGGAACGCCATCCAGTGCAACGCGTGAGCCGGGGGCGGCCTGACCCAGCACCAGCGCCCCCTGCTCGATGCTTCCGGTGAAACGCATGTCGGCCCTTGCCGGAAGAGCCGAGAGAAGAAGAAGCCCGAGGGCAAGACGACCGGCAAACCTCATATCAGGCTGCCCTGGCGGCCATCGCTTGGACTCTTGCGCGGCTTGGCGGGCGTTGCCCCTTCCACCCTGGCTCCCACGCTGCCGTCATGGAACTCGATTGACAAGCTGTCTCCAGGCTTAAGCTGGGTCGCCTGTCCGATCAAGCCACCTTCGGCTCCACGCACCAGCGCATAGCCCCGGGCCAAAACCTTGCGATGCGACAGCGTTTCCAAAAGACCGCCCGCCCGCTCCAGCCCGTTTTCCCAGCCCTGGACATGGCTCTTCCAGCCATGTCCCAGACCCAGGCTCAGGCGATCCAGTGCATGCGCCTTCAATTCGATCAGTTCACGCGGAGAACGAAGCTGGGCACCCAGGCGTCCCAGCAAAGCCTGCTGGCGTTCGAGATAGGCGGGAAAGGCATTGAAAAGCCTTTCCGCCCGCTCGTCCAGCTTTTGCGAAGCGTCTTCGATCAGGCGTTCAGGGCGAGGCAATCCGCGCCCCAGCCCTTCCAGTTGTACGCGCCGCTCGTCCAGCAGGCGAGCCCCTGCCGCTGTCAGGCGGGCCGATTTCTGCCGAACCTCGGCCACCAGATCAAGACGCACCGGCACCGCCATTTCAGCTGCTGCACTGGGTGTTGGGGCCCTTCGGTCGGAAGCGAAATCGATCAGCGTGGTGTCGGTTTCGTGCCCCACCGCCGAGATCAATGGAATGGCGGAGTCGGCCGCCGCCCGTACCACGATTTCCTCGTTGAAGGCCCACAGATCCTCGATCGATCCGCCACCCCTTGCCACGATCAGCAGATCGGGACGCGGCACTGCTCCGTCCGGCGGAAAAGCGTTGAAGCCACGAATGGCCGCCGCCACCTGGGCTGCCGCTGCTTCGCCCTGCACCGCCACCGGCCAGACCAGCACATGGCAGGGAAAGCGGTCGTTCAGTCGATGCAGGATGTCGCGGATGACGGCGCCGGTGGGCGAGGTGACAACGCCGATTACGCGGGGCAGATAGGGAATGGGGCGTTTGCGTTCTGAGGCGAACAACCCCTCTGCTGCCAGCTTCTTCTTGCGCTCTTCCAGAAGCTTGAGCAAAGCACCTTCACCCGACAGCTCCATCGATTCGACGACCATCTGGTATTTCGAGCGCCCGGCATAGGTGGTCAATCGGCCCAGACACACCACCTCAAGCCCATCCTCCGGCTTCACCCCCAGCTTGGCCGCCTGGCCCTTCCAGCACACGGCGTCCAGCACCGCCTCGGCATCTTTCAGCGCGAAATAGAGATGGCCCGAGGAATGGCGCTTGAATCCCGATATCTCGCCCCGCACCCGCACCAACGAAAAGGCATCCTCAACCGTGCGCTTGAGCAGGGAGGAGATTTCGGATACCGACAATTCAGGTAGATTGGTTCTCTGGTCGTTCATGACGGGCTATGATACAAGACCCAGCCTTAGAGGGGGATGCGGAAAATGAAGGTTCTTTTGGTTGGTTCCGGCGGGCGCGAACATGCCCTGGCCTGGAAATTGGCGCAATCGCCCCGTCTGTCCAAGCTTTACGTCGCCCCCGGAAATGCCGGAATTGCTGGCCTAGCCGAATGTCTGCCCCTGGCCGCTGAGGATGTGGAAGGGCTGGTGGGCTTCGCCAAGACCAACGCCATCGATTTCGTGATCGTGGGTCCCGAGGCCCCCCTCACCCTGGGTCTGGCCGACCGATTGATCGAGTCGAGAATCAAGGTCTTCGGCCCCCGAGCGGGGGCCGCGCAATTGGAGGGCTCGAAGGCCTTCATGAAGGATCTGGCGGCCAAGGCAGGCATTCCCACCGCTTGGTATGGCCGCTTCACCGATGCCGAAACGGCCAAGGCCTTCATCCGTGAGAAGGGTGCCCCCATCGTGGTCAAGGCCAGCGGGCTGGCGGCGGGCAAGGGCGTCATTCTCTGCCCAAGCCTTGAAGAGGCACTGGATGCCGTCGATCTGATGATGGTGAAACGCGAATTCGGTGCTGCCGGTGACGAAATCGTCATCGAGGAGTTCCTTATGGGCGAGGAAGCCAGCTTCTTTGCCCTGTGCGACGGCCATCGGGCCGTGCCCTTCGCCGCCGCCCAGGACCACAAGGCTGTGGGCGACGGCGATACCGGCCCCAATACCGGCGGCATGGGGGCCTATTCCCCGGCCCCGGTGGTCACGCCTGCCCTGGAAGCCGAGATCATGGAGCGCATCGTGTCCCCCGCCGTGAAGGGCATGGCCGAACAGGGCTGCCCCTTCACGGGCGTTCTGTTCGCAGGCCTGATGATCGGCAAGGACGGCCCCAAGCTGATCGAATTCAATGTGCGCTTCGGCGATCCGGAATGTCAGGTACTGATGAGCCGCCTTGAAGGCGATCTGTTGGAGATTCTTCTCGCCGCGGCAGAAGGACGCCTCGATCAGGCGAAAATTTCCTGGAAGCCAGACACCGCTCTGGTGGTGGTGATGGCGGCCCAGGGCTATCCCGGAAGCTATAAAAAGGGGACGGTGATCGAGGGGTTGCAGGAGGCGGGCACTGTCGAAGGTGTTACGGTTTTTCACGCCGGAACCAAGGCCCTGGATGGACGGATTCTGGCCAATGGCGGACGCGTTCTTGGCGTCACCGCCACCGGCGCCACGGTCAAGCAGGCGCAGACCAGGGCCTATCAGGCCGTAGGGCGCCTCAACTGGCCCGAAGGATTCTGCAGGCGCGATATCGGCTGGCGCGCCGTGGCCAGGGAGGAAAAAGCGTGAGCGGCCAGTTATCCCTGGATCAGGCCCTAGCACGCGCCAAGCGTGAGGCCGAGCGCGGCCATTTCGATGAAGCTACCAAGACCCTGAAGGCCATTCTAAAGGCAGCCCCCGGCCAGCCGCAGGCTCTTCAGATGCTGGGCATGATCGCGCTGGAAGAGGGGCGCAACAGCATGGAAGAGGCGCTTTTGCGCCTTTCCCGCCTGGGCCTCTCCCCCCATCGCATCCTTGATATCGGAGCCTATGAGGGCTGGTGGGCCCGGCTGGCCCGGAACATCTTTCCTAATGCCCATATCCAACTGTTCGAGGCGCAATACGAAAAGGAAGCAGCCCTGCAAACGGTGGTGCGCGAGATCGGAAACGCCGATTTGCACATGGCCGTTCTGGGCTCGGATTCCGGCCGTGAAGTCGATTTTCTCATCCCCGAAACGCCCTATGGCACCACGGGCTCGTCGCTTTATGCCGAGCGGACGGATTTCAAACACAAGGTCCGCAAGGTGACGATCGAATGTCTGGATGACCTGATCTTGGAGCCGGAGTTTTTCGATCTGATCAAGCTCGATGTTCAAGGGGCTGAGATCGACATTCTGAAAGGAGCGCCCAGGCTGCTGGGCAAAGCCCAGGCGGTGATCGCAGAGCTGTCCTTTCTTGCCTATAACCAAGGAGCGCCGCTGTTTGCCGAAGTGGTGCGCTATCTGGACGAACAAGGCTTCCAGCTTCTGGACTTCGCGGATTTGCAGCGCGGAAAAATGGGCGTTCTCTATCAGGCCGATGCGGTTTTTCTGCGCAAGGGCAGCGCCCTTGTCCCCGACAAGGTCTGGTAAAACGAAATCAGCGCGCTTTCAGAATGCCATACATGTTGGCGCTGAACAGATCGGGGGGCGAGGTCAGCGCCCAGGCCAGAAAACGATTGAGCAGTGCCTCGGTAATACGACGGCGCGGCGAGCCGCCCAAGGGGGCATAAAAGCGTTCAAGCTGAAAGCCCGAGGCCTCGGCCATCTGACGCAAGCTTAGGGGCGTATAGGCGGTCAGATGGGTCAGATCGCCATGCTGATATTGAATGCCCCAGGGCGAGGCGGCATTGGGCACCTTCAGCACCAGCTTGGCGCCGGGCGCCATATGGCGATGGATGGCTTCCAGAAGCTCGCGCCCGTCATGGGCCGTAAAATGTTCCAGCACATCGAGCAACAGCACCCGGTCGAACAGACCCAACTGGCCGTCGGCCAGAATGTCGCGGATGTCGCCCTGGTGGAAATAGGGCCGGGCGGCCTCGGGAATGACCTTGGCCAGCTCGTGATCGTGATCGGCCCCCACCAGACCCTTCACACCTTTGGCGACCAGATAGGCCATGACCTGGCCGGTGCCGCAGCCCAGTTCGAGAAAGCGTTGTCCCGCCTCGCAACCCGCGGGTTCCCAGATTTCCAGGTCCATCCGGCGCATGATCTTGGCCGACAGCGAGGGCGTCGCATACTGCTTGAAGCGTCCGTAGCTGGCGTAGAAGTCGCTCAAAGGCTGAAACCTTCCTTCGGATTATCTGCAGGAATTGGGCAGCCGGTCGATGACGCCGCCGGTACCAGCGCTGCCGCCCTCTTCCACCCAGACCCGCTTGATCAGCTTGGGGTCCATGTGACGGGTGATCAGCTCCTTTACGCGCATATCCAGGGCGACCATGTCCAGCTTGTTGCGCTTTGTCACCTGGGGCGGATTGGACCTGAAATCATTGATCACCGTATCGACGATCTTGGGCACCGACTTGCAGGCGATGGGCAGCGAGTCGCGATCCGCCGTTTCCACATGCAGGGTATAAAGGCGATGTTCGTTGCGCTCCAGCCCCTTTACCAGCAGATTCAGCGGATTGAAATCGATTTGCGGCGTCATAGAGGCCAAATCCTTCTTTGATTCGGCCCATGCTGGCGTTGCCGCCAGAATCAGCGCGCAGGCAACCAAATTGATTAAACGCATTCCATCCCCCGTTTCCTAATTATTCTCTCAGATACCTTGATCGCGCCCTTGGATCAATCCCGCCTTGCTTGAAAAAAGCTCTTCAGTATCTCCTGGGCCTCGGTTTCGGCCACCCCGCCCACCACTTCAAGATGGTGATGGCAGGTCGGCTGGTCGAAGATGCGCGGCCCATGCTCGACCCCGCCCCCCTTGGGATCATAGGCCGCGAAGACCAGCTTTCGGATATGGGCGAAAGCAATGGCCTGAGCGCACATCGGGCAGGGCTCCAAGGTGACGTACAGATCGCAGCCATCCAGGCGGGCCTGGCCCAGGGTCTTGCAGGCGGCGCGAATCGCCTCGATCTCGGCATGGGCCGTGGGGTCCAGACGTTCGCGGTTGCGGTTGCGCCCCAGGCCGATCACCTGGCCCTGTCCATCCACCACCACAGCGCCCACCGGCACTTCGCTGCTAAGGGCCGCCGCTCTGGCTTCGTCAAGGGCTGTTGCCATGTAAATATTTCGATCCATGCCGGTGACCTTGCCCCCGCGGGCTGGACAGGTCAAGCCGTCCACGTTACGTTCCCCCCTATGAAGCATCCTCCCTTGATCGGCATCACCTTGGACAGCGAGGAACCCGGCGGCTATTCCAAGCTGCCCTGGTATGCGCTGCGCCAGAATTATTGCGAGGCCGTCACCCGGGCGGGCGGCGCACCGCTGTTGCTGCCCCACGAACCGGACCTGGCCGAAGCCTATCTGAACACCATCAAGGGGCTGGTCGTCACCGGCGGCGCCTTCGATGTCGATCCGGCCCTGTTCGGTGCCACCGAGCGCCACGCCACCGTCAAGCTGAAGACCAAGCGCACCCAGTTCGAGTTGGCCATCGTACAGGGAGCCTTGAAGCGCTCGATGCCCATCCTGGGCATCTGCGGCGGCCAGCAGTTGTTGAACGTGGCCCTGGGCGGTACGCTGATCCAGCACATTCCCGACGAGGTCAGTCTGGCGCTTGCGCACGAGCAGCCCAATCCGCGCACCGAGCCCGGCCATGATGTCGTCCTCACGCCTGGATCAAAGCTGGCCGCTATTTGCCAAACCACAAGTATTCCGGTCAACAGCGCCCATCATCAGGCGGTCAAAAAATTGGGCGAGGGATTGACTGTCAACGCCACCGCACCCGATGGCGTGATCGAGGGCTTCGAATATCCTGGCCAGCGCTTTGTAATCGGCGTGCAATGGCATCCGGAATATGCCATCAGCCCTGCCGACGACCGTTTGTTCCAATCTTTCATCGAGGCCTGCCGTGACTGAGAATGCAGAGCGCATTGCCAAGCGTATGGCTCGCGCAGGGCTTTGTTCCCGCCGCGAGGCCGAGAGCTGGATCACCCAGGGTCGCGTTTCGGTCAATGGCGCGAAAATCGCCTCGCCTGCTCTCAA
The DNA here is from genome assembly GCA_015232335.1 of Alphaproteobacteria bacterium. Classification (GTDB taxonomy): domain Bacteria; phylum Pseudomonadota; class Alphaproteobacteria; order Rhodospirillales; family WMHbin7; genus WMHbin7. The sequence goes on along the minus strand of JADFZV010000038.1, from coordinate 22,369 downwards.
CGTCACTGAAAGCGATGCCATCATCGTGGATGGCAAGCCCTTGAAGGCTGCCGAGCCTGCAAGGCTGTGGCGCTATCACAAGCCGCCAGGCCTCGTGACCACGCACAAGGACCCCGAGGGCAGAGCCACCGTCTTCGATCATCTGCCGCCGGGACTGCCGCGCCTGATTTCCGTGGGACGCCTCGATCTGACCAGCGAGGGCCTTCTGCTTCTCACCAATGACGGCGAGTTGGCCCGCAAACTGGAACTTCCCTCGACCGGCTGGACGCGCCGCTACCGGGTGCGGGTGCATGGTGTGCCCAGTGTCGAGGCGCTGAAGTCGCTGGAAAAGGGCGTCACCGTCGACGGCATCGCCTATGGTCCGATCAGTGCAGCGGTCGAACGCACGCAAGGGGCCAATTCCTGGCTGACCCTGGCCCTGCGCGAAGGCAAGAACCGCGAGATCCGGCGCGTCATGGCCCATCTCGGCATGGAAACCTCGCGGCTCATTCGCATCGCCTACGGCCCCTTCCAATTAGGACAGTTGGAACGCGGCGAAGTGGAAGAGGTATCGGGCAAGGTTCTGAAGGAGCAGGTGGGCGCCCTCAAGGAGGACAAACGTGCGCATCATCGCAGGTGAGTTGAAGGGACGCCTGCTTTTGGCCCCGCAGGGACGCCTGACGCGCCCCACCGCCGAGCGCGCCCGCGAAACCCTGTTCAATCTGCTGATCCACGGCACCTTCGAAGCTCCCGCCTTGGAAAAGGCCCGAGTCCTTGATGCCTTCGCAGGTGCAGGCACCTTGGGCTTCGAAGCCCTTTCACGGGGTGCCGCCTTCATCACCTTCATGGAAAACTGGCGGGGGGCCGCCAAGACCATCGAGAACAATGCCAGCCGCCTGGGTGTGGCCGAACATGTGCGGGTCCTCACCGTGGATGCCACCAGGGCGCCCGCCGCCGCCCAGCCGGTCGATATCGCCTTTCTTGATCCGCCCTATGGCGAGGGCTTGATTCCCCTAGCTCTGACCTCGCTCAAGCGTCAGGGCTGGCTGAAACAAGATTCCCTGGTGGTGGCCGAGATGGCGATCAAGGAAGAATTCACGCCGCCCGAAGGGTTTGTGATCCGTCATGAACGCACGGCGGGCTCGGCGGCGAAATTCATCTTCCTGGGTCTTGCCAGAAAAGCATGACCATGCAGCCCCCCTTGTCGCTGCCCGATGTTCCCGCCCTGGTGGCCGGGGCCGGAACAGTGGCTGCCGCCTTTCCCGATGGCACACTGGAAACGCTGGATATCCTGGAAGCCGGGCGCATTGCCAAAACCGCCCGGCCCATCGTGGTGCATCGCTTAAGCGTTGCCGCCAAGCTGAAGATCGACAGTTTCGTCGCTCACGATCTGTTGGAGTTGTTCGCCTTTGTCCGCCCGGCCCAATCCTGCCTGCCCAGTCCCGACGGCCTATGTGCCCTCCTGGGCCTTGCCAAACCCAAGGACCGGCTGGATGCCGCCCTGGCCCTGCCCGAAATCGCCACCCGCCTGCTTTCGGAGCTGACCGGCTTAAGCCCCAGGATGCGTTCCGTTGCTTTGGGATGCGCCATCGCCATGAGCAAGGGCGGCTGGGCCTGGGGGCCATCGGTCCTGGCGGCACTTGGTCACGAGGGAGAATTGCCGCACCGCTCCAACACGCTGGCCGGATTGAAGCTGTGGGAACGCTTGCCCGAATGGAGCGACCACGCGCCGCCGCCACCGCCAGGCTCGGCACCTGTCGAAGCCAGTGCCGCACGAAGCCGTCTGGCGACATTGCTGGGAACGGGGGCTGAAGACCGCCCGCAACAGGCCGACTATGCCTCGGCCGCCTGCTTTGCCTTTCAGCCCCGCAAGATGCAAGACGCACCCAATGCCGTACTGGCCGAGGCGGGTACGGGTACAGGCAAGACGCTGGGCTATGTCGCACCTGCCAGCCTGTGGGCCGAGATCAACGAGGGCACGGTCTGGATCAGCACCTATACGCGCCATCTGCAACGCCAGATCGATGGCGAACTCGACCGGCTGTATCCCGATCCCGACGAAAAGGCGCGGCGCGTCGTGCTGCGCAAGGGCCGCGAAAACTATCTGTGCCTTTTGAATCTGGAAGAGGCGGTGCAGGGTCTGCCTTCCCGCCCCGACGACGCGGTGGCGCTGGGTTTGATGGCCCGCTGGTGTCTGGCCTCACGCGATGGCGATCTGGTGGGCGGCGATTTTCCAGGCTGGCTGGCCGATCTGGTGGGGCGCAACCGCACGCTGGGCCTGGCCGACCGCCGCGGCGAATGCATCTTCTCGTCTTGCTCGCACATCACGCGCTGCTTCGTCGAACGCTCGATCCGCAAGGCCCGGCGGGCACGCATCGTGATCGCCAATCACGCGCTGGTGATGATTCAATCTTCGCTGGGCGCCATCGGCGACGACGGCGCCGTACAGCGCCTGATCTTCGACGAAGGCCATCATCTGTTCGATGCCGCCGATGGCGCCTTCTCGGCGCATCTTTCGGGCCTGGAAACCCATGAGTTGCGCCGCTGGCTGCTGGGTGCCGAGGAAGGATCGCGCTCTCGGGCCAGGGGCTTGAAGAAACGGGTCGAGGAACTGGTGGCTGCCGATCAGGAAGCCTCGGACGCGCTTCAGGCGTCCCTTCAAGCGGCACAGCATCTGCCCGGCGCCGGATGGGCCAAGCGCCTGAAGGATCGGGCCCCCTATGGGGCGGGCGAACGCTTCCTCGATCTGGTGCGCCAGCAGGTGCTGGCCCGGGCGGACAAGCATTCCTACACACTGGAATGCGACTCGCTTCCCTTGATCGAGGGGCTTGCCCCTGCGGCGGCCACGCTGGGGGTGGCACTTGAGCGCATGGCAAAGCCCCTGTCTCTGCTAGCCAAACGATTGGCGCGCAAACTGGCCGACGAGGCCAAGGATCTGGATGTCGCCACGCGCCAGCGCATCGAAAGCCTGATCCGCTCCATCGAGCGGCGCGCCCTGGTGCCGCTGATCGCCTGGGGGCGCATGCTGGGTGAGATCGAGAAATCTGGCAGCGGCGAAACCATCGATTGGATGACGATCGAGCAGATCGACGGGCGCGAAATCGATGTGGGGCTCAACCGCGCCTATGTCGATCCCACCAGGCCCTTTGCCGAACAGGTGATGATGCCCGCCCATGGCGTGTTGATCACCTCGGCCACCCTGACCGATACCACCCAGGATGCCGATACCGACTGGCTGGCCGCCGAACGGCGCACTGGAACGGTTCATCTGCCCCTGCCCGCCCTTCGCGCCGCCCACCCCTCGCCCTACCGCTATGCCGATCAGGCCCGCGTTCTGATCGTGACCGATGTCAGAAAAGACGACCTGGATCAGGTGGCCGCCGCTTACCGCGAACTGTTCATCGCGGCGGGTGGCGGAGCGCTTGGTCTGTTCACGGCGATTGTGCGCTTGAAGGGGGTGCAGGGGCGCATCATCAAGCCGCTCGACGAAGCGGGCCTGCCTTTGCTGTCACAGCATGTCGATGGGCTGGACAACGCCACCCTGGTCGATCTGTTTAGGTCCGAGGAAGATGCCTGCCTGCTGGGCACCGACGCCATGCGCGACGGCGTGGACGTGCCGGGCCGAGCGCTCCGCCTGCTGGTCTTTGACCGTGTGCCCTGGCCCCGGCCTGATATCGTGCATCGCGCCAGAAGGGCGGCTTTCGGCGGCAAGCAGTACGATGACATGCTGACGCGCTTCAAACTGAAGCAGGCCTTCGGACGCCTGATCCGCAAGGAAAGCGATCATGGGGTTTTTGTGCTCTTGGATCCCATGATGCCGTCGCGCCTGTTCGGCGCCTTCCCCGATGGCGTCGTGCCGCGTCGCCTCGGCCTGGCCGAGGCGGTGAGCGAGATCAGGGGGTTTTTATCTAGCGCACGATCGTTTTAATCCGAGTCACTTTGTGGCACGGATTAAAACGTGAATCGTTCGCTAACACAAATTGGTAGAGCGGATTCACGCCAGAATCGAAGCCGTTTAACGGCTCCGAATTCAGGCGACCCGCTCTAGGCTTGCAAACAGGAGAGAGCGTGATGACTACAGTCAGATATACGGCAGCGCAGGCTAAAGCCGGGGCGCGGGTAAACAGGACTCTTCTGGATGCCACGACGCAAGCGGATATCGCCAGCCACGCCATGGAAGATGGCACGAACCCTGAGGGGGAGGATTTCTCAAAGGCCTTGGCCGAGGGAAGGGCGAGGAAGGTTTTGCCGATTGATGTATCGGCGATCCGCAGAAAGACGGGTCTTTCGCAGGAGCGTTTTGCCCGTGCCTTTCAAATCAGCCCGCATACGCTGCGTAATTGGGAGCAGGGACGGCGCGTTCCAGAAGGCCCGGCGCGCGCGTTGCTGTTGGCGATTGATCGCGATCCGGAAGCGGTCACCCGCGCTCTGGATGCGTTGACGATGACGGGTTTCTGCGAAGAGCCAAACTGGAGCGGCAACCGCGATCTGGTTCTGCGGTTCTTCTATTGTTTCTCTCGTTTCGAGTACGCGTTGAAGGCGGCGGGTTATGCTAAAGCGAACCGCAATGACGCAGCCTTACCGAAATGGGATGACTTTGCTGATGAGCTGGGAGATTCTTTTCTTGAAACAATGAGCACCGAGCCTCGGGCAAAAATTCTCTTCTGTGAGGCGCCAAGAAATCAGGTTTTGAAAGCCGGTAGGTTGAATTGGGATCCAAATGAGCCAAGCTTTCCCCACAGCCCATATGAAGCAAAAATATTGTTCGAATACGTACGCCGTGTCCGCAACAACCTTTTCCATGGCGGCAAAGTGCCGTTTGATTCAGACCGAGATGTCAAGCTGATCAACGCGGCGTTGTTTGTACTGGAAGAGGCACTAAAAAAATCGACGAAAGTGAACGAGGCTTTTCATGCCCCTGGTGATGGGCATAGATAGTTCGGCCCCTAAACAAACAGCATCGCGCCATCCTTGGAGGCATCGGCCAGGAAGGTCACCACGCCGCCCAAGTCGAGTGGGACGTCAGGTCGCAATTGGTTCTTGTCGATGCCCAGGGCCACAAGCCCCATCTCGCAGACCTGAAAGCAAACACCCAGGACCACGCAGGCCGAAAGCAGTTCCTCGAAACTGCCGACGCCCCTGGCCTTGAACCGGTCGTCCATGGCTTCGGCCGACGCCGCCTCGTCCGAGGGCAGGCGTTTCCAGCCTGAATCGATCAACAGGGCGCGCGCCGCTCCCATGGTAAAGAACAGGGTCACCGGCGTGTTGGAGGCGATGGCGGCCGCAGCCATGACCAGGGCGTAGTGAACGCGCTCGAAGGTGCTGGAAAAAACCACAATCGAAAGCTTGTCAGGCGGAGCAGACATGGCCGGTGTAATCCTGGCTGGATAGATCGCGAATGGAGGAGGTGTCTGAGCAGAGCAGGCAGTCCGGGTCGCGCTTGACCTTGATTTTGCGCATCTCGCAAGAGAGCGCATCGACCATCACCAATTGCCCCGACAGGCTCTCGCCGATACCCAGCAGCTCTTTCAGGGTCTCGGTGGCCTGCATGGCGCCCAGCCATCCGGCGATGGCGCCCAGAACACCAGCCTGGGCGCAAGACGGAATGCTTTCAGGCGGCGGCGGTTCCTTGAAGATGCAGCGGTAGCAAGGCCCGCCAGCATGAGTCTTATAGCAAGACAATTGGCCGTCGAAGCGCAGGATGGCCGCCGAGACCAGGGTCTTTTTGGCAAGGTGGCAGGCATCGTTGACCAGAAAGCGCGTGGCGAAATTGTCGGACCCGTCGCAGACCAGATCGTAAGCACTGATCAGGTCCAAGGCATTGTCGGGCGTCAGGCGCCGCTGGTGGGTTTCGACCTTAACCTCGGGATTCAGGCGTGAAAGGGTTCTGGCGGCACTTTCCACCTTTGGGCTTCCGACATCGGATGTGCCGTGCAGAATCTGGCGCTGCAGATTGGACAGGTCCACGATGTCGTCATCGACGATGCCGAGCGTGCCCACGCCCGCCGCCGCCAGATACATCGCGACAGGCGAGCCAAGTCCGCCCGCGCCGATGACCAGCACCTTTGATTCCAGAAGACGCGTCTGCCCGACGCCTCCCACCTCGTTCAGAATGATGTGACGGGCATAGCGGTGAATCTGGTCCTCGGTGAAATCCATATCACTCGTCTTCGAACAAGGGGGTCGAAAGATAGCGCTCGGAAAAGCTGGGCAGGATGACGACGATCATCTTTCCCTTCATCTCTGGGCGTTGTCCCACTTCCAGGGCCGCCGCCAGAGCTGCGCCCGAGGAAATGCCCACGGGTAGGCCTTCCAGCTTGGCGGCCTTGCGGGCCACGGCAAACGAGGTCTCGTTGCTGATTTGGAGGATTTCATCGACCTGACTGCGATCCAGCACGCCGGGAACGAAACCGGCGCCAATGCCCTGGATTTTGTGGGGTCCCGGAGCGCCGCCGGAGAGGACGGGGCTGTCCTCGGGTTCGACGGCGATCATGCGCAGGCTGGGCTTGCGGGGTTTGAGAACAGAACCGATCCCGGTCAGCGTGCCGCCCGTGCCGACGCCAGAAATCACCACATCGACGCCGCCCTTGGTGTCGGCCCAGATTTCTTCGGCCGTGGTGTGCCGATGCGCTTCGGGGTTGGCCGGATTCTCGAACTGCTGGGGCATATAGGCCCCCTTGATGTCCTTGACGATCTCTTCGGCCTTGGTGACGGCGCCGCGCATGCCCTTGCCCGCCGGAGTCAGCACGATCTTGGCGCCCATGTGGGACAACATCTTGCGCCGCTCGATCGACATGCTGTCGGGCATGGTGAGAACCAGCTTGTAGCCTTTTGCCGCGCACACGAAGGCCAGCGCGATGCCGGTATTTCCCGAAGTGGGCTCGACGATGGTCGCACCCGGCTTGATCTTGCCCGCCGCCTCGGCGGCCTCGATCATGGCCAGACCGATGCGGTCCTTGACCGAGGACAGAGGGTTGAAGAATTCGCATTTACCCAGAATATCGGCGACGGCAAGGGCATCGGCCGCCAGTTTCGGCAAGCGCACCAAAGGAGTGGCGCCGACGGTCTCGACGATGCTGTCGTAAATGCGACCTCTGAAAACCGGTGTTTTGCTGGAAGTTGCGGTCATGACAAATTTCCTTCTCGAAAAGACATCTTGTGAATTATATGGCGAAGTCGAGCTTGTTCTCGGCCTCGCTGGCGATTCCTGTGCGATAGGCCAGCATGCACAGATCATCGATCGAGATCGAATCCAGGCGCGACATGATTTCGTCTTGCTGCTTGAACCACATGGGGCGGATGACTTGGCGCCCCAGGTCCGAGCCCGGCATGTCCTGGTAGGGGTCGTTGGTGGTTTCCAGGGCACTGACGACGCGCACGATCTCGCCCACCGTGATGCGCCTGCGTTCGCGGGCCAGACGATAGCCGCCTTTGGGGCCGCGAACGCCGGTCAGAATGCCGCTGCGCACAAGCTGTTGCAGCGTCTGTTCCAGATAGCGCCTGGGAATGCCTTGCCGGCGCGTGATTTCCCGGCTTTGCACGGGTTCGCCGCCTGCGTGATAGGCGATATCGAGCACCGCCTCGATGGCAAACAACATTTTCTTGGATGGTTTAAGCATTTTTCTCCCCTTTTTTCTTTATGTTCCGGTCGAGCCGAAGCCGCCGGTTCCCCTTGCACTTCCTTCCAATTCCTCCGTCTCCAGCCAAGACAGACGCGTTACGGGGGCGATCACCATCTGCGCGATGCGCATGCCGCGCGTGATGGTAAAAGGCTCTGCCCCCAGATTGATCAGAATCACCTGCACCTCGCCTCGGTAATCGGAATCGATGGTGCCGGGCGAATTGAGAACGGTGACCCCATGTTTGAGCGCTAGCCCTGAGCGCGGGCGAATCTGCGCTTCATGTCCGTGCGGCACGGCGATGGCAAAGCCCGAAGGGACGGCGGCTCGTGCACCGGGGGCCAGCGTGAGATCGCTGGCGACGTCGGCGGGGATGTCGAGCCCGGCGGCATGCAAGGTGGCATAACTGGGCAGAGGCAGGTCCGCGCCGTGGGGCAAGCGTTGAATGAAGGCGGATGTCATCATCTGGCTTTAACCTTCGATTTCGAACTCAGGGCTTCGATAAATCGCTGAACCAGCGTTTCTGCCACCTGCTGCTTGGACATCTGCGGCCAATCCTCGATCCCCTTGGTGGTAATCAGGTGAATCTTGTTGTGATCGCCGCCGAAAACGCCCGAGCCTGGCGAGACGTCATTGGCCAGAATCCAGTCGCAGCCCTTGGCTTTCAGCTTGGCCTGGGCAAAGGCCGAAACCTTTTCCGTTTCGGCGGCAAAGCCCACGACCAAGCGCGGGCGCTTTTTTTCCAGGCCCGAAAGCGTTGCCAGAATGTCTGGATTGGGCGAAAGGCTCAACGCGGGGGGGGGCTCCCCCTTCACCTTCTTCATCTTCTGACCGGCCGGGGATTTCAGCTTCCAGTCGGCAACGGCGGCGGCACAGACGGCGATATCGGCGGGCAAGGCCCGCTTGCAGGCGGCCAGCATGTCCAAGGCGGTTTCAACATGCACGGTTTCAACGTCTTCGGGATCGGGCAGGGCCACGGGCCCCGAGACCAGGGTGACCCGAGCCCCCGCCTTGGCCAGAGCGGCGGCGATGGCGTGGCCCTGTTTTCCGGACGAGCGATTCGAGATGAAGCGAACGGGATCAATCGGCTCATGCGTGGGGCCGCTGGTGACCAGGGCGCGCAGGCCCTTGAGCGGTCCCGGCGCGAAATGCGCCTCGATGGCGGCAATCAGAGCGGGCACCTCGGCCAGACGACCGGCGCCAACCTCTCCGCAGGCCAAATCGCCGGCCTGAGGCCCCACGATCTGACAGCCCCGCTTTTGCAAAAGAGCGAGATTGGCCTGGGTGGCGGGATGTTCCCACATCGCGGTGTTCATTGAAGGCGCCAAAAGCACCGGGGCTCTGGTAGCCAGCAGGACCGCCGTCGCCAGATCGTTGGCCATTCCAGAGCTCATGCGGGCCATCAGGTCGGCTGTGGCGGGGGCGACAAGGATCATGTCGGCTTCGCGGGCTAGGCGGATATGGCCCATTTCCACCTCGTCGGTCAGCGAAAACAGGTCCTGGTGTACCTTCTCTCCGGTAAGTGCTGCCAGAGAGAGGGGGGTGACGAAGCGCGCTCCAGCCTCGGTCAGGATGGCGCGCACACGGCATCCGCGCTCCTTGAGGCGCCTGGCCAGATCAAGCGTTTTATAGGCGGCAATCCCTCCCGCCACGATTAAAAGAATCTGTTTTCCAGAGGCCAAGCGTCCCACCTAATAAAATTCCACAACGGTTCGTGTTGTTAGAATATAATTAACGGAACGCTTGACGCAAGCGCTCTGTGTAGAATCCGTGACGACAAGTCCGGCTGATCGCCTGGTTACTTCAGAAGGTACAGAACCAGGAAGAGCAAGGCCACCGACCAGGCTAGGCAGGGTTGGCATAGGCGACGCTTGGGCGGCTGCTTCAGGGCGCTTAAGGTATCCGGATGCAGGCGCAGCCCCTGGCTGGACATCATGTTCGCCACCTTCTGGCCCTGGGCAATGATGTGGGGCAGGCTGGCCATGCCACTGGCCGTGCTGGTCACGGCGTCCTTGAGGCGGGCCAGAGGGCCCAGGTGACCGGCCATCCATTCTTCGACCAGAGGCTGGGCCAGCATCCACATATTGATGTCAGGGCAAAGGGTGCGTCCAACCCCTTCGGTGACCAGCATGCTTTTCTGAAGCAGCAGCAATTGGGGCTGCACTTCCATTTCGAAGGTTTCGGTGATCTGGAAAAGCTGGCCCAGCAGGCGAGCCAGCGAAATCTCGGACAGGGGGCGGCCCAGGATGGGCTCGGCCACCGACCGGCAGGCCTGGGCGAACTGATCCACCGACTTGTGGTCGGGCACATAGCCCGCCTCGAAATGGACCTCGGCAGCGCGCTTGTAATCGCCCGTCAGGAATCCCAGCAGCATTTCGCCCAGATAGCGCCGGGTCGAGAGATCAAGCCTTCCGGTGATGCCGAAATCAAAGGCGATCAAATGGCCGCTGTCATCGACGAACATGTTTCCGGGATGCATGTCGGCGTGAAAGAAACCGTCGCGGAAGACCTGATTGAAGAAGGCCACGGCGGCCTTTTCGATCAGCGCCTTGGGATCGAAACCGGCTTCGATCAGGCGTTCGCGCTCATCGACCGGAATGCCGTGAACGCGCTCTAGCGTCAGCGTGCGCTTGGCGGTTCTGGTCCAATCGACTTCGGGAATGCGAAAGGTCTCGTCGCCTGCGAAATTCTCGGCCATTTCTGCTGCCGCGGCTGCTTCGAAGCGAAGATCCATCTCCAGCGTTACGGATTCCTCGATGGTCCGCACCGTCTCGATGGGCTTTAAGCGGCGCAGCGACGGCTGGGTCGCTTCGACCATCTCGGCCAGCCACATCAAAAAGTCGAGATCGCGGGCGAAAGCGGCCTCAATGCCGGGGCGCAGAACCTTGACCGCCACCTCGCGGCCCTCTGGCGTGACGGCGAAATGAACCTGGGCGATCGAGGCGGCAGCCACGGGGACATCGTCGAAGCTGGCGAACAGCACGTCCACCGGCAGCCCCAGTTCTTGCTCGATGGTGGCGCGGGCTTCGGCTCCCGGGAAGGGCTCAAGCCTGTCTTGAAGACCCGACAGATCGGCCGCGACCTCTTCTCCCAGCAGGTCTGAGCGGGTCGAGAGCGTCTGGCCGAACTTGATGAAGCTGGGTCCCAGTTCGGTCAGGGCGGCGGCCAGACGTTCGCCGGGGCGCCCCGGCGCTTTGCGCCAACTGGCCAGCTTGACCAGAAGGGCGACTTGCCGTCCCAGCCCGAAACGGTCGAGCAGGAACAGGGCATCATGTCGCGCCAGCACGCGGGCGATGTGAATCAGCCGGGAAAAATTGCGAATGAAGCGAATCACAAGCGCCAGGCCCAATGAATGGCGGCGATGCCGCCCGAGAGATTCCGAAAACGCGCCCGCTCCAAGCCGGCCTCTTCCATCATGTCGGCCAGTTCTTCCTGGGGTGGGAAGCGGCGGATGCTTTCCGCCAGATACTGATAGGCCTGGGCATCGCCCGCCACCTTCTCGCCCAGCCAGGGCAGGACGGAAAAAGAATAGGTGTCGTAGATCTTATCGAAGAGCGGAAGCACGACATGGCTGAATTCGAGGCAAAAGAATCTTCCGCCCGGCTTCAATATCCGCCTGGCCTCGGCTAAAGCGCGCTCGATATGGGTGACATTGCGCAGGCCAAAGGCAATGGTATAGGCGTCATAGCTGGCATCGGGCACGGGAAGCGCCTCAGCGTCGCCAACTACCCAATCGAGACCCTGCAGATGGCCTTTGTCGATGGCGCGCTCGCGCCCCACCTTCAGCATTTCGGCATTGATGTCGCAAACGGTGACAGCATCGCCGCCCCTTTTCAGAAAGCGAAAGGCGATATCGCCCGTGCCGCCTGCCACATCCAGAAGATGCTCTCCTGGCCTGGGCTTGACGGCGTCGATGAAGGCGTTCTTCCAAAGCCTGTGAATGCCCAGGCTCATCAGGTCGTTCATCAGGTCGTAGCTGGGGGCTACGGAATCGAAGACGCCCCGCACCAGCGAGGCCTTTTCGGCCTCGGCCACGGTCTTGAAGCCGAAATGCGTGGTCTGCGCAGGCTCGTTCATGGGCGAACCATACCCCACCTTTTGCCATTTTCTCTATAATATTATGCTTCAGGGGCGCCGGGGACGACTCCAGGCTTGACGGGGCTTTTGGCTGTGGCTATAACCCCCGCTCTTCAATTGATGACCGGATAGGTTTTAAGGCATGGCCAACCATAAGTCGGCAAAGAAGCGCATCCGCCAGACGGCGCGTCGCACCGATGTCAACACGGCACGCAAGAGCCGTATCCGCACCTTCGTCAAGAAGGTCGAAACGGCGATCACCGCAGGCGATAAGGTTGCGGCACAGGCGGCTTTCAAGGAAGCTCAGCCCGAGATGGCGCGCGGCGTGACCAAGGGCGTTCTGAACAAGAACACCGTGTCGCGAAAAATTTCGCGACTGGCCAAGGGCATCAAAGCTCTCGGCTGATCCCTGTTTGCAGCCCTTTTTAGCAGCGCGCCCGCATGGTGGGCGCGCCTTTTTTGATTCTCAAATAAATCAACGTCAAGGCGAAAAATTTTTCGCACTTCATGGCGCGCACCTCTTGCCATCAATCCGAGTCGCGAGTACAGTCCGAGCCTCTCCGATGAGTCGGAGACTCGTGGTGATCAAGTAAATGCGGATGTCACTTTATGTCGATGCCCCTCAATTACTTTACATCCCGGATGCGTAAGGAACTTGGCTTTAACATTACGTAAAAATTATTTGTTATTTGCTTTTTCTTTGCTTGAAAGTGCAAGAGAGGCGCGCAAGTGCCCGGGCTCTAAGGTGTTGATCCCACTTGTCGGGTGCGGGTCAGGAGAGGTTGGCGTTTCGTAAGCTCAGAGGGGCGGGACGCGCTGGTGGCAGGCGGATGTTTTTTCGTTTGTCGGAACGGGCGCAGATTTTGGGTGCGGAGAAGGGGATGGATGTGTCGGCCAAGGGCGTGACGTCGAGTGACGTTTCGACAAAAGACCGGGCAGTTTCGGGCTTTGGGGGCCTGAGTGACGAAAAGCGCTGGGAAAAGGTCCGTACGCGTTTGCGCGACGAAGTCGGCGAAGCCGCGTTCAAAAGCTGGCTGGCCCCTGTCGGCATCAAGGATGTCCGTGATGGCCGTTTGCGCCTGAATGCGCCATCGCGCATGGTGCGTGACTGGGTGCAGACCCATTATGCCGACCGTATTCGCGCTCTGTGGGGGGCTGAAATGCCTGGCGTCCACAAGGTCGAGGTGGCGATTGCCGCCCCCAGGGCCAAGGTGCCGCCGATTCCCGATTCCGCTCCCGCTGTCGTTGGCCGCAACATCGAGGCGCGCGAGGCCGCTCGCGAGGCAGGGATTCCCGCTCCCGTTCTGGCCAGCGATGCCGAGCGAGACAGCTTGGGCGCACCTCTGGATGCCCGCTACACCTTCGACAATTTCGTGGTTGGCAAGCCCAACGAATTCGCCCATGCGGCCGCCAGGCGCGTGGCGGAAAGCAAGACACCCGCTTTCAACCCTCTGTTCCTCTATGGCGGCGTTGGTCTTGGCAAAACGCATCTGATGCATGCCATCGCCTGGGAAATCCGCGAGCGCGATCCGTCGCGCAGCGTCTTGTATCTTTCTGCCGAAAAGTTCATGTACCGTTTCGTGCGCGCCCTTCGCCATCAAGACATCATGTCCTTTAAGGAGCAGTTCCGCTCGGTCGATGTGTTGATGATCGATGATGTCCAGTTCATCAGCGGCAAGGATTCCACCCAGGAAGAGTTTTTCCACACCTTCAACGCCCTGGTCGATCTGGGGCGCCAGATCGTGGTTTCCGCCGACAAGTCGCCATCAGACCTTGAGGGGCTTGAGGAACGCCTGCGTTCCCGCCTGGGCTGCGGCCTGGTGGCCGACATCCACGCCACAAGCTTCGAGTTGCGCCTGGGAATCTTGCAATCCAAGGCCGAGCATATGGGTGTCGAAGTTCCGCCCAAGGTGATCGAATTCCTGGCCCACAAGATCACATCGAATGTCCGCGAGCTTGAAGGGGCCTTGCGCCGCGTAGCCGCCCATTCCCAGTTGGTCGGGCGTCCGATCACGCTGGAAAACACGCAGGAAGTGCTGCACGACATTCTGCGTGCTTCCGACCGGCGCATCACCATCGAGGACATTCAAAAGCGCGTGGCCGAGCATTTCAATATCCGCCTGTCCGACATGTCGTCGGCAAGGCGTGCTAGGGCTGTCGCCAGGCCCAGGCAGGTCGCCATGTATCTTGCCAAGCAACTGACCAGCCGCTCTTTGCCCGAGATCGGGCGCAAGTTCGGCGGGCGCGATCATACGACGGTGATCCATGCCGTTCGCAAGGTCGAGGAACTGACCAGCCGCGATGCCGGCTTCGCCGAGGATGTCGAGCTGTTGCGCCGCATGCTGGAAGGCTAGGCGCCTCTTTTTGAATCAATGGGTTGTCCAGTGAATTGGCCGCGACTCGGCGGCCAAGAAACCGCTTCGCCTGCCCGCAAGCCATTGCTATACTGCCTGTCCTTTTTCAAGGGGAATGACTCGGGACAGGGAGTGGAAGTCCGGCCATGAAGCTGACCATCGAACGCGCGGCCCTTTTGCGCTCGCTCAATCATGTGCAAAGTGTCGTCGAAAGACGCAACACCATCCCCATCCTGTCGAACGTGAAATTGACGGCGTCAGCCAAGGGCCTTTCGCTCAACGCCACCGACATGGATCTGGATATCGTGGGTTCCGTTGCCGCCGAAGTGGCAAGGTCCGGCGAGACCACGGCGCCCGCCCATACGCTTTACGAAATCGTTCGCAAGCTGCCCGAGGGCTCGCAGGTTGAGATCGAGGAGACCGGCGAGGGGCAGTTGACCTTGAAATCGGGGCGCTCGAAATTCACCCTGGCCACGCTGCCGGTGGCCGACTTCCCCGTCATGAGCGGCGGAGAATTGCCGCACGAATTCTCTCTGGCGGCCGAGGAACTGAAGTCGCTGATCGACCGCACCCGCTTTGCCATCTCGACCGAGGAAACCCGCTACTATCTGAACGGCATCTATCTGCATGCCGCCAAAAGCGACGGCATTCCCGTGCTGAGGGCCGTGGCCACGGACGGACATCGTCTGGCCCGTGTGGAAGTGCCTCTGCCCGAGGGAGCCGAGGGCATTCCCGGCGTCATCGTTCCCAGAAAGACCGTGGGCGAGCTGCGCAAGCTGATCGACGAGACGGAAAAGCCCATTCGCATCGGCCTCTCCGAATCGAAGGTCCGCTTCTCGTTCGAAGGCGCTGTCCTGACCAGCAAGCTGATCGACGGCACCTTCCCCGATTACGAGCGCGTGATCCCCGAGGGCAATGACAAGACCATCGAAGCCGACTGCAAGGCCTTTGCCGCCGCGGTCGATCGCGTTTCCGCCATCTCCGCCGAGAAGTCGCGCGCCATCAAATTGGCCGCCGTCAAGGGCACGCTGACCCTCTCGGCCTCCAGCCCCGAGAACGGCAGCGCCGTCGAGGAACTTGAGGCGGGATATGACGGCCCGGCCATCGAGATCGGTTTCAATTCACGCTATCTGATGGACATTCTGGCTCAGATCGAGGGTGACGCCGTGCGGCTTGATCTGGCTGATGCCGCTTCGCCCACCGTGGCCCGCGAGGTTGCGGACGGCAGCGCCATCTATGTTCTGATGCCCATGCGCGTATGAGGCGCCCTTAAGTTGACCTGCTTGTGAGCGCTTCGAGGCCCATTCCATCCCTGGCGGTGGTCCGGCTGAGGGTAACCGGCTTTCGTTCGTACGAACATCTTAGCATCGATCCGAAACCTTGTTCGGTGGCGCTGTTCGGACCGAATGGGGCAGGCAAGACGAATTTGCTGGAAGCCGTTTCGCTTCTGACCCCGGGCAGGGGATTGCGCCGCGCCAGACCCCAGGAGTTGGTAAGGCGCGGGGGAAATGCCAGTTGGGCGGTGGCGGCGGTTCTGGAATGCGGTTCCGAGCGCTATGACATCGGCACCGGCTTCGAGCCATCCGAGGGCGAGCGGCGTCTGGTGCGCATCGACGGCCATCCCGCCAGGGGGGCAACGGCGCTGGCGCCGATTTCGGCGGCTGTGTGGCTGACGCCCGCCATGGACCGCCGGTTGGCCGAAGGGCCAGGGGCTAGGCGCAAGTTGCTTGACCGCGTGGCCTTCGGTTTCGATTCCGGTCATGCCGGGCGGGTGACGGCTTTCGAGAAGGCGATGGGCGAGCGCTCGCGCCTTTTGACCGAGCAGGGCAGCCGGGCCGATCCATCCTGGCTGGCCGGGCTTGAAGAGGTGATGGCGGCCAAGGGGGTCGCGGTGGCGGCGGCAAGGTTGGAGGCGGTCAAGCGCTTGATGGATGCGCTGGGCAAGGGGCCGCAAAGTTTTCCAAGGCCGCATCTGGAAGCCTTGGGCAGTGTGGAAGAGGCGTTGCATCGCCGTCCCGCCCTTGAGGTCGAGGATGGGTTGCGGGCTGGATTAAAGGCGGCGCGGGGTCGCGACGCCGAGACGGGAGGGGCCTCGCAGGGGCCGCATCGCAGCGATCTGGCGGTACGCCATCCGGGCAAGGACATGGCGGCGGCAGATTGCTCGACCGGCGAGCAGAAGGCGCTGCTGATTTCGTTGGTGCTGGGCTGGGCTCGGGCACTGGCCGAGGTGCGGGGTTTCGTGCCCCTGGTATTGTTGGATGAAGTGGCGGCGCATCTGGATGAGGTCCGGCGCGGTCATCTCTTCGAAGCGTTGGACAACCTGGGCGCCCAAACCTGGGCCACGGGAACCGACGCTCATCTTTTTTCCGCCTGGCAAGGGCGCGCGCAACTCTTTCGCGTCGATGCCGGGACCGTAACGCTTATGAACTGACGGGTGATAGGCATGTCAAGTGAACCGCAAATTCCATCTCAGCCCAACGCCTCGGACTATGATGCCGATTCGATCAAGGTGCTGCATGGGCTTGATGCCGTGCGCAAGCGCCCGGGCATGTATATCGGCGATACCGACGATGGCACCGGCCTGCATCACATGCTCTATGAAATCGTCGACAACGCCATCGACGAGGCGTTGGCCGGATTTGCCGATCACGTCACCGTTACCCTGAACGGCGACGGATCGGTCACGGTTACCGACAACGGGCGCGGCATTCCTTGCGGCTGGAACGAGACAGAAAGCAAATACGCCATCGAAATCGTTTTTACCGAACTGCATGGCGGCGGCAAGTTCGACCAGAACTCGTACAAGGTGTCGGGCGGCCTGCATGGCGTGGGGGCTTCTGTGGTCAACGCGCTGTCGGAATGGCTGGAATGCACGGTCGAGCGCGAGGGCAAGCGTTATCGCATCGCCTGGAAGGAAGGGCAGATCGACAAGCCGCTTGAAGTGGTCAGCGAAAGTGCTGAGGGTCGCGGAACGAAGGTGACCTTCAAGCCGTCCTCCAAAACCTTCACCATGGTCGAATTCGATTTTGCCACGCTGGAACATCGTCTGCGCGAGCTGGCCTTCCTGAATTCCGGTGTGCGCCTCATCATCACCGATGCCCGCCATGGCGAGGAAAAGAAGGTGGATCTTTATTACGAGGGCGGCATCGAGGCCTTCGTGCATTATCTCGACCGCTCGAAGACGGCGGTGATTCAGACGCCCATCGCCATCAAGGGCGAGAAGGAAGGTATTACGGTCGAGATCGCCATGCAGTGGAACGACAGCTATCACGAGACCATGCTGTGTTTCACCAATAACATTCCCCAACGCGATGGCGGCGCGCATCTGGCCGGATTCAGGGCGGCGCTGACGCGTACCGTCAACGCCTACGCGGTCGATAGCGGAATTGCCAAGAAGGAAAAGGTTTCCCTGTCCGGCGACGACATGCGCGAAGGGCTTACCTGCGTTCTCTCGGTCAAGGTGCCCGACCCCAAGTTCAGCTCGCAGACCAAGGACAAGCTGGTCTCATCCGAGGTGCGCCCGGTGGTCGAGGGTATTGCTGGCGACAAGCTGGCCCAGTGGTTCGAAGAGCATCCGGCTGAAGCCAAGCGCATCGTGGGCAAGGTGGTGGAAGCCGCCGCGGCTCGCGAAGCCGCCCGCAAGGCCCGCGAACTCACGCGCCGCAAGGGTGCCTTGGATATCGCTACCCTGCCCGGCAAACTGGCCGACTGCCAGGAGCGCGACCCCGCCCTTTCCGAATTGTTCATCGTCGAGGGCGATTCCGCCGGTGGTTCGGCCAAGCAGGGACGCAACCGCTCGAATCAGGCCATTCTGCCTTTGAAGGGCAAAATCCTCAATGTCGAGCGGGCGCGCTTTGACAAGATGCTGTCCTCGGCTGAAATCGGCACGCTGATCGCGGCGCTGGGCACCGGCATCGGGCGCGAGGACTTCAACATCGCCAAAACGCGCTATCACAAGATCATCATCATGACCGACGCCGATGTCGACGGCAGCCATATCCGAACACTCCTGCTTACTTTTTTCTATCGCCAAATGCCCGAAGTGATCGAAAAGGGCTATCTCTACATCGCCCAGCCGCCTTTGTACCGGGCCAAGCGGGGACAGTCCGAAGTCTATCTGAAGGACGAGCGGGCGCTTGAAAACTATCTGATCGATGCGGGCCTTGATAGCGCCGTGCTGACCCTGCATTCGGGCGCTCAGGTGGCGGGTGTTGATCTTCGCGCTCAAGTCGAGCAGGCGCGTCAGGTGCGGGCGCTTTTGCAGCCTCTGGCAAGGCGCGTCCCCATCAAGCTGGCCGAGCAGGCGGCCATCGCCGGGGCCTATAATCTCAAGATTCTCAGCGATGAGACGCGGGCCCGCGAGGCCGCCGCCGAAGTCGCCAGGCGCATGGATGTGCTGGAGCCCGAATTCGAGCGGGGCTGGCAGGGCGATAAGCGCCCCGATGGCGGCCTGATTTTCACGCGCACCCTGCGCGGCGTTTCTGAATCGCATGATCTGGATGGTGTTGTGCTGCATTCGGGCGAGGCGCGCAGGCTTGATGAACTGGCTGTCTCGCTCAAGGAGACCTATGCCCATACCGGAAAACTGATAACCAAGGACCGCGAGACGGTGATCACCGGGCCGGTGGGTTTGGCAGGTGCGATCATGGATGCCGGACGCAAGGGCGTGGGCATGCAGCGCTATAAGGGCCTGGGCGAAATGAATCCCGAGCAGTTGTGGGCGACCACGCTGGACCCCGAGGCGCGCACGCTGCTGCAGGTGAAGGTCAACATGGCCGACGAGGCCAACGATATCTTCTCAACCCTGATGGGCGATCTGGTCGAGCCCCGTCGCGAATTCATCCAAACCAACGCGCTGAAAGTGGCGAATTTGGATGTGTGAGAAGCTGTCGTTCCTGGATACGGCAGGAGTTAGACCATGATGGAATACAAAGGCTATCTGGCCGGGCCGATTGAATTCGATGCCGAGGCGGGCGTTTTCTCGGGCACGGTTGCGGGCTTGAGGGACGTCATCCATTTCGAGGGCACCAACGCCCGCGACTTGAAGCGCGCTTTCCAGAACAGCATCGATGATTATCTGGCCTTTTGTTCCGAGCGCGGCAAAACGCCCGACAAACCCTTCAACGGCAAAATTTTGTTGCGCACCGATCCCGAGCTGCATCGAAAGGCCGCTTTGCAAGCTGCCGCCGAAGGCGTCAGCATCAGCCAATGGATCACAAGGCGTATCGAGGCGGCGTAGGCCCGCCCTCCTCAATAGTGATACCGGCACTGCACGATCACGGCCTGCTGGGCTCTGCCCGTGCCTTCGATGCGATAGACCAGCCGATGCTCGCCAGTGATGCGCCTTGACCACCAGCCTTTCAGGCTGCCCTTCAAGGGTTCGGGCTTTCCAAGGCCGGTGAAGGGTGTGCGGGCGATTTCCTTCAGAAGGTCATTGATCCGGCCCAAGGTTTTTTTGTCGCTGGCCTGCCAGAAGAGATAATCGTCCCAAGCCTCCTCTGTCCATAACAGCTTCATGCGGATATCGGCTTGCGCCCCTTGGTCTTGCCCGCCTCGGCCTTTGCGATGGACCGCATCAGGCGTGCCGCGTTGGCCGGGCTTTGCAGCAGGTGCAGGGTTTCCATGATGCCGTCGAACTCTTCCTTATCAAGCAGCACGGCGGCTGGCGCGTTCTGACGAGTCACCAACAAGGGCTTGCGCGAGTGGTGCACCTCGTCCAGGTGCTCTCTAAGATGCTCGCGCAGATCGGTAAAAGTGCAGGTGTTCATGGCGGCCTCCTTGATATGTACGTAACTATGTACATATGCACAGCCCTCGTCAAGGCGGGACCGAGCTAAGCCCCCGGCAATTGCACATGGAAGGTAGCCCCCTGGCCTGGCTGGCTGTCGATCCAGATGCGCCCCTCAAGATGCTCGACGATGCCCCGAGAAATAGCCAAGCCAAGCCCGGTGCCCGAGGGTTTGGCGGTCAGGGTGTCGCCCACCTGGCGGAATTTGTCGAAGATGGTTTCGTGATGGGCTGTGGGCACGCCGGGTCCATTGTCGGCGATGGTAAAGCGAATGCCGCCATCGCTGGCCGCCACTTGCGCCCGGATGCGCCCGCTGTTTTCCGGCGCGAACTTCACGGCATTCGAAAGCAGATTGATCAGCACCTGAATCAGCCGATCGCGATCCGCCATCACCATCAGGGGGCTGGCGGGCAGGTGCTCCTCGATGATCACGCCACGGTCCTGGGCTAAGCGTCTGGTCGCGGCCAGGGCGGATTCAAGGGCTTCCTGGGCCTTAAGGGGGTGGATATCCCAGCCCAGGGAACCCGCCTCGATCTTGGCCAGATCCAGCACCTGATTGATCAGGCGGGTCAGGCGCTCGCTTTCCTCGACCACGATGCGCAGGAATTCCTGGCGCTGGGCCGGATCAAGCTCGGGATTGTCGCGCAGAATCTCCGAAAACGAGCGGATCGAGGTGAGCGGGGTGCGCAATTCGTGGGTGACCGTTGAAACGAAATCATCCTTCAGACTGTCCAATTCTTTCAGCCGCTCGTTGGCGGCCTTCAACTCTGCCGAGGTGGCTTCAAGCTTTTGGCTGTAGGCGATCACCTGCGAAGCTTCGTCCAGAATCTCCATCACTTCGGCCAGGCCCATAATCTCGCCCTTGGCCACGCTAGCCACCATAACGCGGGCCGAGGCGCCGCCGATGGCGCCGGAAAGCAGGCGCTCGGCAAAGGCCACGAAATCTGCATCCGCCACCTCGACCTCGCCCAGTTCAAGCCCGCGCGAACTGGCATGCTGGGCAAAGGCGCGTTCGGCATTCTCGGTGCCGACAAAGCGAGCGGCCAAGGCCAACAGGTCGGCCACCTGGGCGGTGCCGCGCCAGAAACGGGCGCCGCCGGTTTCGCCGGCTGGCTTCAGGGCATCGACGAACAAGGTGGCTTGAATGCGCTCGATGGCGCCCTGGCTGGATAAAAGCGACACGGCGATGTAAAGGCCAAGATTGGCCATCATGCTCCAGATCAGGGAATGGGTGATGGGATCAAGGCCTGAAAGGCCGAACAGCGCATAAGGTTTTAAAAGCTCGAAGCCGAAGGGGCCTGAATCGATGAAGGCCCCGGCGATCCAGCCCGAGCGGGCGAACGAGGGCAAAAGCAGCGTGTAGAACCAAACCAGTGCGCCCGCCGAGAGACCGGCCAGGGCGCCCGTGCTTGTTCCGCCCTTCCACAGAATGCCGCCCAGAAGGGCCGGGGCGAATTGGGCGGCGGCGGCAAAGCTGACCAGGCCTATGGTCACCAAGGCATAGGATTGTCCGATGAAATGGGCGTAAAGATAGCCCAGGCCCACCACGCCGACGATGGCCCAGCGGCGAATGCGCAGCAGCAACACGGAAAGATCGGCTCTGGCCTTCAGGTGCGAAGGGGCGAGGCGCAGTAGGGCAGGCATGACCAGATCGTTGCAGACCATGGTGGCCAAGGCCACCGTTTCAACGATGATCATGCCGGTGGCCGCCGACAATCCGCCGATGAAGGCGAAAAGCGCCAGGGCGGTCTGCCCGGCGCCCAGGGGCAGGGACAGAACATAGAGGTCGGGATTGATGTCGGTGCCGAAGGCCATGCGCCCGGCCAGGGCTATGGGCAGCACGAAGAGATTGATCAGAAACAGGTAAAGCGGAAACATCCAGGCGGCGTGGCGAATATGGTCTTCCGAAACATTTTCGACCACCGCCACCTGGAACTGGCGGGGCAGGCAGATGATAACAAGGCCGGAAAGGAAGGTCAGCGCCACGAAATCGCCCGCCGCCTTGGCATCGGGCAGGGTGAACAGCTTGGCCAGCGATGCGTCGCTGGCAGCCAATTCGAACAGTTCGGCGGGGCTGGAGAACAGGCCGAAGACGACGAACAGTCCCACGGCCATGAAGGCGATCAGTTTGATCAGGCTTTCAAAGGCGATGGCGGCCACCATGCCCTCGTGGCGCTCCGATGCATCGATGTGGCGGGTGCCGAACAGGATGGCAAAGGCGGTCAGCAACAGGGCGACGTAGAACGCTGTGTCTTCGAACATGGCAGGGGCGGCGTTATGTTCAGGCGTCACAGCGACCAGGGCTTGGAAGGTGGCCGAGACCGCTTTCAGTTGCAGCGAGATGTAGGGCATGATGCCGATGACCGCGATGACGGTAACCAGGCCGCCCAGAAGCGTGCTTTTGCCGTAACGCGCCGACAGAAAGTCGGCAATCGAGGTGATGCGGTGCGCCTTGGAAATACGCGCCATCTTGCGCAGCCACAGCCACCACAGGCAGGCCATCAAGGTGGGGCCGAGATAGATCGGCAGGAAGCCGACGCCCGAGGCGGCGG
>JADFZV010000037.1 GCA_015232335.1 Alphaproteobacteria bacterium | reverse complement strand
CAACTGGGTGTAGGTGGTGATGTTGCGCAAGGGTTCCTGAAGATCGTGCGAGGCGATGAAGGCGAAGCGCTCGAGTTCGGTGTTCAGTTGCGTCAGATTGTCCACGGCGGCCTGCAGATTGTCGGTGGTCTTGCGCAATTTGGACTCGCTTAGCCGCAGCGACTTTTCCGCCTCGATGTTGGAGACCAGATCCATGACGAAACCGGCCAGTTCCTGAACCAAGCGGGCATCGGCGTCGGTATAGGCATTTTCCTTGTTTCCAACGCCCGCAATCGCCACCACATTGCCCTGGCGTATCACAGGAACGGTCAGTTCGCGATGAATGGCGGCATGGCCCTCAGGCAGGCCCTTGCGATTGGCCAGGGTTGCATAGTCGTTATGAATGATGGGGGCCATGGATTTGATGCAGTCGGCCCAGACTCCGGCCTGGCTGATGGGGTAATGCGTTTCGTGGCCAGAGGCGTTGCACATATGGGCCAGCGTGTTCGACGACCAGGTTTGAAGCGTCAGCGTTTCCTTGTCGGAATTGACGAAATGGAAGAATCCGATCTTGCTGCCAGTCAGTTCCTCGGCCCTGTCCAGGGCGCCTCGCAGCAATTCCTCGGTACGGCCCTGCTGTGCGAGCTCCGACAGTTCAAGCCGGGATTTCAGGATCAGGTGGTTTCTTCTGCTGTCGGTCACGTCCTGGATGGTGCCCAGCATGTGCAGGGCGGCACCTTGCTCATCGGACTCCACCTCGCCCAGACCACGCAGCCAGCGCTCGGCGCCATCATTCTGGCGCACGATGGGGTATTCCTTGTCGAAACGTTTGTGGCGGTGAACAACGTCGGCAAGATAGGTCCGCATGGTTTCGCGCCAGTCCGTGCGCACCAGGGCCAGCCAGCTTTCTAGGGTGCGCGGATAGTCCGCCCCGATGCCAAAAACATCGTCCATCACCTCGGTACAGGCGAAGCTGTCCAACTGGGCGTCATAGATATAGCTGCCGATACGGGCCACCTTCTGCGCTTCGGCCAGCGCTCGCTCACGGTTCTTGGTTTCGGTGATGTCGGTATCCGTGCCCAGGATACGCAAGGGTTTGCCGTCGGCATCTCGCGAAAACACCATGCCCTGGGCCAGAATCCATTTATAACTGCCGTCCTTGCATCTCAGTCGGTATTCGATTCTGAGGCTCGAAGCTTCGTTGCGTCCCAGGCGATCAAGCTGATTGAAGCACAGGTCCTTGTCGTTGGGGTGGACGCGGCTTGACCATTCGCTGAAATTGTCGCCGATTTCGTGAGGTGCGTGGCCCAGCATCGCCTTCCATTGCTGGGAATAAAAAATCTTCTGACTGGCCACATTGTAATCCCACACGCCATGTCCCGCCGCTTCGAGGGCCAGAATCCAGCGCTCTTCGCTTTGGGCATGCGCCAGCGCCATGCCAAGATCGGCGGCCAGCGTTTCCAGCAGGTTGACTTCGGCGGAATCGAAGGCATCCGCTTCTTGGGAATAGAAGGCGATAGCGCCCGCCAGTTCGCCGAACATCTGAATCGGCAAAGCCAGGACGGATTTGTAGCCTTGCAGGAGCGTGATCTGGTGCCAGGAACTGCCGCAAGCTGAGGGCTCGAAGTCGGTGCAAACGAAGGGCTTGCTTTCCAGCAAGGTCGCTGTCAGCGCACACCCATTCTCAGGTCCGGGCGTCAGGCTAAGGGCGACGGCATCGGCCAGAGGCCTTTCGGCGGGCGACAGGGCCTTGATATCGATTTTGGTCCCTGCTTCGTCGACGCGCCCGATCCAAACCAGTTGGAAGCCGCCTTCGCGGGCGGCGATATCGCAGATTTTCTGAAACAGCTCGGGCATTTTGCGCGTTTGAATGATGGCATGGCTGACCTCGCTGAGAAGGCAGCGAATGCGCTCGAAGCGTTTGGACCTGCTCTCAAGCACCTCATGATGAAATTGCGCCAGACGAATCAGCCCATAGACAAGCAGCGTGGTGATGCTGATAAAGCCCCAGCCTTTGTAGGTCTGATAATGAGTCAGCTCATAGGCGTTTTCGGCCACGCGTGCCGAATACTGGTCGCTGAAAAAAATCCAAACGATCCCCGCCAGGGCATAAACCCCGGCCAGCAAGACGGCGCCCAATCGTTGCGATACCCGGTTCATCACGCTTCCGATATATTAAGGCGAGAAATTATACATCATATATAGTAAAGCTAATTGATATGGCTCAATTGATTCATATGTATACTTAACAGGCCGAATAGGCCAGGAAATCATTAGTAACAACTTGCTTTGGGCAGCTAGCCGATTTTACGGATCAACCGGCTCTGATTATACCGGTTCATCCCGGCAGGCCAATTTTGCCACCCTTACCCACCACTGGGCGCCAATGGCCAGAATCTCATCGTTAAAATCATAGGATGAATTATGTAGTCCCGCCGCACCCGCTTTACCAGCCCCCAGCCAGACATAAGCGCCGGGGCGTTCCGCCAGCAGGAAGGCGAAATCCTCGGCCCCCATGGAGGGTGCGACATCGTCTTGAACCTGGGCCTCGCCCACCACCCGGGCGGCTGCTTCTCGGGCAATAAGGGCTTCTGCCCGACTGTTCACGGTAGGGGGATAGCGCCGGTCATAGCGCCAGCTTAGGTGAAGGCCGCATGCTTGTGCCTGGGCACGGGCGATCTCTTCAATCCGCTGCGCCAGAAAGGCCCTGATTTCAGCTTTCAAGGCGCGCGCCGTGCCCCTGAGGCGTGCTGAGGCGGGCATGACGTTCCAGGTCGATCCCGCCTCGATCTGGGTGACGCTGACCACGGCTGACTCCAAGGGATCGATCTCGCGGGCCACGATGCCTTGCAGGGCCGAGACCAGATGGGCCGCGGCCAACACCACATCCTGGCCCAGATGTGGCATGGCGGCGTGTGCCCCCTTGCCTGAAAGCACGATCTCGAACAGATCGCACGAGGCCATCATGGGGCCGGGACGCACCGCCATGACGCCCGCAGGCAGCCCGGGCCAGTTGTGCAGGCCGAAAACGGCATCGGCAGGAAAGTGCTGGAACAGGCCTTCTTCGACCAGCCGTCTGGCTCCGGCTTCGTTTTCCTCGGCGGGCTGGAATAAAAGATGGATCGTGCCGGAAAGACCCGGCTCTCTCGCCAGTGCCTTGGCAGCCCCCAGCAGCATGGCCATATGCCCATCATGCCCGCAGCCATGCATGCATCCGGGGTGAAGCGAGCGGTGGGGGCGTTCCGGCGCTGCTTCCGTCATCGCCAGCGCATCCATGTCGGCGCGCAGCATGACGCTTTTGCCGCCGCCTCGCCGAAGCGACCCGACCACGCCCGTTCCGGACAGCCCTGTCGTCACTTCATAACCAAAGCTGGTCAGAAGCTGGGCGATGCGGGCCGAGGTGCGGTGCTCCTGCCAGGCGGTTTCGGGATGGGCATGGAAATCCTGCCGCCAAGCCGTCATCTCGGGCACGAGGTCTTGAAGAAAGGGGTCGATGCTCATGAGACGCAAGATAGCCTCAAGATGCTAATGACGCCAGAACTGCGGCCAGCGGCTTTTGCTGGCGGCCTGTTGATAAATCTGTTAAGATGTTCATTCTGTTCAGTTGATTTGGTTCACCGTTTGCGTGGGGCCCTTGGGTGGCGATAGACCCCCTCTTATCCCCGGCGACATCCCGTGTTGTTGAATTTCAACGCGGTTCAGGCGACGAGAAACGCCGTCAGGATTCAGCCGCCTCTTATCTTGCCCGCCCGCAAGGGCCGGGTGCGCTTTCTGTTGCGGCAAACGAGGCCTCAAGGCGCCAGGACGCCCTCAATCCCGTCGATGCGCGCCAGGCCAAAAGCAGGCAAGCCTTGCAGGTCAAGGGGCAAGGGCAGGAAACAGCACCCGCCAGCGACAGATCGAAAGGCAGCGCTTCCTTCCTTCAAGATTCGGCGGAACTGGCTAAGAATGATCGCCGCCTGCTTTTTGGTACGATCAGCTTTGCGGCGCAGCAGTTGTCGCAAGAGGCTGGCGACCAAGAAACGCTTTCCGGTTCCTTTGAAAGCAGAAACCGCAGCGCCTTTACCGCCTACGAAACGGCGCAAGGGCGTACCCCCGGCGCTGCGTCGCCCTCGGCCCCCCAACTGGTGACGGAATCGGGCGTTCTGATGGGCTTTGGGGCGATTGACAACGCCGCTCGCTTAGATGTCACGGTGTGATCGGTTGTGACATACAAAGACATTGCAGGTAGAACAAGCCTGAGAGATGTTTCTGGCCGTCAGAAAAAATCATGCATGGCCGTCAATATCGCCTGACAGAGAAAATATCCGCGCCCTTAATCTCTTAAGATGATTGCATTTTTGTACCCAAGCCCGTACTAATTCGCCTGCTGATAATTTCCTCGAGCAAGGTTTTCGTGGGTATATGACGATGACACAGAAAACGCCAAAGAGTGGAAAGCCTGCAAACCGCGCCGGAGACATCGACCGTCATGTCGGCGTGCGCATCCGCGAGCGCCGCGTCATGCTGGGTTTGTCGCAGCAGCAGATGGCCGACCTGATCGGCGTGACCTATCAGCAGGCGCATAAATACGAGCGGGGCATCAACCGCATTTCCGCAGGCAGGCTTTACGAAATCGCCCAGGTATTGGGTGTGTCCGTCAGTTTCTTCTTCGAGGGCGTCGAAGAGCAGCGCGATCCAGATCTGTCGGCTCGTCAACGCATGTGCCTGGAACTGGCGCGCAACTTCGCCATGATCAACAACGAGCGTCATCAAGATGTGCTGTCGCATCTGGCCCGCGTACTGGCCACGGAAAGCTGACGGCGCCTTTTTCGTTCGCACGCCACCAATAAAAAAGCGGCCCCAACCGGGGCCGCTTTCCTTATGTGCAGATATCCGCCTGATTAAGGCAGGACGATTTCCACGCGCCGATTCTGCGGCTCGCGGGTATTGGGCGGCGTCTTGACCAGAAGCGCATCGTCGCCCTTGGCGTGGGACGAGATGATCCTGGTATCGATGCCCTGGGCGATCAAAGCAGCCCTCACGGCATCAACCCGCCTTTGCGACAGGGCCAGATTGTAAGCGCTTCCCTTGGGTCCGGAATTGTCGGCATGGCCGACAAGGTTGATGCTGGCCCGACCGGTCTTCTTGGCTTCCATCGCCGCTTCGGAACTCGTCTTGGCGGCGGCGGCGGTGATGTCGGCCTTGTTCAAATCGAAGAAGACCATGAAGCTGCGCGAAGGAGCAGCGGCAGCGGCAGGCTTGGCTTCAAGCTCGGCCATGGCTTTCATATAGGCGGCCTTGCAAACACCGTCGTCCTGGCCTTCCCAGACTTCTTCCAGCCAGCAGTCGTACATCACCTGGGCGCGGGCGGCGACGGCGGGCTTGCTGCCCCGCGCACCGGCATCGAGAACCCTGATCAGGCGGGCCCGTTCGGAATTCATCTCGGCCACCTGGGGGGCAGGCGAGGGGTAGGTTTCCTGGCCCCAAGGCAGAACAACCTGTCCTGCATTGGCCTGAAGACCCTTCTTGGCGATGACCGAGGCATGCAGCCACTCGTACTCGACCTTGATCTCTTCTTCGACCAGGGCCTTGTATTCCGTCACCAGGGCCTGGGTGAAGGGCGTGCCACCGGCAGGCGAAGCTGCGCGAATGCCTTGAATTTCAAGCGAGTTGTAACCGCAGGCAGACAGCAAAAAAAGTCCCGCCACAGCGGGCAAGATCCGTGAAAATTTCATAAGCAACCCCCTTAAAGAAAAGAGCCCTGATCAAAGCAAGGCCAGACACGATTTATCTTAGAATAATTTGGAAATTTAACCAGCCCCAAATGCCAATTTGTACAAAATATTTTGGATAACCCAAGGCTTGGTCGTCTGAATTCCCTTTCCAGTAACGCCAGCGCGCCCTATATCCAAACCATGAACGGATGTGATCTGATCGGCCTGGACAAGGCCGAACTAGCGGACCTGATGGCTTTGCTGGGCGAAAAGCCCCTGCGGGCCAAGCAGCTTTGGCACTGGCTGTATCTGCAAGGTGCTAGGGATTTTGGCGCCATGACCAGCCTTGCCAAAAGCCTGCGCGCGCATTTGGAAGGCAAGGGCTATTTTGTCGGGCGTCCCGGCACCGTGCGCGATCTGCAGTCGGTGGACGGTACGCGCAAATGGCTGCTGGGTTTTGCCGACGGCAACGAGGCCGAAACCGTTTATATCCCCGACATGGACGAGGAGGGGGGGGCCTTATGCGTTTCCACGCAGGTCGGCTGCACCCTGACCTGCCGCTTCTGCCATACCGGCACCCAGCTTCTGGTGCGCAATCTGAGTGCGGCTGAAATTCTGGGCCAGTTCCTGATCGCGCGTGACGCGCTTGGCGAATGGCCGACGCCGACAGACACCGCTCGCAAAATATCGAATGTCGTGGTCATGGGCATGGGCGAGCCCCTGTTCAATTACGATAATCTGGCCAAGGCGCTGCTCATTCTGATGGATGGCGAGGGCTTGAGCATGTCAAGACGGCGCATCACCGTCTCGACATCGGGCGTTGTTCCCATGATGCGGCGCATGGGCGAGGAATTGGGAGTTAATCTGGCGGTTTCCCTGCATGCTGTGACCGACGACTTGCGCGACCGCATTATGCCCATCAACAAGAAATATCCCCTGGCCGAATTGATGGCGGCTTGCCGCACCTATCCGGGCCTTAGCAACGCACGGCGCATTACCTTCGAATATCTGATGCTGAAGGGATTGAACGACAGTCTGGCCGACGCCAAGGCGCTGCTGCGTCTGACCCAGGGCATTCCCGCCAAATTCAACCTCATTCCCTTCAATCCCTGGCCGGGCGCACCGTTCGAGACGCCAAGCCATGACTCGGTCAAACGCTTTTCGGATTATCTGTTCGAACAGGGATTCTCGGCCCCCATCCGCCGACCTCGGGGCCAGGACATTCTGGCCGCTTGCGGCCAGTTGCGTTCGGAAAGTGTGCGCGAAAAGCAGAGTCTGTCCAAAGCCAGACTGGCGGCGGGGACCCGGGATGACACAGAGCATACCGGCCAGAGAGCATGAGCGATTGGCGCCTGATCAGCATCCCCTTTCTGGAAATGGACATCGCCTATGCCTGCGACCTGCATTGCCAGGGCTGCTCGCACTATTCCAATTACGGCATTAAGGGAACCGTCCCCTTCGCAGAAGGCGAAGTCTGGTTGCGCGACTGGGCGGCACGGCTGAAACCCGGAACCTTCTCGATGCTGGGCGGCGAGCCAGCACTCAACCCCGACCTCTTCGACTATCTGCGTCTGGCCCAGGAATTATGGCCGGACTCGACTCGCATCCTGATCTCCAACGGCCTTAATCTTCATCTGCGCCCGGGCCTGTTCGACCTGCTGGCCGAGACGAAAACGCGCCTGGACATCAGTTTTCACTCGCACCAGGACAAGCAATATGTCGAACGTTTCAACGAGGCCTTGATCGCCATTGAGGTGGCCCGCGCCCGCCTGGGCTTTGACATGGTATTGCGCACCAAGGAATACCGTTTCCACCGCACCTATCAGGGCGAGGGGGCCGGAATGCGCCCCTTCGAGGATCAGGATCCCGTGGCCTCCTGGAAGGCCTGCCAAAACAGCTCTTGCTGCACGATTCATCAAGGAATGCTGTGGAAATGCCCGCCGCTGGCCTATCTGGGCCTGATCAAGGACCGCTTCGGCCTGGATAGGGTGGAGGCCTGGAAGCCCTATCTGGCCTATCGGCCCTTGGCCCCCACAGTGCCCGAAGAAGAGCTGGTGCGGTTCTTCCTGGCCGGGGCGGAAAGCGTCTGCGGCATGTGTCCTGCCAAGCTGGAGTTTCACGAGCAGGGGCAGATCAGCAAACAAAGATCGGGCAAAGACTAAGCTTGCAGCTTGCCCTGCCTGCCGGTTTGCCTATACTGCGCCCGGTTTTCCCCTAGGATCGAAGGTGCTTCTCCCATGAAGGCTCCCAAAAGCGGCATCAAGAAGGTCGTACTGGCCTATTCCGGCGGTCTCGATACCTCGATCATCCTGCGCTGGCTGCAAGACAGCTATGCCTGCGAGGTCGTCACCTTCACCGCCGACATTGGCCAGGGCGAGGAACTGGAACCCGCCCGCAAGAAGGCCGAGATGCTGGGCATCAAGGAAATCTATATCGACGATCTGAAGGAAGAATTCGTCCGCGACTTCGTTTTCCCCATGATGCGCGCCAACGCCCTGTACGAGGGCGTTTACCTGCTGGGCACCTCGATCGCCAGGCCCCTGATCGCCAAGCGCCAGATCGAGATCGCCGCCCTCACCGGGGCCGATGCGGTTTGCCATGGCGCCACCGGCAAGGGCAATGATCAGGTGCGTTTCGAGCTTTCCTACTACGCGCTCAATCCCTCGATCAAGGTCATCGCACCCTGGCGCGAATGGGACCTCAATTCGCGCACCAAGCTGATCGATTATGCCGAGAAGCATCAGATTCCCATCGCCAAGGACAAGCGCGGCGAGGCGCCCTATTCCATGGACGCCAACCTGTTGCACATCTCCTACGAGGGCAAGGCGCTGGAAGATCCCTGGCTGGAGCCGGACGCCGATATCTGGCGCCTGACCCAATCGCCCGAGAAGGCCCCCGATCAGCCGGAATATGTGGAAATCGATTTCGAAAAGGGCGATGCGGTGGCGGTGAATGGCGAGAAGCTCTCGCCCGCCCGCCTTCTGGCCAAGTTGAACGAGATCGCCGGGCGCCACGGCGTGGGCCGCCTCGATCTGGTGGAAAACCGCTTCGTCGGCATGAAAAGCCGGGGCGCCTACGAAACGCCGGGTGGAACGCTGCTGCACATGGCGCACCGGGCGGTGGAAAGCCTGACGCTCGACCGGGGGGCGGCGCATCTCAAGGACGACTTGATGCCGCGCTATGCCGAATTGATCTATTTCGGCTTCTGGTTCGCCCCCGAGCGGCTGGCCCTGCAGGCTTTGATCGACAAGACCCAGGAACGCGTCACCGGCACGGTGCGCCTGAAACTCTATAAGGGCTCGGCCATGGTGGCGGGGCGCAAGTCGCCCAACTCGCTTTACCGCCTCGATTATGTCACCTTCGAGGAAGATTCCGTTTATGACCAGCATGATGCCGAGGGCTTCATCAAGCTGAATGCGCTGCGCCTTCGGCTGGGCAAGATGGCCGAAGGGCGGTAATACCAATGACGCATTTTCCTCGGGATATCCCCCGGGGGACCCTTGCCGACTATATAAAAACGTTCTGATACAAAAAAATAATTTGGGCTAATTCGATTTGTAGGGTGTTGACCCGAGGGGCGTCTTTCGTTACGAGTGAAGGACTTGATGCCAGGGGTAGATCAAGGGGCATAGAGAACCCGGCCTTGGCACCGCATCACGGTTGTTTGGAGGCAACGCACATGGCTTCATGCCGGACTGCCAAGTCCTTGCATGTATGTCGTTGGGCGGGTCGGGACGGGTTGAATGGCTAGGGGCCTGCCCGATCTAACCGTCTACGACACATTCCCCAAATTGCTACTCCATCACGCTCTGGTGCGAGGCGGCCAGCCCGCTTGGCGCGAGAAAGATTTCGGCATCTGGCAGACCTGGAGCTGGGGCGAGGTGGCCGAAGAGGTCCGCGCCTTCGCCTTGGGCCTTAAGGTTCTGGGATTTCAGCGGGGCGACCGACTGGCCATCGTCGGCGACAACCGCCCGCATCTCTATTGGGCCATGCTGGCCGCCCAGTCGTTGGGCGGCGTTCCCGTGCCGATGTACCAGGATGCCGTGGCCAATGAAATGCGCTATGTGCTGAGCCATGCCGAAGTGCGCTTTGCCGTGGTCGAGGATCAGGAGCAGGTCGACAAGCTGCTTGAGATCAAGGGCGACTGTCTGACCCTTGAGCATGTGATCTACAGCGATTCCCGGGGCCTGCGCAATTACACCCAGCCCTTCCTGACCAGCTACGCCAAGGTCCAGGAATTGGGCCGCACCGAACATGCCGACAAGCCCGCCTTCTTCGAAGAAAGTGCCTCACTGGGCAAGGGAAGCGATCTGTCCGTCATTTTGTACACGTCGGGAACCACCGGCCAGTCCAAAGGCGTCATGCTGACCTATTCCAACGTCATTATGTCGGCCCGGGGCGGAATCGTCTTCGAAGGCCTGACCGAGCGGGAAGAAGTGTTGGCCTATCTGCCCATGGCCTGGGTGGGCGACCATATCTATTCCTTCGGCGAATCCCTGGTGGCGGGCTTTTGCGTCGCCTGCCCGGAAAGTTCGAACACGGTGATGCATGATCTGTGCGAATTGGGCCCCACCTTCTTCTTTGCGCCGCCTCGCATCTTCGAGAATCTGCTGACCCAGGTGATGATCCGCATGGAGGATGCCAGCCGCATCAAGCGCGCCATGTTCCACTATTTCATGGGCGTGGCCAAACGCTCGGGTGCGGCCATTCTGGACGGCAAGCCTGTCGGGCTGGTTGATCGCCTGCTTTATGCGCTGGGGCGCATTTTCGTCTATGGCCCGCTTTTGAACGTGCTGGGTTTTTCGCGCATTCGCCTGGCCCACACGGCGGGCGAGGCCATTGGCCCCGATATCTTCCGCTTCTACCGCTCGCTCGGCATGAACATCAAGCAGATCTACGGCTCCACCGAGGCCAGCGTCTTCATCACCATCCAGCCCGACGGCAATATCAAGGACGATACGGTGGGCCTGCCTGCCCCCGACGTGGAATTGAAGATGGCCGAGAGTGGCGAGGTGCTATTCAGAAGCCCCGGCTCGTTCCTGGCTTACTTCAAGAATGACGAGGGCACCAAGGCCACCAAGACCGAGGACGGCTGGGTGCATACCGGCGATGCCGGTTTCCTGGACGAGGACGGCCAGCTTAAGATCATCGACCGGGCCAAGGATGTCGGCAAGCTGAACACGGGCGGCATGTTCGCGCCCAAATATATCGAGAATAAGCTGAAGTTCTTTCCCTTCATCAAGGAAGCCGTGGCCTATGGCGACAAGCAAGATTTCGTGGCCTGCTTCCTCAATATCGATATCGAGGCGGTGGGCAATTGGGCCGAGCGCCGGGGTCTGGCCTATTCGGGTTATACGGACCTTGCGGGCAAGGACGAGGTCTACCAGCTTCTGTCCGATTGCGTCGACAAGGTGAATAAGGATCTAGCCAACGATCCGCATCTGTCCGATTCGCAAGTGAAGCGCTTTTTGGTCCTGCACAAGGAACTCGATGCCGATGATGGCGAGCTGACCCGTACGCGCAAGGTGCGCCGCGCTTTCATCGCCGAGAAATACGACCAGCTTGTTCAAGCGCTCTATTCCGGGCAGAAACACTGTTCGATCGAAGCCCAGGTCACCTTCGAGGATGGGCGCAAGGGCATGATCAAGGCCGACTTGCGCATTCAAGACGCCGTGACTTACCAGCCAATAAAGAAGGCGGGATAGATGTCGGGAAAGAGAAATATTGGCGACGTCATTCTGCGCTGCGACAATATCAGCCTGTCCTTCGGCGGCGTTCGGGCGCTGACCAACATTTCCGTCGACGTGCGCGAACATGAGGTTATGGCCATCATCGGTCCCAACGGGGCGGGCAAAAGCTCGATGCTGAACGTCATCAACGGCGTCTACCATCCCCAGGAAGGCACGGTAACCTATCGCGGCCAGACGAGGCGCGCCATGAAGCCGCACGAAACGGCGCGCCAGGGCATCGCCAGAACCTTCCAGAACATCGCCCTGTTCAAGGGCATGAGCGTTCTCGACAACATCATGACCGGGCGCTACACCAAGATGAAGCGCAACTTCCTGTGGCAGGCTCTGTATTGGGGGCCAAACCTTAAAGAAGAGATCGAGCATCGCGAGGTCTGCGAGCGCGTCATCGACTTTCTTCAGATCGAAAACATCAGAAAAACCCCGGTGGGACGCCTGCCTTATGGCCTTCAAAAGCGGGTCGAGCTGGGTCGCGCCCTGGCGGCCGAGCCTGACCTTTTGCTGCTGGACGAGCCGATGGCCGGCATGAATGTCGAAGAGAAAGAAGACATGTGCCGCTTCATTCTGGATGTGAACGATGAATTCGGCACCACCATCGTGCTGATCGAGCACGACATGGGGGTGGTGATGGATATTTCGGACCGTGTCGCGGTGCTGGATTATGGCAAGAAAATCGCCGACGGACCGCCCGAAGAGGTGCGGGCCAATCAGGATGTCATCGACGCCTATCTTGGCGTTGCGCATTAGGACGAGAGGCAGGGACGGGCATGTCGGACCTTAATTTCTTCTTCGAAGTGCTGATCGGCGGTCTCTTGTCGGGCGTCATGTATTCCCTGGTCGCCCTGGGTTTCGTGCTGATCTACAAGGCTTCGGGCGTTTTCAATTTCGCTCAAGGCTCGATGGTGCTGTTCGCAGCACTTACCTTCGTGGGCATCATGGAGAAGGGAATTCCCTTCTGGCCCGCCCTGGTGGTTGCTCTGGTCGTCATGATGGTCCTGGCCGTCGGCATCGAACGCGTGGTGCTGCGCCCCCTGGTCAACCAGCCGCAGATTTCACTTTTCATGGCCACCATCGGCCTGTCCTATCTGTTGGAGGGGCTGGGCCAGGGACTCTGGGGCACGCAGGTCCGCGCCCTTGATCTCGGCATCGAGGACATGCCAAACGAAACCATTCAGACCATGTTGGGTATCCAGGTCAGCACCTTTGATATTTTCTCGGCCATCAGTGCGGCCCTACTGGTCGGCCTGCTCGCACTTTTCTTCAACAAGACGCGGGTCGGGCTGGCTCTGCGGGCGGTGGCCGACGATCATCAGGCGGCGCTGGCCGTGGGCATTCCGCTTCAGCATGTGTGGGCTATCGTCTGGGCGGCGGCGGGGCTGGTGGCCCTGGTGGCGGGGTTGCTGTGGGGCTCACGCCTGGGTGTTCAATTCTCGCTGTCCCTGGTCGCTTTGAAGGCGTTGCCGGTGCTGATTCTCGGCGGATTCACCTCGATTGCGGGCGCCATCGTGGGCGGCCTGATCATCGGGGCCTCGGAAAAGCTGGCAGAAGTTTATATCGGAACCTTTACCGGCGGCGCGGTGGCGGCGGTCGAGAACTGGTTCCCCTACATGCTGGCCCTGGTTTTCCTGCTGGTCAGGCCGCAAGGGTTGTTCGGCGACAAGATTATCGAGAGAGTTTAGCGCATGCTGTACCGCGAGGCAGGACAGTTTAAAACGAGTTACCAGAAGGATCAGGCCATCTTCCCGATCCGCCAGGACCGCATTGCCGTCTGGGCGCTGCTGCTGGCGGTTTTCATCGCCGTTCCACTGCTGGCCGACGACTATTGGCTGGGCTCGATCATCACGCCGCTGTTGGTTCTTTCGCTGGCCGCCATCGGGCTGAATATCCTAACCGGCTATGCCGGGCAGTTGTCGCTGGGCACAGCGGGTTTCATGGCCGTGGGGGCCTTCGCCGCCTATAATCTCAATATCCGCGTGCCCGAGCTGCCGCTGATCGTCGATTTCCTTCTGGCTGGCGTGTTCGCCGCCATGGTCGGCATGGTCTTCGGCCTGCCCAGCTTGCGCATCAAGGGCTTTTATCTGGCGGTGGCGACGCTGGCCGCCCAGTTCTTCATCGAATGGGTCTTCACCCATGTCGGCTGGTTCACCAACTATTCCTCGTCGGGCGTCATATCGGCGCCTCCCATGCACATTCTGGGCATGACCATCGACACTGCGGTCGAGAAATATCTTCTGACGCTGTCCGTGGTGGCGGTCCTAGCTCTGGGGGCCAAGAACATGGTGCGCTCGCGCATCGGACGAAGCTGGATGGCGGTGCGCGACAAGGACATCTCGGCCGAAGTGATCGGCGTTCCGCTTCTCTCCACCAAGCTTTCGGCCTTCGGCATCAGCTCGTTCTATTGTGGCGTGGCGGGTGCGCTTTGGACCTATTGTTATCTCGGCACTGTCGAGCCTGCCGCCTTCGATCTCAACCGCTCCTTCCAGGTGCTGTTCATGATCATCATCGGGGGTGTTGGCTCGATTCTGGGCAGTTTCCTGGGGGCGGGTTTCATCGTTCTGCTGCCCATTCTTCTCAACAATATCGCGGCCATGATCGGACACGGCACCTTGCAGGCCGACACCATGGCCAATCTGGAACACATCATTTTCGGCGGCCTTATCATTTTCTTCCTGATCGTGGAACCGCACGGCCTGGCAAGATTGTGGCAGATCGCCAAGGAAAAGCTGCGTCTATGGCCTTTCCCGTATTGACCTTTTAGTAATCAAGATCAACATCACGAAGCAGGTGACTTCACAAAGGGAGGACAGAAAATGAAGAAATCCGTTCTTGCCAGTCTGGCGATCGGCGCCGGGCTGTTGGCCGGGGCCAGCACCCCCAGCCCCGTCATGGCCCAGGCCATGGAACAGTTCATGCCCATTCCCATCTATCGCACGGGTCCTTATGCCGCTGGCGGCACCGGCTATTTCGGCGGATTCATGGATTATATGGCCATGGTCAATGCCCGGGATAATGGTGTCAACGGCGTCAAGATGATCTGGGAAGAATGCGAAACCGCCTATGACAACGCCCGAGGCGTCGAATGCTACGAGCGCTTGAAGGGCAAGGGGCCGACGGGTGCGGCCATGTTCCATCCGCTCTCGACCGGCATCACCTACTCGACCTTTGAGAAGGGAACGGCCGACAAGGTTCCCGTGGTATCGATGGGCTACGGTCGCGGCGACGCCATGGTAGGTTCGGTTTTCCCCTATACCTTCCCGCTGGTGACGACCTATTGGTCGCAGAACACGGCCAAGATCAAGTTCATCGGCATGAAAGAAGGTGGGATGGACAAGCTGAAGGGCAAGAAGCTCGTCAACGTCTATCACGATTCGGCCTATGGCAAGGAAACCATCGATATCTTGAACAAGCAGGCCGCCATGTACGGCTTCGAGATCAAGCATTTCCCGGTGGCTCATCCCGGCCTTGATCAAAAGGCGATCTGGCTGCAGATCAAGCAGTTTGCCCCGGACTGGGTGATTCTGCGCGGTTGGGGCGTCATGAACCCTACGGCGATCAAAGAGGCGGCGCGCATCGGATTCCCCCGCGAGAAGATGCTGGGCGTCTGGTGGTCGGGCTCGGAAGAGGATATGCGTCCGGCGGGCACGGCGGCCAAGGGCTTCTATGCCGCAGGCTTCCACCCGGCGGGCAAGAACTTCCCGGTGCTGAAGGATATCGAGAAGTTCGTGCAGTCGAAGGGCAAGGGCAATATCGAGGCCGAGCGCATGGGCACCATCTACTACAATCGCGGCGTGGTGACCGGCATCATCTCCATGGAAGCCATTCGTACGGCCCAGGAGAAGTATGGCAAGAAGCCGCTCACCGGCGAGCAGGTCCAGTGGGGTCTTGAGCATCTGAACCTGACGGCGGCGCGTATCAAGGCGCTGGGCGGAGAGGGGCTGGTGCAGCCGATCAAGACCTCTTGCAACGACCATGAAGGCGGCGGCGCCGTCAAGTTCCAGCAATGGGACGGCGAGAAGTGGACGGTCGTTTCCGACTGGATCGACGCCGACAAGAGTCTGGTGCGTCCGCTGGCTGAGGAATCGGCAGCCAAGTACGCCAAGGAAAAGGGCATCACGCCTCGTGACTGCTCGAAGGAGATGTAAGTAAGAACGGGCGCGGGGCTTTCGGGTTCCGCGCCCGCCTTTCTTCAGAAAAAACAGGGAAGAAACGAATGTCCGAGCCGGGGAAAGACCTGCTGGTCATCAACAATATCGAGGTCATCTACGACCACGTGATTTTGGTGCTGAAGGGCGTTTCCCTCTCGGTTCCGAATGGCGGCATCGTCGCCCTTCTGGGCGCCAACGGGGCGGGCAAGACCACCACCCTGAAGGCTGTTTCCAATCTTTTGCATGCCGAGCGCGGCGAAGTCACCAAGGGCAGCATCATCTATAAGGACAAGCGCATCGATGCGCTCACACCCAACGACCTGGTCAAGATGGGGGTCGTGCAGGTGATGGAGGGGCGTCACTGCTTCGAGCACCTAACTGTCGAAGAGAATCTGCTGACCGGCGCGCATACGCGAAAAGACGGCAGGGCCGAAATCAACAAAGACCTGGAGATGGTCTACAGCTATTTTCCCAGGCTGAAGCAGCGGCGCAAAAGCCAGTCGGGCTATACGTCGGGCGGCGAGCAGCAGATGACCGCCATCGGGCGCGCCCTTTTGGCCCGGCCCAACATGATCCTGCTGGACGAGCCTTCGATGGGCTTGGCGCCCCAGCTTGTCGAGGAAATCTTCGAGATCGTGAGTGCGCTCAACAAGAAGGAAAAGGTCAGCTTCCTGCTGGCCGAGCAGAACACCATGGTCGCTTTGAAATATGCCGATTACGGCTATATCCTGGAAAACGGGCGCGTGGTGCTGGACGGCGAGGCCAAGGCGCTTCGCGAGAACGAGGACGTCAAGGAATTCTATCTCGGCCTGTCCACCGCCGGGCGCAAGAGCTTCCGCGACACCAAACATTATCGAAGGCGCAAGCGCTGGCTGGCCTAACTGCCGGGATATCTCCATGACCGAATTCTATGACGCTCTTGAAACGCGTGATCAGGCAAGACGCGAGTCTGATTTTTTCGCCAGACTGCCTGGCCTGCTTTCGCACGCCAAGGCCCATGCGCCTTACTGGGCGCGCACGCTGGCTTCGATCGATCCGGCTGCGGTAACAAGTCGCTCGGGTCTGGCCAAGTTGCCGGTGACGCGCAAATCGGATCTGATCGATCTGCAAAAGGCCGAACCGCCCTTTGGCGGTCTGCTGGCGGCGCCGCTTTCAGCCCTGTCCCGCATCTTCGTCTCGCCCGGTCCCATCAACGATCCCGAGGGGCCGGAAATCGATTTCTGGGGCTCGGCGCGCGGCCTTTTTGCCGCCGGATTCAGAAAGGGCGATCTGGTGGTCAATTGCCTGGGCCATCATCTGACGCCGGGCGGACGCATTCTGGAAAGTGGCCTGATGACCCTGGGTTGCCCGGTGATTCCGGGCGGTGTGGGCAATTCCGAGCAGCAGGTGTTGGCCATCGCGGCCTTGAAGCCCGTGGGCTATGTCGGAACGCCCTCGTTTCTGCGCATTCTTCTTGAGAAGGCGGCTGAACTGGGCGTGGATATCTCTTCGATCAAGCGGGCCTGGGTTTCGGGCGAAGCCCTGCCGCCATCCTTGCGCGCCGAATTTGATGCCAGGGGCATTTCCGTCCTGCAGGGCTATGCCTCGGCTGACTTGGGCCTGATCGCCTATGAAACCCCGGCCCGCGAAGGGCTGGTGGTCAACGAGACCCTGCTGATGGAAATCGTGCGCCCCGGCACCGGTGATCCGGTCGCCGAAGGCGAGGTGGGCGAGGTGGTGGTAACCAATCTTTGCCGGGTCTATCCGCTGATCCGTTTTGCCACCGGCGATTTGTCGGCATTGGCCGATGGCTCCAGTGCTTGCGGGCGGACCAATCAGCGCATCAAGGGCTGGATGGGTCGGGCCGATCAGACCACCAAGGTCAAGGGCATGTTCGTGCATCCGCAGCAGGTGGCCGAAATCGCCAAGCGACATCCTGAACTGGTCCGGCTGCGTCTGGTCGTTGCGGGCGAGAAGGGTAATGACGTGATGACCCTTCGCGCCGAGACGGTGGGCGGCGAGAAATTGGCCCTGTCGGTCAGGGAAACCATGCATGCCGTGCTAAAGCTGAAGGGCGAGGTCGAGTTTTTGCCGCCTGGATCGCTGCCCAACGATGGCAAGGTGATCGAGGACGTGCGCAAGTACGATTAGCGGATAGGTCAAAATCTGCTATAACCCCGGCCATGAGCCTGTTTGCCGCCGAAAACCTGACCTGTGTGCGCGGCGGGCGCGCCGTCTTCGCGCGCCTGTCCTTTTCGCTTGAACCGGGCACCGCCCTGTTTTTGCTGGGACCCAACGGATCGGGAAAGTCCTCGCTGTTGCGCATGCTGGCAGGTCTGCTGCGCCCCATAAGCGGGCGCCTGACCTGGGCGGGCCAGCCCATTTCCGACGATCCCGAGGCGCATGGGGCGCGCCTGCATTATGTCGGCCATCACGACGCGGTGAAGCCCGTGCTGACCGTGGCCGAGACCCTGCATTTCTGGGCCCGCCTGCATGGCGGGGATTCAGAGAGCAGGGTGCAGCAGGCGATGGACCGTTTCGCCATCAAGCGTCTGGCCGACGTGCCCGGGCGTCTTTTGTCGGCGGGACAGAAGCGACGGGTCAATCTGGCCCGCCTGATCGCGGCCCCGGCCCCTCTTTGGCTGCTCGACGAGCCTAGCGTGGCCTTGGACAAGGCATCGGTGAAGGCGCTCGAGGCGGCGATGGCGCAGCATCGGGCCGAGGGCGGCCTGGTGATCGTTTCAACCCATGCCGAGATTGATTTGCCCGAGGCCACCATCTTGCGCCTCGACGAATTTGCCGCTCCCTCTCAGGTGGCGGCATGACTCGCTTCATCGAATTGCTAAGGCGCGAATTGCGTCTGGCCCTGCGCCAGGGCTCCGACAGCATGATGGTGGTGGGCTTCTTCGTGCTGGCCGTCATCCTGTTTCCCTTCGGCATCGGGCCTGAGCCCGGCATTCTGGCCCGCGTGGCCCCCGGCTTGGTCTGGGTGAATGCCCTGCTGGCCGCCATGCTGTCGCTGGACCGTCTTTATCAGGGCGATTACGAAGACGGCTCGCTGGAATTGCTGATCCTCACCCCGGCCCCCCTGGAGGTGCTGGTGGCGGCCAAGGTAACGGCGCACTGGCTGACCACCGGCCTGCCCTTGATGGCGGCCTCACCCCTGCTGGCGGTATTTCTCAATCTCGATGCAACCGATCTGGGGGTCTTGTTGCTTACCCTGGCTGTCGGCACCCCCACGCTTAGTCTGATTGGATCGGTGGGGGCGGCCCTGGTGCTGGGCGCCAGACGGGGCGGCGTGTTGATTTCATTGCTTGTTTTGCCGCTGTTCATTCCCATTCTGATCTTTGCCGTGGGGGCGGTGGATGCCGCCAGCCACGGATTTCCCTGGACCGGGCAATTGGCCATTCTGGGGGCTATTCTGCTAGGCGCCGTGCCCTTGGGGCTTTATGCCTCGGCCGCCGCCCTTAAGCATGCGGCGGAATAAGGGGCTGGAAAAGCCCCCTTCAAGTCGCTAAAACACACCCAT
The DNA here is from genome assembly GCA_015232335.1 of Alphaproteobacteria bacterium. Classification (GTDB taxonomy): domain Bacteria; phylum Pseudomonadota; class Alphaproteobacteria; order Rhodospirillales; family WMHbin7; genus WMHbin7. The sequence goes on along the minus strand of JADFZV010000037.1, from coordinate 13,078 downwards.
GTTCGGATTGCAAAACCCCACCAAGTTCCTGAAGTTCGCCAAGCTGGTCGGCCCCTGGCTGGGTGGGTCGACGATTCTTCTGATCGGTTCCGGCCTGTGGTTCGGCCTGTTCAACTCGCCCGCCGACTATCAGCAGGGCGAGACGGTGCGCATCATGTATGTCCACGTCCCCTCGGCCTGGATGGGCATGTTCGCCTATTCGGTCATGGCAATCGCCAGCGCCATCGCCCTGGTCTGGAAGCATCCGGTGGCTGATCATCTGGCCCGGGGCTCGGCCCCCCTGGGGGCCGCCTTCACCCTGATCTGCCTGGTTTCGGGCGCCCTTTGGGGCAAGCCCATGTGGGGCACCTGGTGGGTCTGGGATGCCAGACTTACCTCGATGCTGATCCTCTTTTTCCTCTATCTCGGCTATATGGCCCTGGCTGGCGCCTTCGATGATCCCGAGCGCGGCGCCAAGGCCTCGGCCATTCTGGCCGTCGTCGGCTGGATCAATGTGCCGATCATCAAATTCTCGGTCGATTGGTGGAACACGCTGCACCAGCCCGCCAGCGTCACCAAGGCTGCCATGCCCTCGATCGATCCCGCCATGCTGCTTCCCCTCTTGCTCATGGGGGTGGGCTTCACCACCTTCTATGCCACATTGCTGTTGTGGCGGGTGCGCGCCGAAATTCTGGCCACGCGCATCCGCAATATCCGGCTGGCGCAGATTCATGCGGAAGGTGCGTAAGAGACATGGGCGATTTCTTTTCCATGGGCGGATATGCGGGTTATGTCTGGCCGGTCTACGGGCTGGCCTTCGTGGTTATGCTGGGGCTTTTCGTCGATAGCCGGATGCGCCTGAAAAAGGCCGAAGCCGAATTCGAGGCTTTAGACGCCGCCCGCAAGGCTTCAAGGGAAGACCGTCCGTGACGCCTCGGAAAAAACGCCGCCTGATGATGCTTCTGGCGGGGCTGGTCTTCCTGGGTGGTGCCGCCGCCCTGGTGCTGACCGCGTTTCAGGACAACATCGTCTTTTTTCACAGCCCGACCGATCTTAAAACCAAGCAGGTAAGCGCCAAGCAGCGGCTGCGTATCGGCGGTTTGGTCGAGGATGGCAGCGTAAAAAAGGACGAGAGCGGTAAGACCGTCCATTTCAAGGTGACCGATCTCACCAACAGCGTCGATGTCAGCTTTACCGGAATCCTGCCCGACCTTTTCCGCGAGGGCCAGGGCGTTGTCGCCGAGGGTCATTTCGCCAATGGGCTGTTCACGGCAACCGACGTGCTGGCCAAGCATGACGAGAATTACATGCCCCCCGAAGTCGCCGAGGCCCTGAAAAAGTCGGGCCAGTGGAAAGATACGTCCGCGCAAAAGCAAAAGGCGCCAGACAAGTGATAACTGAATCCGGCCATTTCGCGCTGGCGCTGGCGCTGTTCGTGGCCCTGGCCCAGTCGGGCCTGGGGCTTTATGGCGCAAGGCGCGGCGATGATGCCTTGATGCGCTGTGCCTCGGGGGCCGCGGTGGCGCTCATGCTGCTGACCCTGGTTTCCTTTGGCGCCCTCACCTATGCCTATGTCGTTTCCGATTTCTCCCTGGTCAATGTCGCCACCAATTCGCATTCGGCCAAGCCGATGCTGTACAAAATCTCGGGCGTGTGGGGCAATCACGAGGGCTCGCTGCTGCTCTGGGTGACCATCCTGGCGCTTTTCGCGGGTGCCGTGGTGCTCTTCGGCCGCCATCTGCCGCCCCTATTGAAGGCCCGCGTGATTGCGGTTCAGGGGCTGGTGGCAGGCGCTTTCCTGGCCTTCATCCTTTTCACCTCGAATCCCTTCATGCGTCTGGCCCGCCCACCCCTTGACGGCAACGGACTTAACCCCTTGCTGCAAGATCCCGGGCTGGCCTTCCATCCGCCCTTTCTGTATCTGGGTTATGTTGGTTTCTCGATGGCCTTTTCCTTTGCCATCGCGGCTTTGATCGAAGGCCGGGTCGATGCCGCCTGGGCGCGCTGGGTGCGTCCCTGGACGCTGGCCGCCTGGGTGTTTCTGACGCTGGGCATCGCGCTGGGAAGCTGGTGGGCCTATTACGAACTGGGCTGGGGCGGCTGGTGGTACTGGGACCCGGTGGAAAATGCCTCTTTCATGCCCTGGCTGGCGGGCACAGCACTCTTGCATTCGGCCCTGGTGGTGGAGAAACGCGACGCGCTTAAAAGCTGGACCATCCTGCTGGCCATTCTCACCTTCTCGTTGTCGCTGCTGGGCACTTTCCTGGTGCGCTCGGGTGTCATCACCTCGGTCCATTCCTTCGCCTCCGATCCCGGGCGCGGCATGTTCATTCTGGCCATGCTGACGGCGGTGGCGGGCGGATCGCTCACCCTTTATGCCTTTCGCGCCCCCGCTCTGAAGGCGGGCGGCCTGTTCGCGCCCTTGTCGCGCGAAGGCGGCTTGCTGCTCAATAATCTGCTTCTCAGCACGGCGGCGGGCACCGTTCTTCTGGGCACCCTCTATCCCCTCTTCGTCGATGCGTTGGGCGGCGGTAAGGTCTCGGTGGGAGCGCCCTTCTATAATGCTGTCTTCGTGCCCATCATGATTCCCCTGGTGGCGGCGATGGCCGTAGGCCCCCTCATGACCTGGAAGCGCACCGACTTGCTGGGCATCCTTTCCCGGATGAAGTTCGTGGTGGCGGCCACACTGCTGACCGGGATTGCCGTGTGGGTTCTGGCAGGCGGACGGCTCGGTGATCTGGCATCGGCGGGGGGCATGGCGCTGGCCGCCTGGCTGTTCCTGGGCAGTCTGTGGGAGATCGGCGAGCGCAGCATGCTGTTCAGGGCAAGTGGGCCCGAGGTGGTGGCGCGCCTGAAGCAAATTCCCCTGGCAGCCTGGGGCATGACGCTGTCCCATGCCGGACTGGCCATCATGATCGTTGGCATCGTCGGCTCCTCGGCCTGGATGGAAGAGCGCATTCAGAACATGAAGGTGGGCGAAACGGCCAAGCTGCATGATGTCGAGATTCGTCTGGACTCGGTCAGTGAGGTGCCCGGCCCCAACTATGCTGCCCTCTCAGGGACATTTGTGTTGCTTAAGGACGGCAAGGAATATCAGCGTCTCTCGCCCGAGCGGCGCCAGTACCGCCAGCCGCCGCGTCCGACCTCGGAAACCGCCATTCACTCGACCCTGCTCGGTGATTATTACACGGTGATCGGCGAGGAAGCGCCGGGTGGCGGCTATGTCACGCGCTTTTATTGGCAGCCTCTGATTGCCTGGATGTGGGCGGGCGCTCTGATCATGTCGCTGGGTGGACTGGTCTCTCTGTTTGATCGGCGCCACCGCATCGGCGCCCCCCAGGGGAGCCGCAAATCATGAAACGGCGTCTGGCCTATCTGTTGCCGGTTCTGGTCTTTCTGGGGCTGTTGGGATTCTTTTTCCGGGGATTGTTTCTCGATCCCAAGGCCATTCCCTCGGTGCTGATTGACCGCCCGGTGCCCCAGATGGATCTGGCGGCCCTTCCAGGGCGCGGCGATACCGGCTTGAAGAGCGAACATTTCAAGGGCCAGGTATCGCTGGTCAATATCTTCGGTTCCTGGTGTGTGTCTTGCGTTGCCGAACATCCCATGCTGATGCGCTTGAAGGCCGAAGGTGTCGTGCCCATTCACGGCATCGACTGGCGCGACGATCCCGTGCAGGGCATGCTGTGGCTGCAAAAGAACGGCGACCCTTATACGCGCGTCGGAACCGACCCGCCGCCGGGGCGCACCGCCGTCGATTTCGGCGTGACCGGAGCGCCCGAATCCTTCATCGTCGATGCCGAGGGTCGCATCCGCTACAAGCATGTCGGCATCATTGACGAGAGGAACTGGCGCCAGACCTTGCTGCCCATCATCAAGGAGCTTCAGAAATGAAGCGCTTGATCCTTTCCCTGCTGCTTTTGACGTCGGCGCCAGCACTTGCGGTCGATCCAGCCGAAATGCTCAAAGACCCGGCCCAGGAGGCCAGGGCGCGTGAGATCGGCGCCGAGCTGCGTTGCCTGGTTTGTCAGAATCAATCGATTGATGATTCGGATGCCGATCTGGCCAAGGATTTGCGCCAGATCGTGCGCGAGCGCATCAGTGCCGGTGACAGCGATTCGGCGGTTAAGCAATTCCTGGTCGACCGCTACGGCGACTATGTGCTGCTAAAACCGCCTTTCAATCCCAAGACCTGGCTTTTGTGGCTGGGCCCTCTGGGGCTTGCTTTGGCCGCTGGACTGGTGGGACGCGCCTATTATCGCCGCCAGCGCCGCGAGGGCGCTGCCCCTCAGCCCTTAAGCGCCGAGGAGCAACGGGAACTGGAACGCATCATGAAGGATCAGGGCTGATGATCTGGGTGCTGGCCGCACTTTTGTCGTCGATCGCCGTTCTTTTGACGGTGCGCCCCCTGCTGCGCACCACTTCCCAACCAGCGGGCCAGCGTTCGGATTTCGATCTGGCTGTCTATAAGGACCAGTTGACCGAGCTTGAGGAAGAACATGGCCAGGGCCTGATCGACGATCAGGCCGCCCTGGCCGCCAAGCTTGAAATTCAGCGCCGCCTTCTGACCGCCAGCCACGCCCATGCCGATCAGGCTCGGCCCTTGGATAAGAAAGGCCGCTTGGGATTGCTGGTGGCTCTGCTGGTGCTGCTGCCGCTTTGCGGTCTTGCGCTTTATGGATTGATCGGCCAGCCCAAGCAGGCCGACCAGCCCTATCTGGAGCGGCTGGCCCAACGCATGAATCTGGACAGAACCGAGGCCCAGCATCGTCTGGACGAGGTCGAGCGCCTGACGTTGATTCTGGGGCTCAAGCCCACGGATGGCGCTTCCTGGCGCGATCTGGGCCGTGCTCAGCGCCAGTTGCTGCGCCATGCCGATGCCGCCGATTCCCTGCGCCACGCCCTCTTGAACGGCGAGCGCGATCCCGATCTGGTCTCCGAGATGGGCGAGTCCCTGGTCTATGCCGCACAAGGCGAGGTGACGCCCGATGCCGTGCAGGCCTTCAACGCCGTGCTGCTGGCATCGCCCAATCATCCCAAGGCGCTTTATTTCCTGGGACAATCGCGCATGCAGGAAAACGATGCCAAGGGAGCCTTGGTCTTCTGGAAGCGTATGGAAGCCGCTTCACCGCCGGATGCGCCCTGGCTCTCGCTTTTGAAAGGGCGCATCGCCGAAGCCGAAGCCCTGGCTTCGGGCAAGGCGCCCGCCACGGCAAATGGCGCTCCCGATATCGCAGCCATGGTCAAGCGCCTGGAAGCGCGCATGAAGGACAATCCCAACGATGTGCAGGGCTGGTCGATGCTGGGCCGCTCCTACGCCGCCCTGGGCGAGATCGAGCGCGCGGTTGACGCTTATGGCCGGGCCGCCAAGCTGGCCCCCAACGATCTTGAGATCATTCAATCCCATGCCGTCATGCTCTATGAGGCGGCGCGGGCCAATGATCCCAAGGCCAAGGTGCCGGCAGAAGCGTTGGCCCTGATGAACAAGGTTCTGGAAAAGGATGCCAAGGCGGTTGACGCGCTGTTTTTGGCGGGCCAAGCCGCCCTGGATGCCGGAAACAAGAAGGAAGCGAAAGCGCTTTGGACGCGTCTTCTGGAGCAGCTTGACCCCGAAAGCCCGGATCACGGCGAAATGAAGCGCATGATCGACGGGCTGTAGTTGGCTACAAGCCGAAGCTGAACCTTCCTTCCTTGAACAATCTCATGCAGGCCTCGGTGACGTCGGAATCGTAAAGCCGCCCCTTGTTCTTGGCGACCTCTGCCAGGGCGACATCGATGCCGAGCGCAGCGCGGTAAGGCCGGTTCGAGGCCATCGATTCGATGACGTCGGCCACGCAAATGATTCTCGATTCAAGCAAGATGTCGCCTCCCTGAAGGCCGTCGGGATAGCCCGAGCCGTCCATCCGTTCGTGATGTTGGCGCACCATCTGGGCGATGGGCCAGGTGAATTCCACGTCCTTGATGATATCAAAGCCGATGGCGCTGTGCGTTTTGATCAGGGCAAATTCGGTGGCGGTCAGCTTGCCCGGCTTATTCAGAAACGAGGAGGGAATGGCGATTTTGCCGATATCGTGGATAACGCTGCCCAGCATCAACCCTTCCAGCCGCTCTGGCTCGAAGTCCAGTTCGCGCCCGATGGCGACGGCCAGCTCGGAGACCCGCTGCTGATGACCCGCCGTATAGGGATCGCGCTTCTCGATGGTCAGTCCCACCGCCTGGATGGTCTGCATCAAGGCGCGGCGCAAACGCTCGCCTGATTCGCGCCGGTCCTCCTCGGTCCGCATGCGCTCGATCGCATAGCGGATGGAACGGCGCAGCGTCTCGCCGTCACCCTGGCCCTTGGCCAGATAGTCCTGAGCCCCCGCCTTCATGGCGGCCATGGCCGTCGTTTCGTCGGCTAGGCCGGTCAGCACGATGATGGGGGTGGCGGGTGCCGCCTCCAAAACCGCCTCGACGGTGGACATGCCGTGCGAATCTGGCAGGGACAGATCGAGCAGAACGATCTCGAAGGGCTGGCGCGACAAAATCTCCAAGCCCTCGGCCAGGCGCACGGCAAAAGAAGGGCGATAGATGTCCTCGGCTTGCTCGGACAGCATCAGCTCAATCAGTCGGGCGTCGCCGGGATTGTCCTCGATGACGAGAACATGAATGGGTGTATGGACCATATGAAGAATAATCATGCCTGAAGAGGTGAAATTCAAGAACTCTTGTGTTGACGCAAGGGCGCGTCTGGGCTCTCCTGAGCAGATGTCAGCTCCAGCCAAACAAGATATCCACCTTATCGAAAGCAAAACCCAACTGGTCGCTTGGCTGGAAAGCGGCTGCAAGCCCAGGCCCGCCTGGCGGATTGGCACCGAGCATGAGAAATTCGCTTTCGAGCAGGGCACGTTCCGCCCTTTGCCTTACGAGGGAGCCAAGGGCATTCAGGCTCTTTTGGAAGGACTTCAGGTTTTCGGATGGAAGCCCGTGTTCGAGCAGGGTAAGGCGATAGCGCTGCTGCACCAGGCGGGTTCGTCGATCACGTTGGAGCCCGGCGGGCAAGTGGAACTCTCAGGCGCCCCTTTGGAAACCCTGCACCAGACCTGTGAGGAGGTGCATGAGCATCTGCGCCAGGTGACAGAGGTGGCCGACCGGCTCGGCATCGGACTGGCAGGTCTTGGCTTCGACCCCAAATGGCGCCGAGACGAGATCCATTGGATGCCCAAGGGGCGTTACGCCATCATGCGGGCCTATATGCCCAAAGTGGGGTCTCTGGGCCTTGATATGATGCTGCGCACCTGTACGGTGCAGGCCAATCTGGATTTTTCCAGCGAAGCCGACATGGTCAAAAAATTCCGCGTGGCTTTGGCCCTTCAGCCCATTGCGACGGCGCTGTTCGCCAATTCGCCCTTCACCGAGGGCAAACCCAACGGCTTCCTAAGCTATCGCAGCCATATCTGGACGGATACCGACAAGGCCCGCTCGGGTATGTTGCCCTTCGTGTTCGAGCCGGGCATGGGCTTCGAGCGCTATGTCGATTACCTGCTCGATATGCCGATGTACTTTGTCTATCGCGAGGGGCGCTATATCGACGCGTCCGGTCAGTCGTTTCGCGATTTCATGAAGGGGTGTCTGCCCGCCCTGCCGGGCGAGGTGCCCCAGATGGGCGATTGGGCCGACCATGTCACCACAGCCTTTCCCGAGGTGCGCCTGAAGCGCTATCTGGAAATGCGCGGCGCCGACGGCGGTTCCTGGAGCCGCATCTGCGCCCTGCCCGCGCTGTGGACAGGCTTGCTGTATGATCAGGAAGCGCTTGATGAGGCCTGGGAGATGGTCAAGGACTGGACCATCGACGAGATGGCCACGCTCAGGGCCGATGTGCCCCGGATGGGGTTGAAAGCCCCTTTCCGCAAGGGTTTGGTGCGCGATCAGGCGCTGCGCATGCTGTTCATCGCAAGGGAGGGGCTGATCGGGCGCTCACGCCTTGATGATGTCGGGCGCGACGAAAGCGGATTTCTCGATCCCCTGGATCGCATTGCGGAGCGAGGCATCACGCCGGCTGAAATCCTGCTGGCCTCCTATCATGGGCCGTGGAAGGAATCGGTCGATCCCATTTATATCGATTATGCTTTTTGACCAACTTAGTGGGCTTCGCCGGGTGCTTTGTTCCCGGCAACACTTCTGATCCAGGGCATAAAGAGAAGCGCCGCAAAGAATCCAAGGGCTAGCAGCATAAAGGCATCCGAAAAGGTCATCACCCAGGCTTCGCGCTCCAACAGTCGTCCCAGCAGCTTAAGGGCGGCCAGCTCGGGGTTGGTGGTCAGCAGGTCGCCCAGGCGCTCGCTCAGGGCGGCCAGCATCTCGCTTGCCTGACTGCGCCCCGCCGACAGAGTTTCCGCAAGCTGGGCGCGGTGCAGATCAAAGCGTGAAATCAGCACCGTGTTGATGGCGGCCAGACCGATGGCGCCGCCCAGATTGCGCATCAGATTGTAAAGGCCGCTGGCATTCTGCACTTCGTCTCGAGGCAGGGTGCCGAGAGCCAGCATGTTGATGGGCAGAAAGCACAGCATCAAGGAAACGCCGCGCACCGCCTGGGGCAGGAACAGCTCCCAATAGCCCCAGTCGGCGGTCATGGCGGTGGTCAGCCACAGCCCGACGCCGAACAGGGTAAGGCCCGCGCCCAGCATCAGGCGGGGGTCCATCTTTTTGGACAGGGCTCCGGCCAGGGGGGCCGACAGGAACTGGAAGGCGCCGGTCACGATCATGGTCACGCCGATGTCATAGCTGCTCATGCCGCGCACCCGGCTTAGGAACAGGGGCAGCAGATAGACCGAGCCGTAAAGGCCTGATCCAATGACGAAGCTGAACAGGCAGCCGATCGAGAAGTTGGCGTTTCTGAAGGCGAAGAGATCGACCACCGGATTCTTGCAGACCAATTCCCGCCAGATGAACAGAATGCCCGCAGTTGCCGTACAGGCGGTCCATAAGACGATGGCGTCGGTCTCGAACCAGTTGTCGGCGGGGCCTTCCTCCAGCGTGTATTCAAGGGCGCCCAGAAACAGGGCCATCAGCACAATGCCCGCAACATCGATCCGCTTCAGCATGTCAAGGTTGGGCTTGTCGATGCGCACGAACAGGAAAACACTGCCCGCCACCAAGAGACCTACAGGAAGATTGATCAGGAACAGCCAGTGCCAGGAAAGCGCATCGGTGATCCATCCCCCTACCACCGGGCCTAATGTGGGGGCCATGGTCGCCACCAGGCCGATCAGCACGCTGATCATGGGCATGCGTTCCTTGGGAAAGATCATGAAGGCCGAGGCGAAGACGGTAGGGATCATGGCGCCGCCCAGAAATCCCTGAAGGGCTCTGAAGACGATCATCGAATCGATGTCCCAGGCGAGCGCGCAGGCCGCACTCGACAGGGTGAAGGTCAGAACCGAACCCAAAAACAGCCATCTGGTCGAAAAGACCCGGGCCAGCCAGCCGGACAGCGGGATCATCACCACTTCGGCGATCAGATAGGAGGTCTGCACCCAGGAGATTTCATCGCGCCCCGCCGACAGTCCCGCCTGAATTTCGCTGAGTGAGCTGGAGACGATCTGAATGTCCAGAATGGCCATGAACATGCCGACGACCATGGCCAGAAAGCCGATCCAGTCGCTGCGCTCGACCGGCCGGTTCATGGGGAAGTGGTCGTATCCACGCGCACCACCGCCGAGAGGCCGGGCACGATCCGCCCGGCCAGAGGATGGCTGTCGGGAAGGGCGATGCGCACGGGGATGCGCTGCACGACCTTGGTGAAGTTGCCGGTGGCGTTCTCTGGCGGCAACAGGCTGAAACGCGCTCCCGAAGCGGGGGCGATGCTCTCGACATGCCCGACGATGTCATGCTCGGGGTAGGCGTCGATTTTGATCAGCGCCGGCTGGCCGGGCCGCATGCGGGTGAGCTGGGTTTCCTTGAAATTGGCCTCCACCCAGACCTGTGCCAGGGGGACCACGACCAGAAGCTGGGTGCCGGGGCGCACATATTCACCCACCTGGGCGGCTCGGTTGCCGATCACGCCATCGACCGGCGAGCGGATGACGGTGTTCTCAAGATCGATGTTGGACAGTTCCACCTGCGCCTGGGCTTCCTCGACCTGAGCCCTGGCCTGGGCCAGTTCGGCTTCCAGCACGCTCACTTGACGCTTGGCGGCATCAACCCCGGCATGGGCGCGGTTTAAGTGGGCTGCCGTGCGCTCGGAATCGGCCTGGGTCAGGTCGAGCTTCTGGCGCGAGGCCGACTCGCTTTTGACCAACTGCCGGGTGCGTTCGAAATCGCTGCGGGCCCGCTCGGTATCGGCCTTTGCGGCAGAGACGTCCGCCCCCGCCTGGCGGATCGAGGACTCTTGAAGCTTAAGGCGCGCTTCGATCCCCGCCAGGGCCTGGCGGCGCGATTCAAGGGTCGCCTGGGCTTGGTCGCGTCTGGCCTCATAATCGCGGCTTTCCAGGCGGACAAGAATGTCGCCTGCCCGCACGGGTTGATTGTCGGCAACCTCGATGGCCGCGACATATCCCGCAATCCTGGCCGCCATCGAGGTGATGTCGCTGGCGACATAGGCGTCATCGGTGCGTTCGATATGACGCCCGCTCCACCAATAGATTAAAGAGCCTGCGACCAGGGCCAGAAGGATAAGAGAAACAATGGCGATGCGTTTCTTGACCGGGGGCGGCATGGGGCGGCCTTGCGGAATTGAACTGAACGGTTTAGTTTAATACGCTGGGAAGGCGAGGGGGTCAAGATTCATGGGTGCATCCAGGCAGCAAAGCCCGCAAATGGCCAAAGAGTTGCTGGGCAAGGGGGTGCTGATTCAGGAGGCCGCCAAGCGGCTTTTCATGAGCCAAGGCTATTTGGCCACCAGCATGGACGCCATCGCGGGCGCTGCGGGGGTCTCGAAGGCCACGCTGTACGCGCATTTCAAGTCCAAGCAGGCTCTCTTCGAGGCCATGGTGCAGGAGCGCTTCCGGGCCAATATGGGCGAAAATCTACTCCCCCTGCATCTGGGCGACGATCCCTATGAGGGGCTTCTGGCCGTGGCAAAGCGCTTTCTGGGCATGTTGCTGGCGCAAGATGCCCTGGCCGCCGTTCGCCTCGTTCTGGCCGAATCCACGCGGCTGCCGGAATTGAGCGAGGCTTTCTACCGCTCCGGGCCTGCCCGCACACTTCAGATGGTGGCGACCTATCTCGACTATTTACATCAGCAAGGCCGGCTGCACGTTCCTGACCCGGCCACCGGAGCTGATCTGTTCCTGGGACAGTTGAAGGGCAAGCTTTATCTGAAATGCCTGCTGGGCCTGCAGAATGAGGCAAGCAGCGAAGAGATCGAACGCCACGCGGCGGTGGCGGCGGCGGCCTTCGTCGCCTCATGCGCCCCTGTCATCCCCAAGAAGTAGAGATTTTTCCAGGACTTGCCCCAAGGACTGGGTGATTGTGCAAGGGGCTAATCTTTCCCTTGACGGGCCTGGGTTCGGTGCATAGGATGCGCGCCTCTTCGGGGAGCCGGTGGTAGGCAACGTCCTAGACGCGGTTATCTCGTTCAAAAAGCGCCGTTTCCCGGCGCGGATTTGAGCGGCGTAACGCCTCACAGATTGGTTCTCGAACAAAGAACGACCGGGTCACCCCGGTTGTTTCTTTTTGCTTCGCCCGGTTTTGGCCGGGCCGATGTTGCTTTATCTGGCCGTGCCGGGTGGAGTTTTGACGTGGTGTGACGACGTAAGGCAGGCAACGAAGGAAAGACGAATGCCGACGATCAATCAGTTGATCCGCAAGCCGCGCGAACCCAAGGTTTCGCGCAACAAGGTTCCGGCCATGCAGGAATGTCCGCAAAAGCGCGGCGTCTGCACCCGCGTTTACACCACGACGCCCAAGAAGCCCAACTCGGCTTTGCGTAAGGTGGCACGCGTACGCCTGACCAACGGCTTTGAAGTCACCAGCTACATTCCGGGCGAGGGTCACAATCTGCAGGAACACTCTGTGGTGATGATCCGTGGCGGTCGCGTCAAGGATTTGCCCGGCGTTCGCTATCACATTATTCGCGGCACTCTGGATACCCAGGGCGTCAAGGACCGCAAACAGCGCCGTTCGAAATACGGCGCCAAGCGTCCGAAGTAAGGGGAGACACCATGTCGCGTCGCCATTCCGCCGTTAAGCGCGAAGTGCAGCCGGACCCCAAGTTCGGTGATCTGGTCGTTACGAAGTTCATGAACTGCCTGATGTATGACGGCAAGAAGTCGGTTGCCGAGGGCACGGTCTACGGCGCTTTCGAGCGCATGGAAGCCAAGGCCAAGGCCGACCCTTTGAAGATGTTCCACGATGCGCTGGACAATGTGAAGCCCTCGGTCGAAGTGCGTTCGCGCCGTGTTGGCGGTGCTACCTATCAGGTGCCCGTCGAAGTGCGTAACGACCGCCGTCAGGCTCTGGCCATCCGTTGGCTGATCGACGCGGCCCGTAAGCGCGGCGAAAACACCATGGTCGAGCGCTTGTCGGGCGAACTAATGGATGCCGCCAACAATCGCGGCGCCGCGGTCAAGAAGCGCGAAGACACGCATCGCATGGCAGAGGCCAACAAGGCCTTCTCGCATTATCGCTGGTAAGGACCTTTTTCGATGGCCCGCACAACTCCTATCGAGCGTTACCGCAATATCGGCATCATGGCCCATATCGATGCTGGTAAGACGACGACGACCGAGCGCATCCTGTATTACACCGGCAAGTCCTATAAGATCGGCGAAGTGCATGAAGGCACCGCCACCATGGACTGGATGGAGCAGGAGCAGGAACGCGGCATCACCATTACGTCGGCCGCCACCACCTGTTTCTGGCGCGACAACCGCATCAATATCATCGACACGCCGGGCCACGTCGACTTCACCATCGAAGTCGAGCGCAGCTTGCGCGTCCTCGACGGCGCTGTCACGGTGTTCGACTCGGTGGCGGGCGTCGAGCCCCAGTCCGAGACGGTGTGGCGCCAGGCCGACAAGTACCACGTGCCCCGCATCTGTTTCGTCAACAAGATGGATCGCATCGGCGCCGATTTCTATCGCTGCGTCGATATGATCAAGGACCGACTGGGCGCCCG
>JADFZV010000036.1 GCA_015232335.1 Alphaproteobacteria bacterium | reverse complement strand
CGTGGTCAGTTGCCAGACCGACCGCTCGCAGCATCGCAACCGGGCCATGGCCTGGGACATGCTGCGCGCCCGCATCTACGAACAGGAACTGCAAAAACGCGAAGCCGCGGCCCAGGCCCAGGCGGACGCGAAATCAGATATCGGTTGGGGCCATCAGATCCGCTCTTACGTTCTGCAGCCCTATCAGATGGTCAAAGACCTGCGGACCAATGTCGAAACCAGCGACACGGCGGGCGTGCTGGATGGCGATCTCGACCGTTTCATGGCGGCCTCGCTGGCTTCCCGCCTGGGTAGCGGCGAAACGCCGTGAACAGCATTCTCGGCCACCATGTTCATGGGGCGGGAAACAACACCGTTATCCTGATCCATGAATGGCTGGGCAATCACGAAAACTGGCAGGACATGCGCCATTACCTGCCCCTGGACGACATTCGCTGGGTAATTGCCGACCTGCGCGGCTATGGCTGGTCGAAGAATATCGAAGGCGCCTATTGCCTTGAGGAAGCGGCAAGCGACATCGCCGCCCTGGCCCAGCATCTGGGCGCCAAGAAAGTGCATCTGGCGGGACATTCGATGGGCGGGCTGGTGGCCCAAGCCATTGCGGCCAAACATCCAGGCCGGGTCAAAAGCCTCAGCCTGATCTGTTCCGTTCCCGCATCGGGCTTTCCCGCCGACGCCCCCACGAAGGAGCATATGCAAAGCCTGCTGGTCAATCCGGTGCGGCTGGGCCAGGCCATTCACGACCGCACGGGGCACCGCCTGGGAACGGGCTGGGTTATGCGCAAGGCGCATCTGGCCAGACGCGCGGGGCTTAAATCCGCCATGTTGGCTTATCTGTCCATGTTTACCGAAAGCGACATCACGGCGGGCGTGACCGGGCTTGATCTGCCCGTGCGTCTGATCACAGGGGCTTATGATCTGCCCTTCTATCGCCTGCCTTCCCTAAGGCCTCTGTTCGAGGCCTGGTATCCCCGTCTGGATGCGGTGGAAATTATGGAAGCCGGTCATTATCCCATGCTGGAAACACCGGCGCGTCTGGCAGCCCTGCTGGAAGATTGGGTCAGGCGGCATTCCTGACGGCCCCTTGCAAATTATCTCGATATTGATATAATTGTTTGCTGTGAAGCCTCTGATATGGCTTGGCAACAGCCTAAAGACAGTTTCAGCTTTCGAGCCGGCTGCACGGCGCGAAGCGGGTTATCAGTTGCATCGGCTCCAGGAGGGCAAGGCCCCCTCTGACTGGAAGCCGATGTCATCAGTGGGACTTGTGTGCGCAAGATACGTATTCATACGGGCAGGGCCTATCGCCTGCTGTATGTCGCAAAATTCCGCGAGGGAATTTACGTTCTTCACGCCTTCGAAAAGAAGACCATGAAAACGCCTGCGGCCGACATCGATCAGGCGGCAAGGCGATTCAAGGCGATTGCGGCAAAGGATGGTGGTGCATGACGCGGATCAGAATGGAAAAATCGAAAGGCAATGTGTTTGCAGATCTGGGGTTCGACGCCGAGGAATCTCAAAATCTGAAACTTCGTGCCGAGTTGATGAGCCGGATAGAAACCGCCGTCGCCAAAACCGGCCTCACCCAACAAGCTGCGGCAAGGCTTCTGGGAATTACGCAGCCGCGGCTGAATGCCTTGATGAAGGGAAAAATCGGCGATTTCTCACTGGATGCGCTGGTTGTTCTGATGTCGCGCATTGGTCTTCAGGTCACCATGAAAGTCAGGAAGGCGGCCTAAATCCGCATGCTGTGAGCGCCACCAGCATATGCTTGGGCGGGGGGGCTTCGACCTCGGTCGGGGGTGATTCGGATTTGAAGGGAATCACCACCTTCCTGGCATGCAGATGCAAAGGATGGGCGGGCTTGGGCGTTGGCCCGTAGACCGGATCTCCCAGCACCGGGCAACCGATATGCGCCGCATGAACGCGAATTTGGTGGGTCCGCCCGGTATGGGGGGTGAATTCGATCCAGGTGACGGGGCCGATATCGGGAAGCTGGGCCGTGCCCAGGACCCGCCAGTCCGTGACCGCCCTTTGGCCCGCCGTTTGATCGACCACCATTTTCCAGCCCTGCTTGGGTGTCAGTTTCGACAGCGGCGCATCGATGGTCCCTTGATCGGCGGGGGGGACTCCCACCACGATCGCCCAATAGGTCTTGCCGATGCGACCCTGCTGAAACAGCTTGCCCAGCTTGGCCAGGGTTTTACGGTGGCGCCCCAGGATCAGGCAGCCCGAAGTGTCGCGGTCCAGGCGGTGCGCCAGGGCGGGCGGGCGAGGCAGGCCGAAGGTCAGCATGGAAAAGAAATGCTCAAGACACACGCCACCCCCCGGCCCCGGATGCACAGGCAGGCCCGCCGGTTTATCCAGCACGATGAAATTGGTGTCGCGGTAAAGAACGCGGGCTAGAATGTCGTCGCTCATGGCAGGACATGATATATCACGAGAAGGACCGAGGAGGGCAAGGAATGCCGTGCATCTATGTGGCGAAAAGCAAGGACTTGGGGGAATGGGGCAGCGATGTCGGCCTGACCGAGCATCTGTACAGGCTGGGCGTTCACGAAGGCTCGTCCGAGGAAGCCCTGGCGGCCATCAATCAGGAGAAGCTTTGCGGAAAATCTGACTGGGTGCTTCTTAAGTCGGAAAGCTTTGAGGACATGCCCGACGAAAACGCCCTGATCGAACGGCTGGCTCGCAAGGAAAAGCTGGTCGATCCCAAAATCTATCCCGGCATCCGCAATGCCACGGGCATTTTCAAGGTCAAGATCCTCAATGTCGAGAACAGCATCCTGGTCAAGGAAGCGCTGGAGGGCAAGACCCCCAAGATCAAGAAGGCAAAGCCCGCCGAGATCGGGGCCTATCTGCTGGCGAATGCCCTTAAATAGACTTTCGCTCGGCCGCCACGTAGGTGTAAATCACCGGCAGCACGAACAGGGTAAACAGTGTGCCAATGCTCATGCCCGCCACGATGACGATGGCGATCGACAGGCGGCTGGCGGCACCCGCCCCGCTGGCCGATAGCAATGGAATCAGCCCCAGCACCATGGCCGCCGTGGTCATCAAAATCGGGCGCAGGCGCAGGGCGGCGGCGGCCTGGACGGCCTGAATACGGTCCATGCCCTCACTCACCTGCTTGGCGCGGGCCACCTCGCAGATCAGAATGCCGTGCTTGCTGATCAGACCGATCAGCGTCACCAGCCCCACCTGGGTATAGATATTCATACTGGTGACGCCGAGTGCCAGGGGAATCAGGGCGCCGCAAACCGACAGCGGCACAGCCACCAGAATCACCAAGGGATCGCGAAAGCTTTCGAACTGGGCGGCCAGCACCAGAAAAATCACCACCAGGGCGAAGAAGAAGGTGAAGATCAGCGCACTGCCTTCCTGGTAATACTGGCGCGACTGGCCTGCATGGTTAAAGCTCATATCCTTGGGCAGAGTCTCTGCCGCCGCCTTGGCCAGAAAGTCGAGCGCCGTGCCCAGCGACACGCCGGGCATGGGAAAGGCTTGAAGCGTTACCGAATTCATCTGATTGAATTGGCTGAGCGTGACTGGCCGCACTTCATGCTTCATGGTGACCAGACTGGACAGCGGAACAGCCTCGCCCTTGGCGGTTTTGACATAGAACCGGCCCAGCGCCTCGGGATTCATGCGAAAATCCCTGCCCACCTGGGGAATGACCTGATAGCTGCGCCCCTCCAGATTGATCAGGTTGACATAATTGCCGCCGGTCAGTGTGGCGAAAGCTTCGCCGATGGCCTGCATGGTGATGCCATAAGCGCCCGCCTTGTCGCGGTCGATCTCGATGATGGTCTGCGGGCTTTCCACCTTGAGATCCAGATCAACGAAGGCGAACAGCCCGCTGGCCTTGGCCTTGGCGAACAAGTCGCCCGAGACCTCGGCCAAACTGCGCCAATCGGATGTCGAGGTGACGACGAACTGAACCGGCAAACCATCGGAACCGGGCAAGGGCGGCAATCCGAAAGCCGAACCCTTGATGCCGGATATCCCATTGATGCCTTGCTGAATCTCGGGAACTAACTCTTTCTGCCCGCGCTCGCGCTGGTCCCAGGGTTTCAGAATGGCGGCGGCAAAACCGCCTGAGCGCGAAGGCCAGCCGTTGATGGTGAAAACGCTGCCCGCCTCGGGCGGGGCTGCCAGCACCTTGTCCAATTGGCGCGAGAAGGTTTCCATATAATCGAGATTGGCGCTGGGCGGCCCCTGATAAGCCACCATGACGGCCCCCTTGTCTTCCTCAGGGGCCAGTTCCGAAGGGACTGCCATGAATAAGGGCCCCAGGCTGACCAGCACGAGACCGGCAAAAACCAGCATGACGGGGCGATCAGCCAATGTTCCGGCCAGCAGGCGGCTGTAGAAATTCTGCACCTTGTCGAACAGGGCATCGACCCTGGCGGCAAATCCCTTGTCGGTAACGCCATGTTTTAGAATGCGCGAGCACATCATGGGCGACAATGTCAGCGCCACGATGCCCGATACGATCACAGCGCCTGCCAGGGTAAAGGCGAATTCCTTGAACAGAGCACCCGTAAGGCCGCCCATGAAAGCGATGGGCGCGTAGACCGAAGCCAGGGTCAGGGTCATGGCAATGACGGGGCCGGAAATTTCGCGCGTGCCTTTCAGCGCTGCATCCAGGGGGGTCATCCCTTCCTCGATATGCCGATGCACGTTCTCGACCACAACGATGGCGTCATCGACCACCAGACCGATGGCCAGCACCATGGCAAGCAAGGTGAGAAGATTGATCGAATAGCCAAGCGAGAGCATGAACAGCGCGGCGCCGATCAGCGACAGAGGCACGGTTACCACCGGAATGGCCACCGCCCTGGCCGAGCCCATGAACAAGAAGATGACGCCGACCACGATCACCGTCGCCTCGATCAAGGTCTTCACCACCTCCCAGATGGCCGAGCGGATGAAGACGGTGCTGTCATAGGCAATTTCTGCGGTCATGCCCTCGGGCAGCTCCTGCTCTATTCCAGGAAGTGTCGCGCGCACCCCGCTAACGGCATCCAGGGGATTGGCCCCGGGCTGAAGATTGACGCCGATGAAGACGGCCTTCTTGCCATTCACATAGACCGAGGCATCCTCGTATTCCGGCCCCAGTTCCACCTTGGCAATATCGCCAAGGCGAACCAGCCTTGCCCCCTCGCCTCTAATGACCAGGGATTTGAACTCGTCGACATTCTTAAGATCGGTCTTGGCTTGCGTTCCGATGACATCGAACCCGCCCTTGGAACTGCCCGCCGCCGACAGAAAATTATTGCTGGTCAGTGCTTGCTTGATCTCGCCTGGGCTGACGCCGTACTGAGCCATGCGTTCGGGGTCCAGCCAGACGCGCATCGAGTATTTCTGCCCGCCCAATAATTCAGGATTGGCCACGCCCGCCACGGTTGCCAGTTTGGGCTGCACGGTGCGGCTGACATAATCGGTGATTTGCTGGGGCGTGTGGCTGGTCGATGAAAAGGCCAGATACATGGCGGCAAACGCCTCGCCCGTCGTTTTCTTGATGACGGGATCGTTAATGCCGCGCGGCAAAAGGGCGCGCACCTCGCCCACCTTGCTCATCACCTCGGTCATGGCTTCGCCGGGATCGTCATTCAGGCGCACGAACACCTTGACCTCGCTGCTGCCCAGCGCCGAGGACGAGGTCAGATAATCGATGCCCTTCGATGAGGCCACGACTTTTTGAATAGGGTCGGTAACAAAGCCCTGCATCAGGTCGGCATCGGCGCCTGGATAGGTCGTGGTGACGGTGATCACCGTATTGCTCATCTGGGGATATTGCCGAACCGGCAACATGAACAACGCACGCAGACCCAGTGCCAGAATGAGCAGACTGATCACGCTGGCCAGGACGGGTCGGCGGATGAAGATTTCAAAGATGCTCATGGCTTGACTGCTGTTTGCCTGGGTGCTTGGGCAAAGGGACTGCCCTCAACCAACGACACATGGCTTCCATTCTCAAGCTTCAATTGGCCTGCGGTTACTACCTTGTCGCCGGGCTTGAGATCACCCAGGACCGCCGCCCAGCCATCGCGCCGCTCGGCCACGGTCACCGGCAAGCGCTTGGCGATCAGCACGGTTTTTCCATCCTCGACCATCTCGGTCACCACGAAAACGGAATCACCAGCCAGACTGTAGGTAACAGCCGTTACCGGCACCACCAGGACCTGTATGGTTTCAGGCCTGCCGATGCGGACATTAGCAAACATTCCGGGCTTTAAGGAAACGTCGGGATTGGGAACCAGCGCTTCCAGCAGGACCATGCCGGAGTTCGCATCGACAGCGGAATCGATGGCCGAGACAGTGCCCGGAAAGACGCGCCCCGGCCAGGCATCGACCTCGACTTCGACAGTCAGACCCGGCGCTAACCCGGCCAAATCTTTTTGCGACACCTGGACCTCAACGCGCAACGCCGAGAGATCTTGAAGTGTCACGACGGGCTGTCCTGGCTGAAGATATTGCCCCACATCAATCTTGCGCACCCCCAGAACGCCCGCGAAGGGAGCTGTCACCGTCTTCTTGGCGATCAGTGCTGCCAATTGCGCCACCTTGGCCTCTTTGACCTGCAATTCCGCCTCTGCCTTGTCGAGAGCAGACTGTGACACGTGGCTGGCGGCAGCCAATGTGCGCGACCGTTGCGCCTGGGTTGCAGCCAAAGCCTTTTCAGCCTGGGCGCTGGCCAGATCAGCCCGCTCGACATCAGCATCAAGACGCACCAAAACCTGGCCCCTGGTCGCGCTTGTCCCGGATTGGAACAGGATGTCCTTGACCAGCCCGGCAGCCCCTGCCGTGACCTCGACTCCATTGACGGCCTTTAAGCCGCCCACGGCCTTTAATTCCCGCGTCCAGGTGTCTTCGTGGACCATCTCCACAGAAACCGGCATGACAGGCTTGGGCAGAGTGGCGAAATACTGCTTGATCATGACGCCCCGAAACTGGGCAAAGCCCAGCGTGCCCCCCAAAACCAGAAGGCTGGCCGTCAGCATGACGATCATTTTCGTGCGACGTTTCATTGTCCGTTCTCGCTATTTCAGAAGATCGAGTGCTGCCGCCTTGATGCAGTCGCGCGATTTCTCGTCCAACACGTCGAGGCCAATCAGTTGATGCAGAACAAGGCCATCACCCATAAGACCAATCACCCCCATCAGCCCCGGGCTGGGCGCATTCATCATGGATTGCTCCATCCATTCACGGTATTTGGCCCTCAAGGGCGCGATCAGATCGGGATCATGGGCCAGACCCGCCAGAAGCGCCGTGCCCAAGGGGTCTTTGCAGCAGGGACTGTCGGTATCGAAGAAGGCGTGAACGGCGGCGCGCATCCAGCGATGGGGGCCTTCTGGTTCCTGCTCGAAATAGGATTGATGCAACTTTTCCCATTGCTCGATGACGCGGGCCACCATGGCCCGCACCAAGGCGCTTTTGCTGGGAAAGTGGTAAAGGACGCCGCCCTTGCTAAGCCCTGCCTCTCTGGCCGCCCCATCCAAGGTCAGCTTGGCCACACCCTGGCTGCGCACCAGATGCATGGCAGCTTCCAGGATTTTGTCTCGGCTGATGGAGGGCTCGCGAGGCGCCATGAGGATCATCCCATACTGTACCGTCCAGACGGTATATTACTGCGCAAGAATGAGTCAATCTTAAAATATCGCCCGATCACCCGCCTGGGTGATTTATGATGTCCCGGCAAAGCAGCAGGAGGATGAGATGCGGTTGGCGGCGGTTTTGGGAATGTTCGGGTTGGTGGGCCTTTTGGCTTTCGGCCCAGCCAAGGCCGAGGACGGCCAGTTGGCTCTGGGACAGACCATCCTGGTGCCGGTCTATTCCCATATCCTGGTCAATAACCGCGACGGCAAAGGCGATCCCGGCTCGCTGCTTCTTTCTTCCATGCTGACTGTGCGTAATCCCAATCTAAAAGCGGGCCTGAGCTTAAAATCGGTGGCCTATTACAGTTCGGAAGGCAAGCTGCTGCGTGAGTTCCTGACCGAACCCCGCGCCCTTCCTCCCATGGGGGCAACCGAATTCTTCATCGAGAACCGGGACAGGGAAGGCGGCACGGGTGCGAGCTTCCTGATTATCTGGGAGGCCTCTCAACCAGTGCGCCCGGCCCTGGCGGAAAGTGTGAACGCCTATTTCTTCGGAACCCAATCGCTGGCCTTCGCCAGCCCTGGTCGGGTGGTTGCTCAGAAGGACGCCAAGCCCTGATCGACGCGGCGCTGACCGGCCTGCCCCGGGGTGCGCGCGTCGCCGTCGCCATGTCGGGAGGGGTTGATTCTTCGGTAACGGCCGCTCTGTTGAAGGCGCGCGGCTTTCAGGTCATCGGCTTGACCATGCGACTTTTGGGCGCCGCCCCCGCCGTGGACAAGGGCTGTTGCGGCGGACCCGACATGCGCGATGCGAAGCGCGTGGCCGAGCAATTGGGAATCGCCCACCATATTCTTGATTTCGAGTTGGAGTTCGAAGAGGAGGTGGTGCGCCCCTTCGCCGCCGCCTATGCCAGGGGCGAGACGCCCAGCCCCTGCATCGATTGCAATCAACACCTCAAATTCCGCCATCTGCTGGCAACGGCGCGCGACCTTGGCGCCCATACCCTGGCCACGGGCCATTACGCGCAGCGCTTTGACGGTCCCTTCGGGCCTGAGCTGCATCAAGGGGCCGATCCCGCCCGCGATCAAAGCTATTTCCTGTTCGCGCTCGATCAGGAAATCCTAAAATCCCTTATTTTCCCGCTGGGCGCCTTTTCCAAAGCCCAGGTGCGCCTGCAGGCCCAAAGGCTGGGCCTGCATCTGGCCGCCAAGCCCGACAGCCAGGATATCTGCTTCGTCTCGCCCGAGGGGTACGCCGCCCTGGTGGGGCGCTACCAGCCTTCGGCCCTGATTCCCGGCGAGATTGTCGATGCGTCGGGGACCGTGCTGGGGCCGCATCGGGGGCTGGCCCATTACACGGTCGGCCAGCGCCGGGGCCTTGGGCTGGGCGGAGGGCCGCCGCTTTACGTGCTGTCCCTCGACGCCAAGACCAACCGCGTTGTCGTGGGTCCGAAAGAGGCTCTTGGACAATCGAAAATCCGCCTTCGCGATCTGCACTGGCTGGCCCCGGACAGGGTTGAAAACCCTGTTTCAGCACAGTTTCGTATCCGCTCTTCAAGGCTTCCCGTGCCCGGAAAGCTCTGGCATCAAGAGGGTGGCGCTGCCCTGGTCAAACTTGAATCACCCGAAGAAGGGGTTGCGCGCGGGCAGGCCTGTGTTGCCTATGACGGCACCCGTCTGCTCGGCGGCGGATGGATCGCTTGACGACGCAAGGCGATGGGGATAAACATCCCACCCCACGGTGGCGGGCGTAGCTCAGTTGGTTAGAGCGCCAGGTTGTGGTCCTGGATGTCGCCGGTTCGAACCCGGTCGCTCGCCCCACCCCCCTTGAAAAGGTTGAATCTTTCTAAGAAATCCAGGGGGCTTCAGCGCAGGCTTGCACTTTTCCACGGTTTCTGGCTAAATTTATGCCCGCCGTGCGTAGACCAGAAAGGAGCACCCCATGGCTATCGACAGTCTTACCGGATCAGCCGCTTCCGCGATGATCAATCCGGCCAATCTGCAGCCTCGTCAGCCTCCCGATGCGCAACAGCGCGGGCAGGACAAAAGCTCTGACGGCGCTTCCAAGATCATGGCTGCTTCGGACAATCCGCGTCCGCCGTCCCATCGTGGCCAGTCGGTCGACATCAAGGTCTAACACAAGCCTCTGTTAAGGCGTAAAGGCGTTGCCGGGGAGCGGTCGATTTATTTCGACCCGCTCCAGGCTTGTTGTGCCCGTATGCGCCCCCTGGGCGTAATGATCCTCGCGCATGGCGACGGCAAGGCCCTCAACGATGCGATAATCGCCATAGAGCGTCGTGAAGTCGGCGTTCGTGCCATCGGGCAGGGCCAGCTTGCCGCTGGTCTGCACGATCAACCCCGTTGCAGAATCGATCACCACGGCCAGGGAAATGCCTTCGGACACAGGCAGGGTGATCGCGTGAAAACGCCGCCCCGCTTTTTCCTGCTGCCCCTGATCGACCAGATGCGCCCGGCTTTCCTTCAAAAGCAGAGGCAGGCGCAGGCGGGCCGCCTGCAAACTCATGGCAATATGCTCGGGCACACTGGCCGCTTGGCCATTCCGCCAGGCCCGATCCTTGACCAGAAGGCGTCTTTCGCTGGGGCCGCCGGCATATGTCGTTATGTTGAGCAAGCGATCCGGAGATTGAAAAAGCCGCTCGACCCGCCCTGACTGTGCCTGTCCCTTGACTGTAATGCTGCCATGGGCTCGAAGCGTGGCCAACTGGATCAACCTTGCCTCGCCGCCGTACGCCGCAAGGCTTAATTGGATCAGTTGATCCAATGCACCCATCGTTTGACCCGCAGCGGGACCAGCGATCAACAAAGCCCCAAATGCGACACAGACCCGAGCAAATCGAAAACGCTTCATGCCCAACTCCTCGAAAAACGGCTGGAATTCCTCTTTGATCGGCGCAACCGTTTTCTCATCTTGTCAAATTCCGCTTAAACAGGCGTAAATAACTGCCATGAGGCAACGGTTTCTTCTCGGAAAGCTCATTCTCGCCCCAGCGCTTGCGCTGCTGATCCTGGTGATCGTAGCGGGCGGACAGATTCTGTCCAGCCGCGATCTCCTTTCCGACGTGCGCAGCATCGATGAAACCCTGGCGGCCCTTCACATTAATGGCGAAGCGCTGGAGCGCCTGCATGCCAGCGAAATAGCGCTTAAGCTTTTTCAGGCCCAAGAAGAGCCGCCCTCGGAGAGCTTGCGCAGTCAGCTTGCGACCGAGGCAAACCGCCTGCGCGCCCTAGCCCCCGATCTGGCCGGTGCGGCAAGTCTTGCAGATTCGTCCAAGGCAGAGGCCGACCTGCTGGTCGAGTTGTGCAATCTGCTCGACCATATCAGCGCCGATCCCAACCCCCGGATATTCAGAGAAGAAGCACTCCATTTGCAAGCACAGTTGAATGAGCGCCTGAAAAATCGCGAGCAAGCCTATCATCAGATTCTGGCCGAGAGGGCCGCCAATGCCCGCCAGGAATCCGAAACGGCCATTCCTTTCGCCATCCTTCTGACCTTTGTCGGCTTCCTGGCAGCATTCATAACCAGCATGGTCAGTGCGCGCGGTTTTTTCGCCTCCTTCAAAAATCTGGCGGAAGCCATGCGCAGACTTGCCAGGGGCGATCCGAGTTTGGCCGACGTGTCGGCAGAACTGGGCCGCGAGTTCAGCGAAGTGGCCGAAGCGCTCGACCTGTTCCAACGCACCTCGCATGAGAAGCAGGCCGCCGTGGAGGCTTTGGCGGAAAGCGAAGAAGGACTGAAACGGATTCTAGACGCCGCTCCCGTACCCCTGGCCCTCACCAGCGTGGCCAGAGGCAAGGTCGTTTACGCCAACAAACTCTGCCATGCCTTGTTCCAAGTCGACGGCCCCAGCGAAGGCATGGATGTCCGCAACTTCTACACCAATCCGGATGACCGCGATAAGTTGATCGAGCAGATCCGCCGCCACGGCGAAGTTCACGAATACGAAATTTCCATGCGCCGCGCCGACGGCACGGATGTCTGGGTTTTGGTATCCGCGGCACCGCTTTCTTATCGCGGTGAGTCGGTTTTTGTGCTTGGTTATTACGACATCACTGAGCGCAAGGCCCTGATGGCCCGCTTAAGCGAAAGCGAAGAGCGCCTGCGCGTTATCGTCGAGGCGACGCCCGTTCCTCTGGTGCTGACGCGCATTGCCGACGATTTGCTTCTTTACGTCAACCGTCACGCCCTGGACCTGTTCCATGTGCAGGAAGGCATGAATGTTATTGGATCGCCCGCCTCGGATTTCTGGGTTGATACCGCAGAACGCGCCAAAATGAAGGACCTGCTGATTGCCGGTGGCGGCAAGCTGCACAGCCTGGAAACAAGACTTAAGCGCTATGATGGCGGCTGGTTCTGGGCGCTGCTGTCGGCCACAAGCACGGAATTCAAGGGCGAGCCTGTGCTTCTGGTCAGCGTCGAGGACGTCACGCCGCGCAAGGAGCTCGAGCAGGAGCTGCGCCGCCACGCCACCACGGATTTCCTGACGGGCATCGCCAACCGGCGACACTTCATCGACATGGCAGAGCGCGAATTCGCCCGCGCCAAGCGGTATGGACACAGCCTGTCCGTGGTGATGCTCGATATCGACCACTTCAAGCGCATCAACGATACTTTCGGCCATCCGACCGGCGACAAGGTGGTGCGCGCCATGGCCGCCATCTGCCAGAAGGCGCTGCGCGAAATCGACCATCTGGGCCGCATGGGTGGCGAGGAGTTCGCCATTCTGTTGCCTGAGACCGGCCTGGAGAAGGGGCTTCAGGCCGCCGAGCGCGTGCGGGAAGCGGTGGAAACCACGCCGGTCGAACTCGACGACGGGCAGCCGCCCATTTTCTTCACAACCAGCGCCGGCGTGTCAGCCATGACGGCCAAGGAGATGGGCTTCGACCAGATGCTTTCCAGAGCCGACAGAGCGCTTTACGCCGCCAAGAAGGCCGGGCGCAACTGCGTGAGGCCCGCCGAAGAATAGCCCCCTTTACCACGTCAGGAGGCCCGCATGACCGAACAGAATGATCCGATCACAGCCTATGACGAGCGTGGCCGCGAAATTCTGATCGACCGAGATATCTGGCGGCGCGATGTCCTGGCGGACAATCTAGCCAAGGTCTGGAACGACCCGGAAGCCCTTTATCAATTCATTCTGGGCGCCATCAGAGACAAATTCGCCCCCGACATTCAAGAGGCGGCAGAGCGCTTAAGCGACATTGATTCCAATCCCGAACGCGCCGCTTGCATCCATGCCATCGCCCTTATGGAGGTGCAGCGCTACGACGAGGCGCAGAACCGCCTGGACGCGTTTATTTCCCGCCATGGCGAAACTGGCGTCGTTCTGACCAATCTGGCCAAGACCTTTTCCTTTCGGGGTCAGGAGTCCCTGGCGCAGCCCTTGCTAAGACGCGCTTTGACCCTCGATCCCAATCAGGAGAATGCGCTTCACTGGTGGATGGCCATTCACGAGGAGCAGGGTGGCGATGAGGCCATGCACACTGCCTTGCAAGAGATCGATGCCGAGCCGGGAAGCTGGCGCGCCAAGCTGGAATTGGCACGCCTTGCCCTGAAGGAGAATGATCTGGCTCAGGCCTTGGCGCTTTACCTCAGGGTTTTGGAGATCGAGCAACATCCCGATGCGTTCTATATGATCAGCGGCGATCTGGGCCAGGCGGGATACATCGCCGAGATGGTCGAACTGATCGAACCCTTGTACGAGCTTGAACGGCACGATATTCCCTGCGGTCTCAATCTGGTCAGGGCCTATGCGGCCCTTGGCCGAATAGAGCCTGGACGACAGCTCTGGCGTCGATTGAAAGCCCGTAACCTTCCAGGCTTCGACGAGGTTCTGGCCGAACTCGAGGGTCTTTTGCTCAAGCCCCAACCTCTGACTTCTGCACCAGAGGAAGCACCCCAGCCGATCGAACTGTCCTTTCCCAACGTCGAAGGACCCATCTGGACAAGGGGTCTGGCCGACGCCGCCTGGCTTCTGGATGGTCGGCGAAGCGGCATTCGGGTTCAGATGATGCCGCTGACCCTGGCCCCACCAGAAAAGCAGATGGAACCGCACGAACAGATCGAGGACGATGAAGGGCGCTTAAGCCGCGCCATTCCCCTCTTTCTTGCCGATACGCTGTGCTTCTTTACGGATGCCGCAGCCGATGCAGGCTTTCCCTTCGTGAAGGACAAGGGACCGGCGGTAACGCCAAAACCCTGGCCCTTGGCGGAGATGCTGCCCGGCTTCGGCGGAGGGGGGGCGGACTGGCTGGTTCTGTCCGGGCGCATGCCCACGGGCAAGGGCTTTGCGGCCAGACTGGAAATCGACATCTGGAGCGGTGCCCGCGGCCAGTTGCTGACCACCGTCAAGCAAATCGCCCGCAATGGCGCCGATCAGGCCGCCTTGTCTCTGGCCGAGAAGGTGCTGGCTGCCGTCATCGATACCGGCTTGGTGGCAAGCTGCCAACCCCCGGCCTGGTACGCCCAGCCGACGGAAGACCGCATAAGCCCCTGGCTCTTGTCGCTGGGACAGATTCTGGCCCAGCAATTCGCGCTCAACAAAATGCTTCCCGCCGAGAAGCTTTGGAACGAGCATGGCATCTTCGAGACGCATTTCAGGCTGGCCGAGGACAATCCAGACTGGGTGCCGCCCGCCATTCTGGCGATTTCCAGCGCTCTGGCCGGCCTGGGTTATGGATCGCCGGTTGTCGGGCGCTACAAGAAGGCCTTGGAAGATCTGTTGAAGCGTCATGCTGGCAGCTTTGACCCTGTGGACTGGCTTTCCCCCCTGGCCTATCTGAGGCTGGGCGACAATGGAGCCTGCCATCTCGCTCGCGAAAGACTGTCAGCCATCGACGCCCCCTCCTATCGCCATTGGCTGGAACAATTGGCATAATTGCCGTCTGCATGGAATGGCTTGTTCGGGAAACACCGTCGAATGACATCGAACCAAAAAACTTTTCTGCTTGATATCACGCGAGTGGATTTGCTGAACTATCTGGATCACGGCAAGGTTTTTGCCGAAATCGGCGTGGCCGAGGGGGTCTTCTCGCAAGACATCGTCGAGCGCTGCCAGCCCGCCATTCTTGTACTTGTCGATCCCTGGATGCATCAGATCACGGCCGCTTACGCCCCCGACGAGAATAATGTGAGCGACCACGAGCAAGATCGCCGCTTTCGATCAGTGAGTGCTATGTTCGAGGGACAGAGCGTCGAGATTTTACGGGAAACCTCGCTGGAAGCGGCCATGAGGTTCAGCGACGCCGCTTTCGATTACATCTATATCGACGCCATGCATGGCTTTGACGCCGTCAGCGCCGATTTGAAGGCCTGGTGGCCGAAACTGAAGCCGGATGGCCTGCTGATGGGGCATGACTACGCCAATCACCAAGATGCCCAGAAAATGGGATTTGACGTGATCGGCGCCGTCAATGCCTTCGTCGGTGAAACCAACTGCGCCTTCGTTGGCATTACCAACGAGCTTTACCCCAGCTACATCTTGCAAAAATCCTGGCAGGCCAAGGGGGCCGAGATTCTTAAACAGGCCCCTATTCTCTGCTCATTCGAACTGGGTCTGTTAAGCTGGGACCTTCTCTCTTTTTCCGACGGCACTTTCAAATCCTTTCCCAGGTTTGGCTTATGAGGACTCAGGATCGCGTTATCGTCTCCGGCATCGATTCCGGCTATTTCGACCTGGGGCTGGGGCTTGTCCAATCCATTCGCAAGGCGTCGCCAAGGACAGAGACCATCGCTCTACTTGATCTGGGCCTCAACTCCGATCAGGTGCGAACACTTTCTGAAATGGATGTGCTTCTGCTTCAACCCGGCTGGGACTATCCCTTCATGAGCGACGAGCGGGCGCCGCGCTGGTTTCGCGCCATGACGGCAAGGCCGCATTTGCCCAAGCATCTACCTGGCTTTGACACCTATGTCTGGATCGATTCCGACGCCTGGGTCCAAGACTGGGGTCCGGTCGAAACCCTGATCCAGGCCGCACAAAATGGGCAAGTGGCGATTGTCGAAGAACGCATGCGGGGCATCGATATTCTGGTCGAGGAGCAAGATGGATCGCAGCGCCTCTTTTCCCTGGATGCCGCCCTGGCGCAAGAGCAGAATCAAGCCGAATGGAAGCGGGTTTTCGGCGATCCAATTGCCGATGCCATCGGCGGCCTGCCCTATTTCAATAGCGGCGTTTTTGCTTTGGAAGGGGCTTCGCCCGCCTGGGGGGCCTGGAGCAAATGCTTGGGCGACTGCCTGCATCGCCCCTTTGGCAAGGTGGTCGAGCAGCAGGCCCTGAATATCTGCATTCGCCGTGGCGATGTCGCCGTCTGCCCCCAGGACATTGCCGCCAACTTTCTGCTGACCAATCAGATTCCTTCCTGGGATGCGGCGACGCAGCGCTTCGTGGTGCCCGAGACGGGGCGATCCGTGGGCATCATGCATCTGTGCGATTTAAAGCGCCTGAAAGCCATCCTCTTTCCTGCACACGATGCCGGAAGGAGCCATTTTCTTTCGCCCCGCTTTGCGGGCTGAACCCATAGCCTCAAGCCCGTCGCAAGACATGAATTCAGAATACAGCCCCTACATCTCACCTTGCTGTTGTGGTATACTTCACTGAAATTGCCGGTTGAGCAACAGCGGCAGGGAGAGAAGGGGATGACGAACACCATCCGTAAGGCCTTCCTGGTATTTTGTGCGGTCCTTGTTCTTGCCTGCTCACTCAGCGCAGGCAAGGCTTTTGGACAGGCGGCCCGGCCTGCTGACGAGCCATTCTCTTCTCAACGTATTTTGCTCCTTTTCTCCTATGGCTATGGCAGCCGGGGGGTTGAGTTGTTCAACGAGGCATTTCTGGCGGAAATGGCATCCAGTGGAATCAACCTAAGCAGTCTCTTTTTTGAATATCTTGATTTGGGGCGCAACGCCGACCCTGCTTATCGTCAGCAACTGCTTGCCTATCTTAAGGGCAAGTATGCGGATGAAAGGATTGATTTGATTATCACCGTCCAGCAGCCAGCGTTGAGTTTTTTGCTGCATGACGCTCGGGATATTGCGCTGAATGCTCCCGTCATCAGTTTCCAAGCACCCACGCCCTCGGCAACGGAATTGGGGGGGCGGCAAATCATCAGCCAGCTCTCCCGCTTTGACATCAAGGGCACAGTGGAACGCTCGCTCGAGCTTTTTCCAAATACGAAAGAAATTCTCTTCGTCTCCGGCAGCAGCCCTGCCGACAAAAAGGTGGCTGAGGAAGCACGGACGACAAGCCTTGCTTGGAAGGACCGACTTACCATCGACTTCACGACTGATTTGTCCCTGGTGGAGATTCTCAAGCGAGCTGCGTCACTACCCCCTGATACCGTCATTATATTTCTGCAATACAATGTCGATACCGAAGGCAAAGTCCTTTTTGCCTATGAATTGGAGGCCATGCTTACCAAAGCGGCGAACGCTCCGGTTTTCGGGCTCTATGATTACAATCTGCGCAACGGGGGAATTGGCGGCTCCGTTGTCAGCGTTGCCGAACTGGGCCAGGCGACAGCCCGGCTGGCAGCCGACTTTGTGAAGGGAACGCGCCAGATTGACGGGCCGATCACCGTTATTACCAACAAGGCGGTGCCCCTATTCGATTGGCGGCAAATCAGGCGTTGGGGTGGATTTCCTCAAAATCTTCCGCCGGAAACACAATTCGTCAATCGCGACCCCGGATTATGGGAGCTCTACAAATTCCACATTCTAACCGCTCTGCTGTTCATCGTGATTGAGACGGCTTTGATCGGAGCCCTTTTGGTCAACAATCGCCGCCGAAGGCGGGCCGAGGTTTTGCTGGCGGAAAGTGAGAGGAAGTACAGAGACATTGTCGAACGCACACCCGACCTAATCGTCTGGACGGATAGGGAGGGCACGCTTTTATTTGTGAATCATGCCTCTAACATCATTTTCGGCCTGAGACCGGAGAACTGCATCGGCAGATCGGTCTTTGATTTTACCCACCCAGACGACAGAAAACGGACGGCAGAGGCGATGGGCGCCGGAGAGAGCTCAAGAGATACGATTTTTTCCTTTGAGAATCGTCAGATCGCCGAGGATGGCCAAATTCACCATATGAGCTGGAACACGCGTCCAATCCACGCCTCCTCAGGCGAGGCTGTTCAGTTCGCCTCGATCGCACGCGACATAACCGACCGCTACAATGCTGAGCGAACGCTATTGAAAACGGTAGACAGGCTTACCAATTCCAATACGGAGCTTGAGCGCTTTGCCTTCGTCGCGTCGCATGATCTGCGCGAGCCTATTCGTACCCTTGTCGCCTTTTCCCAGCTATTGCCCCGCCAACTTGGTACGATTGCCCAAGAGGCCCAACAAAGCCTGGATATGATTATTCATGCGGCCAAGCGCATGGATGCTCTGGTCCTCGACCTGTTGGCCTACTCGCAGGTCAGCAGTCACGCGCAGCCCTTCAATCCGGTTGATATGAACGTCGTTCTTCAGGATGTTTTTTCCGATCTGAAGACAACTCTTCTGGAGAGCCGTGCCGAGATCAATCACGCCAAGCTTCCCATTGTCCTGGGCGACCAGCTTCAGTTGCATCAGCTTTTCATGAATATTATCGGCAATGCCCTCAAGTTCTCCTCAAAGGGACAGCGTCCAGTTGTTTCAATCCGGGCAAGCGAGCAGGATGAAGCTTGCGAGATTGCCATTTCCGATAATGGCATTGGCATCGAACCCCAGTATGCCGACCAGATATTTGTTATTTTCAAGCGGCTCCACACCATTATGGACTATCCAGGAACGGGCGTTGGTCTTGCTATCTGCAAGCGCATCGTTGAACGGCATCGCGGAAGAATCTGGGTTGAGTCCGACGGGATCAATAAAGGCTCGACCTTCAAGCTCAGCTTGCCGACGCCCGGCAATTCCTAGCGATAAATCGTCGGGATAGGCCCGGGAAGCTTGGCATTACCGTCGTCTGGAAACCGGTGCCTCTTCGCTGTCCGGCTGGGCAACCTCTGCCCCCCACTCATCGAGCAGTTTGCGCTGTGTTGCGCGCAATTGCGTCAGGCGGCGCTGCGAGGTGACATCCAACCAAGCCCCGACAACGGGCGGCAGTGACAAATGAAGCACCCAGCCCAATCCGGCGGCGCCAACCATGACGATGAGATCGAAGGGATTGGACAGCATTTTAAGGGCCGTGCTCATCGAATGGCCTTCGAACCACAATTTCATCAAATAAGGAGCCACGCCCGCAAGGTTAAGACCAGCCACACTGACCCAGGCATAGCGATAAGGCGTGCGATCGACCACGAAGGCGACCACCGAAGGCAGCATGGACAGGAACAAAAACACCCAAGTGGGCAGAAAGAAAAAGAAGAGGGGGGGGCCAAGAATGAGCAGGCCCAGAGTGACTTTAAGTTTTCCGGGAGGCTTTGCCCCTTGAGGCACCTTGCGCACCTGTTTCTTTTGGGCCATGGCGCTTATCCCTACAAGAACCGGATGAGGAGCAGAATGCTGATAACGGTGAGTGCTAGCATCATGGCGATCATGCCAGCCGCCTGATGGCCATAGCGCATGGCCTGATCTGTCCGCCTTCTCGTGCCTGTTTCGATTTCATTGGCTTCCTGGCTGGAGGCGGCGAATTCCGCCCTGGCCAAAAGATAGCCCTCGTCGTCGCGCCTGCGCTCGTCGTGATTTTCAACATAGGAGAACAATTCCGGCAGATTGCCCGCGCGCACCAGCTTCGGCAGCTCCTTTTCCATTTCGCGCCGCTTTGCCCGGCTGTGAAAACCGTTGACCACGGACCCCAGATGCGCCCCCATCCACGAGGCTAGGCCGGGCAGACTTTCAGGCCCCAGCTTCCATTGCACCGTTCCCAGCAGACTTAGAATGCCGATGATCTGACGTTCCTGGTGGGCGGCGTTCAGCGCCGTTATCTGACGTTCGACATTGAAATCGAAGCGGCAGGCGATAAAGGCGGCGATATGGCGATCCATGGGCATCGTGCGCGGATCGATTCGCTTGGCGGTCTGCTCAAGAGCCGGAAGCAGCTCCCCGATTTCGACGACGAAGGAATCGGCCACCAGAGAACTCTGACAAGGCAGGGCCTCGTTCAGATCGTACAGCAAACGCTCGAGACCGTAACCCAGCGCCGTCTGCTGCATATAGGCCTTAAGGTCCTTGAACAAGTTGTCGATCTGCGAGTTGGCGGGATCATATTCGGGCCTGGTCTCAAACCAGATGTGCGGCACGTCGCGCAGCAGGCATTCCGCAAATAGCTTGGGATCGGACTTGGTGCCCATGATGACGGCCAGCGCTGGACCAAAACCCAGAGGCAGAGCTGAGAAGCCCTTGTAGCGGATGGGTGCCAGGGTATCGAGCAACATCAATATGCGCGTGACCAGCAGCTCTTCTGCAAGCTTGACGTCCGCCGCCGGGGCCTGTCTGGCATTCTTGATGGCGGTGGTGACGACGTCTGCCAATTCCTTGTTGTCGATGCCGCGCCGCAGCCAGACCTCAAGCGATCCGTCGATCATGGGGACGTGCGCTTTGTCCCAGTTCAGGGACATGGCAAAGGCCAGTTCGCGGCAGGTATTGTATTCTTCTCCGGCAAAGGCGAAGCCGCGCACGGCGCGCTTTTCCTGCCTGGGCTGCAAAGGCGACAGGCGGCGCCCATTCGACCAAAGCTCGAGATCGTTGACCGACCAGCGCTCGTGCGGATCGTCGCACAGCAAACCGCGCAACAACTCGATCATGGAGAGCGGCATGCGCTAATCGCCAACCAAATATGAATAGGAGCCCTTGGCGATCTTTCCCCTTAACAGCGGCTCGCTTTCTAGTCCCTTAAGCGGCGTGCGTCCCAGCTTCAGAATCAAAATCGAAACGCCCAGCGCATAGAGATCGTCGCCATAGCTGCCGCTTCCCCTGGCGGCGGGCAGGCACATCCCCACCTCGATGCTTTCAAAGAGAACCGGCTGATCGTAGGCCGGTGGCGCCGTCACGCAATCGCCCAGAACCATCTGTTCGCAATTCTCGTCCATCCAGAACAGGTTGGTTGGCCTGATGGCACGGTGTGGAATGCCCCGCTCGCTCATTTCCTTCAGCGATTGCGCCAGTTGGGGCATGATCTTCTTGACCAACTCATGTTCTTCAAGCGGCTTGATCTCGGAATCGAGTGACGGCATCACCCGCCCCCCCAAAGGCCGCACATAGATGACGACCAGGCATTGGCGGCCAGCCAGGGGCCATTCCACGATCCCCCAGTCGAGCAGGGGAATCACCCCGGCAAGCTGCTGGCCCTTCAATGTGCGCAACACATTGACCCTCGGCGGCAGTTCTGGCTTGCAGATATAGGCCAGCAGGAAACGACCGGGGTCGCGCTTGTCCGTGCAGGCAAAGGCCGTGGCGCTGGGCTGATCGAAATCGAACAGCGGTGTGGCGGGATAGATCTGGTAGCGGTCGCGCAAAACGACCGGCGTCCCCGCCCCCTTCACGGGTTCCTTTCTGGGTGGCGGCGGCGCTTCCTTCTTCTTTTCCGGTTCCTTGGCCATCCGGCCTCTCGTTCCCCTGTTAACTTTTCCCGGGTCGAAGGTTGATTTCCCTCTCCCCTGTCACATATAACATGAGCGGAACCCTTTAACGAGAGGACCGGACATGGCTTTCGAAACACTTCGCCGCACCGCAACCGGCGCCGAGGCCCAAAGCGTCGCTATCGACCTGGGCCTGCGCTCCTATATGCTGCGGGTTTACAATTATATGGGCTCGGGCCTGGCTTTGACAGGCCTTGTTGCCCTTCTGGTCGCCTCGAACGAGGCCCTGATGCAGGCCCTGTTTGGCAGCGGCCTGATGTGGGTGGTCATGCTGGCCCCCCTGGCCCTGGTATTTTTCCTAAGCTTTCGCGTTCAGAAAATGAGCCTGACCGCCGTTCAGACCACCTTCTGGGTCTATGCTGGCCTGATGGGGGCGGCTCTGGCCCCGGTCTTCGTGGTCTATACCGGCGCCAGCATCGCCCGCACCTTCTTCATCTGTGCCGCCACCTTCGCCGGTATGAGCCTGTACGGCTACACCACCAAGAAGGACCTGTCGGGCATCGGCTCTTTCCTGATCATGGGGCTGTGGGGCCTGATTCTGGCCAGTCTGGTCAACCTGTTCATGCAGTCCAGCATGCTGCAATTCGTGATTTCCGCAGCAGGCGTGCTGATCTTTACCGGCCTGACCGCCTGGGACACCCAGAAGATTAAGGAACTCTACCTTGGGTCGGATGGCCATGAAATCGCTGGAAAAAAGGCAGTGATGGGGGCGCTGACCCTGTATATGGACTTCCTTAATCTGTTCCTGATGCTCCTGCGCTTCTTTGGCGACCGCAGGTAGGAAAATCGACCGTCGAAACGAAAAGGCCGGGGCGTTCCCCGGCCTTTTTCTTTGAACGCTACATCAAAGGTTAAACCTGGCCCTTCCAGCCCATTTCGAAATCGAGAACGGCGTGCAAAAGCGCCAGATGCAGGATTTCTACGAATCCGTACTGGTGCGACGCCACATGTAGATTGATGTCGCCCAGGCGCCTTAAGGGATTGGTGCCGTCGAAACCCGACAGCGTAATCACGGCCATGTTTTTCGACCGGGCGGCTTCGACCGCCTTTAAGATATTGGGCGAGCGGCCCGAGCTGGAGATGGCGATCAACAGATCATTTGACCGGCCAAGCAGGCTGATTTGTTGGGAAAAGACATGTTCATAGCCCAGATCGTTGGCCAGACAGGTCAGGGCGGCCCCATCATTCAGGGCCATTGAGCGCAAGCCCCCGTTTTTGCCGTAATCGATGGCCAGATGGCTGGCAATGCCCGCGCTGCCGCCATTGCCGATAAAAAAGAGGGTGTGGCCGGATTCGTGGGTGACCCGGGCCAGGGCGCGAATGCGGCCCAGCGCCTCGTCCAGTTGCAGGCCCTTGCCCGAGGCATCGCTGGCCTGGGCCTTGCGCCCGAGATCGGACAGCAAATCGAAATACTGGCTGAGTTGGGAAACGGTATCGGTCATAGGCCTGTCATAACCGAACTGATTGCGCCTCGCAACCCGGCAGGTGCGCAAATCGAATCAAACTGCTAGGATTACCCCATTGGGGGAATGTAGAAGCGCCATGGCAGAAGCCGAGAGCACCGAGACACCGCTACGCATTTATCAGGCCCGCTCAACCGATGAGCTGGAGGCCGTCTGGCGATTCCGCTATCAGGTTTATGTCGAGGAAATGGGCAAGATCGCCCTGGCCAACGCCGATCACAAGCGACGCTGGCTGACCGACGAGATGGACGAGAACGCCCTGATCCTCTATGCCCAGGAGGGCGATGCCGTCATCGCCACCTTGCGCATCAATCGGGCTGACCGCACCCGTCTGCCCCAGGCTTTCGAAACAGCCTACCGCCTTTCTCGCTTTGACGACATTCCACCTTCGCGCTTGAGTTTTTCCTCGCGCTTGATGGTAGCGCGCGATCTTCGCGGCACGACGGCCCTTCATAAAATTCTGGCCAAAGCCTACGAAACCGGATTGGAAGACGGCATCGTCTATGACTTCTGCCATTGCGCCCCCGCCTTGATCGAGCTTTACGAGCATCTGGGATACCGGCCTTTCACAGATAACTTTCTCGACCCCGAGGTCGGCTACCGCGTGCCGCTGCTGCTGGCTCTCAAGGATGCCCGCCACCTGGAGGCCGTGCGCTCGCCCTTCTGGCGCAAGCTCAAAAACCGCCAGGAGCTCTGGCAGGACGCTGAGGACGCAGAGTGGCTGGCCCGCAAGTTCCCCGCCACCACCAAGGCCAGCCAGTGGGCGATCGATGACGACGCCTTTTGGCATTTC
This sequence comes from Alphaproteobacteria bacterium, assembly GCA_015232335.1. Classification (GTDB taxonomy): domain Bacteria; phylum Pseudomonadota; class Alphaproteobacteria; order Rhodospirillales; family WMHbin7; genus WMHbin7. The sequence continues at coordinate 10,261 of JADFZV010000036.1, read as the reverse complement.
CTGGCCGACAAGCTGCGCCCCTCGACAGGCAGGCGCGTGCCGCTGCTCGAGGATCTGACGCAAGAGGAAGAGCGCCATGTGCTGAAAAGCGGCACGGTGCTGTCTTGTGCCGCCGGCGACACCATCTTGCGAACCGGCGACGTGGGCAGCGAGCTCTTCGTCGTTCTTTCCGGTCTGGCCGAAGTGCGCCTGGGCAAATCGAAGAAGCCGATTGCCGTGCTGGAGCCGGGACAGGTCTTCGGTGAAATTGCTTTTATCGCCGATGTGAAGCGCTCGGCCGATGTGGTCGCCCTGGCCGACAGCGAAATTCTGGTCGTGTCTCAGACCTTCTTGAAGAAACTGATGAAATCCTCGCCGGAACTGGCATCGAAAGTCCTGTTCAATCTGTCGCGCGTTCTGTGCGAGCGCCTTGTCTTCTCGACCCGCTCGATGCTGCCCGAGCCAGTGCCCGCGAAGCTTGGCAAGCATCAGGCGAAAAAGCGCGTGCAAAAGCGCCGCTGAGCAATTCAGACGAGCGAAAAACCGCCCAGCTTGGTTTCCAGATATTCCGAGATTCCCTCGGCCCCGCCCTCGCGCCCCAGCCCGCTTTCCTGCATGCCGCCGAAGGGCGCGGCGACGGCGGTGGGATTGATGTCGTTGATGCCGATGATGCCGAAATGCAACCCTTCGAACAAGCGCATGGCCCTGGCAAGAGTCGGCGTATAGACATAGGCCGCCAGGCCATAAGCCGTATCATTGGCCAGGGGAAGAATCTCGGCCTCGTCGTCATAGGCGATAACCGGAGCGATGGGGCCGAAGGTTTCCTCGCGCCAGATCAACATGTCGCGCGTGACCCCCGACAGAACGGTGGGCGCGTAGAAACAGCCCTTATCCAGTCCATGCTCGGTCAGACGATGACCGCCGCATTCCAGCTTGGCCCCTTTCGAGAGGGCGTCCTCGACCTGGCGATGGACCTTGTCCAGAGCCATGGAATTGATCAGCGGCCCCACCGAGACGCTTTCGTCAAGACCCGATCCCGCCTTCAGCTTGGCGGTCCTGGCCGTCAGTTCGGCCAGGAAGGCGGGAGCCAGGGGGCGATGGACCAGGAAACGGTTGGGGCTGATACAGGCCTGTCCGGTATTCAGGCCCTTGATCAGCGTGGCCCCCTTGGCAGCATGAACGGGGTCGGCATCGGGACAAACGATAAAGGGCGCATGGCCCCCCAGTTCCATCGACACCCGCTTGACCTGCGCTGCTGCCTTCGCTGCGATCTCCTTGCCCACCCGGGTCGAGCCCGTGAAGGTAATCTTGCGCACCAGAGGATTGGTGGTCATTTCCTGGCCCACGGGCACGGGATCGGACGCGGTAACCAGATTGACCACGCCGGACGGAAAGCCCGCATCGTGAAAAACCTTGAAGACGGCCATGGCGCAAAGCGGCGTGGCCTCGGCGGGTTTTAAGACGATGGTGCAGCCCGCCGCCAGGGCCGGTGCCATTTTGCGGGTCAGCATCGATATCGGATAGTTCCAGGGCGTGATCGCCGCCACCACGCCCACGGGCTGCCTTAGGGTGATGAAGCGCTGCTCGGTCCTGGGCGCTGGGATGACCGCGCCATAAACCCGCTTGGCCTCCTCGGAAAACCATTGCAAGAAGTCAGCGCCATAGACCACTTCGTTGCGTGACGCCTTCAGCGGCTTGCCTTGTTCTTCCGTCATCAGGCGCGCCAGTTCCTCCTTGCGCTCCATCATGATCTGCCAGGCGCGATGGAGAAGGCTTGAGCGTAGATAGGCCGTGGAGGCGGCCCATTCAGGGAATGCCTTGGCGGCGGCGGCAATGGCCAGGCGGGCGTCTGTTTCGTTGCCGTCGGGCACATGACCCAGCACCTCGCCATTGGCGGGATTATGGCTGGCGAAGCTTTTGCGGGCATCAACCCAGGCGCCGTTTATGTACATGGCCCTATCCTTTAGAAAAAATAGCTGCCCATCTGGCTCCACCAGGGCTTGGCGTCCTCGACCGTCCATTCCTCGCCATGACCCGCGAAGAGTTGCACATCAGGTGCAAGCATCTTCAACAGCCGCTCGATCGACGCTTTCAACACTGCCCCGCTGCCGCCGGGAAGATCGGTGCGTCCCACGCCCTGATTGAACAGCGTGTCGCCGGTGATGACAAAAGCGCCGAAATCGAAACAGACGCCGCCCGGGGTATGACCCGGCGTGGCGATGGCGCGTATGTCATGGCTTCCCAATGTCAGGCCGGGCGCATCGCCCTCTAGCCATGTCATGTTGCGAGGGGCTCGAACCGCTTGCGGCAGCATGGAAGCCGACCAGGAGGGCTGAGCGTCGATGATGGGCTTTTCGTCTCTGTGCGCGAAGCAAGGCACATCCTTCATATCCTGAAGATCGGCAACACCTCCCAGATGGTCGAAATGGCCGTGCGTCAGCCAAATGGCGGCAAGGTCGCAGCCGTCCTCGCGCGAGGCCGACCACAGACTGTCCGCATTGCCGCCCGGATCGATGATGACCGAGGACTTGGCGACCGGATCGCGCACCACATAGGCGTTTTCGAACCAGGGAGGATTGGTGACGATGCGCGACAGCGCCAGCTTGCCAAAGGTGAAGTCGCTACGATAGGTCATGCGCATCCCCAGTTCTGTTCAAGACAAGAATAGCCCTGCCTAGCGCAGGTCGCAAGAAAACGCCGCCGCTTTATGGCGGCACTTTCTAGATGTGAACCTGCGCTATAGATTTGTGGCTCTCCGACATTGGAAGTGGAATTGCTGACGCGTCTGAAATTCGCCTTAAAAACTGTCATGCCCGGCCTTGAGCCGGGCATCCACGCTTTTGCGGACACAACATGGATGGCCGGGTCAAGCCCGGCCATGACGCGGGCAAAAGTTACGGATTCCACTTGCCGCGTCGAAGAGCCAGATTTGTTTTAGCGAACGATCATGCTCCAGCAGAAACGGAAAGCCCCGGTCCTTTAAGGATCGGGGCCCTGATTCCGTAGGATGGAGAGAAAGGCTAGAAGCCCTCGCGCTCCAGGCGCTTGCGCTCCAGCTTGCGGGCCCGACGCACGGCCTCGGCCTTTTCGCGGGCCTTGCGCTCGGAAGGCTTCTCAAAGTTGCGGCGCAGCTTCATCTCGCGGAAGATCCCCTCGCGCTGCATCTTCTTCTTAAGCGCCTTGAGGGCCTGATCGACATTGTTGTCACGGACGAGAACCTGCACGGGCAACCGCTCCTTCCAAAAGCTAAAGCGCCCCCAGGCCGCCCCATGCGTCCTGGAAAGGCGGGGTTTCTAGCACAGCTAATCGGGCTTGCCAAGCATACTCATTCAAGATTCTTCGCCAGGACCAGGGCCGGGCGGCCGGGACCGTAGTAATCCGCCCGTTTTCCGGCTGGTTTGAAATCTGCTTGAAGGTAAAGCCCTTGGGCGGGAAGATTGGTTTCCTCGACTTCGAGGAACAGGCGCTGGGCACCGCGCGCCGTCAAAATCCGCATGGCCTGGTCCAGGAGGGCCTGGCCCAGATGCTGGCGCCGATAGGCCGGACGGACCGCGAAATGCAGGATTTCGCCCTCATCGGCGGCCAAACGGATCAGAATGAAGCCCAGAGGCTCGCCGCCCCGCTTGGCTAGCAGGGCCAAAACACCGGGCTGGGCCAATAGAGCGGCGAAGGCCGCCCCATCCCAGGCATCGGCAGAACTTTCCTGATGCAGGGCCGCCAGTGTGAAGGCATAGGCCTGCCCCGCCAGATCAATATCGATCTCGGTTTCCATGCCGCTGGCGGAGCCGACCTAGCTCTTACTTTTCCTTGTAATCGTCGTGACAGGCCTTGCAGGTCTTTCCGACCTCAGGCGCCTGGGCCTTCACGCCCTCGAGATTGCCCGCCTTAGCCAGATCGGCCAGCTTGGCCGCCGCAGCCTGGAAAGCACCCATCTTGGCCTTAAAGTCGTCGGGCTTGCTCCAGATTTCGGGCTTGGCCTTCGACCCGGCCACCATGTCCGAGCCCGCCGGGAAGGTATCTGCCGCCATCGGGGCGACGGCCCCCAGGCGCGTTCCCAGCACGGCCAGCTTGGCGGCATCCAACTGGACCTTGCCGTCGGCAAAGCCCGCCATGGGGCCGAAACTGGCCTTGACGACCTGATAGACGCCCTTGCGCAGGGCCAGAACATCCTCGGGCTTGGCCTGCTGGGCCTGGGCGGCTCCGATGCCGACTGTGGACAAAACAAGGGCTGAGGCGGCGAACGTTAAGGAACGATGCATGAAAGGGTCTCCTTTTTTGGTGCGGTTACAAACAGAAAGGCTGAAGCCCGTTCCCTGTCAAGCCCCCCCTCGCACCCGGCCCGTCGATGGGCTATACAGGAAGCGCTTGTAGATGCCTTTCCTCGACTGGGTAAAGTGATGACCACCATCAAATCCTTGTGCGTTTTTTGCGGCTCTTCCGCGGGCAAGAATCCCCAAATGGCCGAAATGGCCGGGCGCCTTGGCGCCTTGATGGCAGGACATGGCATATCCCTGGTCTATGGCGGGGGCAATGTGGGCCTGATGGGCCGCGTCGCCGAAGGCGTTTTGAGCAATGGCGGCCATGTCACGGGTGTCATCCCCGAACATCTTTTGAAGATGGAAGTCGGCCATACGGGCCTGTCGGAACTGGTCGTCGTGGATAGCATGCACAGCAGAAAAGCCCGCATGTTCGAGTTGGCCGACGCCTTCGCCGTGCTTCCGGGCGGTCTGGGAACACTCGATGAAACCTTCGAGATTCTAACCTGGAAGCAACTGGGGCTGCATGGCAAGCCCGTGGTTCTGATTGACGCCTTCGGCTTTTGGACCCCCCTGGTTGCGATGATCGACGCGATGATCGAGGCGGGGTTCGTAGCCCCCCGTCACCGCGATCTCTATGTTCTGGCCGAGCGCGTCGAGGACGTCATTCCCCTGGCTCTGGCCTCGCAAACCCCCAGCGCCGTCAGCCGAGCCGATCTATTTTAACCCTATTTTTATTGGTTCCATTCTGTCTATTGCCCTTCCCCGGCTCAGCACGTACCTTTCGCCAAGGTGGGAATATGTCTGAAATGACGGGAGCATGGGCGCTAAAATTCCCCTGAAATTGGAGCGGTGGATCAAGATCATCGGCGCGGGGCTTGCCCTGCTCGTCACGATTCTGCTTGGCCTGTCGATTTGGAACGAACGGGAGCTGGCGCGGGAGAAGGCCTTCACGGAAACCCGCGATCTGGCCCGTGTCTATAAAGTCTATACGGAACAGATGCTTACGAATCTCGACCAAATTCTCCAGCTCGTTGTCGCCATCGAGGCCAACCCGTCGCTGGCCAATGCCCGCCAGGACGTCGGCGCCCTGATCGAACTGCGCAAGGCCACGACACCGATTCCCATCGAGATCACCCTTCTCGACGACAAGGGGCGCATCCGCCACAAAACCATGGACGGAAAGTCGCCCGACGATTTAAGCAGCCGGGACTATTTCATCCTTCACCGGGATGGTTTGGTGGACGGGCTGCATATCACCTCGATCCTGCCTTTCATCAACACCAAGGGCCGCTTTTTCTTTGCCCTGACCCGTAAATTGACCGACCGGAGTGGGCAATTCATCGGGGTCGCCCTGGTTTTGGTGGATTGCGAGAATTTCAGTACAGCCTATGGGCAAAGGCTCGCCGAGCCCAACGTCTCCGTGGGATTGCTCTATTCGACTGGCGAAGTGATGAGCCGCGCTCCCTACGTCCCCGCTGTCATCGGAGCCAAGCCCGAACCGGCGGTTCGATTCGCGCAAGGCCCCGAGCGCGAGAGTAGCTTTATCGACCGCTCGCCGGTCGATGGCATCGAGCGTGTGATCTCGCACGCCAAGCTGGACGGTTTTCCCCTGAACGTCGCCGTTACCCTGCGCTACGAAAAGGTGTTTGCCCCCTGGCGGCAGAAAGCTTTGCAGGGCGTTGCAATCTGGATCACCGTTATGTTGGGCATCGGCGTCGTCGTTCGCCAACTTCTTGGGCTCCTCACGGCTGAACGCCACGCACAAAGGCAACTCGAATACACCCAGGCCAGGGCCAAAGTTGGCGGCTGGATATGGGATCTGGCCAGCGACAAACTGACCTGGACGGATGAGACCTTTCATATCTTCGGGCTGACGCCGGGCGACCTCTTATGGCGCTCGGCCTATTTCAACATGGTTCACCCCGACGACCTGCCCCGCCTGGAAGCCAAATTGAAGGAGGTGGTGGAAAGCAAGGAGTCCTACCGGATTGAATACCGGGTCCGTCACGCCGACGGCGAGTGGCGCCATATCGCCTCGCACGGCGAGGTGATTCAGGACGAGGGCGGCAAGGCTGTCCGCCTGCAGGGCGTTTTGCAAGACGTCACCGAACAACATCGGGCAGAAGAGCGCATCGCTGAGCTGCTCGATCTCAACCAGCGCACTATTTTGGCAGCCCCCGTGGGTGTCAGCGTCTATCGGGCCAGCGGCCAGTGCATTCTGGCCAATCAGGCCATGGCCGGCATCGTAGGCGCCTCGGTCGAACAGTTGCAGCGTCAAAATTTCCTGGCCATCGAATCTTGGCAGCGCTCGGGCATGAAGGAAGCCGCCCTTCGGGTGCTGGAAAACGGCGACACCCAAGAGATCGAGGTACACACCAAATCAAGCTTCGGGCAGGAAATATGGCTGGCCTGCCGCTGCGTCCGCTTCACCAGCGGCGGCAATTACCATCTGCTGCTGATGGCCGAGGACATCAGCGAGAAACGTAAGGCAGAGGCCGAGTTGCGCCTGGCCGCCAGCGTTTATACCAACACCATCGAAGGCATCGTCATCACCGACAGCTACGGCATCATCCTCTCCGTCAATCCGGCCTTTACCGAGATCACCGGCTATCAGGCCGAGGAGGCGATCGGCAAGACGCCGCGCATTCTGAAATCGGACCATCACGACGAAGACTTCTACAAGGCAATGTGGAAGATCCTGAGCGAAACCGGCTCGTGGCAGGGCGAGATATGGAACCGACGCAAAAATGGCGAGGCCTTTTTGGAATGGCAAAACATCACGGCCATCAAGGATTTTGAAGGAACACCTGTCCGTTACGTTGCCGTTTTCAACGATGTTACGGAACTGCGCCAGAAGGACGAGCATATTAAGCACCAGGCCTATCATGACGCGCTGACCGGCCTGCCCAACCGCCTGCTATTGCAAGATCGCCTGGATCACGCGCTTGAGGTGGTCCAGCGCGACCGCTCGCATTTGGCTGTCCTTTTCCTCGATCTCGACCGCTTCAAGACCATCAACGACAGCCTGGGGCACGATGTCGGCGACCTGCTTTTGTAGGCAGTGGCCGAGCGTCTGAAATCCTGCGTGCGCAAAAGCGACACGCTGGCCCGCCTGGGCGGCGACGAGTTCGTGTTGGTGCAGGCCGACTTTGCCAGCACCGCCGAGGTGGCCCATCTGGCCGAAAAGATCATTCGCGAGTTGGTGGCCCCCTTGACGCTGGAGGGCCATGACATTCATGTCACCACCAGCCTCGGCATCGCCCTCTTCCCCGAGGACGGACTGGATGCCAAGTCGCTGATGAAGAATGCCGATACCGCGATGTATCAGGCCAAGGCTGCGGGCCGCAACGCTTTCCGCTTCTTCGACGCCAGCATGAACACCCGAGCGGTGGAGCGCCTCGACCTCGAGGCCAGCCTGCGCCGCGCCATCGAACGCGACGAGTTCGAAGTCTATTTTCAGCCCAAGGTGGTTCTGGCGACCGGCAAAGTGTCTGGCGCCGAGGCCCTGATCAGATGGAAGAACCCTGAGCGCGGGCTGGTCTCCCCACTCGACTTCATTCCTCTGGCCGAGGAAACCGGGCTGATCGTACCCATCGGCGAATGGGTTTTAAGCGAAGCCTGCCGCCATGCCGCCCGCTGGCGGCAGAACGGTCAGTTGAACGGGCGCATTGCCATCAATCTCTCGGCCCGCCAGTTCCAGGATCTGCATCTGATGGAACGCATCGAGGGAATTCTGGCCACGACAAAAGTTGACCCCGCCAATATCGAGCTGGAACTGACGGAATCAGTAGTGATGAGCAACCCTGCTGAAACCATCGATATCTTGAAGGAACTGCGCGCCAAGGGCTTCTCGGTGGCGGTGGACGATTTCGGCACCGGCTATTCCAGCCTAAGCTACCTGAAGCGCTTGCCCATTTCGGCGCTCAAAATCGACCGCTCCTTCGTTATGGATTTGCCGGGCGACGCCGATGATGCCGCCATCGCCAGAACCATTCTCAATCTGGCCCGCTCGCTGGGGCTGGAAACCGTGGCCGAGGGTGTCGAGACTGTGGAACAGGCCAATTATCTCAGCGAGCAAGGCTGCAATCTGGCCCAGGGCTATCTGTTCGGCCGCCCCATGACCGCCCGAGATTTTGAATCCTGGCTAGCCAAGGACGCGCTTTAAGGCGCGGTCGAGGTCACGGATTAGATCATCGACATTCTCGATACCGATGGACAGGCGCAGCACGTCGGGACCGGCCCCCGATGCGATCTTCTGCTCGTCGGCAAGCTGGCGGTGCGTGGTCGATGCCGGATGAATGATCAGGCTGCGCGTATCGCCGATATTAGCCAGATGCGAAAACAGTTCCACCGATTCCACCACCTTGATTCCTGCTTCATAGCCGCCCTTGACCCCGAAGGTGAAAACCGAGCCCGGCCCCTTGGGGAAATATTTCTTGGCCAATTGATAATAGGGGCTGGAGGGCAGGCCCGCATAGGAAACCCAGGCCACGGCGGGATGCTTGTGCAGATATTCAGCCACGGCTTGAGCGTTCTGCACATGACGTTCGATGCGCAAATGCAGCGTCTCGGCCCCGGTCAGGGTGAGAAAGGCATTCATCGGCGCCATGGCGGGACCAAAATCGCGTAGCGCCACCGCCCGGGCTTTGGTGGTGAAGGCAAAATCGCCGAAAGTTTCATAGAAGGTCAGGCCGTGATAGGCCGGCTCGGGCTTGGCCAGCGAGGGGAACTTGTCGGAGGCTGCCCAATCGAACTTGCCCGATTCCACCAAAGCGCCGCCGACCGATGTGCCGTGGCCGGAAATGAATTTGGTGGTCGAATGCACAACCAGATCGGCCCCCCATTCGATGGGGCGGCACAGATAGGGCGTGGCCAGCGTATTATCGACGATCAGGGGAATGCCTGCGGCCTTGGCGATGGCGGAAACCGCTTCCAGATCGACCACGATGCCGCCCGGATTGGCCAGGCCCTCGACGAAAATGGCCTTGGTGCGGGGCGTCAGCGCCGCCCTGAAATTCTCTGGGTCCTTGGGATCGACCAGATGACAGGTCCAGCCCAGCTTCTTGAAGGACAGCATGAACTGTGTGAGCGAGCCGCCATACAGATTGCGCGCCGCCAGGAATTCGTCGCCCGGCTCCAAAAGTGTGAAAAAGGTCAAGAACTGGGCGGCATGGCCCGAGGCGGCGCAGACCGCGGCTCGTCCGCCTTCCAGCGTGGCGATGCGCTCTTCCAAGGCCGACACCGTGGGATTGGTCAGGCGCGAATAGATATAGCCGAAGGTGTGCAGGTTGAACAGATTTGCCGCGTGATCGACATTGTCGAAGACATAGCTGGTGGTCTGATAGATCGGTACGTTGCGCGCCCCGGTCACCGGATCGGGCCTAGCCCCGGCATGCACGGCCAGCGTCTCGATTCCGAAAGCATGCTTCTCGCCTTGTTCCTGCTCCGCCGCCTTGGCCTCGTTCTGCTTGCTTCTTGGCGCCATATTGGGGGCGCGCAGGGCCTTGCTCTGCACCAGACCGGAATTGACCCCCGACCAGGACAACTCGCCGCCCAGGCGCCCGAATTCGATCTTGGGGCAGCGGTTCATCACCACATCAAGGCCCGCAGCAGCAGCCTTCGCCCCCGCCTCGGCATTGAGTACACCCAGTTGCATCCACACCACCTTGGCGCCGATCTGGATGGCCTCGTCGGTAATCGGCCCCGCCGCCTCGGAATTGCGGAAGATATCGACCATGTCCACCGGCTCGGGAATGTCGGCTAGCGACGCGTAAACGGTTTCGCCCAGCAGGTCCTGACCGGCCAGGCCCGGATTGACCGGAATGGTGCGATAGCCCTTCTCCTGCAAATATTTCATCACGAAGAAGCTGGGCCGGTTCCAGTTGGCCGAGGCGCCCACCACGGCAATGGTCCGCACCCTGGCCAGAATCGCCCGAAGATAGTCGTCGGCATAGGGAATCACGTCGGGCTGCGCCATCTTCTCGACCTCTCTACAAACCGATGGACTTCTCGCGCCTGCGCTG
>JADFZV010000035.1 GCA_015232335.1 Alphaproteobacteria bacterium | reverse complement strand
AAGATTGGGAAAGGCAAGGGCGGATTTGGGAAGATCGGACAACAGACGCTCCAGCACAGCGGGTGCTATCTTGCAGCCGCAGCCGCCGCCATGGGAAAGGCGCGTCAGTTTCACGGTTTGGCTCATGATTCGCTCCTGCGCCGTTTCAACAACTGGCTGGCGATGCCGATAGCGATCTCGGCAGGCGTGTTGTTGCCGATTTTCTCGCCGATCGGGCAGATGATGTCGGAGACGAAGGATTCTGGCACCCCTTCCTTGATCAGCATTTTGCGCAAGGAGAGTGATTTGGCGCGGCTTCCGATAACGCCGATATAGGGAAAACTCTGTTTTTGCATCGACAGGGATTTCAGAATGCGCGCGTCTTCGGCATGTCCGATGGTCATGATGACAATGTCGGCCCCCGTGGGAACGCTCTTTGCTCCGTCGGCCATGTCGGAAATCCGGATGGATGTCAGACGGGGCGATGCAGGCAGGGCGGCCAGCCAGTCGGAGCGCGTATCAAAGACCAGGATGCGGCAATCCAGGCTGACCAGCAGGCGACAAAGCGCTTGCGCCACATGCCCGGCACCGAAAATGGCGATGGTCCAGTCGGAGACGCCGCCTTGGCATTCCAGAAAAACAGTAACCTCGCCGCCACAGGTCATGGCAAGATCGCGCTGCAGATTGAGCTTGACCAGTTTGGTGCGCGATTGATGACGACCTGAGAGCATCTCGTGGCACATCTCTTCGCACTGCTTTTCCAGATGCCCGCCGCCCACGGTGCCGCAAACCAGACCTTCTTCGGTGAAAAGCGCCTTGGCGCCCAGAATTTGTGGAATGCTGCCCTGACCCTCGATGATGGTGGCGCTACAAAAGGGAATATGCGCCAGATAAAGGTCACGCGCTTTTTCCAGAACTTCAAGATAGGACATGATACGAAACCTTCAAGGCAGGGGGATGGGCAGGAGACAAGCAGACACGTCAAAGCCCTCAGGCTTCATCAGATCGGCGATTTTGTCGATGATGTCCTTGGGCTGATTTGAGAAGGCCGAGTTCAGGAACAGAATGCGCCGATGAATCAGAGGCGTCTTTTTGGCATAGAGGCGCGCCATGGCCGCAAAATCGTCAGGCTCGATGATCGATCCCAGGGGCTTTCTCGTCATTTCAGACCAAAGTTTTGAGCGGAACACGATGTCTTCCGAAAGCGGTTCTCCCAGACCGCGCAAGCCTGCTACCAGAATCAGTGTGTCTGTCGAGGCGGGAATAACCGGCTCGTGTTCTGCTGGCATCTTCAAGGGGCGGCGCTTCGATCCGTCGGCCTCGATCAGGATGCGGCTGAAGTCTCCCTCTCGGGCGACGCTGTCGATCAGCTTGCAGGAAAGCCCCGTTTTCTTGTCGCCATCCGCTGTCAGCGTATCATAGGCGAAGACGGGAATCGTTCCCTTCTGGCTCAAAAGAGATTCCTCTGTCGCTTCATCTACGACATGCCAGCCCGAAGTGAATTCCAAAGCCCCCACCTTGGTGGTGGTGGTGGCCAGAACCTGTTCGCCTGATTGGGCGAATTCCCGCGCCAGCGCCTCAATCAGGCTGGTTTTTCCGCCAGCTCCGGCCACGGCGATAACGCGCGAAGCCGCAAGAGTCAGATCACGAGCGATTGACATGGCTGAGCACGGCCTCCAGCACGGAACCAGCGATGGCGCGGGCCTTGTCGGAAATGGTGTGGCAGTAGGCGGCATCACCCCGGGGGTCGATATCGCCGATCTTGAGCCCCTTGCTGACGTGCGTGCCCGAGCGGATCAATCCGCGCAGAATGCCCTCCAGGGGCGCCGCGACAAGTGTCTCGCCGACCTTTCCGATGCCTGCACCCTTTTCGACCTTGTCAGCAATCTCGCGCCAGGCGGTGAATTCGCCGTCGCATGGGGCGCGCAACACGCGCTCGGCGGCAAAGCCCGCGATGCTGCCGGGGATACCGGTATTGGGGGCGGCAAAACCCTTTTGAATGACACGCCCCAAATCATGGCCGCGGTTGGTCTCAATGACCATATGGGCATCGGTTCCGGCACAAAAACCAGGGCCAAGTGCGATCACCAAAGGGGCCTCGTCCAATCGTGTGCCTAGATTGCGCTTGGCCAGAATGGCATCGATCACGACATCGGGCTTGAAAAGGGGATGAGCCTGCCAGCAATCGATCTGCGCCACGGCAAGCCGTCCCTGTTTCCAGGATTCCGTCACCTCCTGGGGTGTAGATGCTTTGCGCGCCTCGATCTCCTCGACCGTCGTCCTTCCCGTTTCCAAGGCAGGGCAGAAGGAAACCGTGCGGCGCACGGCCAGGGGGCGCTCGAGATCGATCAGGCAGATGTGGCGGATATTGGCCCGATAGAGGCGATGCGCAACAGCACTTGCCATCTCGCCCGCTCCCTTGATCAGAATCGAAGGCGAGATCATCGGGATTTCTCCATCCTGACCAGCTCTTCCGGGGTGTCGATATCGGCAAAGGGGGTGGGGTCGTCGAAATCGTCGAAGGCGATATCGTCGGCATGGGCATCAAGCAAGGCGCGCCCTCCCTTATCGCCCGTCAAGCCCATCAACTCGCCAAACAAGGATTTACCGAAAATCACGGGATTACGCCGGGCTCCCTGAACGCGGGGAAGGCAGATCGCCTTTTTCGATTTGGCGTGGGTCTCGATCAGCCGGTCGATGATCGCGGACGTCATCAGTGGCTGGTCGGCGGTCAGAAACAAGACAGCCTCGGCCTTGTCCGCCACTTGCGAAAGTCCCTCTTGGATCGAGCTGCTTTGGCCTTCAAGATAGCGGGCGTTTCGCCTGATTCTGAAGGCGGGTGCGGCACTAAGATCGGAAAGACATTCCAACAGATCATCGCCTTGATGACCAATTACCAGGACGGTTTCGTCAAGTCGCGAGGCCAGGGCTGCCTTCACCACGTAGCGAATTATCGGTTCTCCTCGAAACCTTGCCAGCAGTTTGTTGCCGGGAAAGCGGCTTGATAAACCCGCCGCAAGAATGACCCCGGCTTTGGACATGCGCTTCAGCTCTCCCGAATGACGCGTTTGGATTTTCCTTCCGAACGCGGCAGACTTCCCGCTTCGACAATCTCGATGTCGGGCGTTATGGTGATGCGGTATCTGACGGTCTCGATCAGATAATCGCGAGCCCGGATCAGGTCTGCCTCTGGCACTTGCTCGCTCATCGGCTCAACCCGGATGATCAGGCGCTTGCCGCTGCCTTGCCTGGGGATCAGCAATTGGAATTCCTGCGAGAATTCGTCGATGCCATGCAAAATACCTTGAATCTGCGAGGGGAAGATGTTGACGCCGGCAAATTGGAACATATCGTCCGAGCGCCCCAGAATGCCGCCTTCAAGGCGCATGCTGTGGCGCCCACAAGAACAGGGCTTGCGTGAGGCGCGCACCAGATCCCGGGTGCGATAGCGTATCAGCGGGGCGCTTTCGCAACACAGGTTGGTCAGGATCAGTTCGCCCACCTCGCCATCCTTCACCGGCATCAATGTCTCAGGGTCCAGCACTTCGGCCAGATACATGCCTTCGATCACATGCAGCCCGTCATGGGCTTGGCATTCAAAGGCGAAATTGCCGATCTCGGTCGAGCCCACATCGTCGAAGCATTCGGCCCCCCAGGCGGATTCCAGGAATTTGCGCGTGGCCGGAATGCTGCCGCCCGGCTCGCCCGCCACCACAATGCGCTTGACCGGGCTTTCGGCCAAAGGCATGCCGCTCTTGATGGCCATTTCCGCCAGATATTGCAGGTAGGAGGGGGTGCCGCAAACCACGGTGGCGTTCCAATCCAGGATATTGCGCAGCCGGTCCTTGGAACTTTGTCCACCGCCGGGCAACACCATTAATCCCGCCCTTTCCATGGCGGTCTGGAATCCCCACCAGGCGACATAAAGCCCGTAATTGAAGGGAAAGAAGGCGATGTCCTTTTCAGTCAGACCATAGCCGCAGCGATAATGCATGAATTGCTGGTAATAGTTTTCGTGCCAGTCGGCCCGGTTCAGCATGATGCGCACCGGGCGGCCCGTGGTGCCCGATGTCTGAAAGACGCGCACGGCTTCGTCTTGTGAAATGCAATGAAAATCGCCCCAGGGCGGAGCCGCGGCCTGGCTGTCTTTCATCTCGTCCTTAACGGTAAAGGGAATGCGCCGGACATCGTCCAGGCTCTGCATATCCTTGGGCACTATTCCCGCTTCCTTCAACTTGCGCCGGTAAAAGGGGCTGCGCTCGGAAACATAGGCCAGGCGTTCTCGCAAAAGGTCAAGCTGGTGGTCGGTGAGCGCTTGGCCCGACAACCGTTCCTGCTCTGGCCGCCACATCATGCTTTGCGTCATTTCCCCCTCCCTCGCCGTTTCTTAAGCAAGTTCCCTTGCCTTCTCGCGCTCCAATTTGCGAAGTCCCGCCAGTATCTTTTCCGGCGTGAAGGGGGCCGAGGTCAGTCGCACCCCTGTCGCATCATAAATGGCATTGGCAATTCCCGCCAGAACGCCCGAGACCAGGCCTTCGCCCACTTCCTTGGTGCGATAGGGCTGACCGACGCGATATTGCTCGGTAATCACCTCGAAATCCTCGGAGCCCGCCATGTTGTGAATGAGCGGCATGCGGTAATCGAGCCAGTTGGGATTAAGCGTATAGCCGTTTTTGGTCATCACCTCTTCCATGAAGGCCTGACCCAGCGCCATCGAGACCTGGCCGTCCACCTGGCCCTTGATCAGTCCGGGATTGACCGGGAATCCGCAATCATGGACGGTATAGGCCTTGATCAGGCGGGCCTCGCCGGTTTCGATATCCACCTCGACCTCGGCCACCTGGGCGCTGAAGGCGTAGTTTTCCGTCCAGCGGCCTTTGGTGGTGGCCAGGCTGGGATGAGTGGGCTCGTCGCGCATGGTTCGCCAGAAGCCTTCTCCGATGATGGTGTCACCCCGATGTTTGGCAACGCTGGCGGAAAAGACCTGGGCATAACTCATGCGTTGCTGGGGATCATGAAGGTTGAAGACGCTCTTATCCTCAATCCCCAGATCCTCTTCGGGAACACCCATCTCTTCGGACGCCACCTTCAGGATTTTCTCCCGCGCATGGGTGGCGGCCTGGCGCGTAGCATTGCCGGTGACATAGGTCATGCCGCTGATCCAAGCCCCGATATCCTGGGGCGTGGTGTCGGTATCGGCCGTGATCAGCTTGATGTCATCCATGCCCACGGCCAATTCCTCGGCCACTATCTGGCACAGAACGGTCTCGGCTCCCTGGCCGACATCCAAGGCGCCGGTCAGCACGATCAGGCTGCCGTCATCGTTCAGCTTCACGACAACGCCCGAGCCGTTGGGATAGATCAGCGTGCCGCTCATATAGCTGGTAACGCCGATGCCGATGCCGCGCCTAAGCGGGCTTTTTGAATCAGCGGGCGGGCGAGCCTGGCGCCATTTGTCCAGAAAGGCGCTTTTTTGGGAAACCATCTTGATGCAGTCGATCAGGCCGGCTTCATGGGTGTTGTCGTTGTTGGGCAGTTGCTCCCAAGGGCCGCGCGCATTCTTAAGGCGGATGGTGATGGGATCGATGCCCAGATGTTCGGCGATCATGTCCAGATGCGATTCCACGGCAAAGCGCACCTTGGGGGCGCCATGCCCGCGCTGCGGAGCTCGGGTGGTGTGATTGGTATAGACCGCATAGCCTTCGTATTTCAGGTTGGGAATGCGATAGGGACCCATGATGAAGCCCCAGGCCAGAAAGATCACCACGACGCCGCTGCCCCTGTGCGCGCCCGCATTGTTGATGATGCGAAAGCGCTGGGCCAGAATGGTACCGTCCTTCCTGACGCCGGTTTTGATCTCGATGGTTAGCGTCTGGCTGTGCCGGTAGGCCGAGAAGATTTCCTCGCGGTTGGCGGTGATGCGCACCGGGCGTCCGGTCAGCATGCTAAGACGTGCGGCGCAATATTCGTGGGAATAAAGATCGATCTTGCCGCCGAAAGTGCCGCCCACATAGGTCTTGTGGATACGCACCTGCGAATAGGGCAGGCCCAAGGTGCGCGACAGCTTGGCCCGTTTGATGAAAGTACCCATCGACGAGGTCCAGACATTGAGCTTGTCGCCTTCCCAATGGGCCAGCGTGACCTGGGGCTCAAGATAGCCATGTGTGCGCAACTGATTCTCGAAGCGGTCCTCGCGGATATAATCGGCTTCGGCAAAACCTTTTTCGACATCGCCCCATTCGGTTTCGGTTTTGCCCGCGATATTGACCAAGTCTTCCTTGACCTTGGGATGGGTCGGGCGGATTTCAGGAGCACCCGGCTGCATGGCGGTTTCGGCATCGAAGACGCCCGGCAGAATCTCGTACTCGACCTCGATCAGCTCCAGTGCGCGCTGGGCGGTGATGTCGTCGATGGCGGCGACGGCGGCGATCTCCTCGCCGACATGCGTCACCTTGTCTATGGCTAGCACATCCTGATCGGCCGGATAGCGCGGCGTTTCGACGAAGCCATGCTTGACGCCGATGGTGTCCTTGGCGGTGATGACGCCCTTGACGCCGGGAAGTGCCAGGGCTTTCGAGGGATCGATCTTCAAGATCCGCGCATGTGGGTGCGGGCTTCTCAGCACCCGACCGATCAGTGTGCCGGGCAGCCTGACATCCTGAGTATAGACGGCGCGACCACTTACCTTGTCCGGCCCGTCCTTGCGCTTCAGGCTCTGTCCGACATATTTCAGCTTCGACATTCTCGTCCCCTTATTTCATCAAGGGCGCAACGCCCTGGTCCGAGACCTGAAGGATGGCATCGACGATGGCGTTGTAGCCCGTGCAGCGACACAGATTGCCTTCCAGCGCCTTCTTGATTTCGGGCAGCGTGGGCTTGGGGTTGCTCTTCAAAAGCGCCTTGGCCGACATCAGAATGCCGGGGGTGCAAAAGCCGCATTGCGTAGCACCTTGATCCAGAAAGGCCTCCTGCAAGTCGCCCAGCCTGCCGCCTTCGCTCAAGCTCTCCACGGTTTCGACGGTCTTGCCGTCGCATTCAACCGCCAGTGTGATGCAGGCCAGCACGGGCTTTCCGTTCAAAAGCACGGTGCAGGCCCCACAGGTGCCCGACTCGCAGCCGTCCTTGGTGCCGGTCAGGCCGACATGATCGCGAATCACTTCCAGCAGCATGATGCGCGGTCGCACCATGACTTCCCGAACCTCGCCATTGATGGTGAGCGTGATCAGGCGGGGCGCCGGGCGGGCTTTGGCTGTTGCATCTCTCATGACCGGTCCTCCTTCATTCTTGTTCCCGCCCGCTCGACGGCCAAGGCCAGTGTGCGCTTTAAATGCACGCGGATATTGTCGCGCAGATAGGGTTTCGAGAAGCCGTGATGCGGCAGCGGATTCACTTCCTGGCTGGCTTGATCGGCCAGCATGCGCAGATTGGCCGGATTAAGCTCAAGGCCCTTCATCGATGCTTCGGTCTTGTCCAGGCGCACAGGCCCCTCATTCACGGCCCCGATGGCGATGCGGGCATCTGAGCAGACCAATCCGTTAGCCCTCACTTCCAGCGCCACGGCCATCAAGGCGGTTGCGAATTCCAATCCGCCGCGCACGGTCGATTTGTGATAGCCCCAGCCGAAGTGCGAAGGGGCGGGGGGGATGTGAATTCTGCGGATCAGTTCGCCGGGATTAAGCGTGTGGGGGCGAAGGCCGTCGCCGGTGAAAAGGGCGGCGATAGGAAGACGGACTTCGCCACCTGCGCCCAGCACGCTCACCTCGGCATTCAAGGCCACCAGGACGGGGGCGATATCCGACATGTATACGGACCAGCAGACATTCTTCTTGTTCTTGGGGAAGGGATAACAGCAATCGCCGCCTCGCTTGAAGCAGGGCTCGACGAACTGAAAATCATGTTTCTGGTTGAGATACAGACAGCGTGTTTCCTGGCACAGATTGCCGCCTAGGGTTGCCACCTGTCGGATTTGGTTGCCTGCCACGCTATGCGCACTGGCGGCCAGCATGGGGGCGGCATCGCCGACCAGCTTGCTGTGTTCTATTTCGGACAGCCTGGTCAGGGCATCGATCTCAAGCCAACCCTTGGCGTCCAGGGCGGGCGGTGCATAGGGAATGGATGTCAGGCTGATCAGGCATTCCGGCTTCACAATGCCGATTCGCATGTTGGGGATCATATCTGTGCCGCCCGCCAGAAAGCGGGCCTCTTCGCCCACCTCGTTCAAGCGCGCCACCGCCGCTTCGGTCGAGGACGGGCTTTCATGCTCGAAATCGAACAGGATCATTTGCGGCGTTTCCCTGGGTTGGCGTTCTTTTACGGCCTTTGGAAAATCCTAGCCCCAATATAGTTTGTAAGTCAAACTATATTGGGGCAAAGAATGAAGGGCGATTTGAATTTCTTCCAGAATTTGGCTATCACGATCAGGAGAAAGGAATATCGCTCCATGGCACGAGGCAGGAAACCCCCGACGCAAGCCGATCCTGTCGATTTTGCGGGCCTTCGCAGCTATATCGGCTACATGGCCCGTCAGGCCCAGACGGCGGTGTTTCGGGATTTTGCCCGCATCACGGAAGAGACCGGCCTTACTCCCGGCGAGTTCAGCCTGCTGACCCTGATTGGGGCCAATCCGGGGATCAATCAGATCACCCTGGTCACCTTGCACAATCTGGACAAATCGACCTTGTCCCTGGCGATCAGGGATTTGATGCGCCAGGAACTGATCGAGCGGAAAAAGGATAGCAGGGATGGGCGCTATTATGCCCTGCGTCTGACCCGCCAGGGAGCCCTGCAGCTTGAAAAGGCGACGGCGCTGGTCGAAGAGCAGGAGCGCAAAATGGACGCCACCTTGAAGGCAGGAGAGCGCGCCCAGTTGTTGGACATGCTAAGGCGCCTGTCGAAGGCGTTCGACTAGCGCCTGATCATTCAACTCCTAGTCATTCGGATAACTCGGAGTTGAACGATCATGCGCTGGGTATTCGCTTGCCGATTTTCTGGCAATGTGATACAAAAGTCAAAAGAACAGCAAAAATATATGTATCACAACCGGCCTGTGCCCAGGCCGTCCATGGAAGCGAGGAAAGCCGCCATGCCCACCAACACAGCCGCGGCCCGCAAGGCGGGCGCCGATGTGCGCACGGTTTCCACCTATTGCTACAACTGCGTGGCTGGTCCCGATCCTTTGTGCGTGACCGTGGTTGATGGCGTGGCGACCGAAGTGACGCCTAATTTTCAGATGAGCGCCCTTCATCCAGCGGGCGGCAAGCCTTGCGTGAAGGCCTATGGGCTGGTGCAAAAGACCTATAGTCCGCACCGTATTAAGCAGCCCATGAAGCGGACCAACCCCAAAAAGGGCATGGGCGAGGAGCCCGGCTTCGTTCCCATTTCCTGGGACGAGGCGCTGGATACGGTGGCGGCGAAGCTGATCGAGATGAAGGCCAAGGGCAAGCTGGATGCGCAGGGCATTCCGCGTCTGGCCGCCAGCTTCGGCCACGGCGGCACACCGGGCTTTTATATGGGCAGCTTCAACGCCTTTCTTTCTGCCTGGGGGGCGGTTGATTTCAGCTTCGGCTCGGGCCAGGGCGTCAAATGCGTCCATTCCGAACATCTGTATGGCGAGCTGTGGCACCGCGCCTTTACCGTGGCCGCCGATACGCCCAGGGCGCGCTACATCATCTCGCTGGGCACCAATGTCGAGGTCTCGGGCGGTTCCTGCGCCGTTACGCGTCATGCTGATGCCAGGGTGAGGGGCATCAAGAAGGTGCAGGTCGAGCCGCATTTGTCGGTGACCGGCGCTTGTGCCGCCGAATGGGTGCCCATCCGCCCCAAGACCGATCCAGCCTTCATGTTCGCCCTGATCCACGCCATGCTGCACGAAGCCCCGCGCGAGCGTCTGGATTTGGCGTTTTTGAAGAACCGCACCAGTTCGCCCTATCTGATCGGCCCCAATGGCTGGTATCTGCGCGATCCTGATTCAACCAAGCCCCTGATCTGGGATGTGACCAGCAACAGCGCCAAGCCTTTCGATACGCCCGGTTTGACTCCCGCCCTGGAGGGACGCTTTTCCATCGCCAAGGCCCTCGAGATCGGCCCCGACGACGAGCGCAAGAGTCTGGAAAATGTGGAAGGAATCACGGCCTTCACCAAGCTGGCCGATCATATGAAATCCTTTACACCCGATTGGGCCGAGAAGATTTGCGATGTGCCCGCCGCCACCATGCGACGTATCGCGACCGAATATCTCGACAATGCCTGCATCGGCCAGACCATCGAGATCGATGGCGTGACCTTGCCCTATCGCCCCGTGGCCGTGACCCTGGGCAAGACGGTGAATAACGGTTGGGGGGCCTATGAATGCTGCTGGGCGCGCACCATGCTGGCCGTGCTGGTGGGGGCGCTGGAGGTTCCGGGCGGCACGCTGGGAACGTCGGTCCGCCTGCACCGCAACCACGACGACCGGCTGAAAAGCGTCAAGCCCGGCCCCGACGGTTTCATGGACTATGCCTTCAACACCACATCCAAGGAAGACTGGAAGCCCCAGCCCACGGGGCGCAACGCCCACAAGCCGCTGGTGCCCCTGGTCGGCGATTTTCCCTGGAGCCAGGCCCTGGGTCCCACGCATTTCTCCTGGATGTTCGAGGAGGAGGCGCCCGAGAACTGGCCACGGACGGATCTGCCCGATCTGTGGTTCGTCTATCGCTGCAACGCCGCCATTTCCTTTTGGGATACGCGTCATCTTAGCCAGACCATGGCCAAGATGCCCTATGTCGTGGCCTTCGCTTACACCATCGATGAAACCAACTGGATGGCCGATATTCTGCTGCCCGAGGCGACCGATCTGGAAGGCTTGCAGCTTATCCGTTTCGGCGGCTCGAAATTCGTCGAGCAGTATTGGCGCCATCAGGGCTATATCTTGCGTCAACCGGTCGTAGCACCTCAGAACGAGGCCAGGGACTTCACCTGGATATCCACCGAACTGGCCAAGCGTACCGGCCTGATGGCCGAATACAATACCTCGATCAATCGGGGCCTGCTGGGCGCCCCCTTAAAGGGCGAGGGCTTCGATTACACGATTTCGGGCCAGGAAGAACATTCGGTCGAGGATATTTGGGACCGTGTGTGCAAGGCGGCCAGCGCAGGCCTGACCGGCGAGGCGCAGGGACTTGACTGGTTCAAGCAGAACGGATTCCTGGCGGCTCCTTTCCACGAGGTGGACTGGTACCTCTTTCCCACCATCGAGAAATTGGGCCTGCGTTTCGAACTGCCCTATCAGGAGCGATTGATGCGTATCGGCAAGCAGCTTGAGCGACGCTTGCATGAAAACAATATCCATTGGTGGGAAGAGCAGCTTGAGGAATATCAGGCTCTGCCCATCTGGCACGATCATCCGGCGCGCTGGGAGAAGGAACTGATCCGGCGGGGCGCCAAGCCCCAGGATTATCCCTTCTGGCTTCTGACCACCAAAAGCATGCAGTACCACACTGGGGCCAATGTCTCGATTCAGTTGATGCACGAGGCCGCCAAAAATCTGCGCGGCTTTGGCGGTGTGATCATGAATGCGAGGACGGCCAAGGAGCTGGGAATCAGCGAAGGCGATCTGGTCGAGCTGTCAACCATCGACGGCGTGACCAAGGGGGCGGCGGTGCCGGTGCAGGGCATTCGCCCCGACGTGATGGTGACCGTGGGCCAGTTCGACCACTGGGCGACACCCTATGCCAAGGAGATGGGCGCACCCAGCATCAACACTATTGCGCCGATGTCGATGGCGCTGACCGATGCCACGGGCTCGGGCTCGGATGTGGCCAGGGTGGCGATCAGGAAGGTGTAAACGCTATCCCAGCAGGACGTCGCGGAACAGCATCAACAGGCCGGTGTCGATCTTGCCGGTCATGTCCTGCATGGCCTTGAGTGCCGCTTCGGGTGTGACGGCGGATCGATAGGGGCGCCGGTCGGTCATGGCCGTGAAGATGTCCACGATCATCGCCATGCGGACCAATGGGTTGATCTCTTCGCTTTTCAGGCCGTTGGGATAGCCCGATCCATCGAGGCGCTCGTGATGCTGCTCGATGATCATGCGCACCCCCTTGGGGATGTCGCTGTCGCGCAAAAGCACCTGCCCGGCCACATCGACATGCAGGCGCAGAAGCTTCCATTCATGCTCGGTCAGGGGGCCAACCTTGTTCAGCACATCGACCGGCACCGCCATTTTGCCTGCGTCATGCATCAACCCGCCTGCCGCCAGAACCAGCCGTTCTTCCTGGGTCAATCCCATAGCGCTTCCTGCCAGGGCCATCAGCGTGGCGGCGCGCATGCTGTGAACGAAGGAATAATTGTCGTGGTTGCGCAGCGCCTTCAGAATATCAAGGTAGCAGCCATCGTCGATGGCCGAAACCAGAGGGGCGCAGCACTCTTGAACCTGGGCATAGGGGACGCGGGTGCCGTCGGAAAGGCCCGTGGCCATGCCTGCGAACAGATCCAGCGTGCGGGTAAGCGCCTGGCGTGGCTGCAAGCCCAGCTTGTTCCAGCCCTTCTCGATGCTGTCGGTGATAAGGCTTGCAATCGCATCGACGAGCTGAACACGCGTGAAGGGCTTGGCCAAAGTTGCTGAAGCGCCGCGCTGTTTTGCCATCGGCAAAAAGGTGGAATTCGCCTCGGCGCTGGTGCAGACGATGATCGGACGCTTGTCCGAGGGAATGCGCAGAATAGCTTCCAGGGTGCTCTGGCTGCTCATGGGCTTGACGTCTTCGTCCAGAATCACCAGAGCAGGCTGCGCCTTGCGCATCCAGGTCAGGGCTTCATTGGAATCTTCAAAGGCAACGATGTCGTAAAGGGCGCCCAGGGCATGTTTGATATTGGCGCGGTGGGGCGCACGGGCATCGATCAGGCCGATAACGGACAAGCCGCCGGAACCCGAAACCCCTTCACTTGCTAAAGCTGTCGCCTGCATAAAGAACCCGCTCCTCACCTTGAGCCAGAATCGATAAATATCAGGGTCAAGACAAGGGGAAAAACATATATATGACCTTTTTTGACGCGATGCGCTAACACCCTAGAAAGCCACATTATTTTCAGGGATAAGCAAAAAGGGCGGCAGGGTTTTACCCGCCGCCCTTGTCATATGCTTCTTTTCTTAAGCCCTGAGATGGGCGATGAAGCGCCCGACGTCTTCCCTTAAATGTTCGGCTTGCTGCGACAATTCCTTGGCGGCCTCCAGCACCTGGGTGGCTGCGCTGCCGGTCTCCGTCGAAGCCTGGGTGACGCCCGAGATATTGGACGATACCTCGTTGGTGCCCGCCGAGGCCTGTTGAACGCTGCGGCTGATTTCCGCCGTGGCGGCTCCTTGTTCTTCCACGGCGGTAGCGATAGCCGAGGCGATTTCGCTGATCTTGCTGATCGTGTTGGTGATGCCTTCGATTCCATCGACGGCCTCGTGGGTTGCCCCCTGCACTGCGGCAATCTGCGAGGCGATTTCGTCAGTTGCCTTGGCTGTCTGATTGGCCAGAGACTTCACTTCGTTGGCGACCACGGCAAAGCCCTTGCCCGCATCGCCCGCTCTGGCCGCCTCGATGGTGGCATTCAAGGCCAGCAAATTGGTCTGACTGGCGATGTCGGTAATCAGATTGACCACTTCGCCGATCTTGCTGACTGCGCCTGCCAGCCCCTGAACCATTTTGTTGACGCGGGTTGCCTCATCGACAGCGCTTGACGAGACCTTGGCCGAATCCTCGACCCGATGCGTGATCTCCTGGATTGAACTGGAGAGTTCCTCGGCGGCGGCCGCCACGGTCTGCACATTGGCCGAGGCTTCTTCCGAAGCGGCGGCTACGGTGGCGGCTTGCCGGTGGGTTTGTTCCGCCCCGGCCGAGAGCGACTGGGCCGAAGAATGCAACTCGGTGGCCGAACCCGAAACTGCAGAGACGATGCTCATGACGCTTTTTTCGAAATTGTCGGCCATGTCGATGAGCAGTTGGCGGTGATCTTCTTCAGCCTTGTGTTTCAGGCGCTCTTGCTCGGCCTGCATCTTCTCGACTTCGATCAGGTTCTGCTTGAAGACCTCGACCGCCCGGGCCATTTCACCCACTTCGTCATGATTGGCGGTGTGGGGTACATCAACCGTGCGCTCGCCCGACTTCAGGCGGTTCATGACGGACGTCATGGCGCTGATCGGCCTGACGATCGAGCGCGCCGCCAGCATGCCGACGGCAGCAATCACCAGGGACAGAACAAGACCCGCGATCATCATGAAATTGCGCATCTGCGCCACCGGCTCGAACACCTCTTCGCTGTCGATTTCGGCAATGATGGCCCAGGTCGTCCCCAAAAAGCTGAGCGGGCCATAGGCAGACAGAACGGCATCTCCATGATAATCATGAATTTCCAGGATGCCTTGTTTGTTATTCAAAGCTTCCTTGACCGACTGTGTATCGACCTTGGTCTTCAGAATGGTCGCTTCCTTGGAAAAACGGGAATCGCTGCGCATCAGCAAATCATTGCCGACGATATAGGTCTCGCCGCTTTTACCCATGCCCGCCGATGCCTGCATCACCTTGTTGATGCGCTCGACCGGCATCTGGAACATCAAGGCCCCCATGAAGCCGCCGTCAGGCCCCAGAACGGGGGCGGCGATGAAGGCGGCAGGCACATCGTTCGACGGCGCATAGGGCTTAAAATCTGTATAGAGAACCGTGCCTTCTTTGGGCGAGGCGGCCAGATCGCGGAACAATTGCGCGATGTTGGTCGCCTTCCAGGGGCCGGTCAGGAGATTGGTCGCGAAGTCTTCCTCCTTATAGACGGTATAGACGACATCGCCCGCCTTGTTGATCAGGAAGACATCGTAATAGCCCCGCTCGTCGACCAGCTTGCGCAGCCAAGGATGATGGTCCGCATGGACCCTGCTCCAATCCGATCCGTCCTTAGCGTCGTCCAGCTTAAGCTTTTCGCCCACCTTGTTGGGATTGTCCTTGATATAGAGCTTTTTCAAGGTTTCGGTGGCGCCGCCACCCATCTTGGCGAAGCCCGCCGTGAATTGTTGCATCGGCTCCGTTATTTCAGTGTTCTTCGAGAGCAGCACGACATCTTGGCGGATGGATTCGAGATAGGCCCCCAATTCGTTCCGCCTTGAGTCATTGAGTGCGGACAGCATGTTCTGAGCGCCCGCCCTTAGCTCGGCCGCTGACTTCTGATAGGCGATGACGCCGATGACCAGGGCCGCCAGAACCGACAGGCCGACGATCATGATGGGCAGCTTGGCGGCGATGCGCAGGGAAGGGAGAGACATGGCGGACCTCGGATTGGCTGAATTGGATGTGCAGCGAAGAGGAAAAATTATGCGGCTGCGTTGATTTTGTGAAGGCTTGATTTACAATTTGGCCACAGCGCTTGGAAGTCAATCGAGACCCGCGGGCGCAAAGGAGCGCCTGGGCATGAAAACCTACGTTGTTCCAATAACACGTTCATTTGAATCAGGGTGGTGCTTAGAAGATAGGAGCTATTACTTCCGAAGCAAAAACATTTCGCCGTAATGATAAGGCAATAGCTCCACGATGTCACCTTGTTGAAATCCTGACGGGCAGACGCGTTCGGCCGTTTGTTCAGGGGTCAGGCGCATATCGCTGCGCGGCCCCCTTGGCAGACCCAGAACGGTGGTTTCTTCGCGGGGCCGCGCGTGCCAATTGACGATGACAAGGCGCCCCTGGGGGGAAAGGAGGCGCCGTACGGACCGGCAGAGCGACTCATAGTCAGAAACGCCGTGAAAGGTGTTGGCGATCAGAATGCTGTCGACTGGGGGGTGAATCAGTCTGTCCAGTTCTCTGGCGTCGCCCAGATGCCAGCGGGCCTGAGGGTACCCTGCCGCCAGGGCGGCCTGTTCGGCCTTGCCCAGAAGCTCCCGGTCGCCGTCAAGCCCTTCGACAAAGCAGCCCAGGCGCAAAAGAGCCAGGGAAAACAAGCCGTCGCCGCAGCACAGATCGACCACCCTTTGACCAGCCGCAAAGCCCAACCGGCGCATGACCCCCAGGGGATCGGGCCACAAGGCTTGCCACCAGTCGCCATCGGGCATGCCGGTGGCGGGGAATGGGGCAAAGGCTGGTTCGGAAGGGGGCGTGGTCATCGGACGTTTCTATCCCCAACGGCTGTAAAAATATATTCCATGAAGGAAACGTAAAATTTTGTTTGCCTTACTATCGAGAAATTTCATATAACAAATCTCTCAAGCAATATTCTTCCCCGGAGGACAGGCCTCATGGCTGCGGCACCGCTTTATATCCTGCTGTGTTCGGGCGAACACGAAAAAATCCAAATGGCCGCCATGCTGGCCTCGGTGGCGGCGGTATCCGACCGTCCGGTGCGCGTTTTCGTCAGCATGAACGCCATTTTGGCCTTCGAGAAGGGCAAAAGCCCGGCTGAACGCTATCATGGCGGCGAATTTTCGCGTCTGATCATGGAGAACAAGGTCCCGGACGCTATCGAGCTGTTCGGCCAGGGCAAGATGCTGGGCGATTTGACCATGCATGCCTGCTCGATGGTGATGGATCTCAAGAAATGGGAAATGGACCATTTGGTTGACGACCTGTTCGACGGTATGCTGGGCCTGACCAAGTTTCTGGCCGACGCCGAAACCGGCGAATTATTGACCCTCTAGGAGATTTTTGAGGCATGCAAACGATCGATGCGCGCGGCGCTTTCTGCCCCGGCCCCCTGATGGAACTGATTGCCGCCCTGAAGCTGTCTGTTATCGGCGACCAGATCGAGATTTTGTCCTCGGACAAGGGCTCGGCGGCCGACGTTCCCGAATGGGTAGCCAAGGTCGGCCATAAGATGGTCGGCGTCACCGACAAGGGCGATCACTGGAGCATCATTGTCGAAAAGGCCAAATAGGTCTCGACGAAGCGAATTGTCACGACGCTTGAAAGCCGCACCGACGAAGACGGCCAGGGCGCCATAATCTGGGAAGACCAAGGGAGGAAGTAGATGGCGAAGAATATCCTGATCGTCGGTGGCGGCTTGGCCGGTACCATCGTGGCCAACGGCCTTTGCCGCCAGTTGGCGCCGCAACTCAGGTCCGGCGAGGTGGTCATCACCATGCTGGGCACCACCGAGACCCACATGTATCAGCCGGGCCTGCTCTATGTGCCTTTCGGGCGCATCCGCGAGCACGAGCTGTTTCGCGACCAGCGCAAGGTTCTCGACCGGCGCGTGATCTTCCATGTCGATCCGGCCAAGCATATCGAGGTCGCGAAGAATCAAGTATCGACCGAAGGCGGGCGCACGCTGAAGTATGATTATCTGGTGCTGGCCACCGGCTCGCGCATTATGCCGCAGACCATTCCCGGCATGGCCGAGGGCGCCCATTGGTTCTACGATCTGGAAGGGGCCAGGAAGCTGCGTGATGCCCTGTCCAAGTTCGAGGGCGGCAAGATCATCGTGAACGCCAACGCGCCCCACAAATGTCCGGTGGCGCCCTTGGAAGTCACCTTCATGCTCTACGACTATTTCAAGGGCAAGGGCCTGCTCGACAAGTGCGAGATCACCTATACCTATCCCATCGGGCGCCTGCATGCGTTGGAACCGGTGGCTCTGTGGGCCAAGCCGGAATTCGACCGCCTGGGCATCAAGTACGAAACCTTCTTCAACACTGAGAAGGTCGATCCCGAGGCCAAGACCATCACCTCGGCCGAGGGCGTCACCATGCCCTACGACCTCTTGGTCACCATTCCGCCTCACCAGGGCGCTCAGGTCATCGTGGATTCCGAACTGGGCAAGGGCGGCTGGGTGCCCACCAACACCAAGACGTTGCACCGCGACGGTTCGACCAACGTCTTCGTGGTCGGTGACACCACCAACATCCCCATCTCGAAGGCCGGCTCGACCGCGCATTTCGAGGCCGACGTGCTGATCGACAATCTGGCCTCGCTGTTGACCGAGAACCGCATGGCCCGCGATTACGACGGCAAGGTCTTCTGCTTCATCGAAACCGGCACCAGCACGGGCACCTATGTGTGGTTCAACTACACCACGCCGCCCAATCCCGGCCCGCCGTCGCAGATGGTGCATTGGTTCAAGCTGGCCTACAACCGGCTTTACTGGTTGTCTGCCAAGGGCCTTTTGTAGGCGATGGAGAGCAAGATGAACCAAGTCTCCAATCCCTATGTCGGCGAGATGGCAAGACTGGTCCAAGCGGCCGGCGAAGCCATGACCGACAGCATGGTCGAGCGGCTTTCCACCACGGGCGCCAACGCGCTTGAGGTGGTGGACCGCTTGAACGAGAACGACACCAAGGAAGCGGTGTTGGCCCTGATCGATGCGCTGACCATGATGCATCGCACCGGGGCGCTGGGCACCGTGGTCGAAACCGTGATGCTGTTGCATGCCGCCAGGGCGGCGGCCACCGACAGCATGGTGGATCGCCTGGCCACCTTCGTTGAGCATATGATGACCAATCTGGCGACGGAAGACATGGCGAGCATGGCCCACGAGGCCAAGACCGCCATGGAAGACGCGCTGGAATCCTGCTCGCGCCATCCGGCACCCAAAAGCCTGTTCGGGCTGATCGGCATGCTGAACCAGCCGGAAACGCTTCAGGCTTTCCATTTCCTGATGTCGTTTTCGTGCAAGCTGCGCCAGCGCGCCACCGTGCTCAGCAAGCACACGGATTAGTTTTTCGCAGTCAGCCGTTAGCAAAAGAAAAGGCCGGGGAGAAATCCCCGGCCTTTTACATTTTACATTGGTCCCTCGCCGGGCGGGCGCTCAAGCACCCTTGGCCGCGGCCTCAATGGCCGCTGGAAACTTGGCCGCAAAACATTAAGGCCGGGGAGAAATCCCCGGCCTTTTCTCATACGTCACTGCCGCCACTGCGGCGGCGGCCAAGCACCCGCGAGGGTGCGAAAGGCCGAGGGACAAATATTACGTCTTGCGCTTGATCAGGAAGCGGTAGGTGCCGCCTTCGTCCTTGCTTTCGACCAGCTCGTTGCCGGTCTGGCGGCAGAAGGCGTCGAAATCCTTCACCGAGCCGGGATCGGTCGCCAGAATTTCCAACGTCTCGCCAACGGCTATGTCCTTCATCGCCTTCTTGGCGCGCAGGATGGGCAGCGGGCAGTTCAGTCCCTTGACGTCAAGCGTGGTGGTCATGAAGAAGGCTCCTCCCTGGGATTTGCTTTTGCAATGAAACAGCCAATAGATTAGATGATGCGAATATGTTGCGTCAAGAATGCACTGGGATCAAGGTGAAATTGCATCTCTGCGCCTCCCCTTGTTTCCCGGGGGTGCGATCGTCTACAAAGGGTCCCCAAGCAACCGGCAAAAGCATCGTGACACCCTCCAGAAGCCTGCTCCGCCATCCTTTGCGCCGCCTCGTGCACCATTTCCTGGGGGGCGAGGGGCATCGGGATATCTGGGTCAAATCGATTGATCTGGTCCTGATCGCCCTGATTGTCCTTAATATCTTCGCGGTGATCCTGGAATCTGTTCCCACGCTGTCCATGGCGCATGGGCCCGTCTTTCATGCCTTCGACCTGTTTTCGGTGGGTGTGTTCACCATCGAGTATGTTCTTCGCGTCTGGACGGCGGTCGAGTTGGAAGACGCCCGCTTCAAGCA
The DNA here is from genome assembly GCA_015232335.1 of Alphaproteobacteria bacterium. Taxonomy (GTDB): domain Bacteria; phylum Pseudomonadota; class Alphaproteobacteria; order Rhodospirillales; family WMHbin7; genus WMHbin7. The sequence continues at coordinate 15,618 of JADFZV010000035.1, read as the reverse complement.
TCCGCTTTGGGGCCGCCTACGCTATATGGCAACGCCCCTGGCCATCGTCGATCTGCTAGCCGTCCTGCCCTTTTTTCTCGGCATCTTCGTCGAACTTGATCTGCGCACCCTTCGGGTTCTGCGCCTGTTGCGCATCTTCAAGCTGACCCGCTATTCCTCGGCCATGCATATGCTGGTGGCCGTGCTGCGCCAGGAAGCCCGCGCCGTTGGGGCCATTCTGTTCATCCTGGTCGTGATGATGGTCTTCATGGGCAGTCTGATGTATCTGCTGGAGCATCCTGCGCAGCCGCACACCTATCCCGACATTCCCACCTCGATGTGGTGGGCCATCGTGACCCTGACCACGTTGGGCTATGGCGACGTGACGCCGATCACGCCTTTGGGCCGCATTCTGGGCGGCATTGTTGCCGTGGCCGGTGTCGCCATGGTGGCCCTGCCTTCGGGTATTTTGGCTTCGGGTTTTTCCGAGCAATTGCGCGTTCGGCGCGAAGCCTATAGCGCCAAGGCGGTCAAGGCGCTGTCCGACGGCAACCTGACCAAGGCCGAGCGTCATGCGCTGGAAGAAACGCGCGAAAAGCTGGGTATGAGCGAGGAAGAGGCCGCCGCCATTCTGGAACAACTGGCCCAGGCGCCGCAAAGCATCAATTGTCCGCATTGCGGCGGTGCCTTGAAGGGGTATATTGCCCATGCAAGGCATCATGGCGAGGCTGGTCCGGCCAGGGACGCCCTTGAACCCCGCATCGAGGGATAACGGCCTTTGAGCGAAACCCTGCCCCGTCATGCCCTGATCACCGGTGCGGCCAAACGCATCGGCCGAGCCATCACCCTGAAGCTGGCGGCGCGGGGCTTTAACGTCACCTTGCATTGCCATCGCTCCCGCCCCGAGGCCGAACTTCTGGCCCAGGAGATTCGATCTCTGGGTGTTCGCGCGCATGTGGCCGTGGCCGATCTGGCCTGCGAGTCCGATGTCGAGAGGCTGGTTCCCGAGGCGCATGCCGCCCTGGGCCCCCTGGGGGTTCTCATCAACAACGCCTCGGTCTTTGAGCGTGACGAGGCCTTATCCACCAGTCGCGAGCTGTGGGATATGCATATGGAAACCAATCTGCGCGCCCCCTTCGTGCTGACTCAGTCCTTTGCCCGCCACTTGCCCGAAGGGGCAAAGGGAGCGGTGGTCAATCTGATCGATCAGCGGGTCTGGAACCTGACCCCCCATTTCACCACCTATACCTTGAGCAAGGCAGGGCTGTGGACGTTGACCCGTACGCTGGCTCTGGCCCTGGCGCCCCATATCCGCGTTAATGCTGTGGGGCCGGGTCCAGCGCTGCCCAGCATTCGCCAGAGTGCCCAGGAGTTCGAGCGCCAGTGCCGGGCCATGCCGCTTCAGAGGGGCACCACGCCCGATGAAATTGCCGATGCCGTGTGTTTTCTGATCGATGCCCCTGCGGTGACCGGGCAAATGATAGCACTTGATGGCGGCCAGCATCTGGGTTGGTCGCCGGCATCGCCGCCTTGGCTCAAGGAGTAGCCCATGTCCGCCCATCCCCATTCCAAGGTGCAGCCGCTGCGGATTGCCGATGCCAGAAATCTAGTCCGCCACGTCTTCGTGCGCGATCTGGTGCTGACCTGCAGCATTGGTGTGCATGTCCACGAGGAACGTGCACCCCAGCGCGTGCGGGTCAATCTGGATCTGGCGGTGCGCGAGGAAAGGCTGGAAGACGATCTGGCCCATGTCGTCTGCTACGAAAAGCTGGTGGCGGGGGTGCGCGGGCTGGCCGGTCAGGGTCATGTCAGATTGGTTGAGACTTTGGCCGAGCGGATCGCCGAACTCTGTCTTGACGATAAGCGGGTCGAGGTCGTGCGCGTGCGCATCGAGAAACTTGACGTCTTTGCCGATGCCGCCAGCGTGGGTGTCGAGATCGAGCGCTTTCAAGGCGGGAAATGACCGGAATCTCTAGGCTTTTGCAGGCGGGGGGGAGGGCGATTCGTCCACAATCCCAGGGGGGGTTGGATCATTTCAAACCCTGTCAAGCCGTTTCGGCGCATATGACGATATGTTTGCAATGGACAAATAGTATTTTCCATAGAATCAAAGAGATAATGCGCCTGCCCAATTTTTCGGCAATCCGGTCCTATCCATGGTCGTCCCTGGGATGTGGGCCTCTTGGGGGGTGTTTTCCAACAGACTTATCCACAGGATCGGTGGAGAACCTAGTAACCTCGCTTTTTCCCTTACGTTCGCCTCGGTTTTTGAGGTTGCTTCCGGCTAGGTCACAACATGAACGGGCTTGAGTTTTTAGCAGCGGAGTTGAAGCGGCTGCCCTTGCAGCCGGGCGTGTATCGCATGCAGGACGCCAAGGGCGTGGTTCTGTATGTCGGCAAGGCGAAAAGCCTGAAGAAGCGGGTGGCGGCCTATACCAAGCTGGAGCGTCTGCCCGAGCGCCTGAAACGCATGGTGGCCCGTACTGCGGCCCTGGAAGTGGTGGTGACGCGCACCGAAGCCGAGGCGCTGTTGCTGGAAAGCAATCTGATCAAGGAGTTCCGCCCGCACTTCAACATCCTGCTCAAGGATGACAAGTCTTTCCCCTTCATTTTGCTGGCAAGCGATCAATCCTGGCCGCGCCTGATGAAACATCGCGGAGCCAAAAGCCAGAAGGGCGATTATTTTGGCCCCTTCGCTTCCGGCTCGGCCGTAAACCTGACGTTGAACATTCTTCAGCGCGCCTTTCTGCTGCGCACCTGCTCGGACGCCGTGTTCGCCAACCGCACTAGGCCTTGCCTGCTTTATCAGATCAAGCGCTGTTCAGCGCCCTGTGCGGGGCGGATTTCGCCCGAGGGCTATGGAGGGCTGGTGGCCGAGGCCAGGGCCTTTCTGAGCGGGCAGAGCCACGAGGTGCAGAAGAACTTGGCCAAGCGCATGGATGAGGCCTCCCAGGCGCTGGACTATGAAAAGGCCGCCCTGTTCCGCGACCGCATTCAGGCCCTGGCTCGTATTCAGGCCCGCCAGGATATCAGCCTGCCTGGAATTCCCGATGCCGATATCGTGGCCTTCCATCAGGAGGGCGGGCGCTCTTGTGTTCAGGTCTTCTTCTTTCGGGCTGGGCAGAACTTCGGCAATCGGGCTTATTTCCCGGCTCAGGTCGAGGGTGAGGCAGCGTCCGACATCCTGACCGCCTTTTTGGGGCAGTTCTACGCCAGCCGTTTGCCGCCACCCTTGATTCTATTGTCCGAGTCCATTTCGGAAGCGGCACTGGTGGCCGAGGCGCTTGGTCTCAGAGCGGGTTTCAAGGTGGATTTGGCCGTGCCTCAGCGCGGCGACAAGAAGAAGGCGGTCGAGCATGCTCTGGTCAATGCGAAAGAAGCCTTGCTGCGCCGCCTAAGCGAGAATGCCTTGCAACTGGACCTATTGGAGAAGTTGTCTGATCTTCTGGAGCTTGAGGCAGCGCCTCAGCGCATCGAGGTCTTCGACAACAGCCATGTCATGGGGACCAGCGCCGTGGGGGCCATGATCGTGGCCGGACCCGAAGGCTTCGTCAAATCGGCCTATCGACGCTTTAATATCAAAAGCACCGATCTGACGCCGGGCGACGATTTTGCCATGATGCGCGAAGTGCTGACCCGGCGGTTTCTGCGAGCCCAAAAGGAAGACCCCGAGCGTGACAAGGGGCTGTGGCCCGATCTGGTGTTGATCGACGGCGGGCTGGGCCAGTTGCATGCCGTCCAGGCGGTTTTGGCCGAAGAGGGGATCTTGGATGTCGCCCTGCTGGCTATCGCCAAGGGGCCCGACCGCAATGCCGGGCGCGAGCGATTGTTCCAGCCGGGCCGGGCGGAGCCGATTGAGCTTTCGCCCCAGGACCCGTTGCTCTATTTCCTGCAGCGTTTGCGCGACGAGGCCCATCGATTCGCCATCGGATCGCACCGGGCCAAGCGGTCGATGGCGATTGGCGCCACCCCCCTGGACGATGTTGAAGGGATTGGGGCCGGGCGCAAGAAGGCTCTTTTGAACCATTTCGGCTCGGGAAAGGCCGTAACCGAGGCTGCAATTGACGAGTTGATGAAAGTTCCCGGCATTAGCCGTGCCATGGCCAAGAAAATCCATGACCGCTTCCATGGGGAAGGATAAAATGCCCCGCCATGCTGACCAGCCCGCCCAATCTGCTGACCTTGTCGCGCGTTGCCGCCGTTCCTTTGGTGGTGGCGACCTTCTATCTGGATGGGCATTTCTGGCATTGGGTTGCGCTGGGCATTTTCGCCGTGGCTGGAATCACCGATTTCTTTGATGGATGGCTGGCCAGGCGCAACAACCAGATTTCCAGCTTCGGCCGTTTTCTCGATCCCATCGCCGACAAGCTGCTGGTGGCTGCCATCCTTCTGATGCTGGCAGCTTTTCATCGCATGAGCCCGATCACCTTCCTGCCCGCCGTGGTCATTCTGTGCCGGGAAATCCTGGTCTCGGGCCTGCGCGAATTCCTGGCCGAGACCAAGGTGAGTATGCCGGTCAGCCGTCTGGCCAAATGGAAGACGACTCTGCAGATGGTGGCGATTGGCGTGTTGATCGTGGGTGATGCCGGACCGGAGGGGCTGCCCGTGCGCCTGATCGGCGAGCTTGGCCTGTGGCTGGCTGCGGCTTTGACCATGGTTACCGGCTATGATTACTTGGTGGCAGGCTTGCCCCATATCCGCAAGCCCTTGGACAAGCCATGAGGCTTTTTGGCCTGGTGGGCGAGTCCGAGGAAGAACGGCGAGTTGTGCTTTACCGGCTTGTAGCGGAACTGTCCGGGCGGGGAATAAGGGTGGCGACGCTGCATGAAGCGCTTGACGGTTTCGATCCTGACAGGCCGGGCAAGGATTCATACGAACACCGCAAGGCGGGGGCCTCGGAAGTGCTGCTGATGGCACCCGAGATGTCGGCCCTGATGCATGAAAATGCAAGCGCTTCTCCATCGCTTTTGGAACTGGCGGCCCTGCTTGAGCCTGCCGATGTGATCCTGATAGACGGTTTTCAGGCAAGCCCGCATCCCAAGGTGCGGGTGGGGAGTGCTGGGGGGCGGTGCGATGCCTCGGTGGTGGCCTCGCTCGATGCCGCCTGCGTGGATATCAAGGCCCTGGCTGATCTGGTTCAGGCTCGTGCGCAGGGGGTGGCTTTATGAAGATCCTTTATTTTGCCAGCATTCGCGCCCGTGTCGGCCATGGCGAGGAAGAAATTTCCTTGCCGCCTGATGTCAAGACCGTGGCCGATCTGGTTGGCTGGCTGAAATCGCGAGGCGACAACTATGCCGAGGCCTTGGCTGAGGCGCGCACATTGCGCGCTGCGCTCAATCAGGAGCATGTCTCCTTCGATGCCGCCATCAAGAACAGCGACGAGGTCGCCTTCTTTCCGCCGGTGACGGGGGGCTGAGGCAATGGTCGTGCGCGTTCAGGCTGAGGATTTCGACGTCGGCCATGAATTCGCCCGTTTCACCCAGGGGCGAACCGATCTGGGCGGCGTTGCCCTGTTCGCAGGCTTGGTGCGGGCCGATCAGGGCAGTGTCACGGCGATGACGCTGGAGCATTATCCCGGCATGACCGAACGCCAGCTTGAGGCTATCGAGGCCGAGGCCAGGGCGCGCTGGCCGCTCGACGACGCGCTGATCGTGCATCGGGTGGGGCGGTTGCTGCCGGGGGATCGCATCGTACTGGTGATGACCGCCTCGGCGCATCGAAAGGATTCCCTTGATGCCTGCCATTTTCTGATCGACTGGCTGAAGACCAAAGCGCCCTTCTGGAAGTTCGAGGAAGGGTCATCCGGCGGCAAATGGGTGGACGCCAAGGAAACCGACGACGCGGCGGCGAACAGGTGGGGGTTACGCTCTGACCAGGGGTAAGGGGCTGTGATCTTGAATACAATTGCCAAGAAGCTTCTTACGATCAAACGTCACTTTTGCCTTGCAGATGGCTTTTTCTTCATGTGCATGACCGTGCGGGCGGCGTCTTCCAGAGCCTTCTCTGCATCTCTTTCGCCTTCAGCTTCCAGCAGAGCGCGTCGCTCGGCGGCATAATGTTCGTATTCGTCCTCAGCGTGACGGACGGCATGATCATGACTGACTTGGCCCGCGTTCTTCAGCACATCGCGCTCGTTGAAGGCAAGAAAGCCATCCAGCTTCTCTTCCCAGTCCTTCATGTGGATTTGCTGGCGGCGCCTAGCTTGGTCATCGGCATAGTCGAGCCACATGCTGACGATACGGTTCAGTTCCGAGATTTCGCCTTCGGATAAATAGTTCTTGGCAATTCCGACATCGGCCTTGCGCACTTCGCCGCTCTTGAACGTGGTTAGCCCCATATAGGGTAAACTGTGGTTGGCGCGTGCCTTTATAAGTTCGGCTGCCGTCATGCCGGTGGCTGCGAAGTGCAACTTGTTCTGCATCACCTTGAAGAATTTCACCGTGTCGGCATCGTTGGCGCGATAATCAGCGGCCAGGGCGAGAATCTCGCGCACCCGAAGATACATCCGGGCCTCACTGGCCCGAATGTCGCGGATACGTTCAAGAAGCTCGTCGAAATAGTCGGGGATGCCGCTTCCGGCGATGGGCGGGTTCTTCAACCGCACATCGTCCATGGTAAAGCCCTTGACGAGGTACTCCCGCAAGCGCTCGGTCGCCCAACGGCGGAACTGGGTGCCCCGTGACGAGCGTACCCGGTAGCCAACGGCCAGAATGGCCTCCAGGTTGTAGTGATCAATATTTCGGGTGACTTGCCGCCCCCCCTCTTGGCGAACTATTCGGAATTTCCGAATAGTTGCCTCTGGTGATAACTCATAGGCTTCATATGCACTTTTCAGATGCTCGTTTACCGTAGGCACAGAAACACCAAACAATTCTGCGATCAAAGCCTGGGAGAGCCACAGGGTCTCGTCGGCAAACCGGCACTCGACACGGGTCCGGCCATCCTCGGTTTCATAGAGGATCAACTCGCCAATGGGGGAAGCAGGGCTCTCGGTCATGCTCAACTGATGCCTAACTGCTTAAAGAAAGCCTCATGCCTCAAGCGGGCATCTTTGACAATCTGGCTGTACTGAAGCACCTCAATATATGCACCGAGTGGCCTGCTATAGCTGGGCGACATGGCCAGATTCTCAATCCAGCCCTTAAGATTTTCCTTAAGGTGCAAGGTGATTGAAGCTGGCTGTTCGTTCATTCGGCATCTACCATCCACCATCCATCATTACGCCCCCTAACCTTTGCCCACAGCATTCACCAGAGCGGAATAGTCTTCCATCAGCGTTTTGCAGACCTGTGCGGGCGTGAAGCGATAGGCGCCGATCTCGCCCACCGGGGTCACTTCGGCCGCCGTTCCGGTCAGGAAGCATTCCTGAGCACTTCCCATTTCTTCCGGCATGATGGCGCGCTCGATCACCTCGAAGCCGCGCTTTCTGGCCAGATCGATCACGGTGCGCCTGGTGATGCCGTCCAGGAAGCAGTCGGGCTTGGGCGTATGAATCTTGCCGTCGATGATGAAGAAGACGTTGGCGCCGGTCGCCTCGGCGATCTGTCCGCGATAATCCAGCATCATCGAATCGTGAAAGCCCTCGTCCTCGGCCTTGTGCTTGGAGAGCGTGCAGATCATGTAAAGCCCCGCCGCCTTGGCTTTGCAGGGAATGGTCTTGGGATCGGGGCGACGCCATTCCGACATCTGCAGGCGAATACCCTTCATCTTGGCTTCAGGCGAGAAGTAGCTGGGCCATTCCCACACCGCGATGGCGACGCGGATTTTGGTGGCCTGGGCGGCAACGCCCATCATCTCGCTGCCGCGCCAGGCGATGGGGCGCACATAGGCGTCCTTCATCTTGTTGTCTGCCAGAACCAGGCGGCAGGCCTCGTCGATTTCTTGAAGTGAGTAGGGAATTTCGAAGCCCAGCATGCGGCCCGAATCGATCAGGCGCTGGCTGTGTTCGGTCAGCTTGAAAATCCGCCCGCCGTAAGCCCGTTCCCCTTCGAAGACAGCCGAGGCATAATGCAGCCCGTGCGACAAAACATGCAGCTTGGCGTCGCGCCAGGGCACCAGCTTGCCGTCCATCCAGATGGTTCCATCGCGGTCGTCGAAAGGAATGATGCTCATGGCAGGGGTTTCCGGTTAGAAAGTTGCGATCAAGTCTTGCATCGGGTAACATCCTTAGGGCAAAATGTCAACATGACTGACATAAAAGTCCCACTTCTCCCTGCCGGGCATTTCCATGAAGGCCAGCTTCGCGAGGCCATCGAAATGCTGTTTTTCGCCTATCGCGACTTTACGTCCGAGCCCGATGCGCTGCTGGCAGGCCAGGGCTTTGGCCGGGCGCATCACCGCGTCATCTATTTCGTGGGCCGCCATCCCGGCATGACGGTCAGCGAGCTTCTGGGAATCTTGAGAATCACCAAGCAAAGCCTGGCCCGTGTGCTGCGCGAACTGGTCGATCAGGGCTTCGTCGCCCAGGCGCCGGGCGAGCGCGACAAGCGTCAGCGCCGTCTTTCCCTGACCTCAAAGGGACTGGCGTTTGAGCGTGCGCTAACCGAGCGCCAGTTGACGCGCATCGCCAAGGCCTATGCGGCGGCGGGGCCCCAGGCGGTGGAAGGGTTTAGAAAAACCCTGCTGGCTATCACCGACGATCCCAGTCTGGGCCGAAAGGGCATGTCATGACCCCGGATGCGCCGCATGTTCTGGTCATCGACGACGACGAACGGCTGCGCAGTCTGTTGGGTAAGTTTTTGGTGGATCAGGGCTTTGCCGTGGGACTGGCCGCCGATACAAGCGAAGCCCGTTCGCAGATGGCGGCCCTGGCCTTCGATCTTTTGGTGCTGGATCGCATGATGCCGGGCGAGGACGGCCTGACATTTGCGCAAAGCATTCGCAGGGCGGGCAATAGCGTTCCCATTCTGATGCTGACGGCGATGGGCGAGGCCGAACATCGCATCGCGGGCCTGGAAGGTGGGGTCGATGATTATCTGTCCAAGCCGTTCGAGCCCAGGGAACTGGTCTTGCGCATTCAAAGCATTCTGAAGCGTGTGCCGCGCGAAGCTGCAAGCCCTGAATCAGGACGGTTGAAGCTGGGCGCCTTGGTCTATGACGGTGCCCGCGATGCCCTGATGCATCAAGATGACCTGGTTCATCTGACCACGGCCGAGGCAACGCTGATGGCTGCTTTGGCCCGCTCGCCGGGTCAGGTGCTGTCGCGCGAGGAATTGGCGGTACTGACCGGGGTTGGCGGCAATCTGCGCACGGTCGATGTGCAAGTGACAAGGCTTCGCAAGAAACTGATGGACGACGCCCAGCAGCCCCGCTATCTGCAGACCGTGCGCGGGCGCGGTTACATTCTGAAGCCGGATTGAGATTGAACATGATCTCTCGCTTCAAACCCTATCTGTGGCTGACACTGGCGATGAAGCGCATTTTGCCGCGCGGCCTTCTTGGCCGTTCGCTTCTGATCATCGTGCTGCCGCTCGTTCTCGTGCAGCTGGTGGCGACGGTCGTGTTTTACGAGCGACATTGGGGAACGATGACACGCAGGCTGTCGCAGGATCTGGTGGGCGATGTCGTCACCATCGTCGAATTCCTAAGAGCCTATCCGGGGGCCGACAACCGTTCCTGGATTTTCGATCTGGTCGATGACAGCATGGGCCTGTCCATCACCTTCAGCGAAGGCGAAGTGCTGCCCAACATTCCTCTCTATTCCGGAAACACGCTATTCGAGGATGATCTTTTCAGCGTCTTGCAAAGCCAGTTGCAGCGACCCTTCTCCATTGATGCCTCGCTCGAACGCTGGGTTGAAATTCGCGTGCAGGTGCAAGACGGCGTGCTGCACATCTTCGCCCCCACCAAGCGTCTGGCCAGCTCCACCACCTACATCTTCCTGTTATGGATGCTGGGCACCGCTTTGCTGGTGTCTAGCATCGCCATCGTGTTCATGCGCAATCAGGTCAAGTCGGTGCGCCGTCTGGCCGCCGCCGCCGATGCGCTGGGCAAGGGCCATGACGTTCCTTATCTGAAGCCCGAGGGTGCGGCCGAGGTTCGTCTGGCCGCCATCGCCTTTGCCCGCATGCGCGATCGCATCAAAAGTCTTTTGGGACACCGTACCGAAATGCTGGCAGGTGTTTCGCACGATCTGCGGACGCCGCTCACCCGCATGAAGCTGCAATTGGCCATGATGGGCGAGGCCGATGGGGTGGCCGATCTGAAAACAGATCTCGACGAGATGGGGCGCATGATCGAAGGCTATCTGGCCTTTGCCAGGGGAGAGGGCGGCGAGGCTCCGGTCAAGGTGGATCTGTCGCGCCTTTTGGAAGAGATCGTCAGCGGATTCAAGCGCCAGGGCATCGATATCGATCTGCATATCGAAGGCGACATGGCCTTGATGCTGCGTCCCGACGCGGTGCGCCGCTGTCTGAACAACATCATCGGCAATGCGGTGCGCTATGCCAAGCATGTCTGGGTGCGCGCAGGCTTGCGCGACGATGGCGTCGAACTTCTGGTCGATGACAATGGACCCGGCATTCCCGCCGAGATGCGTGACGAGGTGTTCAGGCCCTTCTATCGCATCGAGGGCTCGCGCAACAAGCGGACCGGCGGCGTCGGTCTGGGGCTGACCATCGCCCGCGATATCGTGCGCAGTCATGGCGGCGATATCAGGCTTGGGGATAATCCCTCTGGCGGCCTTCGGGTCAGGATCACATTGCCGTTATAGGGCGGGGTCCTTCAGTCCGGCCTCGGCAAAGCCTTTGGCGCGCAGGAGGCAGCTATCGCAGATGCCGCAGGGGCTTTCGTCGCCCAGATAGCAGCTCCAGGAAAGATGCAGGGGGGCTTTCAATTTTGTTCCAAGCAAAACGATCTCGGCCTTCGTCATGGCGATCAACGGAGTCAGGATTTCGATCTCGACTTTGTGCTGGGTGAACATTTTCGAACCCAGATTAAGCATGCTTCTGGCCGCCGCGTAGAATGAGGGGCGGCAATCGGGATAGCCGGAATAGTCAAGCGCGTTGGCGGCGATGATCACGCTGGCCCTGATTGTCGAAGGATCGATACCCCTGTTTTCGACGGCGCCCAGGACAAGGCTTTCCAAAGAAGCCGCCGCCAGGGTCAGAAAGACGCTGTTGCGCATGGGCACATAAGTGATGGGAATATCGCCTTCCGGCATGGATTCGGGGGCGCGACCCTGGGGCAGGGCGTGAACGGTCGCATCAGTCAGGGCCGAATGTCTGGCCAGCGAGGCGAAGAAGCGCGCATCGGTTTCGTGATAAGGAATGCCCAAATGTTCCGCTGCGGCGCGCGCGGCCACAAGTTCCCGCCGGTGAAGCTGGCCGTAATCGATCGAGAGGGCCGATACGTCCCATCCTTCTGCCTTGGCCCAGGCAGAGGCGGTAACGGAATCCAGACCGCCCGAAAGCAGCGTCACCGCCAGCTTGGTCATTTCGAGGCGGAGGCGGAATGGCTGGGGTGACGCCTGCGGATCAGCCACAGAACGGCAACGGCACCCATGGTCATCCACAGCTTGCCGACGATCTGTCCGGCCAGGAATTCGATGCTGCCGAAGGCGATCATCAGAAACAACGCGCTGTCGGCCACCAGCCCCGCCAGATTGGACAGCGTTACAGCCAGCATCCAGTTGCGCTTGCGCAGCGGCGTATAAACCGCGAAGTCAAGAAGTTCGGAAAGCAGGAAGGCGATGCCGCTGGCCAGGGCGAATTTCGGCTCGATCAGATAGGAGAGCAGGGCGCCCGCCAGAATGGCGCCGATGGTCCAGTTGCGTCCCAGCTTATCTTGCACCAGATCGCGCAAGGTGAAGGCCAGACCCGCGAAATAGACACCGGCGGGTGCCATCAGGCCAAAGCCGACGGGAACCAGATGGAAGGCTTGAATGGCCCAATTGGCTAGAAAGATGACAGCGATATAGGCGATAAGGACGAGCATGAGCTTTAAACCGTTATTGAGAAGCCCGGAGAATATCCAAGCAGCGGGCCTTTGCAAGGAATTGCTGGAGCAGGTGCCTAACCTTTTGTAGGATAACCGGATTCCTAAGGGGGTTTTTTGTGACGGACGACTTTCCCGCTCCCCTGCTCGACGAGGCCAAGCTTTGCCAGTGGCAAGACCTGCTTGGTTTGGCCAAGCTTCAATCTCTGGTCGGAACCTACCGGGCCAGTTCAGCTCAGACTTTTGCCGATCTTGAGGCAGCGCTGGCGCAAGAAAATGCCGAACGGGTGGGACGCATGGCTCATAAGATTGCGGGGGCTGCGGTCAATCTGGGATTTGTCGCTCTTTACCGACAGGGCAAGGCGGCAGAAGCCGCCGCCAGCAAGGGCGATAGAGCGGAGGCATTCACCCAGGCTCGCGCTATGATTCACCTTCAAGCCGCCTCGCTAAAGGCCCTGGAGGCGCGGCTGGCAAGGGATATACAGGAAAAATAGCCCCATCCCCGCTTGCCTTTCTGAAGCAAGGCAGCCAGACTCTCGCTTGCATGACCGATCCCGCCGCCCTTTCCCCGCTTGCCCTGGCTTTTGCCGTGGCCCTGGCCGCTGCCGTTGCCGGTCTGGCTTGGCTTGCGCGCAAAAGGGTCGAGCATGATATCGCCCTGGAAGCCAGCGCCGAGGAGACGTTGCGTCTTCAGGAGATGCTGACCTTTGCCCCCAACGGCTATTACCGCTGGGACGCCGACGGCAGGCAGGTCTGCTCGCGACGCCTGGCCGTCATGCTGGGTTTGAGGGCGGGAACCGACACCCGCTTTGAGGAGCTTGTTCAATATTTCGGCCCTTCCGATCAGGCCGCCCTGCTGGCCGGGGTGCAGGGCCTGAAGCGCGAAGGTGCCGCTTTCACGCTGGAGGCGGCTCTTTTGGAGCCGGCCAGGCGTATCCGCTTTAGCGGCCAGCGCATTTCGGATTCGCAAGATCGCTGGCTGGGCGATGTGCTGTGGGCCGAGGACATCACGCAAAACACGGAAACGCTGGACCGGTTGTCCTCGGAGACCTTCGTTCTTTTGAGCGAGCGAGACCGTCTGCGCGCCGTTCTCAACGCAATGCCGATGCCGGTCTGGCTTCGCGATTCCGAATTGAAACTGGTCTGGTGCAACCGCGCCTATGCCCAGGCGGTGGATGCCATTTCGCCCGCCGCCGCCGTGTCGGCGCAGAACGAACTGCTGCCCGATGGACCTTCGATGGCCGAAACGGTCAGGTCCGAGAACCGGGCGCTGACCCAGTCGCGCCATCTGGTGGTGGAAGGCAGGCGGCGCCTGTTCGAGATCGCCGAGACGCCGCTTTCGGGTGGGGTGGTTGGCTATGCGCAAGATACGACGCGCCTTGAGGAATCCCATGCTGCCCTGGCTCGGCACATCGCCGCCCATGGCGACGTGCTGGAACGCCTGACTCCCGCCATCGCCATTCACGGGCCGGATACGCGCCTTGCCTTCTTCAACGACGCCTATGTCCATCTTTGGCGCTTGGAGCGTAACTGGCTGGCCCAGGGACCCGCCTATGTCGAGGTGTTGGAGGCCCTGCGCGAGCGTCGCCTGCTGCCCGAGCAGGCCGATTTCCCCGCTTTCAAGGAAGCGGAACTCAAGCGTTTTACAAGCCTGATGGAACCCGCAGAGGATATCGTGCATCTGCCCGACGGCACCACATTGCGCCGTTTGATCGCTCCCCATCCCCTGGGCGGATTGCTTTTCACCTACGAAAACGTCACCGACAAGCTGGCGCTTGAACGCTCCTACAACACCATGATCGCGGTGCATCGCCAAACGCTCGATCACCTGCACGAAGCCGTTGCCGTGTTTGGCGATGACGGGCGCTTGAAACTGTTCAACCAGGCCCTGGTGCGCCTTTGGAATCTCGACAATGCCGTGCTGATGAGCCAGCCGCACGCCAGTTGGCTGTTCGATGTCGAGCGCGCTTTCGTGGATCAGCGCCGCTGGGACAGCCTGCATAAGGGGGTCGAACGCCTCTTGGCCGAACGTCTGGCCGAGGTGGTCAGGATCGAGCGCATCGATGGCCTTATTCTCGATCAGGCCAGCCTGCCTTTGCCCGATGGCGGGCTTCTGGTCACCTGGTACGACGTGACCGACACGGCCCGTGTGCAACTGGCCCTGATTGAGCGCGGCCATGCGCTTGAGGCGGCCAACCGCCTGGGTGCCGAGTTCGTGGCCAGTGTGGCTGCCGAGGTTCGCGCTCCCATCGAGGCCGCTGTCGGACATGCCGACATTCTGGCCAACGCCTATTACGGCGACCTGAATTCGCGCCAAGCCGAGCATGTGAAGGGCGTTCTGGATTCGGCGCGTCTGGCCTATGGGCTGGTCGATGCCATGGTGGAACTGGCGACACTGGAAGCGGGAAAGCTGACGCTTGCCATCGATACCTTGGATATCACCGTTCTTCTTTCGGGCGTTCTGGCGCTGACGCGCGAGGCGGTGAAGGCCAAGGGGCTCATCCTCAATTACGATTGCCCACCCGATATCGGCTGGATGGTGGGCGATGCCAAACGCCTGAAACAGGCCCTCTACAATCTGGTCAGCAATGCCGTGAAATTCACGCCCGAAGGCGGGCAGATCACGCTGGCCGCCAATCGCATGGGAAAAGAGGTGGTGTTCACGGTGGCCGATACCGGATCGGGAATCCCTGAGTCCGAGCAGGCCTTGCTGGAAGGCTCGCTGGATGCGGGCAAGCCTGGAAAATCGGGCGGCATCGGCCTGGTGCTGGTCAAGCGCTTCGTCGAGTTGCATGGCGGGCGCATCGAAATCGCCTCGGCGCATGGCGAAGGGACCACGGTGATCCTTTATCTGCCGGTGGGGTGAGGGGTTCCTGAGCCTCTTGGGATATGCTAGGATATCCCAGATGGAGGAGGCCTGAGATGTCGCATGTGACGGTTGGAAGATGGGGCAAGAACCTTGCCTTGCGCGTTCCTCTCGAGATTGCCAAGGCGACGGGACTTGGCGAAGGCGAGAAGGTCGAGATGGAAGTCAAGGATGGCGACATCCTGATCCGCCGTCCCGCCGCCCATTCGCGAGCGGACGCCATCAAGGCCGCCGAGGAGATCATCGCCGAAAGGGCGAAGAGCAAGTTCCGCATGAGCCGTGCCGAAATACTTGAAATGCTGCACGAAGGTCGCAGGAAGTGAGCCTCGTTCTCGATGCATCGATGGCGTTGGCTTGGCTTCTTGACGATGAGAGTAATGAGGCCAGTCAATCTGTTCTTCGCCTTGTTGCCATCAATGGAGCGGTTGTTCCATCGCTATGGCGGCTAGAGGTGGCCAACGTCCTTCAGCATTCCGTTCGGCGCAAGCGCTGCGACCAGGCGCTTGTTGAACGCGGTCTTCTACGTCTTGAAAGATTTCGTATTTTTGTCGACCCCGAAACAGACGAGCATGCCTGGGGCGAGACAAGACGGCTAGCCATCAAGCATGGCCTGACGATCTATGACGCGGCTTATCTCGAACTGGCGATCCGCAGGGGATTGCCGCTTGCCTCGTGCGATGCCGAACTGATCGCGGCTGCGAAAAAAGCGGGCGTCGAGGTGGTGCCCTAATTAGCCGGACCGCCGGAAGGTCCGCTCGAGCGGTGCGCCTGCAATCGAAGCCGTTAGATTGCTTCGATTCTGGCGTGAATCCGCTCTACCAATTTGTTTTAGCGAACGA
>JADFZV010000034.1 GCA_015232335.1 Alphaproteobacteria bacterium | reverse complement strand
CCTGCACATTTACCCCAGCAACTCAGAAGAGATGAGTGGCAAGTAATTCAAGAAAATTCGCCTACCGAAAACACACCATTACATCATAAAAGCTTGTCCCAAACTCTTGTAATCCGCAACCAATCATTAGTGCCTGCCCGAGAAGTTAACGCTAAATCGGTAGCTGACTACCCGGCAAATCACGCGCACCCCACTGTTTCAAACGAGCAAACGGAAGCGTCAGAGGAAATAAAACGGAGACAGGTAAATATTTTAAAATCAATAGATTCTTCTAGGAATTGGAAAATTACAGCTGTTGCAATTATAATACTATTGAATGTTGTGGGGTTTTCGTCTCCTAATATATGGGCTGCGTTTGGGGTGGCTAATGGGTCTGGTCTTCAAGTAATACTTAACATTCTATTCTTTTTTACGTGTTTGAGTGCTGCTGCTTATGCAGCAGGTAAATCAGATTAGCGCCTTAAACGCAATTAAGACATAAAGATATTGTTGTTGGGCCATAATGAGCAGGCAGCGCTTTTACCGCCGCACAATGACACTATCAGCATATATGAGAGAGTCAACCATTGAGGGATTTGGTATGTATGGGTCGAGAATGTTAAACGAGGTTGGGGGCACAATCTCCGCCTCTGGAAACATCGAGGGGACGGCCTTTCAGGTAGGCTTGGCTGATTTGCCCTTTGGGCTTCCCCCATTCCCGGGCCCATCCCCTG
Organism: Alphaproteobacteria bacterium; assembly: GCA_015232335.1. GTDB lineage: Bacteria > Pseudomonadota > Alphaproteobacteria > Rhodospirillales > WMHbin7 > WMHbin7. The sequence goes on along the minus strand of JADFZV010000034.1, from coordinate 35,918 downwards.
AGCCCGGGCTTTCGCCCCCCTCAGCCCCCCCTGACGATCAGGCCGCGTTTCTGAAGCTGTTTGAACAGGGCCAGGGTATCGGCCTTGATGCGGCTTGGCTTAACGCCCGCGAAGGCCTCGCCCAAGATCTCGGCGGCCTCATGGGCCGAGATGGGTTCCTCCAACAAGCGCCACAGCGCCGAGCCCACCAGATTAAGGTGAAACAGCGATTCCCCATCAAGACCCACCAGGAAGACTTCGCCCTCGGTTTCGCGAAATTCCACGCCGGGGGCGCGCTGGTATAAGGCTTCGGGGTCAAGGGGGCTCATTTTCGGCTCTCGGATGCAAAGGGGAACAGGCCTTTCAGGCAATCCACCGCCTGCTCAGAGGTGGCATAGGTCAGACGAAAGCGTCTGGCTGTACTGACCAGCACATTCAGCCGATCCAGCACCTCGATCCCCGGCACCGACTTCGAGAAATTGCGAAGAATTGTGCTTTTCAGCATTTCCGCCGTCCCCACCTCCTCGATCCGCGCAGCAAGACCTGGCTTACGCTCCAACAGCACCAGGGCGGCGATGGGGGCGGCCTCACCATGCGCTGCCAACTCTCCAGGCTTCATGGCGTAATAGGCAAAGCTGGGGCTGTGGGCAGCCGCCCGCTCCTTCAAAAAGCCCGCCAGCCCCCGCCCGGTCTCCTCAGGCAAGGGCAGGCGCAAGCGCGGCAGAATGCCGGGGGCGATGCCAAAGCCGTCTTCCTTGCGAAGCGGCATGACATCGTCTGCGAATAATTCAGCCCCGCCTGCCGCCATATGCATGGCCAGCGTGCTTTTTCCTGCGGCGTAGGAGGAGGGGAAAACCACCAGCCCCGCCCCGGTCTTTACCGCCGCGCAATGCAGGCAGAGAAGCGGCGGATTGTCTTGGATATAGGCCCTGACCAGATCGACCAGGAAATCGCAGACCGCATCCACCGGCTGGGGGAAAAAGATTTTGCCGTCGCTCCAGGCCGAGATGCGCCGGTAGCCCTGCCGGTCTTTCCGGATGGTGATTCCGGGGGCGGCACGGGCCTGGCCCAAATCCAGCCGCTCGATCGGCCAGCCCCAAAGGACGGATTGGATCAAGGGCTCAAGCTCGGCGCATCCGACCAGAGCGACCGGAGCCCGAAGCCCTTGAAGGCCTAACATCAGTGTGGTTTTCTTCAAGGGGCTTCGCATACTGTCTCAGTGCCAAAAGCCAGGGGACAGGTCAACAGGGAAGAAATATTCGCCCCGGTTCATGCGCCATTCATCTTGCCTTTGGCATTCTCGACCCTGTCATTCAATGAGCGAGGACTTCCATGGACAAGCACGAGCCCAAGACAGCCCCTACCCTTGACAAGCCCAAGCGCAATCGCGCCAAGGCCCTGGCCCTGCTGGGGCTGGTGGCGGGCGCCCTCTATGCGGCCCCCCTGCTTTCCGATCTGGGTTCGGCCCGCGCCTCGGGCGGCGGCAAGTTCGGCGGCGGTGCCGGCGGCGGTTCGGGCATGATCTCCCAGGCCACCGACCCCGTTACCGTCAAGGAATGCGGCTCTTGCCATATGGCCTTTGCCCCCAGTTCGCTGCCTGAAGGCTCCTGGCGGGCGCTCATGGGCAACCTCAAGGATCATTTCGGCGAGGATGCCAGCATCAGCCAGCAGCTCAATCAGCAGATCACCAACTATCTGGTGAATTACGCGGGCGGGCGCGGAACCGGGCCCTTGAAGATCACCGAGACCAACTGGTTCGTGCGCGAGCATGGCCGCAAAGTGGCGTCGCGAGGGGCTGCCAAACTCTCGAACTGCGGGGCCTGCCATCAGATTCAGGGCCAGGCCCAGACCAATCGGGGGCGTTTCTAACCCTACCCCCCCCACATTTAAGCTTTCGTTCTGTTCCCTCCCCGAACTCGACGAAGCGCCCGGCACGGAGCAATCCTGCCGGGCTTTTTTTGTCCACCCCACACCAATATCTACTCCACAGTCCAATTCTCGACCTGAAGGCCCGGAATATCCTTGAAGTCGGACAGGTTGGCCGTGACCAGAACCGAAGCTGACGCGATAGCATGGGCGGCGATCATACGGTCGAAGTCGCGCCCCTTGGCCCAGCCGCATTGCGCGATGATCTGTCCGTAAATTTGCGCCGATCTGGTGTCGAAAGGTAAAACCGGGATGTGGTTCAGCAATATCTCGAGCCTAGTGGAGCGAATTTGACATTCGAGTCCCCCTGGCGGCGAGTTCGACCTCGAATGTCAAATTCAAAAGCTCCACTAGAAACATTTAGTTGCTAGTGGTCCTGCTAATTCCGACATTTGCCTCCAAGCTTGCCGCGACGGGTAGCAAATGTCGGAATCGGACCACTAGCCTGGCGGATCGCCGTGAATTCCGGTGCCTTATAAAGTCCGCGTTGCAATTCCGCCAAGCTGAGTGCCGACAGCAGGACTTGCCCATCATGTTCGGCCAGCCTGTCCAGCACCGCCTCTGTCCAGTCGCGGGCATGAATGGCGATGTTGGTATCGATCAGGTAGGGCACGCCCGACTATTCCCGCTCGGGCATCTCGATGGGGTCGCGCCGCTCGACCATATCGGGCTTGGGCATGGATTTCAGAAGCTCTACGGCCTCTCTCAGATTCTGGCGGGCCGGGAAGATGGTGATGACATCGCCCAGACGCGTGATTTGCAGATCAATATTCACATCGGCATAAGCCAACTCGGCGGGAATGCGGACCGCCTGGCTGTTGCCGGACTTGAAAACGCGGGTCGCGGGCATCGCGGGATTCCGGAAAAACTCGTCTTTCTAGCAGGATCGGGAAAATGCTCCGGCACGTCAATCCGCGTATATACACCCCTCCTATTTCGCCGCCTGGAACAGATGGCGCGTGGCGAAATGAATGAGCTTGCCCAGGCGCTTGTCGTCCGGCCCCGTCACCTTCTTCACCCAGCCCCAGGATTCGGCCAGCATCTCATCCTTCGAGCAAAAGCTCATCAGCACATTCACCTTGCCGGGCTCGTTGGGCTCTGAGGCCAACGCCTCGCCAGCGCAGAGATGAGAGCCCCTAGCCGTCTTGGGTGGATCGAACATCAGGGTCACCCTGAAATTGGCGTGCGGGGCCTGGGCGGGGTCTTGCGTATAGCGGGTGGGACGCTCGGGATGCGCCCCCTCGAGAGCAGCAAGAATCAGCCCCTCCAACTGGGATTGCTGCCCCTTGAAGGGTTCGCCCCTGATTTCCAGCAGAATCGGCCCTTGCGCCCCGGCATAGATAAATTCGCTCCAGGTGCCCGATTGGCGGATATAGCTTTGCTGCGTGGTGGGGCCGTCGCTACAGGCCGACAGACCTAACGCACTGAGAATGCTTGATAGTCCCAAAAGCCACCTCCGCATTTTCCGCCCTCCTCGCCTGTTTCAACTTACCCGGTTGCTCCCAGCACGGCCAGAGGCTATAACGCGGCGCTTAACTTCCCCCAATGGAGAACCCTGCATCATGGCCGCCGCTACCGACTATAAGGTCGCCGATATCGCCCTGGCCGACTGGGGCCGCAAGGAACTGACCATCGCCGAAACGGAAATGCCGGGCCTGATGGCCGTGCGCGCCGAGTTCGGACCCAAGCAGCCCCTGAAGGGCGCACGCGTCGCCGGGTCGCTGCACATGACCATTCAGACCGGTGTGCTGATCGAGACCCTGAAGGCGCTGGGCGCCGACGTGCGCTGGGCTTCTTGCAACATCTATTCGACCCAGGACCACGCCGCCGCCGCCATCGCGGCCGCCGGAACGCCGGTCTTCGCCGTCAAGGGCGAGAATCTGGAAGAATACTGGGACTATACGCACCGCATCTTCGACTGGGCCGATGGCGGCTGCCCCAACATGATCCTGGACGATGGCGGCGACGCCACGCTGCTGATCCATCTTGGCATGCGGGCTGAAAAGGACCTCTCGGTCCTTAACAATCCCACCTGCGAGGAAGAGGAAGTTCTCTACGCCTCGATCAAGAAGCAGTTGGCCGCCAAGCCGGGCTGGTATTCCAAGAATGGCGCGGCCATCAAGGGCGTCACCGAGGAGACCACCACCGGCGTGCATCGTCTCTACGAGATGGAAAAGAAGGGCACGCTGCTGTGGCCCGCCATCAACGTCAATGATTCCGTGACCAAATCGAAGTTCGACAACAAGTATGGCTGCCGTGAATCGCTGGTCGATGGCATCAGGCGCGCCACCGACGTCATGATGGCGGGCAAGGTCGCCGTGGTCTGCGGTTTCGGCGATGTCGGCAAGGGTTCTGCCGAATCGCTGCGTCATGCGGGCTGCCGCGTCATCGTCACCGAGATCGATCCCATCTGCGCGCTTCAAGCCGCCATGGAAGGCTATGAAGTGCAGACCATGGAAGAGGCGGCGCCGCGCTCCGACATCTTCGTCACCGCCACGGGCAATGTGGATGTGATCACGGTCGAGCACATGCGGGCCATGAAGGACCGTTCGATCGTGTGCAATATCGGTCACTTCGATTCCGAAATTCAGGTGGCCGGGCTTAAGAACTTCAAGTGGCACAACGTGAAGCCGCAGGTGGACGAGATCGAGTTCCCCGACGGCAAGCGCGTTATCCTGCTGGCCGAGGGCCGTCTGGTCAATCTGGGCTGCGCTACTGGCCATCCCAGCTTCGTGATGAGCGCCTCCTTCACCAATCAGGTGCTGGCCCAGTTGGAAATCTATTGCAATCCGGGCAAGTACGAAAAGAAGGTCTATGTGCTGCCCAAGCATCTGGACGAGAAGGTGGCCGCCCTGCATCTGGCCAAACTGGGCGTGTCGCTGACCAAGCTCTCCGACAAGCAGGCGACCTATATCGGCGTGGGCGAGAATGGCCCCTTCAAGCCCGATACCTACCGCTACTAAATCCCATAGCGTTAAGACAAGTCAGGGGGGGCGTGTGCCCCCCCTTTCCTTTGGCTGGCTTGACTTCCCCTACCCAAGCGCCTATTTCCACGGCGGGGGCTGGCATATGTGGATTTTCTTAATGAGGCGTTGGCTCTTTGCCTTCCTGTTCTGCCTCCTTCCGGGCCTTGGTCTGGCGGATGAGCCCCTGAACCTGACGGCACAGGAGCAGACTTGGTTGCGCGAGCGGCTGGGGCCGCTTCGCGTCCATAACGAACTCGACTGGCCACCCTACAACTTCAACCAGTCCGGCCAGCCCAGGGGCTATTCCATCGACTACATGAATCTTCTGGCCAAGAAGCTGGGGATCAAGATCGAATATGTCAGCGGGCCCAGTTGGAATGAATTTCTGGGCATGATGCAGTCAAGATCGCTTGACGTCATGCTGAACATCGCCAACACCAAGGAGCGGCGCGACTATCTGGCCTTCACCGAGCCCTACTACATCACCAATGTCGGCCTTTACGTCCGACAGGAAGAAAACAAAATTTCCGATCTGAAGGATCTGGCCGGACGGCGCATCGCCTTTCCCAAAGGGTTCTTCTTCGAGGAATTCATCCGCAACAACTATCCCGACATCAAGATCGTCAGCTTCGATTCGGCCCCCGCCTCGTTTCGCGCGGTCGATCAGGGATTGGCCGATGCCGTCATGGATATTCCCGGCGTGGCCCGGCGCATTCTGCACGAGGAAAAGCTCACGACGCTGAAGCATGCGGGCAAGGTCACGGACCCCCGTTTCATCACCACCTTCTCGATTGCCACCCGCCTCGACAACCGGATTTTGCGCGACATCTTGCAAAAAGGCATGGACGCCATCGCGCCCGCCGAAGAGCAGGAGCTTTCCCGGAAATGGAACTTGAAGGAGGGGGACGACGAAACATCCCTGTTCTCGCCGGATGACAGCGCCTATCTGCAAAAACTGGGCAGGCTGCGCTTCTGCGCCCATCCCGACCTTCTTCCGCTCGAAGCCATCACGCTGGATGGCGCCCATACGGGCGTTTCTTCCGAATTCGTGAAAATCATCGGCCAGCGTCTTGGCATACCGCTCAATCTTGTCCAAACGCGCAATTGGGACGAAAGCATAAGCTTCATCAAGAACCATCAATGCGACCTGCTGCCCCTGGCAATCAAGCCACCCGGCTCATCGGAAAGCATGGTTTTCACGCAATCCTGGCTTTCCTCGGAATTGGTTGTCGCGACAAGGCACGACCAGATCTACGTCTCGGATATCCGCGAAATCATGCAACGCAAGATCGGAGCCGTCAAAGGATCAGCACCCTTGAGCCTTTTGAAAAAGACCTATCCCGAAATAAATTTGATCGAAATGAACAGCGCCAGCGACGGTCTTAAGGCGGTCGAGGATGGGCGCCTGTTCGGCCTGATCGATACCCTGCCCATCGTCAGCCGGGCCATGCAGGCAGAAACAGTCAAGGGTGTGAAAATCTCCGGCGGGATTGGCCTGCGCGCCGAGTACGCCGTGGCGGTTAGAAACGACGATGCCAGACTTTTCGATCTCGTCAGCCGGGCCGTCGGGTCGATCGACCAAGACATGATCCAGGGCATCTATAAAAGATGGCTGGCCGTGGCCTATGTCGAACGAGCCGATTACAGCTATCTTTGGAAGTTGCTGGCAGGCATCGGCGTTATCGGATTTTTCATTCTGTTCCACTATATGAAGGTTCTGCGCGTTACCTCGGATCTGCGCCTGGCTCATTCGAATCTTGAAGTCGCCAATCGCAGCCTGGACGAAAAGAATCAGGCGCTCGACAAATTCGCCAGAACCGACGCCCTGACCGGCCTTTTCAATCGCCGCATGATCAACGAGACGCTGAGCGAAGAGCAGAAGCGCTTCGAGCGTTATGACACCGCCTTCTCGGTCATTCTCCTCGACCTTGACCATTTCAAGGAAATCAACGACCGGCACGGCCACCATGCCGGCGACGAGGCGCTAAAACGCGTTGCCGAATCGCTAAGAGAGCATACGCGGGCGACCGATATCATCGGCCGCTGGGGCGGCGAGGAATTCGTCGTCATCTGCCCATCCACCACGCTGGATGGCGCCCTCAGGCTGGCCGAACTTTTGCGCTCGGAACTCCCGAAGCTTTCCGTTCAGATGCCCACCACGCTCACCTCCAGCTTCGGCGTCGCCACCATCGGCCCAGGCGAGTCAGCCGAAGAACTGATCAGACGCGCCGACAAGGCGCTTTATCAGGCCAAGGATGCAGGTCGCAACCGCGTCGTCGGATAAGTTTCTACGGTCTGGCGGCGTGCCACTTGCCGTTGAAGCCGTCGCCGGTGGTGTCGCCGGGCTTCGCATCCTTGCTCCAGCTATAGAGCGGCTTGCCCTTGTAGGCCCATTGGCGCGAGCCATCGTCGCGCACGATGACGGACCAGTCGCCCATTCCGGCAGCGTAACCCGAAGCCGTGAGGGGGGGCCAGTTGACGGCGCAAGGCCCGTTGCAGGCCGACTTGCCGCCCGTATCATTGTCGAAGGAATAGAGCGTCATGCCCTTGGCATCGGCCATAACCTTGCCCAGCGCCGTGTCGCTGGGCATGGCTGGCGCATCGGCGGCCAAGCTTGGCGACGTGCCAATCAATGCCAGAACCAGAAGGAATGATGGAAGTCGTTTCATGGAAAAACTCCTGTCAAAGGAGATGTCTCTTCCATATGGGGTGGCGGAAAGGCGCTTCAATCACGCCAATAGCCACATTAATTTTGTCCAGACGAAACCCGGATGGCGGCCAACCGATACCCGCATCTAGGGGCAAGGCGAGCGCATGAGGCGTAAAGGCAAATAGATACAATACGTTAGAAATTGAATGGTGGGCCCGGTAGAAATGCAACAATTCTGCTTTTCAGATGGTTGCAAAAAGGTGAGGGCGGATTAGGACTCTTTGATGGCTAACGGTTATTTTGCGCTGTGCCCTCACCTGATTGGTTTGATTAACGGGCAATCAGACCGAGCAAATGGCCTAGTTTAGGAGGATGGGGCACTTCCATACGCAATTAAACGTTCAGAAAATCAGAAAATCGCAGCCCGGGCATTCAATTTCAATCCTCAATCGTTGCTAGCCACTTGGTTTCCAGCTAGCCTAATAGTCGGGAGATTGGACGTCATGGCTTTTACGCCCCAAGAGTTTGCCAGGAAATTTAAGTCGCTGTGCGAAGCATACGGCAACTCGATTGATGAGGTTGCCGTAGCGACCGGGATAGGCTCCCAAGCTCTTCGGGTTATTGAGTCCGGAAAAGCCTCCCCGACGGGGGATGAGGTGTTAATTATTGCGGACTTCTTCAAATGTGAATTTTCCTGGCTCGTCGATGATGCGGCCCCTAATCCAGAAGAGAACGCTTCGACGATGCTGCGTTCTGAAGGTGGGCGTCTCGCGGCTTCAGATCGCCACGCCATTGCCGAGTTTCTATACCTTTGTAAATCTCAAGCCATGCTTGAGGAACTTCTTGAAGTTCGCCTCTCTCATGATGAATTCATGTTTGATCCCAGGGGGACGTATTTTAAGGGACATGGGGCCGATTGCGCTGCGGCTTTGCGACAAAAATATGGCCTCCCGCGCAACGCCATAATCCCCGATATATTCGGCTGGCTTCGAGATAAGGGGTTCCGCGTTTTCCGAAGGGCACTTCCGAGCTCTCAGATATCAGGTCTTTTCGTGCGCCATCCCGAGGCAGGAAACTGCATTCTCATCAACTTCTCAGAGGACAAATACCGGCAGCGTTTTAGCGCCGCACATGAGATTGGTCATGCGCTCCTTGATGCCGACAAGAAGTACAATGTCTCTGTTCAGAGCGAGCAATCTGGCTCTAATGACTTAGTCGAATTGCGAGCGAACTCATTTGCCTCAAGCTTTCTCATGCCTCCCGAATTGCTTTCCATGATCGGAACAAAGGAACAGTGGAAACAACCTGAGAAGATCAAAGAAGCTGCAAGCCAGTTGTTCGTTTCCGTTCCGGCCCTTCTGTCAGCGTTAAAGCGAGACAATATTCTCGACGAAGATACTTGGAATAACCTTAGGCAAAGCAGCATCCGCCTACCAGACAAGCATGAACCTGAGGTGCGGGAGGGTTTAACCGAGAAGCAGAGGGATCGACAGCTCGTTCTGCTGGGGATGGGGCTTCATTCTCAATATGTTAATATGGGATTTGAGGCGCATAAGCGTGGGCTGATTTCGCAAGCAAAGCTGGCAGATATTCTTTTAGCTGAACCCAGCGAACTTAACGAGCTTTCGGCGCTTTTTGGGGTGAGCCTTAAGCATGGTTAACCCTCCTCCAGATGAAATGATTAGTTCATTCCCTTCTATCCTCTCTATCGACACATGTTCGGTGTGGAATGTTCTGTGCAGCAAGACCTTGCATATTGCCGCCAGGATCAAAGGACGTCATTTCGTACTTGCTGAATATGTCAGGTACGAATGTCTTGTTAAGCCAAGCTCTCGAAATGGTTTGCAGGAATTACGGACAAGGCTTCAAAACGAGCTTGGTTCAAAAGGGTGCTTCAGTGTTCAGTCATTGACAGTGGATGATCTGGTTGCCTTGTCATACACCCCAAAAGCAGTAAGAAGGTTACATCATGGCGAGCTTGCCGCAGTTGCTTTGGCCCAGAAATTACGGAATGGATTTCTGACTGACGATCAGAACGCGCGGAAAAATGCGGCAAGTGCTCTTGACAGCTCACGCGTACGAACGACCTCACATCTTATTGGGTGGCTGGTTTACGAAGGTCAACTATCTGACGGTGATATTCCGACCGTTATCAATGACCATAAAGAGTTTGAGCAAGAGAAGGCGCATCTGGAGCCTTACATTCAATCTTGCTACGAGCACGCTATGGGTCTGCGGCTACGAGAACGAATAGCCCAGCAAGGCTTTTCCTAGTAAGGGCGCTCTTGACCTGCCCAGAGTAATTTCCTCTAAAGGAGTTAGGGGCCTCAGATTTAAGTGAGGGAAGCGTTTAATATGAAATAACAATGCGTTATGAGAAATGGTGGGCCCGGTAGGACTCGAACCTACGACCAAGCGGTTATGAGCCGCCCGCTCTAACCAACTGAGCTACAGGCCCCACTTTACATTCACACTCAAACGCCGTGCGGTGCTGCGCATCTTGGCTTGCGCACCAAAATCCGCGCGGGGCCCTAATGGCCCGGTCGCCGCTCTCAATTATCCAAAAAGCTGCGCAGCTTCCTCGAGCGCGAGGGATGCTTAAGCTTACGAAGCGCCTTGGCCTCGATCTGGCGGATACGCTCGCGCGTGACCGAGAACTGCTGGCCCACTTCCTCCAGCGTATGATCCGTATTCATGCCGATGCCAAAACGCATGCGCAGCACGCGCTCTTCTCTGGGTGTGAGCGAGGCCAGAACGCGGGTGGTGGTTTCGCGCAGATTGCCCTGAATGGCGGCATCCAAGGGCAGCACGGCATTCTTGTCCTCGATGAAATCGCCCAAATGCGAATCTTCCTCGTCGCCGATGGGGGTTTCAAGCGAGATCGGCTCCTTGGCGATCTTCAAGACCTTGCGCACCTTCTCCAGCGGCATTTGCAACTTTTCGGCCAGTTCTTCCGGCGTGGGCTCGCGGCCGATTTCGTGCAGCATCTGCCGGCTCGTGCGCACCAGCTTGTTGATGGTTTCGATCATATGCACGGGAATGCGGATGGTGCGCGCCTGATCGGCGATCGAGCGCGTGATGGCCTGCCTGATCCACCAGGTGGCGTAGGTCGAGAACTTGTAGCCTCTGCGATACTCGAACTTGTCGACCGCCTTCATCAGGCCGATATTGCCTTCTTGAATGAGATCGAGGAATTGAAGTCCGCGATTGGTGTATTTCTTGGCAATCGAGATGACAAGGCGCAGGTTGGCCTCGATCATTTCCTTCTTGGCCTTGCCGGATTCGCGCTCGCCCTTCTGCACGGTGGCCACGATGCGCCGAAACTCGGCGATGGGCAGGCCCGCCTCGGCGGCGATGTCACCGATCAGCGTGCGCAGATCAGCGATCTGCTTGGTGCATTTGGGGCCGGTGAATTCCTTCCAGCCCTTGCCGGGACGCACCTTCAGCTTGTCAATCCAGTTGGGATCTAGCTCGCTTCCGAAATAGGAATCCAGGAATTCCTGGCGCTTGATCTTGCAGCCTTCGGCCACGCGCAGAAGACGGCCTTCATGTCCGATCAGGCGGCGATTCAAATTGTTCAACTGCTCGACCAAAAACTCGATCCGTGTCTGATTGAGGTGAATGCCCTCCATCAGCTCGATCAATTCCTGCTTCAGCTTGGTGAAGTTCTTCTCGGTGGCGGCAGGAACCTTCTCGTCGCTCTGCAGGGCCTTCAGGCGCTTTTCCTGAACCTTGCGCAATTTCTTGTAGGTCTCGGCGATGCGCTCCAAGGTCTCGACGACCGTGGGCATCAGCTCCAATTCCATGGCGGCCAGGGAAATGCTGGATTCTTCCCCCTCTTCGCCCTCAGCCTCGGCTTCGCCTTCGACCTTTTCCTCCTCGCCCTCGGCTTCTGCCTCGGCTTCCGCGCCTTCCAGCGCCTCTTCGGTGACTTCCTGGAAGCCCGAGCCATAGGTGGCGTCAAGATCGATGATGTCGCGCAGCAGCATCTGGCCGTTGATCAGCTTGTCGTGCCAATCGACCAGGGCGTGGATGGTGAGCGGGCTTTCGATGATGCCGCCGATCATCATCTCGCGACCGGCCTCGATGCGCTTGGCAATGGCGATTTCGCCTTCGCGCGACAAAAGCTCGACCGATCCCATTTCGCGCAGATACATGCGCACGGGATCGTCGGTGCGGCCCAGATCCTCTTCTTCGACATTGCCCGCTGTCGACTCTTCTTCTTCCTTGGCTTCCTCGCTGGCGGGCTGGGCTTCCTCGGCCTCTTCGTTCTCGACCACATTGATGCCCATTTCGGACAACATCGACATGGTGTCTTCGATCTGCTCCGACGAGAATTCCTCGGGCGGTAGGGCGGCGTTGATTTCGTCATAGGTGACGTAGCCGCGCTCCTTGCCCTTGGCGACCATGCGCTTGACGGCAGCACCCAGGGTATCCAGGAGCGGGCTGTCCTGGGCTTCTTCCGGAGCTTCCTGGGTTTCGGCGGTTTGAGCGGCCTGCTTTGCCATGCGCTTAAAGCTCCCTGGTGGGGGATTGAAATGAGGCTCGTGTCGGGAAGGAAGGCTTAGGCGTCGTCATCGTCGATGTCATCAATCCGGCTCAGCTCATCCCTTAACGCGGTCAAGGCGTCCAGCGCTTCCTGGCTGACCTCGTCGCCCAACCGGCGCTCGGCCTCAAGAATCGCCTGAACGATGTGCGGGCGGCGAAGCCGCCCCAAGGCGTGCAGCATCCCCTTCCTGGCGTCGTCTTGCGAAGCGTCTGCCCCTGCGAAACGTGCCAGTGTCGTACGCAACAAAGATGCAACAGCCTCTCCGAACCCGTGGGCATCCAGGTGGTGCTTCAAGGTCTCAGAATCAAGGCCGGGCATTTGAGCGAGGAGGTTTAGAGCCTCCTGACGAAGCCTGTCAAGGCCTGGATCGCTGAATGACAGATGTCCCAGCGGCTCGGCTGCCTCGTCGATCAGGTCCGGGTGGTTGATCAGACAGGATAAAAGCAGAGATTCAAGTTTAGGTTGCGGGGCCGAAGGGGGTAACATGGGAGAATTGCGAGGAACGCCAGCCACCGGCTCCCTGCCCTTGGTGAAACGGCCCTGCTTCGGCCTGGCCTGGAAAAACAGCTCGCGCAGCCGATTTTTTATGTCCGAACGGTAGTAATACTGGACTTGCGTGTCCTGAATGCGCTTCACCTGCTCTTCCAGGCGTTTTTCCAAGGCAGCGCGGCGCTCGGGCGTATCGGCGGGGGCGGCCATCGTCTCGGTTATCCACAGGCGCTCCAGCAGCGACTGGGCCTGCCCCAGCACGGCTTCCAGGCCCAACGCCCCTTGTTTCTGAACCAACGTGTCAGGATCTTCGCCTGGGGGCAGCGTGGCAAAGCGCAGGCTGAGGCCGGGCTTTAACAGCGGCAGAGCGCGTTCGAGCGCCCGACCGGCCGCCCGCTGGCCAGCCGTATCGCCGTCAAAGCACAAGATCGGCTCCGGCGCCAGGCGCCACATCTCCTCGATCTGGGACTCGGTCAGCGCCGTGCCCAGGGGGGCCACGGCCTGATCGAGGCCTGCCTGATGAAGCGCGATCACATCCATATAGCCCTCGACGGCGATCAGGCGCCCAGTGGCTCTGGCCCCTTCGCGCGCCTGGGCCAGGGCGTAAAGCTGGCGGCCTTTGTGAAACAGCGGCGTTTCCGGGGAATTGAGATATTTGGGCTCGCCCGCCCCCATGATGCGCCCGCCAAAAGCAACGACGCGGCCCCGCTTGTCGGTGATGGGAAACATGACGCGGCCCCGAAAGCGGCCATAGGGTTCACGGCTCCCGTCTTCGGGCTGAATCAGCAGCCCGGCCTCGATCAGCATCTCCTTGGTGATGGTCTCGCCCAGCAGGGCCACCTTCAGCTCGTTGCGGTCCTCGGGCGCGAAACCCAGACGAAAACGGGCGATGGTTTCATCCGAAAGCCCCCGGCCCTTCAAGTAAGCCAGCGCCTCGCGGCCCTGAGGGGCGCCGAGATGGCCCTCGAAATGCTTGCAGGCCAGTTCCATCACTTCGTAGAGCGAGGCCTCGCGCTTGGCCTGCTCGCGCTCTTCCGGGCTGGCCTTGGGCACCTCCATCCCCGCCTCGGCGGCCAGACGTTCGACCGCCTCGGGAAAGGGCAGGCCCTGGGCCCGCATGGCAAAGCCGATGACGTCGCCATGCGCTCCGCAGCCGAAACAGTGATAAAATCCCTTCTCGTCGGAAACCGAGAAGCTGGGGGATTTTTCGTTGTGGAAGGGGCAGCAGGCCCAGTATTCCCGGCCTTTGCGCACAAGCTTGACCTTGCGACCGACCACTTCGGTCAGCGAAATGCGGGTCCGCAGTTCTTCCAAAAATCGGGGCGGGAATGACATGCCCCGAGAATAATCAGGAAAGTTGGGTTTTTACCAGAGAACTTGCCTTGCCGAAGTCCATTTGCCCGGCATGGCGTTCGCGCAAGCAGGTCATCACCCGGCCCATGTCCTTAAGCCCCTTGGCGTCGATTTCCGCCAGGACAGCCTTGATGGCGGCATCGGCCTCGGCCTCGGTCATCTGACGGGGCAGAAAGCGCTCGATGATCACGATTTCCTCTTGCTCCTGCTGGGCCAGTTCAAGGCGTCCACCCTGTTCGTAAAGCCCAATGCTTTCCCGGCGCTGTTTGATCATGGATTGCAGCATGCCCAGAATGTCATCTTCGCTGATGCCATCCAGATTGCCCTTGGAACGGGCGGCGATATCGCGGTCCTTGAGGGCTGCCAAAATCAGACGCACGGTGGAAACGGCCCGCACCTCTTTGGCCAGCATGGCCGTCTTCAAAGCTCCGTTCAGACGCGTGCGCAACATGGCCGTTCCCTTATTCCATGGCTATCTTGTGAAAGGGGGGACGTTAGCGCCGCCGAAGCCTCCTGGCAAGGATAGATTAGAGCGTTGAAACTTAATAATATTATATCTTTATCGGGGGCTTGACCGCCTTCCCCGGCACGGGTAAAAGAAGTGCCACGTAAATTTCACGAAGCGAACCCGGCTTTCCGGCACGCGCACCCCTATGGGTCGGCGCTGCGTTGGAGTGCAACCGGGTTCTGCCGAGGAAAAGGAAGATCATGAGCCACATCGCCCCACCCAGCCCGGCCACGCAAGCCATGACCGGGGCGTTGGTGCTGGCCGACGGCACGGTCTTCTGGGGTAAAGGCATCGGTAGCGCCGGTCATTCGGTGGGCGAGGTCTGCTTCAACACCGCGATGACGGGCTATCAGGAGACCCTGACCGATCCCTCCTATGCCGGACAGATCATCACCTTCACATTCCCGCATATCGGCAATGTCGGCACCAATGCCGAGGATATCGAGACCGTGACACCGGCGGTGCGCGGTCTAGTCATCCGGGCCGACATCACCGAGCCCGCCAACTGGCGATCCACCCAGCATCTGGATGCCTGGCTGAAATCGCATGGCATTACGGGTCTGTGTGGCGTGGATACGCGCAAGTTGACACGGCGCATCCGCGACCTGGGCGCACCCAACGGCGTTATCGTGCATGCCCCCGAGGGCAATATCGATGCGGCCAGATATCAGGCCGAGGCGCTGAAATGGCCGGGCCTCGAGGGCATGGATCTGGCCCTGAGCGTCACCTGCCGCCAGACCTATTCCTGGGATGAAGCTGATTGGGTGCTGGGCCAGGGCTATGGCCGCCAAACGGCCCCTAAATTCCACGTCGTCGCCCTCGATTACGGGGCCAAGCGCAACATCCTTCGCTGTCTGGCCGCATCGGGCTGCAAGGTGACCGTGCTGCCCGCCCAAAGCAGTTTCGATGACGTGATGCGCCATGCGCCCGACGGCGTGTTTCTGTCCAACGGCCCCGGCGATCCGGCGGCAACCGGCGCCTATGCCGTGCCGGTGATTCAAAAGCTGATCGAGCAAAACGTGCCCCTGTTCGGCATCTGCCTGGGCCATCAAATGCTGGGCCTTGCCCTGGGCGGGCATACGCGCAAGATGGAGCGCGGGCACAGGGGGGCTAATCACCCAGTCAAGGACCTGACCACCGGCAAGGTGGAAATCACCAGCCAGAATCATGGCTTCATGGTCGATGAGGACAGCCTGCCCAAGGGCGTTTCCATCACCCATCGCTCGCTGTTCGACGGCTCGGTCGAGGGGCTTTCGGTCGAGGGCAAGCCCGTCTTTTCGGTGCAGTATCATCCCGAAGCCTCGCCCGGCCCCAAGGACAGCCACTATCTCTTCGCCCGCTTCGTCGAGATGATGGGGAAGCGGTAGGCTGTAATTAAGCCGCTCTTACGAAGGAGCACACGGCCAGCTTGCTCATACGAGCGCTGGCCTTCGCAAGATCATAAGACATCTGCAGGCCCAGCCACATCTCGGGGGACGATCCGAAGGCCTTCGCAAGACGGTAGGCCATTTCAACGGAAATGCCCGCCCGTTCGTTGACGAGATCGGAAAGGGCCTGACGGGTAACCCCCAGGCCCTTGGCTGCCTCGGTAATCGTCAGCCCCAAAGGCTCGATGCATTGGCGGCGCACGATGCCACCGGGATGAGGAGGTTTGCGCATCATGAGGCAGCCTTCCTAGTGGTAATCCAAATAATCAACGTCGCAAGCATCACCATTATCGAATCGAAAGACGATCCGCCAGTTCTCGGATACCCAGACCGACCAGAACCCTTTGAAATTTCCCTTCAAGGCGTGAAGCCTGAAACCGGGAAGATTCATATCATCAGGACGGCGGCTGTGATCGAGAACGGATAAGATATCCTTAAGTTTCCCGACATGTTCCGATGCCACCCGGCGGGAGTTCTTGCCTTCGTAAAGGTCACGCAACCCCTTGTGCCGGAAGGAAAGTATCATGCCGCAATCCTAGCCTGTCTTGTGTCGCCTGTCAAACGACGATTAATACTCATTGCTCTTCTATCAGCTCTCTGTTATAAGCTCGCCACGACGGGCACTCGGCCTGTCATGGTTCTGGTGATCGCGCACGAGGGGCTGGTTTCTTTTCCGCCCGGCGATCCCCCAAAAAAACCTTCCTTACTTCCCGCTGGTCGCGTGCCCCAGGGGCGCGCAACCCTGTCCCTCGCGGATGCCCTTTGGCGTTCGCGCCGGACCTTTTGAAAGTTGATTCATCACATGACCGTTTCCTTTTCCGATCTGGGCTTGGCCCAGACCCTGCTGTCTGCCCTGACCACCGAGGGCTACACCACGCCGACGCCCATTCAGGTCGCCACCATTCCGCATCTGTTGAAGGGACGCGACGTTTTAGGCATCGCCCAAACCGGCACCGGCAAGACGGCGGCCTTCGCCCTTCCCATCCTTCAGCGCATTGCCACCGAGCCGCGCCGTCTGGTGCCGCGTTCGGCTCGCGCCCTGATTCTGACGCCCACGCGCGAGCTGGCCGCCCAGATCAGCACCGGTTTCGCCACCTACGGGCGCAACATCCGCTTCAAGCGCGCCCTTGTCTTCGGCGGCGTCGGCCAGATGCCTCAGGTCAAGTCGCTGATCAACGGCACCGATGTCCTGATCGCAACCCCCGGCCGCCTGCTCGATCTCATGAACCAGGGCCATGTGCGCCTCGACTTCGTCGAGATGCTGGTGCTGGACGAGGCCGACCGCATGCTCGACATGGGCTTCATCCATGATGTGCGCCGCATCGCCGACCGTCTGCCCAAGGAACGTCAGACGCTTCTTTTCTCGGCCACCATGCCGGATTCGGTGACGACCCTGGCTGCTGGTCTTTTGAAGAATCCGGAACGGGTAGAAATCACGCCCACCGCGACCACGGTCGAGCGCATCGATCAGAAAGTCATGTTCGTCACCCGCGAAAACAAACGCGACCTGCTGGCCCATGTGCTGAAGGATCGCGCGGTCACCCGCGCCATCGTCTTTACCCGCACCAAGCACGGAGCCGACCGCGTGGCCGAGCAGTTGGAGAAGTCGGGGGTTTCCGCCCAGGCCATCCACGGCAACAAGACGCAAACGGCCCGCCAGAAGGCGCTTGAATCCTTCCGCAACGGCAATATCCGCGCCCTGGTCGCCACCGACATCGCGGCGCGCGGCATCGACATCGACGGCATCAGCCATGTCATCAATTTCGAACTGCCCAACGAGCCGGAAAGCTACGTGCATCGCATTGGCCGCACGGCCAGGGCCGGAGCGGATGGAATCGCCCTGTCATTCTGCGACGCCGAGGAAGTGGGCTATCTGAAGACGATCGAGCGGACCATCCGCCAGTCGATTCCGTCCCATGACGATCACGCCTTCCACGCCGTGGCGATTGCTGACATGCGCCACAGCACGCGCCCCAAGCCCGCCCAGAAGCGCCAGGGCCAAGCCGCCAGACACCGCAACGGCGGCGGCAAGCCTGCACAGCCCAAGAGCAACGGCAGCCGCAACACGCCCAGGCACGCCCAGGCCAAGCGGCAGCAGAAGGGCTAAATTCACCCCGTCCCCTGAGCGGCCTGATCTGCCGCCAGGGCCAGGGCGAAGTCCTTTTCTGTCAGGCCATCCGCATCATGCGTGCTGAGGACGACCTCGACCCGGCTGTAGGTATTGCTCCATTCGGGATGATGGTTCAGCCGCTCTGCCGCCAGGGCGACACGCGTCATGAAGCCGAAGGCCTCTGAAAAATCCTTGAACTGAAAATTCTTGCGAATGGCGTCGCGACCGGGCGTCTTGCGCCAGCCGCTCATGCGGTCAAGGTGCTCGCTGACGGTCTCGGAGGGTAGCTTCTCGGACATGGCGACACTTACCTCATTCCAACCCACCCCGTGATCAAGACATGGGATGCCGCCCGGCTTGTTTCACCCCCCTTGTTGCAGGGGAATAAGACGATAGCCCTTGGCCTGCATGCAGGTGGCATAGAAGCGGTTTTCCCAGGAATAGCGATCAAAAGCATTGGATTGCGGGAAATAGCCATATGAAGAACCGTGCCGCCAGTTCGTCATCCGATAGCGGAACATGAAGTCATTCTCGGCATCGACAGCCTGATGCCAGGCGATGCGCTCGCAGTCCGTCTGCTCTCCCCGTTTTGCTTCCAGGCTGAGGCCCGGCTTGTCCCAGACCATCGGCGGGCCGCAAGCGGCAAGAAGAAACAACAGCGAGAGCAGGCAGGCGATTCGTTTCATGCCCGCATCCTGAACCAGGTCTGTGGCAAAATCAGGGCGAAGAAACTTTGAGGAAGGGTTTTTGATAGCTGACCAGAAGCCATAGGCCAAGCACGGAAACCAAAGGGGTGAGCGGCACGAACAGCCACATGCCGAAGGGACGCGCCAACAGCGGCAGCGCCCAAAGCAGGGCGTAGAAGCTGATTTCCCAGGGTCTGAACTTCCCGCCATGGGCCTTCAGCAGCAAGGGTACGGCCAGCAGCATCAGGTCGTAGTCCAGGAGGTAGGGTGCGGCCAGCAAGGTGCCCAGCACCAGCGAAGCTGCCTTGTCTTCAAGCGTTGTGTCAGAGCGCCGCCATAGCCAGGCCACCACGCCCGCCGCCACCAGGGCCGAAACCGTCTGAATCATCCAAGCCAGATCAATTCCCGCGCCCAGAAGGCGGGCGGCGGCAAAGACGTTCTGCATCTTGCCATAACCGATGGCCCCACCTTCCAGCACCGCGTGGCGGGTCAGCGGCACACTGTCGATAAAGGCCAGCCAGGAATCCGTGCCCAGGACAAGCCAGGACAGAACCGCCATACCCAGCACGGAAAGGGTTGCGCCGCCAAAGGCCCGCCACATTCCACCCGCCGCCAGGGCCACGGGGATCAGCACACCCAGTTGCGGCTTGAAGGACAGGCCACCCAGCAAAGCACCCGCCAGCCAGGGATGGCTGTCCAAAAGGCGCAGGCCGCCTAGCAGCAGTGCCGACGACAAAAAGGCGTTATGGCCATGCGTGATATTGATAAAAAGCCCCGGGAAGGCCCAGGCGGCAAGACGATCAAATACCAGCCCGCGGGCTGCTTGGCGCATCATTTCGAAGGTCACGGCCAACCAGACCGCCACCGAGGCCAGATAGGGCAACAGCGCCAGCAAAGCGGCCACGATCAGCAAAGGCGGCGGATAATGCCAGCCGTAATAGGTGGCGAGTTTCGGAAACAGCGTAAGTTCTACCCTGGCATGGCTGGGATAATCCCAAGCCAAGGCCGGTGTGCCCTCAAGTGCCAGCCTGCCCGCCGCCCAGACATTCAGAAAATCCGTGCCCAGAGGGCGGCCCTTGAAATCCATGCCGTCCGACGAGGTGACGATCAGAAAGACGAGAGCAGAAATGAATCCCACAAGGGCGATCAGGCACCAAGCACGCCTGCGCTTGTCCGTCAGCCAGACGCCCGAGCGCAGCATCTCACGCATGAAGCGTCATCCAGATCATGCCCAAGGCCATGGCCACTCCGTAGGGCATGGCGCTTTTTGCTCCGAGAAGACGTCGCAAGGCGGGCATGCGGCGAACCCGCTCGGGCCAGGAAATGCGGCGCACCAACAGCAAGGCCAGGGCCAGCACGCCGCCCGCCAGCGTCATGGCAAACACGAAGGCCAACAGAGGCTGCCAGCCCAGCCACAGGCTTAATGCCGCAAACAACTTGGCATCGCCCCCACCCCACAAACGCACTGTGAACAAGAGAAGACCGACAGCAAGCATGCCCGCCCCCGCTCCGAGATGATCAAGCAGATCCCCTCCGTCCAGGCCGGCCAGCAAAGCGACGGGAAAGAACAGGGCGGCCAACCCCAGAGTCAGCGCATTCGGAATACGAAAGCGCAACAGATCGATTCCAGCCCCCGCAAGGGCACCCAGGGTGGGAAGAAGGAGCAGAAAAAAAGTCATGCACTCATGGGAAAGGCGGCAGAGGGAAAAAGGAAAAGCGCCCTTCGGTCTCCCGAAGAGCGCTCTTCTTGCATCTTGCGGACAACGTGTGCCCTGAGGCCGAAGCCTCAGCCGCCGCGCTGCTGCAGATTGCTCTGAACATCCGTGAACAGGTTGATCAAATCACTGCCGACGCCGTAGACGACGGCGACGATGGCCACGGCAATGCCAGCGGCGATCAGGCCGTATTCGATGGCGGTGGCGCCCTTGTCCTCGGTCAGAAGACGTTCTGCACGGTTCTTAACGCCGAGAAAGGTTGTGTACAGTCGAAGCATTTTTAGTCTCCTTCGGTTGATCCAGTCTCGCCGCGTACTCTGGTCCTGCCGCCTTAGGGCCCGTTAGGGAAGTGCTGTCCTGAAGCATCGATCCTTAACAGTCCTGTGGGCTTTAGGGCGCTTGTGAACCGCTGCGGCGTCCGTAAGTCCTCCGAGAACAAGCTTACTCCAATCTCGGGGTTGCGCAACAAGATTTTCTCTCCTTATGCAATGATTTTATTGATTTTTTAGGAACCCTCTGGATTCATGCGCTTTTTGAAGGCTTGCTTGGATACGCATAAAATTTGCCGTAATTTCAAGGGGTTTACGGCCGATCAGGTCAAGCCCTTGGAAATCCAGGAAAGCCGCCGTTATCTGGCTCGCGCCATCAGGCGCAGACGCTCATAGTCGCGAACCACCATGCCAAGATGGCGCCGCTCCAGAATGCCTTCACGGGCCAACTCGCCCACCACCTGGGCCACGATTTCCGTGCTGGTGCCAGTCCAACTGGCGAGATCCTTGTGTTTGGGCATTTCGGAAATCAGATACTGCCCGGGCTTTTTGCTGTCTGGCTTGGCCAGATGCAACAGTTCGGTGAAAACGCGCTCGGGCTCTGAGAGCGTGGAAAGTTCGGTCACGCGCGAATCGAGACGGCGGATGATATCGGCCAGACGCAAGGTGACGCGCAAGGCCAGCTTGGGAAAACGGATCATGGCTTCACGAAAGGCGGGGCCCTCGAGCGAGGCCAGGATACTGGGCTCGCTGGTCACCACCTTGGCCGAGCGCGGCTTACCGTCAAGGGCTGCCAGTTCGCCGAAATATTCTCCGGCCACAAAATTAGCCAGCGTCACCTCGCGCTTCTCGCGGGCATAAGGCGAATAGGACAGAACGCGCACCGAGCCCTCGATCAGGAAATAGACCTCAAGCGTGTCGCTTTCCTTGTCGAAAACGATGCTGTCGGCGCCAAGCTGATGCCAATGGCAAAGCTGCTCGATCTCGGTCAGTTCCGAATCGGTCAGTCCATCGAGAAGGGTGACGACTTTGAGTCGGGACGTGGACAGGCAGGCCTCCATGCTTTTCCCCGGCGAGATTATGACAGGCAAATCCCGGTGATCAATCTTTAAGATAGGTTTCGCGACGGCTTTTCATCCAAGCATCCAGGGCCTATAAGGAAAGCTTAAAAATCGCATCGGAAGGTTTGTCATGATCCCTCGCTATTCCCGCCCCGAAATGTCCGCCATCTGGTCGGCCGATAACAGATTCCGCATCTGGTTCGAGATCGAGGCCCATGCCTGCGACGCCATGGCGGAACTGGGAATCGTGCCCAAATCGGCGGCCAAGGCGATCTGGGAGCGGGGCAAGTTCGACGCCGATCGCATCGACGAGATCGAGCTTCAGACCAAGCATGACGTAATCGCCTTTCTGACCAACGTGGCCGAGAATGTGGGCGACGAAGCCCGGTTCATGCATCAGGGCATGACCAGTTCCGACGTTCTGGACACCTGCCTAGCCGTGCAACTAGCCCAGGCTTCCGACATCCTGCTGGCCGATATCGACCGGGTGCTGGCCGCCCTTGAGAAGCGGGCCTTCGAGTACAAGGATCTGGTCTGCATGGGACGAAGCCACGGCATCCATGCCGAGCCCGTCACCATCGGCTTGAAATTCGCAAGCTTCCATGCCGAGTTCGCCCGCAACCGCGAACGCCTGCTGGCAGCACGTAAGGATATCGCCACCTGCGCCATTTCGGGTGCAGTGGGCACCTTCGCCAATATCGATCCCTCCGTCGAAGAATATGTGGCGGCAAAGCTGGGGCTTTCGCCCGAGCCCATCTCGACCCAGGTGATTCCCAGGGACCGCCATGCGCTGTATTTCGCCACCCTGGGCGTCATCGCCTCGTCGGTCGAACGCGTCGCCACCGAAATCCGCCATCTGCAACGCACCGAAGTGCGGGAAGCCGAGGAGTATTTCTCGCCCGGTCAGAAGGGCAGCTCGGCCATGCCCCACAAACGCAATCCGGTCCTGACCGAGAATCTCACCGGACTGGCCCGCCTCGTGCGCGGCATGGTCATCCCGGCCATGGAAAACGTGGCCCTGTGGCACGAGCGCGACATCTCGCATTCCTCGGTCGAGCGCATGATCGGCCCCGACGCCACGATCACGCTGGATTTCGCCCTGGCCCGTCTGGCCGGGGTCATCGAAAAGCTGGTGGTCTATCCTGATGCGGTGGCGCGCAACCTCAATCAACTGGGCGGCCTCGTCTTCTCGCAGCGCGTTCTTCTGGCGCTGACCCAGGCCGGCATGAGCCGCGAAAACGCCTATGTCGCCGTGCAAAGAAACGCCATGCGCGTCTGGGCGGGCGAAGGCGATTTTCTGAATTTCCTGAAAGGCGACGGCGAGGTCACGGCCAAGCTGCCCGGCAAGACCTTGGAAGAGCTATTCGACCTGGGCTATCACACCAAGCATGTCGACACCATCTTCAAGCGGGTGTTCGGGAGAAGCTGACGTGGCGACCATGACCACCGAGATCGCACGCGCTATCGCCCATGACATCGGCAACCACAGCGCCAAACGGCGGGGCCTGACTGCATGGGACGGGGAAGCATGGGACGAAGCCGCCGACAAGTTCAATCAGCTTACGGAACTTTTTAGCTTAGATGAACTGGCTGATCCTTGTGAAGGATCAGTCAAACAGCGTTGAAGGTACTATAGGCTCATCGACGCGACGAATGGGAAAAGAGCAAACATGATTCCTCACCCTGAGGAAGCCGCGAAGCGGCTGTCTCGAAGGGTGGGCGAAGGAAAATATCCGAGCATCGACAGATACTCATCCTTCGAGACGGGCCTTCGGCCCTCCTCTGGATGAGGTAAAATTCATGTCGGCCATCTGGCTCAATTCCACATCAACGTTGAAGAGCCCTATTTTTGCTGCCCTCACCCCCCGCAGCATTTCTTGTATTTCTTGCCCGAGCCGCAGGGGCAAGGATCGTTGCGCCCCACCTTCTGGGTCTGGCGCGGCGCTTGCCTGGGACCCACCTCGCCCGAAACATAAAGCCATTCGCCATTTTCGCGCCTAAATGACGCCCGTTCGTGATGGGCCAAAGGCTTGCCGTTCGATTTGAAGCGGGCGACATACTCAACGCTGGCAGAATTCTCGCCTTCTTCGCCGCCATCCACGGCACGAAGCTCGAATCCCAAGGCTTCAACCCCCTTCATCGCCGCCTCGACAGCATGGCGATCCATATCGGCCTTGGCTTCGGGGGCCAATGTGCGCTCAAGGAAATCGAGATCGCCCCCCACGAAGGCCACGTAACGCGCCCGCATCAAGGCCTCGGCGGTCAAAGCTGGCGTCCCCTTCAGAATGGGGCCGCAACAGGCAGTCAATTCCAGGCCCGACGAGCAGGGACAAAGAGTCATGCGCCATCTCCCTCATTGCGTTGCAGGCCTTCCATTTCAACGGCCCAGTCGGCATAGTTGCGCGCGTAGCCCTGATCGCTTGCAAGCGCTTGAAACCGGCGCAGAACCGGAGCCTGACGCCTGGCGAAATCCGCCAGATCGACCAAGCCCGCCTTGCGCAGCAAAGGCGATATTTTCAAGATCATCTGGCCCCCGCCGGGTCGCAAGGTCAGCTTCTCCATCTCGGCCCTGAAAACAGGACTGCTCTTTAGAAGAAAATCACCGTAAGCCTTGACGATGGGGGCCTGACTTTCGAAGGCCTTGCGCTCGGCATCGAAATCCTTGGCATCCAGAATTTTTCCCTCGCAATAGACAGCGGGGGCCACGGCCGATATGTCGCAAAGCCAATCCTTGCGGGGAATCAGCAGATCGGCCTGATCCTTTTCCTCTCGGTCGGCAGAGAAAGGCATGACGCGGCAACGCAAGGGTTTCTCGTGGTGAATGGCGCATTTTCCGTCATCGGCCAGGGCCGGGCAGGCTTGCTGGGGCGGCAGATAGGACAGCGGCGTGATGCGCAACGCCACCTTCTTGTTGAGCGGCAGGCCCAGACGCTCGGTCAGCGCGAAGGCCTTGGCGCCCTGACGGACGGTGCTCCACAGCACGGCCAGGGGAAAGCGGTGGGCGTGGCGCACCGCGTCCTCAAGGGTAAGAGGCAGCCAGCCCTGACAGCATTTCCCGCAGACCGTACAGGCGAAGCGGCGCTCCATTCAGCGCTAGGCCCCGCAGCACTTCTTGTATTTCTTGCCCGAGCCGCAGGGGCAAGGATCGTTGCGCCCGACTTTCTCCACATGCCGAGGCGGCCCCTTGGGTCCCACTTCGCCATCGACATAGATCCAGTTGCCTTCCTCCTTGCGAAAGACCGCCTTCTCATGGTGCAGCAAAGGCTCGCCATGCACCTTGAGGCGGGCAATGAATTCGACCATGCCCGTACTGTCATTCTCGCCGCCACCCTCGGTGTGACGCACCTCAAGCCCCTGCGGCTTGGCGTTCTGAATGGTTTCCAGAAGTTCCTCGCGGTCGTAATCGTCTTGCGATTCCTTGGCCAGGGTCCGGTCAAGAAAGGCCATGTTGCCGCTGGTGAAGGCGCAATAGCGGGCCCGCATCAAGGCCTCGGCGGTGGGGGCCTGGGCTCCGTCCAGAATGGGGCCGCAGCAGGCGGCGAAGTCGCGTCCCGAACTGCAAGGGCAAAGCGTCATGCATTCTCTCCAAGAAATTCTGTGATGATCTGTTCGCGGGCAATGGCGTTCAATCGCTCCATCTCGCGCTTCAGGGCATGCTCGTCCATCTTTTGGCCATGGGCGGCAAGATCGCCAAGCACCTTGGCAACCACGCCCGCCCCTTCCGGATCGGCAAAACCCGTTTCGACCATAAGCTTGGCATAGGTCGCCGCCTTGGACTCATCCAGTCCGATCTTTTCCGCCACCCACAGCCCCACCAGACGGTTGGCCCGGTTGCGGGTCTTGAATTTGATTTCCTCGTCCTGCTGGTATTTGGCCTCGAAGGCGCGCTTGCGCTCCTCAAGCACCTTCTTGCCGGACTTTTTGTGATCTTCTTCCATGCCGCACCCTGATTTGTTCTCCGGGATTATACTAACGCCGAGCGAAGCGGTATACTGTCCGCATGTGTACCTTGATCATTCTTCGCCAACCCGGCCAAGCCTGGCCCCTGATGCTGGCCGCCAACCGCGACGAAATGGCGGGGCGCCCCTGGAAACCGCCGGGACGCCATTGGCCCGACCGTCCCGACGTGGTGGCGGGGCAAGACGAACTGGCGGGCGGAAGCTGGCTGGGGATAAACGATCATGGCGTGGTGGCGGGCATTCTGAACCGTGTGGGCAGCCTGGGCGCCTTGGCCGGAAAAAGATCGCGCGGCGAACTGGTTCTGGAAGCGCTTGACCATGCCGATGCCGCCCTGGCGGCAAAAGCGCTTTCCGACCTAGACCCCAGGGCTTACCGGCCCTTTAATCTTATGATCGCCGATTCCCAAGACGCCTTCTGGCTGAAGAATGATGGAAGAAGAATTGAAACGGCAACCATCCCCCAAGGCATCCACATGCTGACGGCGCATGACCTGGACGATGTGGCAAGCCCCCGCATTCAAGCCTTCCTGCCCCGATTTAAGGCAGCCCCGTTGCCCAGCCCCGACAAAGAGGATTGGACAGCGTGGAAAGAACTGATGGCAACACGAGCCCCCGGTAGGGTCAGCGAGGACGCAGCCCTTCTGATCGAGAGAGAGGATGGTTTCGGCACGGTTTCCAGCGCCCTGATCGCCCTGCCCCAGCCGAATCCGGGGCAACATCCGCTCTTCCTGTTCGCCCCCGGCCCGCCGGACCGGACGGAATTTACTCTGCTGCCGCCTTCGGGTTGAAATCCAGCACGACATCGCCCGGCAGGACGGCGCGGTCGCGCCCCGTGCGCTTGGCCTCATACATGCGGGCATCGGCCTTTTCGACCAGATGCGCCCAGTCGGGCATGTTGTCCTGCACCCGTTCCGCCAGTCCGATCGAAGCGGTCAGAGGCGTGCCATCAGGACGAAGACCGAACCCCGCCTCGCGCAGACGCTCGATAACGATTCGGGCGCCGGGTCCATCGGTGTTGTTGAGGATGGCGATGAATTCCTCGCCACCCCAGCGCACCAGCACATCGCCCTTGCGAAGCCCCTGCTTCAGCTTGTCGGCCAAGGTTCTTAAGGCCTTGTCGCCTTCCTCATGACCATAGACGTCATTGATCGTCTTGAACTTATCAAGATCGAAGAAGGCCACCGACAAAGGTGTGTTCTGAAGTGCCGACAGGCGGAAAAGAAGCTCGATGGTCTCGTTGCCCGAGCGGCGCGTATAGGCCTGGGTCAGGGGATCGATCATGGCGCGGTTGACCAGGGCGGCCATGTAGTGAAGCTGGCTCATGCCCGAAAACATCGCAACACCCATGACCAGCACCATCAACCAAAGCGCCGGGCCATGCACCTGAAGGCTCAACACCTGACCTTCCATGAAAAGGCCGATGATGGCGAAGGCGAAGGCGGGGATTGCGAAAATCACCACCTCGAAGGCCGTCAGCGGGAACATGGCCAGTCCGGCCAGCACGATGTTGGGCATCAGGGAATAGAGCTTGGCGATCAGCATTCCCAGTTCGGTCAGTTCAAGCGACTGGATGATCTGAATCGAAGAGAGATAGAAAACGGGCGGAACCAGAAGCATTCCCATCAGCATGGCATCGGCCTGAAGACGCGACTTTTCGGTTTCCCACGGCCAAGCCAGCAGGAAGAAGATGATTCCCGAAGCGATGCGCAAGGCCGTCATCATCGCCCATTCCGGCCAGGGAAAGACGAACCAGTCGATAATCGAGAACATCGGCACCAGCACGGCGAAAATGGCCGACATCAACTGGACGCGCGAAATCGTCACCGAGGCGGCGTGGCGGCGGATATGAGTCGTATGGCGGAAGGGAACAACCAGATCGACGAACTGGTCCCAGGTGATCTTGATCGGAGCGAAGATGTGCGCGGCAAAGGACCGCTTCACAGTGCCGTTGTCATTCTCGCTGTCGCCACTCATTCATCACCCATTTCCACAAGAAGGCCGTAGAAGAAAGACCCTAATGAATTTACGGACTGAAAACAACGCCCCTTCGCCGGTGCACAATGGAATTGTCTAAACTGGCTTGAATTGCTTGAAACAAGCGCTGCAAACTTTCTGCAAAGCGCGCTGCACTTCTGAAATTTCCATATATTTCAAATCAGTGGCCCGCAAAACAGTCACATTGCCCCCCCTTGGCGCGCAAAGGGCGGGGTCGGAGTCGCCGGAAAAAAGAACGACCGAGGGTGCGTTTGCTGCCACGATCAGATGCATCGGTCCGGTATCGTTGCCAAGCGCCATGACAGCACCTTGCGCCAGAACGGCGATATCGGAGAAATTCGTCTGGCCGGACAGATCGACCGACTGGGGACAGATCATGCGCACGATCTCCAGGGCTTCCTTGTCCTGGTCCGTCCCCAACAAAACCGGCGTGATGCCCTGGGCGATCCAGCGCCTTGCCATTTCGCCGTAACGCGCACTGGGCCAGCGCTTGGCCGGACGATGCGGCGCCCCCCCGGGCACCAGAAGGCCATAGCGTTCGGGCAAATGAAAGCGGGCGGTATCAGCCTTGGCCCAGGACAGGTCGGGCAGCGGGGTTTCGGCAATTCCGGCCATGAACAATTGCTCGGCCTGTCGCTCGATCGTATGCATCTCATCGCGCTTGGAATTGGCATGCGGATGCGAGCAGCCCAAAGCGATACCCGACCATTCCGGGGCAAAGGGGCGCATCAGATGAAAATAGCGCGAGCTGCGCCTTGAGGTTTGAAGGTCATAGACGCGGACAAAGCTTCCCTGGCGCAGGCGACGCGCCAATTTAAGCACGCCCAGGGGATCCTTAAGACGCGGGCGCTCGTCAACCCAAACCTCGTCGGCATAGGGGCTTTGCCGCAGAAAATCGGCATAGGGCTTCGTTGTCAGCAAGATGATGTGGTCGTGCTTGTGATGGGCACGAATGGCGGCCATAGGCCCCAGCGCCTGAACGATATCGCCGAGCGCCGAAAGCTTGATGACCAGGATATTCGCCATGGTCATGCCGACGGCCCGAGGTTCAAGACCTCGCGGTAGACAGTAAGCGTTTCGTCGCACATCCGCTTCTTGGAGAAATTCGCCCTGGCATGCTGTATCGCCTGCTCGGCCCTTTTCTTGCGAAGCCCGATCTCCATTTCCAAAACGTCGCTGATCGATTGCGCCAGCGCGGCTGAATCGCCAGGGGTTACCAACCAACCCGTCTCACCCGCGATCACGGTTTCCTTGGCCCCCCCATGGTCCGAGGCCACCACGGGCCGTCCCATCGCCTGGGCCTCAACGATGATACGCCCGAAGGCCTCGGGATCGGTCGAGGCGGACACCACCACGTCGGACAGCATGTAGGCGGCTGGCAGATCGCGGCAGTCATCGATGACATGCACCACGTCATCCAGGCCAAGACGGCGCGTCTGGGCCAGCAGTTCCTCGCGGTAATCCGTGCGCCCCTGATCCGACCCCACCAACAGGCAGCGCATATCGGCCCAGCCCAGCACGTCGCGCATTTCGGCCATGGCCTCGATCAGCACCGGCTGCCCCTTCCAGCGGGTCAAACGGCCAGGCAGCATGATAACCGGAACCCCATCGGGCAGACGCCAGGCGGTAGACAGTTGAATGATCCGCTCGGGTGAAACATGCGCCGGATCGAAAATGTCGAAATCGATGCCTCTGGGCACCACGCGCACCCGCTCCCACCCGACCCCGTAATATTGATGGATATGGCTGGCGATGAAATGCGAAATGGCAATCACCCGCTCGCCCTTGGCCATCACGGCGTTGTAATGGCGCTTCAGCGCCATCGGCCCCAGATTATAAGTGCCGTGAAAGGTGGTGACGAAATGGCAACCCGCCTTCCTTGCGGCAGACTCGGCACTCCAGGCCGGGGCGCGAGAACGGGCATGAATGATGTCGGCCTTGATCTCCTTGGCCAGTTCGGCCAATCGCTCGGCATTTTTGCGCATGACGAGGGGATTCTTCGAGGCGACCGGCAAAATAACATGCTTGGCCCCGGCGCGTTCCAATTCGCGCACCATGGGTCCGCCCGTGGAAACCACATAGCTGCCCCATCCCGCCTCGGCCAAGGCAATGCCCACATCAACGGCGCCGCGCTCGACGCCGCCGGTGACCAGGGCGGGCAGCACCTGCAGAACCACGGGTTGGCGGGAAGGTTGTGACTTGCTAGACTGCTCGGTCATGAATGAATCCGTAGATAGACCCTTGATGTTAACACGCGACAGCGGCGCCACAATCGCCTACCACAGGCTTTCAGGCAAGGGGCCGGGCGTGGTTTTTATGACCGGCTTCATGTCGGACATGACCGGAAGCAAGGCCCTGGCCCTGGAAGAGCTGTGCAAAGCCCGGGGACAGGCCTTCTTGCGCTTCGATTACCGGGGCCACGGCGCCTCGTCAGACAGCTTCAAAAACGGCTGTATCGGCGACTGGGCCGAGGATGCCATCCTGGCCCTGGACCAACTCTCCTCGGGGCCGCAGGTGCTGGTGGGCTCTAGCATGGGGGGCTGGATCATGCTGCTGACCGCCCTGGCCCGGCCTTTGCGCGTGGCCGGGCTGGTGGGCATCGCCCCCGCCCCCGATTTCACCGAGAACCTGATCTGGCCGGAATTGACCGAGGCGCAGAGGCAGACCGTGACCAGCCAGGGATTCGTCGAAATTCCCAGCCAGTATGGCGAAGCCCCCTATTTGATCACCAGAAGATTGATTGAGGATGGGCGCTCCCACCTGCTCTTGAACAAGGGTCCCCTGCCCATCAATGTGCCGGTGCGCCTCATCCAGGGCCTGGAAGACAAGGATGTGCCCTGGAAGACCGCGCTGGCTATCCAGAACGCAGTGGAAAGCCAGGATGTCGAAATCACCTTCGTGAAGAACGGCGGCCACCGCTTAAGCGAGCCTGAGGACCTTTCGCGGCTGGTGCGCACCGTGGCAGCGCTGTTGGATCAGGTGGAAGTGTGACCCCTGGAAAGGGTTATAAATTCGAGGTAGACTGCCAGCATGAGAAACCTGGAAAACATCTTGGGCGAACTGCGCCATCTTAGACCCGACCTGGAGAAGCGCTATCCCGTTCGCGGGTTGGGCGTTTTCGGCTCCTACGCCAAGGGTTGCCAAACACCAAGCAGCGATCTGGACGTTCTGGTCGATTTGGGAGACGGGATCGGACTGATTGGTTTCGCTGGCCTCCAGCAGGATTTGAGCGACGCCCTGGGCCTGAAAGTCGATCTGGTAGATCGCGAAGCCCTGAAACCGGCCATCGGCAAACGCATCATGGCCGAAGTCATCATGGCATGACGAAGGAAGATCGGATCATCGGCGACTATCTGCAAGATATCGTCGAGAACGCCGAAAAAGCCGTCGGTTTTGCCGCCCACCTGTCTTTCGAAGATTTCCTTGCCGATGCGAAATCGCAATATGCGATTGCGCGCGCCCTGGAAATCATCGGCGAAGCCGCCAAGCGGATTCCTCAGGATTTCCGCGAACAACATCCTGACATTCCCTGGCGCAAAATGACTGGCATGCGCGACATCTTGGCGCATGAATACGAGGGGGTCAGCCCCCGCATCCTTTACCATACGGTCAGGGAAGAATTGCCGGGCATGATCGTCACCCTCGCCGCCTTGACGAAGGACCGGCGGGAATAGCGCCAAACGGACTATTTGTTATGCACCAGAGGCAAGGGGCCGGAGGCAGATTTAACCGGCAGGGCGCGGATCAGTTCCCGACAGTAGGCACATTGCCTAGGCGCTGCAGAAACACCGGCTCATCGTAATCGCCCATTTCAGAATCAGCGGTCTGGCGGACGACGTCTACACCGGCCACGCTACCGCCAGCCATCATCCGGTCGGCCCTTTGCAAGGCTTGACTCTCGGTTTTGTAGGCTATCGAAGGCTGGGGCCTCAGAGCCCCTCTTTTGCCGACAACATACGGCTGGCAAATAAACAAGGTTTCCTGGGCCATGGGCCGTCCCTGAATGAAGGGCGATCAGCGCAGGTTGATCTTGTTTTGTTCTGGTGTCAACAAGGCATATCCAGTCGGCCAGTTGGAGGATGCGGGGCTGGCGACCGGCAAGGATGGCCTCGACCGATATCGATGGGCCGCAAACGGACCCGCCGCTGACGATGACCTTGTCTGAGGTCGAGGTGGATGTGTTTCGCATCACCGGGCGCGCCCGCATGCTCGACATCGGTAACAAGGCCTTCCCCAGCCAGATCTACACCATCAGGAAATATCCGGGGCTGCGGAGGTGATCAGCCTTTATTATGCACCGCATAACCATCGGCGAAGTAGGTGTGGTTGCCGGAGAGATGAAAGTTGTAGACAGTCATTTCGGGAGAACCTGTTTTGTGTTGAATTGATTTCACCTCAACATCACCATTTGCCGTCCTGAGCACATCGCCAACTTCCAGCTTGGTGACTTGCAATTTTACGTTCTCCTTCGCCGTGGCATTGGGATCGATGGCTTTCCAAGTGCCATCCTTGGCGAGGAACGGATGTTCAGAGGTTACGAAACAGTTTTCGTCATTAATGGCGTAGAGCTTGCGTTCGGCAAGTTTCGGCTGCATGAGGCGGAGCACCTCGTTGACAGCACCGTCAATGCCAGCCAGTTTCTCGCCAATGCCGATTTCCTCGATTGGCTTGATGTCGCCAGCGGCCATCAACACTGCTGTTCCGGCGATAAAGCAGCAGCCGCCGCTGCCGGGGCCGCTGCTGCTGCTTGAACTGGAGGAACTCGCACCAGCCGACGATCCACCACTTCCCCCGGTACTGGTCTTTGCCCCGCCGCTTTCCCCAGCACCCGCTGACCCGCCAACCGCCGCCGCGACGGCGCTGACGCCCTTCGAGGTCGCCCCCTGGCTGGCGGTGCTGACGGCACGCGCCATGTTGGTTCCGCTTCCCACCGCAACGCCGCCGCCGAGCGCGTTGCCGACCGCTTGCGCAAGCTGAACATGGCCCGCCGACGCCACGCGCAAACCTGCGGCTGGGATGAAGACCAGTGCCCCGATATCAGGGGCCTGACCCAGGAACAGCACGGGACGGATCAATTCGCGGCCTGTGTAAAAGCGCACCGCCTCGGCCATCTTTTCCGGATCACCCGTCACCAGATCGCCATTATAGCCGGTATGTAGGCGGGCCAGAAGTTCCAGGGCTGTTGCCTTTTGCGCCTCGGTCGCTTTGCCCAAAGCCCAAGCGCCCAGCGTTTCGCGCCCCAATTCACGGTCGGCCAGGGTGAGCAGGAAATGATGGGTGAATTCACCCGGCGAATAGGCATCGTGCAGTGCGTTGAAGGCACTTAAAGTCTCGTTGCGCTTTTCGATATCGACGATGGCGAAGCGTTTCACATCCAGCTTGAACAAGGTGGGTGCGCGCGCCCCCAGGGAAATGTTTCTGGTAGGTGCAATATAGGGATTCAGGGCCTGCGGGCCGCTGATGATTTCAGGATTCACATCGATGAAACTTTTGGCCGATACCACGCGGCCCGTGGCGCGTTCAACATAGGCGCAGAACAGATTTTCCGGCGTTTCGATTTTGATGTCGGGGGCGGTTTCGTCGGCCAGAACCGTGCCCGCGAAGGGCAGCGCCAGGGCGAAGGTGCCTGTTCCGATCAGGAACTGGCGGCGGGTGCAATCCCTCACCCGGCTCGTTTCACTCGCCACCCTCTCCCCGAGGGAGAGGGTTGAAGAGGACGCCTCCTCTCTCCTCGTCACCCCCGGACTTGATCCGGGGGTCCACGTGGATGGCCGGGTCAAGCCCGGCCATGACGATGTGAGGAGCATCATACTCCCGCGCTGACCCCGATTGCCTCTATCGTCTTCGTCCATCGCCAGCCCCTGTCATAACGCCCCAGGGCAAAAGACTTACACAACCGGGGGGGTAGCAAGCGACTTTAATGCACGCGATCAGGCTGAATTGGCGCAGTAATCCTGCCACAGGCGCCGATAGGCTTGCTCAACGCTGGCGGCACAGGCCTTGGCATCAAGCAAAGGCGAGGCCTGAAGGCAGGGGCGCAGGGAATTGCGCAATCCGGCCAGACGGTCGTGATCGAGGGCTAGCGAAACCGCCAATGCCACATAGGCCTCGGGCGATTCGGCCACCAGATCATCGAGGCCTACGCGGGCCAGCAGCGAGGCAGAAACCCGGCTGACATGCGTTTTGCCCGCCAGAGTCACCACAGGTGTTCCCATCCACAGGCTTTCGCAGGTGGTGGCCGTGCCGCTGTAGGGGTGGGTATCGAGCGAGATATCCACCAGATTATAGGCGGCCAGATGCCCGCCCCTGCCGGGAATGCGCCCCACCGTCTTGATGCGCTCGAGAGCGATGCCGTGGCTCGCAAAGCGTTCGAGGATTTCCGAGCGCGCTCTCGGATCATCCATCGAGCGGTTCTTCAGCATGAGAACGCTTTCGGGCAGGGCCTTCAGAATCTCGGCCCACAGGCGGGTGACATAGGGGCTGACCTTGGCGTGGTTGTTGAAGCAGCCGAAGATGGCCTGGCCCGGGGCGCGCGGCCTGATGGGGGCGATATCGGGCGCATCCTCGGGCGGCTGAAAACACAGAAAGCCATTGGGCAGACGCACCAGCTTTTCGGTATGCAGGGAATCACACAGGCCCGGCGGATCGGCCACGGCGTCGGTAAAGCGAAAATCAATGGCGCGAAGCCCGGTGGTGTTTGGATAACCGATCCAGGTGCCCTGAAGCGGCGCAGGCTTTTTTGCCATCAGCAAAAGGCGGTTGTCCGCCGAATGCCCGGCCAGATCGAGAAGGATGTCGATGCCGTCGGAACGGATCAGTGCTGCCGCTTCGCTATCGTTAAGCCCACGGATTTCGCGCCACAGATCGGCCTTGGCCTGCATCCTCAGGCTGACCGCGTCGCCATGCAGATGATTGGCATACAGCGCCACTTCGACATTCTGGCGGTCGTGGCTATCCAACACCGGCTCGAAGAAATAACTGACCGAGTGTGTGCGAAAATCGGGCGAGACATAGCCGATGCGCAACCGCTTGTCGGGCGCTTTGACATTGGCATAAGCCGCTGGCGTCGGCTGGGCCTGGTGAATCTGGCCAAAGCGCTGATGCTCCTGAAACAAATCCTCGGGCGTTATGTCGGGGCTATAGCACAGCGTCATCAGAAGATTGCTACGCACCAGGGCCGATGTGGGATCGAGTTCGAGCGAGCGGCGAAAAGAGTCAACCGCCGCCTCGACCGCGCCCTGGCCGTTCAACACATGCCCAAGGGCGCCGTGATAGACGGCATTTCCTGGCTCGATGGATATGGCGCGCTTCAACGCATCGATGGCCGCCTCATGCTGGCCGATGAGATTAAGGATATAACCCAGATTGAGATAGGCGTCGGCGTAATCGGGGCGCAATTGCAAGGCTAACTGGGCATGCGACAACGCTTCCGAGCAACCTTCCTCCAGGCGCAAGGCCAAAGCCAGATTGTTGTGAATCAGCGCGTTTCCAGGGGCCAGCGCCACCGCTTTCCTTAAAGCCTGAACACTGTCCTTCAAGCGCCCGCGCAGCTTCAAGGGGCCGGACAGATTGTTCCAGGCCTGTGGATTTTTGGGATCCAGCCTGACGGCGGCATCGAATTCCGAGATCGACTCGTCCAGCCGTCCCAGCCCGGCCAGAAGACCCGCAAGCGCAGTGTGGGCATGGGCCGAATCCTCAAGTGCGATGGCTTGGCGGTACAAGGACTCGGCTGCCTCGTGATGGCCCTGATTCTGCTCGATCCTGGCCAAAGCCAAAGGAATCGCGGCCAGATCGGGGGCAAGTTTTTGCGATGCCTCGTAGCAAGCACGGGCGGCCTGTGCCTCGCCCTCGCCTTCCAGCAGTTCGCCCAGTTGGAAATGGGCATCGGCATCCTTTGGCATCAACAAGACCGCGGCCTCAAGCGCCGACTTTGCCTCGCGGGGGCGGTCAAGCGCCCTAAGCGCGCGGCCCAGGGCCAACTGCGCCACCCCGTCATTAGGCGCAGCCGCCACGGCACGCTCCAGCAGGGGGGCTGCGATATTGGGTTTCAGCACCGCCAGCGCCAATCGGCCCATCAGCGAGGCCAAACCGGAATCGTCGGGATTTGCCTCGAACAGGGGGGCGGCCAGGGCATGCGCCTTTTCGATCTCGCCTAGGGCAAGCAGGTCGTTGGCGGTTTTAAGCGGATTGCTCAGATTCATCGCCTCACTGTGCCTTTCTTGCGCCCCGCCAGCAAGAGCAGTCGCTTGATCATGCCCCCCTCCCCCCCTACTATC
>JADFZV010000033.1 GCA_015232335.1 Alphaproteobacteria bacterium | reverse complement strand
CGTGGCGCTCGACGATGCGCCGGCATAAGGCCAGGCCGATGCCGGTGCCGGGATATTCCTCCCTGGTGTGCAGGCGCTGGAAGATCATGAAGATTTTGTCGAAATATTCCGGTTTGATTCCGATGCCGTTGTCGATGATCGAGAACTTGTAAACATCCTGTCCGTCGCTGACATCCAGGCGGATTTCGGGCGGCCGGTTGGGGTCGCGGTACTTGATGGCGTTGCCGATCAGATTCTGGAACAGACTGCACAACAGATTCTCATCGCCATGCAGAGAGGGAAGCTTTGAGGGCAGGGTAATGCTTGCCCTCGACTCATGAATGGAAACATCCAGGTTCTTGAGGGCATTGGCAAGAACCTTGGCGACATCGACGGGTTTGTTAAGCTCGGCCTTCGAATCCACACGCGAGAATTCAAGCAGATCGCGCACCAGATTGTTCATTCTAAGTGCGCCGTCCACGGCAAAGGAGATATATTCCTGGGCCTCGCCGCTCAAGTCGTTGTCATGGCGCTTCTTCAGAAGCTGCAGGAAGCTGACGACCATACGCAGCGGTTCTTGCAAGTCGTGAGAGGCAACGTGGGCGAATTGCTGCAGATCGGCGTTCTTTTGGCGGAGCAGGCGCTCGGTCTGCTTTAAGCTGGTGATGTCCGAGAAGAAGGAGACGTAATTGATCACGGCACCCCGGTCATCCTTAATGGCGTTGATCGAGACCAGTTCGGGATAGACCTCGCCGTTCTTTTTCCTGTTCCACACCTCTCCCGCCCATCGGCCCTGGGCCAGCAGTGACGTCCACATTTTTGCGTAGAAATGCTTGTCGTGTCTGCCAGATGAGAGAAGGCGCGGCGTCTTGC
Organism: Alphaproteobacteria bacterium; assembly: GCA_015232335.1. GTDB lineage: Bacteria > Pseudomonadota > Alphaproteobacteria > Rhodospirillales > WMHbin7 > WMHbin7. Next base: position 36,477 of record JADFZV010000033.1, on the reverse strand, counting down.
CGGTCACTTCCTCTTCGCTATAGCCCGTGATGTTGGTAAATGCGTTATTGACATAAAGAATCCTTTCCTCGGGATCTGTGATAACAATGGCCTCGCTCGAATTCTCGATGATCTTGCCGGAAAGTTTGAGACGGGCCTCGCTCAAGACGCGATGCGTGGTTTCGTTGTGAGTGACGATCACGCCGCCCTCGTCGGGCAGCAGGGGCGAAACATTCATCTGGAACCAACGCTTCTGGCCGGTGGCGCGGTTGATATACTCCAGGGAAAAGAATTGTTCCTTTCGATCAAGTACAGAGCGCAGCCCTCCAACCGCCCGCGCACCGTCCGAATAATCCGTAACCATGGGACCACCCGCGGGGACGCAAGATTCAAGGTAGTTGCGGCCTACCCAGTCATAGTCCTTGGCCAGCCCGCTCTCATCGCCAAAGCGCTTCCAGGCGGCGTTGACGGCCAGAATGGCGCCGCTTTTGTCCAGAGCGGCGATATGGTGGGGCAGCGAGTCGATATAGGACTGCAGGCGCTGGCGCGACCGGGTGAGGTCGGTCGTGTCGACGAAGGTGACGACGGCGCCGCCGATGGCGCCAGTTTCCGTGGAATAGGGCAGGACGCGGACATGCGTGGCCTTGCCGTTGGGCGACATGACGTGACGGTCAACTTCTGATCCGGCCTTGATAACTTGGGCGATATCTTCGTCAAAGTTCGGATAGTCGATATTCGTCGAAATGTCAGAGAAGGGACGCCCGACATCCCGGTCCATCAGATTGACGAATTCCGTCGAGGCGGGGGTAAAGCGGCGCAGCGTTCCCTTGGCGTCAATGAAGATGGTGCCGATCTGAGTGGTGCGCATGAAATTGTCGAGGTCGTTGTTGAGGTTGGTCAACTCATCGACCTTTTCCTTCAACTCGGCATTGACCGTATACAGTTCCTCGTTGACCGACTGCAGTTCTTCGTTGGTGCTTTGCAGTTCCTCGTTCGAGGCCAGCAGTTCCTCGTTGGTGGCCTGAAGCTCCTCGTTAGTGGTTTCCAACTCCTCGATCACCGCCTGCTGGTTCTCGCGCGAGGACTGCAATTCCGATTCCAGCAGCTTGATGCGCTCTTCCGTTTCAACCGAAACATCGATGGCGGTTGTCTGAAGATTGTCGCTGAATTTCGGAACCGAGACGAAATGCATCATCACGTAGCGCTGCCCGCCCTTGGGAAGGGTCAGTGGCTTAAATCTGATCTGCACAATGTCGCGGTGTTCGCTTGCCTGCTGTTGGTCCCTGTCAAGATCAGCTTGCTGGATGCTGATTTCCTTCCACTCGCGAAAAACCCGGTGCAGCGTAGCGGCGACCAATGTCCCGATCGACGAGGGAAGATGGCGGCAGACATCGAGCGTCGCCTCGCCAGCCGGAATGCGCAGATAGCGTTCGACGCCGCCATAGTTATGGATGATCTCCTGCTTTTCGTCGATCAGCAGCGAGGGCGGGCAGTAGCCGGTGAGAAGCTGGCGCGTGCCCTCCTCGACGGCGCGCAATTCCTCGCGCCTTGAATTATCGATCCCGGGCTGGGGATAGGCGCGCTGAACTTCGGAACCGCGCACGGAATCCGTGCGGAGTTCGGTAATCGGCAACGAGCGGCCATGCAAAAGCCTGTAAAGGCGATGCTTGGCGTTGATTGGCTCGAAATCCGCCGCCTGGGGCCCCAGGGTCTCGCTGGAGCCCAGGAAGAGCATGCCCCCTTGCTTGAGGGCGAACTGGAAGCGCGAAAGAACGGCTTGTTGCAGATTCGATTCGAAATAGATCAGCAGATTGCGGCAGCAAACCAGGTCCAGTTTGGTAAAGGGCGGGTCCTTGATGACGTTGTGCGGCGCGAACACCACCATGCGCCGGATGTCCGGCTTGATCTTGTAGGTGGAGTTGTTTTTGCTGAAGTACTTGCTTCTGCGTTGTTCATCGACTTCTGAAACGACGCTTTCGGGATAGCTTCCGCCGCCAGCTACTTCAAGGGCGTTGCGGTCGATGTCTGTGGCGAATATCTTGATCTCTAGAGACTTCCCAGCCCGCTCCATTTCCTCTGAAAATAGGATAGCGACCGAATAGGCTTCCTCGCCGGTGGCGCAGCCGCAGATCCAGGCCCTGATATTGCCGTTTTCCGCGGTCTTGGCGACCAGGGCGACGATGGCCTGACGGTTCAGATCGGCGAAGGCGTCTGTATCGCGAAAGAAATTGGTGACGCTGATCAGAAGCTCGCGCTTTAGATTCTCCGCCTCCTGGCGGTTGGCGGTCAGCAGCGTGGCATAGTCTTCGTGGCTGGCTACCTGATTGAGATGCATGCGCCGTTCGATGCGTCTGATCAGCGTGGTTTTTTTGTAGTGGGCGAAATCCGTGCCCGTCTGCGAATTCAAGATGCTGAGGATTCGGCTTAAGCCCCCTGCGGGCGCATCGGCTTCTGCTTCCAGGCTTGGAAAATCGAGAGCGCTGTTGGCTTGGCGAACATAGGACAGCAGCCGCTCGAAGATGCGTTCTGGCATCATCACGTCGTCGACGATGCCGCTCTCGATGGCGGAACGCGGCATGCCGTCGAAGCGGGCGGTCAGGGGGTCTTGCACCACCACCATGCCACCCTGTTCATGGATGGCGCGCAGGCCACGCGTCCCATCGCTGCCCGTGCCTGAGAGGATGATGCCGATGGCGCGCGCCCCCTGATCCTTGGCTAGCGAGGTCAGGAAGATGTCAATGGGAAGCGTAACCCCCGAGGTGGTGCTTTTGGCCGACAGGTACAAAATGCCGTGGTCGATGGTGATCAGCTTGCCGGGCGGGATGACATAGATGGTGTCGGCGGCCACGGTCAGGCCGTGTTCGGCCTGCGTCACCACCATGCTGGTCCGTTTGGCCAGCAGATCGACCATCATGCTCTTGTGGTCGGGAGATAAGTGCTGGATGACGACGAAGGCCATGCCGGTGGTGATCGGCAGGGAACTGAAAAAACGCTCCAGGGCTTCCAGACCGCCCGCTGAAGCGCCGACGCCGACGATGAACGGCTTCGATTTGGCGTGAGATGTCATGGCCCTGGTTCGACCGGCTTTTTTCTCGTCATTTTTGGCTGGTTTTTCGGTTTTCGACCCGGTCACGCATTCCCCCACTACGCATTTCTCGCGGCACAATTCGACGCAGGATTAAAAGATCACCCGGCAGAAATTATATCCACGGGTTCAACACCTGTCAGTAGGTATTTTGGGAAGCGCTTTACATCATTCCAAGCATCTTTGGCAGCCAGAGCGAAATTTCGGGAATATAGGTGACCATGACCAGGAAGATCAGCATGGTGATCAGCCAGGGCATGACGGCGATGGTCAATTCCGTGATGCCCATCTTGGTGATGCCCGAAGCGACGTACAGATTAAGCCCTACCGGCGGATGGCACATGCCGACTTCCATATTGACCACCATCATGATGCCGAAATGGATGGGATCGATTCCCAGTTTCATGGCGACCGGGAAGAGAATGGGGGCCATGATCAGCACGATCGAGCTGGGCTCCATGAAATTGCCTGCCGCCAGCAGAAGGATATTGACCACCAGCAGGAAGGCGATGACGCCCAGATCCTTTTCCACGATCCAGTCGGCGATGGCGTGGGGAATATTCTCGTTGGCCAGAACGAACGAAAACAAGACGGCGTTGGTGATGATGTAGAGCAGCATGGCCGACATATTGGCCGAGTTCAGCAGAATCTTCGGCACCTGGGAAAGCGGCATGTCTTTGTAGACGAAGACGGCGACGATGAAGGCGTAGACGGCGCTCATGGCGGCGGCTTCCGTCGGCGTGAAGACGCCGGTATAGATGCCGCCGATGACGATGACGATCAGTGACAGCCCCCAGATGGCATCCTTGAAAGACAGCAAACGTTCCTTGATGCCGGTTTTGGGACAGCGGGGATAATTGTTCTTCCAGGCCCGCCAGAAGGTGGTAAGGCCCAGCATGGTGGCCAGAATCAGGCCGGGAATGACGCCCGCCATGAACAATTGACCGACTGATGTGTTGGTGGCGACGGCATACATCACCATGACGATCGAGGGCGGAATCAGAATGCCCAGAGCGCCCGAGGTGGTGATGACACCGGCGCCAAAGCGTTGGGGGAATCCCTGTTTGACCATGGCGGGCAGCAGAATCGAGCCGATGGCGACCACGGTGGCGGGGCTGGAGCCCGACACGGCGGCGAACAGGGCGCAAGCCATGACACCCGCCAGCCCCAGGCCTCCATGCCAATGGCCGATCATGGCGGTGGCGAAGTTGATCATGCGCCGGGCCACACCGCCATGGGTGAGGAAATTTCCAGCCAGGATGAAGAACGGAATCGCCATGATCTCGAACTTCTCGATGCCGGTGAAAAGTTTGAGGGCGACGGCCTGCACCGGCACGTCGGTCATGGCGAACAGGAAGGTCAGAACGGTCAGGCCCAGCGAAATCGAGATGGGCATGCCGGTCAGCATGAGGGCGAGCAACAGGCCGAAGATGATGGCGGCGTTCATATCAGTTGCCCTCCCGCTTGTCGCGATTATGGCTGGGGTCCTTGGGATGCAGATCGTTTTCCATTTCGAACCAGTTGACGTCGGTTATGTGGCCATCGCCATCCTTTTCGATGCCGTCGACATGACCATGATCGTGATGGGGCAATTCGCCGGTGCGCATGAACGCCACGCAGACCTGAAGGAAGCGAAAGCACATGAGCGCCGAGCCCAAGGGAATGGCGGAATAGACGATCCAGGTCGGCCATTCCAGATCGGGCGTGGTGGGGCCCTCGTAAAGGTCGGGGCCTGCGATGCCCAGCAGCGTGAAGATGCTGTAATGGGCACCGTTCTCCCAGACGAAATGGGCGCCCAGGGCAGAGATGGTGCCGGTGAACAAGGCGCCGGAAAGCAGGCCGAAAACGATAAACTTACCGCGCATGGCGGGGGCAAGGCGGTTGATCACCACATCCACGCCGACATGGATGCCGGTGCGCACGCCATAGGCAGCACCAAACTTGGCCATCCAGACAAACATGTAGATGCACAACTCCTGGGCCCAGCCGAAGTTGAACAGGCGCGAGAATTCATAGAGGAAGGAAACGCCCGAGGCGTAACGATGCATGACGGCGGCGAAAATGATCAGCGTCGCGGCCCCCATGAGGAAGGCGATCAGCCACTCCTCGAGATGATCGAGAAATTTAAGCAACGTCCACTCCCCTGTGCATCGTTGTAGAACGTCCAGGGGCGCCTGTTGTGGCGCCCCTGGTTTTAGTCGGGCTTACTTCTTGGCAGCCTTTTCGGCCTTTTCGCCTTCGGCGTAGAAGGCTTGCAGAAGCTCCTTGCCAACACGGCTTTCCATCTCCTGATGGACCGGCAGCAGGGCCTTTTTCCATGCAGCTTTCTCAGCGGCTGTCAGGTCGTAGAACGTCGTTTTGCCCGAAGCCTTCATGGCGGCCACGGCGTCAGCGTTCTCCGTCTCGGCAATCGCGTTGGCGAAGCGGGTCGATTCGTTCATCGCCCCTTCCAGGGTGGCCCGGATATCAGGGGGCAGGCCTTCCCAGAACTTCTTGTTCACAATCACCGCATAGCCCAGATAGCCGTGATTCGACATCGTGGCATGCTTTTGCACCTCATGCATTTTCTGGGTGAACATGTTGGAGGGCGGGTTTTCCGTGCCATCCACAACGCCGGTCTGCAGGGCCTGATAGACCTCGGAGAAAGCCATCACCTGGGGCAGGGCGCCCAGTGCCTTCATCTGGGCTTCCAGCACCTTCGAGGACTGGATGCGCAGTTTCTGGCCCTTGAAGTCGTCGGGCGTATGCAACGGCTTGTTGGCGCTCATGATTTTGAAGCCGTTGTCCCAAAAGCCCAGGCCGATGATGCCCTTGGTCTCCAGCTTCTTGAGCAGGCCCTGGCCCACCGGGCCTTCGGTCACGGCGCGCAAAGCATCCTTGGAGGGCAGGATATAGGGTAGGTCGAAGGCTTCGAATTCCTTGACGCCCAGGGGGCCGAACTTGGCCAGCGAGGGAGCCAGCATCTGGACGGCACCCAGTTGCAGGGCCTCCATCTCTTCCTTGTCCTTGTAAAGCTGGCTGTTGGGGTAGACCTCGACCTTGACCGCCCCCTTGGTGCGCTCTTCCGCCAATTTCTTGAAGAATTCAGCACCCTTGCCCTTGGGCGTGTTGGGCGCAACCACATGCGAGAACTTGATGACGATGGGGTCGGCCGCCTGGGGCGAGCCCGGAAGAGTAAAGGTCAGAGCAGCCGCTCCGGCCAAAAGAGATAGGAATTTCAATTGGAAACGCATTGACCGTCCTCCTAATAGTGTTGGGCGGGGCAAGGCTGTTTTCGTGTTTTGGGCCGCCGCCAGTAGAGTAGGTGATCACCCTAAGCTATTACCGCCCATTGGGGGAGGCAATACCTATCCTTAAATCTTTTTTAAATTGTCGGTGGCGGGGGTAAAAATACCTGTGGCCCAATCGCAACAGGGGGGCGGGTATCTTTACTAAATAAGCGGAATTTCATGATGTGCGATTGCGAAATGGCCCCAGCTTTGGTAGAAGCGTTCAAATTCGATTCCTAATTCGTATGAAGTGGAAGGAAAGTAAAAATGCGTTTCTCAACGGCGATTCTGAGCGCGGCCCTGCTGACCGGGCTTTCGGGTGCGGCCCAGGCCCAACAAGCGGGTAGCGGTCTCTATACCGGCCTGATGGGCGGCTACAACATCCTCGAGGATGGCAGCACCTCGGGCGGCGCCATCAATGGTAAGGCCGAGTATGAAGGTGGCTTCGCCGTGTTGGGCGCCCTTGGTTGGGATTACGGTAGATACAGCTTCGGCAATCTTCGCTCGGAACTCGAGCTGGGCTATCGCCGCAACGGCGGCGATAAGGTTACCGGTACGGCGACGGGCGTCGGCACCGGCAACGCCTCGGGCGACGTTCAGGCGGTCAGCTTGATGTTGAACGGCTTGTATGACCTTCCGATCAATTTCCCCGTTCGTCCTTATGTCGGTGCTGGTCTCGGCGGCGCCTGGGTCGATTTTGACAACATCAAGACCTCAACGGGCACCTTCCTCAAGGACAGCGAAATGCAGTTCGCCTATCAGGGCATCGCCGGCCTGGGTTGGGAGATCACCAACAACTGGCGCGCCAACCTCGATTACCGCTATTTCGCCACGCTGGACCCCAGCGTCAAGCATGGCAACGGCACGGGAGTCGATACTGAATACAAGAACCACACTGTGATGGTCGGGTTCGCCTATAAGTTCGCAGCTCCTGCGCCTGTTCCGGCGGCTGCCGCGCAACCCGCCGCGGCTCAGCCCGCTCCGGTGGTTGCGGCCCAGCCTGCCAAGCCGAAGGAGCCCAAGAACTTCCTGGTCTTCTTCGACTTCGACAAGTCCGAGATCACGCCTGAAGCCATGAAGATCATCGAGCAGGCCGTGGCCTATGCCAAGGCAGGCAACATGACCCGGGTGGAACTGACAGGTCACGCCGACCGTTCGGGCTCGAACAAGTACAATCTGGCGCTTTCGATGCGCCGCGCCAAGGCCGTCGAGGCCGCCATGGTCAAGCTGGGCATCGCCCAGAACGCCATCGGCGTCGCTGGCAAGGGTGAGGAGCAGCCGCTGGTGCCGACGCCGGATGGCGTGCGCGAGCCGCAGAACCGCCGCGTCGAGATCCTGCTGCCTCAATAAGGCAGTCTCGAGCCGACAAAAGAAACGGCCCCCGATTGGGGGCCGTTTTTTTGTGAGCCCCCGCTCAGGGCTTCAGATTTTTTCCGGCATAGCCCCTGGGCGTATAGACCCGTTTCCTGCCGCCATGTGTGATGACACGGGTTTCGGAATTTCCGATCAGCACGATGGACAGCATGTCGGCCTTGTCGGGACCTAGTTCAGAGAGGGGGAAAATATCCAGGCTCTCCTCGGGCCTGCCCAGATTGCGCGCCACCATGACCGGTGTGGTTGCGGGGCGCTGTGCCAGCAGAAGATCTCGCGCCAGCACAATCTGACCCTGCCGCTTTTTCGAAACTGGATTGTAAAGGGCGACGGCGAAATCGCCATCGGCGGCGGCCTTCAGACGCTTCTCGATGGTCTCCATCGGGGTCAAAAGGTCGGAGAGCGAAATGACGCAGAAGTCATGGTTGAGCGGCGCTCCGGCCCGCGCGGCGGCGGTCAGAAGCGCGCTTAAGCCCGGAACCACATCGATGCTGATGCGTTGCCAGTCGGGCCGCTCGGCCCCTTCATTCTCCAGCAACTCAAAGACCAGCGTGGCCAGGGCATAGATTCCGGCATCGCCCGAACAGACCAGCGACACCGTCTTGCCCTCGCCTGCCAGATCAAGCGCCTGGCGCACGCGTTCGGTTTCGGCACCCATGGTGCCGTCATGGCGCCGCTTGTCGCTGGTGATCAGGTCCTCGATCAGGTCGAGATACAGCCCATAGCCGACCAGATCGGTCGATAGGGCCAGGGCCCGGCTGGCCTCGGGTGTTCGCGACGCCGACTCTCCCGGGCCGATGCCCACCACGAAAAGATGGCCCTGCGCTCTGCCCACCGCCTGCGGGTCAATAGAGTGGGGTGCGCGGGCAACCGCCGCAGTGGCTTGCTTCGATTTCATCTTGGGCACGATCAACTCCGCTAAAGGGCCGGCGGCGGCCAGGGCAGCACCCTCGGCCACGCCATGACAACCGGTTTCCCGGAATACGACATCGGATGGATTTAACAAGCGGGGGGCCTGGGCCTCCAGAACTTCGGGCGCAAAGAAGCGGGCGGGAACGCCGAGTTCCTTTGCCAAGGCATGGACACAGGCTTCATCCGATTTCAAATCAAGACTGACCACGCAGGCCACCGATTGCCAGGCGAGACCGGAATCCGCCAGAACCTTCCTGGCATGAGCGATCAGGGCATCAGAGGACAGATTACGCTCGCAGCCGACACCCAGGGCCAGAACGGGCGGATGCAAAATCAAATCCGGCGCGGGGTTGATCACCTGTTTTTCAGTTATGCGAACACAAAGTGCACCTTCTTTGGAAAACAGATCGCCGGGAAGCCAGGTTGCAAGTCGCATGGGATCATCAAGCCGCACACTCTCGTGCGCCAGTAGGGCGGCGGCGATGGGTTTGGCGGCCTTGGGATTGGCGATTTTCCATCCCGCAGGTGGATCGTCAAGGGCAACACCCAGTTTCGTGTCGCCCGAGGTGGTGATGGCGGCAGCTAGTCCCATCCGCTCAGCGATCTCAAGGGCCAGGCGGTTGGCGCCGCGATGTCCGCCCAGCAGCGGAACGACCGAGTTGTCGCCCACTGCGATCACCGGCGGTTCGGATTTCTTGTCGGAAAGATGGGGGGCAACGGCCCTGATCAGAATGCCCGCAGCGCAGAATCCCACGATGGCATGGTTTGAGCGGAACAGGCCTGCCAGATGCGCCATGCTGTTCGAGAAAGAGACATCGCATTCTACAACACGCTGTGCCAGCCCGTGAACTTCTGCACCCGGCAAGGCAGTCCTCAAAATCTTTGCCGTGGTGGCACCCTGCTCGTCCAGGGCGATCAGGGCGATCTTGTGGGTCATGAGCCGACCAGGACCATGGCGAAATAGATGCCGCCCTTATCGATGGCCTCATCCAGCGATAGAACGCGTTGATCGGCGTGGCTGGCGCGCTCGACATAACGAGCCCTGTCCAGGCGGCCCAGTTGAACCAGGACGCGCCTGATTTTGGCAAGATGGCGGCCTACCTTGAAGATGCAGGCGGTTTCGCAAGCACCGATCAGGCGCAGAAGATCCTCCTCGCTGCGTGAGGCCGGGACCAGCAGCACCGCCTCTTCCTGGGTTGCCAGGGGGAAGAGGGCTGCACTGGCTGAGGCCATCGGGGAGGCAACTCCCGGCACGACCTGAATCTCATGGCTCTCGCCCAACCGTTCCATCAGATAGATGAAGCTGCCAAACAGCAGGGGATCGCCTTCGCACAGAAAGGCGACATCGTTTCCTGCATCCAGATGTTTGGCGATGTCCACGGCACCGGAATCATAAGCGGCATTGGCCGAGCTGCGCTCGAGACTCATCTCCATACGCAAGGCAATTTCGATGCGGCCAGAGGGCACCAGATCGCCCGCGATGGAGCGCGCGAGCCCGGGGCCCTCCATCGGCGCGGGATAGGCGATGACGGGGACTTCCCTAAGAAGGCGCGCCGCCTTCAAGGTAAGCAATTCAGGATCGCCCGGTCCTACGCCGATGCCGTATAGAACAGCTTTTGGCATTCAGGTCTTTACCTTGCAATATTGCACGACCGGGATCGCGGGCTTCCAGACCTTGAAGGCGCCCACCGATTCCAGGTGATCGACCGACAGGCGGACCAGATCGCCACCCTCTGCCTTTTGCCAGGCAAGCAGACTGGCCTCGCCTTCAATGGTCGCCGCATTGGCAACCAGCCGCCCGCCCGGGTTCAAAACCTTCCAGGCGCATTCTAGCAGGCCGGGAATCGAGACACCGCCGCCCACGAACACGGCATCGGGTCTTTCCTCACGATTTTGCAAAACCTCAGGCGCTGATCCCGTCACGATCTCAAGTGCGGGCACGCCCTGCGCCAGTGCGTTGCGTCCGATGCGGGCGGCACGCTCGGGATTCTTCTCGAAGGCCACGGCTTTGGCAGAGGAAACAGCGCGCAGGAATTCGATGGCGACCGATCCCGCTCCGGCGCCAATATCCCAAAGCGTCTGGCCGGGCAGGGGGGACAGGCGGGCCAGGGTGGCGGCGCGGATATCTCGTTTGGTGATCTGGCCGTCATGTTCGTAAGCCTCGTCGGGCAGGCCGGGGGCGCGGGACAGGGCGGCGGCGGCATTGTCCGCAATGCATTCGATGGCGATGACATCAAGACCAAGACCGGCCTGAACACCCTGGGCGATGCGCTCACGCGGGCCGCCCAGATTCGACAGAATGGTGATCCTGCTGGATTTGAAGCCATAGCTACGCAGAAGATCGGCGATCTTCATGGGGGTAAAGGTGTCCTCGCCCAGCACCAGCAGTTTCTGTCCCGGGGCCAGATGCAGAAGGATGTTTTCCAGGGGGCGTCCGTGAACGGTCAGGCAGAGCGTCTCCTGCAAGGGCCAGCCCAGGCGGGCGGCGGCCAGGGAAAAGGCCCCAGGTGTTGGCACCACGAACAGGCGTTCTGGACCGAAGCGCTTGGCCAGTGTCGCCCCCAGGCCGAACCACATGGGATCGCCACTCGCCAGCACGACCAGATCCTCGTCGGCATGGGCCTCGATGGCCTCCAGCGTGGCGGAGAGATCGGTCCATTCGATGCGCAAAGCACGGCTTTCTGGAATCATCGCCAGATGGCGCGCCCCACCCACCAGCACCTTGGCATTCTCGATCAGGGCACGGGCGGCGGGTTTGAGCCCCACCAGCCCCGCCTCGCCGATACCAACAATGGTGATTTTAGAGCCTGTCCGCGAGGTTTTCATGAGATTTCATGGGCTTGGGTTGAGACGGTCCAGCAGGAGAAGGACGCGACATGATGCCCCGTCGGCTTCGCCGACCAACATTTTGCGCGCATCGCGCGCGGCGACATCATGAGCGGCCTTCGACGCCCTGGCCGTCCAACCAAAGCCCGCCTGCGGTTGGCTTGGCTTGGCCCGCCTGGTTCGTTGCAATCCCTTGACGATGCACCACATCGCCTGCGGGCTTGCGCCTGCCATTCGGGCCAAGCGAAACCAATGAAACTCCATGAAAACCTCCCGGACAGGCTCTTCGTCGTCATACGCCCCCCTCCGGCCCGGTCAGGGCATTGAGTGCTGCTGCCGCCATCGGGCTTCCGCCGCGCCGTCCCTTCAATGTCACGTAGGGCACCCCCTGGGTATGCAGGATCAGCGCTTCCTTCGACTCCCTGGCCCCGATGAAGCCCACGGGAAAGCCCAGAACCAAGGCGGGACGCGCCCCCTCGGCAATCAGTTCCAGCAGGCGAAACAAGGCGGTGGGGGCGTTGCCAATCACCGCGATGGCGCCATCAAGGCGCGGTTTCCACAAATCCACGGCGGCGGCCGAACGCGTGGTCTTCAAGGCCAGTGCCCGATCCTTCACTTCCTCGTCATAGAGCGTGCAAATCACCTCGTTGTCCTTAAGACGGCTCTTGATGATGCCCGCCATCACCATGGCGCAATCGGCGAAGATGGGGGCTCCCTTCGATAGGGCCTCAAGGCCTGCCTGGGCGGCATCTTCCGAATAGGCGAAATCGGAAACGATCTCAGGCGATGCCGTGGCATGCACGATACGCAGCACGAAGGGCTGAATTGATTGCGCAATGCCCTCCAGATTGGTCTCCGCCCGGATGGCGGCAAAGGATTGACGGTAGATTTCGGCGCCGTCCTTAAGATAGTTCATCAACGCCTGCCCGAGGGACGGTGAAAATGCCCGTGCTGGTGGCTGTGATGCGGCTCGTGGGCATGTTCGTGGGGGTGATGGTGATCATGGCCGTGATGATCATGGTCGGAATCGTGATGATGCGGTTCGTCGGTGCCAATGCCGCGCACGTGATGGTGATGGCCCGCCTGTGCAGAACCCTTGTCCTTTTCATAGCCGATGATCTGCTCGCGGTATTTGCAAAGCTGGCAGTTCATGGCGCCGATGCCCTGGTCGGTCTCGCGGATGCGCTCCAGGAAGGCGTCGATCACCAGCGGATGGTCGTCCAGATAATGCACCTTCAGGAATTCGATCTGCGGAAACTGGGCCGCCACTTCCGCCGTCTGTTCATAGATGCGCTTGACCAGGATTCCCGTGAACAGAAAATAGGGAAAGACCAGATAGCGACGAAAGCCCAGTCTTACGACCCTTGTTAAGCATTCATCGACCCTGGGATGGGCGACACCTGAGAAAGCAACCTCGGTCCAGCCGAACCCCATGCCCTCGCCCAGCATGCGGGCCACTTTGGCGACATTGGAATTGGCATCTGAATCGTTGGTGCCGCGCCCCACCACGACCAGACAGGTGTCTTCCCGCGCCACATCATGATGGGCATGCGCCTCGACGGCGTGAATGCGCTCGTTGGCGGCCTTGAGCAGAAGAGGCGTGATGGCCAGCTCGCGCCCCATGATCATCTCAATCTCGGGATGATCCGAGGCAAAGCTGTTGATCTCCCAGGGCAGATCGTTCTTTACGTGGCCGGCGGCGAACAGCATGCCGGGAATGGCCAGGATGCGGGTGCAGCCCTTCTCGACCAGCGACTCGAGTCCTTCCCGGATGATGGGGCGGGCGAATTCCAGATAGCTTCCCGCCAGATCGACATCGGGCAGGCGCGGCGCCAGCTTTTCGATCAGACGCTCGAACTCCTGAATGGCATCCGGATCGCGGCTGCCATGGCCGCAGATCATTATACCGGTTCTAGCCATATCCTCATCCTTTCGATATTCTTGCCGTCATGCTTCCATTTACCGCGTCGGGCCTTGAGGCCGTGGACCCCCTGCTGCTGATCCTGGCCGCCCTGGCGCTTGACGCCCTTCTGGGCGACAGCCCGCTTGTGTTCCGCATCTTGCCTCATCCCGTCAAGATTGTCGGCAGTCTGGCGGGCTTTCTCGAAAAAAAATTGAACCGCCCCAGGCGCCGCGCCATGGACCGTGCCTTTAGGGGCTTTATTCTTCTGGCCCTGATGGTGGGTTTGGCGGTAGGAGCGGGGTTCGGAGTCGAAAAAATCAAGCGCAGCTTTGCCTATGGTTGGGTGCTGGAACTGGCCCTGACCTGGATGCTGCTGGCCCAGCGCTCTTTGTTCGAACATGTCCTGGCTGTCGCCAAGGCATTGAAAAACAAGGGGTTGTCAGCAGGAAGGGAGGCTGTCGGGCATATCGTCGGGCGCGACGTGGCTAGGCTTGATGATCATGGGGTGGCCAGGGCGGCCATCGAGTCGTGTGCCGAGAATTTCGGCGATGGCGTTGTGGCCCCGGTCTTTTGGTATGTGCTGTTCGGGGTGCCGGGGCTTCTTGTCTATAAGACGGTCAATACGTTAGACAGCATGATCGGCCACAAGACTGAGCGGTTTCATGCCTTCGGTGTCACCTCGGCCCGACTCGATGACCTGATGAACCTGATACCGGCTAGGCTTTCCGGCCTGCTGTTCGTTCTGGCGGCCTTTTTCGCGCCCACGGCCAATCCCTATAGGGCCGCCAAGGTCATGCTGCGCGATTCCAGAAAACACCGCTCGCCCAATGCCGGATGGCCGGAAGGCGCCATGGCGGGGGCCCTGGGGCTTTCCCTCTCCGGGCCGCGTCACTATGCGGAAGGACCCAGCAACGAGCCCTGGCTGGGCAAGGAATTTCGAGCACGGGCCACTGCCCAGGATATCCGCCGCTCGCTCTACATGCTGGCGGTCGGCTGCTTATTGAATGCGGGTCTGGTGGGAGGGTTGTGGTTTTTTCTCAAGAAGGGCGGCCACATCACCTTTGTCTGGCCGTTCTGAGCAATTGGTCGAGACTGAGGTGGGCCGCCAGATGATCGGCCAGCCTGTCCAGCACCTCTTCGACCAGCCCATCGTGATGAAGCGTCGAGCTGAGTTTCAGGAGGGAATGGCGAAAGCCATCGGCTGAAAAAAGCCCATGCAGATAGCAGCCCATGACAAGACCGTCCTGGGACACGGTGCCGTCGGGTCCGTGCGCCAGGTCCAGCATCGGGCGCAAGCTATCCTCGCCCTCGCTTTGCCCCATATGGATTTCATAGCCCCGAACCGCCTGGCCGTTGAGACGCGCCGTGCCCTTGGCATCGCGGGTAATTTTTTCCGCCAAAAGTTCGGTCTCGATCTTCAACAGGCCAAGGCCTGGCGTTTCGCCGGGCGGCCCTTCCAGACCCAAGGGATCGCGCACGACTTGGCCCAGCATCTGATAGCCGCCGCACAGTCCCAGCACGCGCCCGCCCCGGCGCAGATGGGCCTTGATGTCGATATCCCAGCCCTGGGCGAACAGGAAATCGAGATCGGCCCTTGTGGCCTTTGATCCGCCCAGAAGAATCCAATCGGCATCGCTTGGAATGGGGGTTCCCGGTTCGACAAAAGCCAAGGAGACATCCGCCTCGGCCAGCAGCGGATCGAAATCGTCGAAATTGGAAAGACGGGGCAGTTTCGGCACGGCGATTTTGATGGCGCCGCCGCTCTGATTTTGGCCTTTCGAGGCCAGTCCCATCGCATCCTCGGCGGGCAGCAAGCTAGCTTCGGAAAACCAGGGAATAAGCCCCAAGGGCTCCCAGTCTGTTCTCTTCGCGATTTCTGCCATGCCGCTGGCAAACAGGCGGGCATCGCCCCGGAACTTATTGACCAGGAAGCCCTTGATCAGATGGCGCTCGGCCTCGGTCAGCAGGCAGTGCGTACCCACGATCTGCGCGATCACGCCGCCCCGGTCGATATCGCCCACCAGGATCACCGGCACTTGTGCCGCCAGGGCGAAGCCCATATTGGCGATATCGCCCGCGCGCAGATTGATCTCGGCGGCACTGCCCGCCCCCTCCACCAGCACCAGATCGGCGGCTTCGCTTAAGATGGCGAAACTCTCCAGAACACGGGGCAGCAATGTGGGCTTTAAGGATTGATAATCGAGAGCGCCTGCAGTACCGACGACCTGGCCTTGCACCACCACCTGGGCGCCGGTTTCGGTCTGCGGTTTCAACAGAACGGGATTCATGT
Organism: Alphaproteobacteria bacterium; assembly: GCA_015232335.1. Lineage (GTDB taxonomy): Bacteria > Pseudomonadota > Alphaproteobacteria > Rhodospirillales > WMHbin7 > WMHbin7. Next base: position 20,842 of record JADFZV010000033.1, on the reverse strand, counting down.
GTTTCGAGGTGGGAATGCGGGCCGCCCTGGCCTGCAAAGCCTGAGCGCGTCCGATCTCGCCGCCGTCGGCTGTGACGGCGGCATTGTTCGACATGTTCTGCGGCTTGAAGGGACGCACCTTCAAACCCCGATTGGCGAAGGCGCGGCACAGGCCCGCCACCAGGAGCGATTTGCCGGTGTCCGAACCAGTGCCCTGGATCATCAAGGCGGGTGTCATCAGAATTCGATCCCCGCCTGAGCTTTGACGCCCAGCTTGAAGGGATGCTTGACCAGAGTCATTTCGGTGACCAAGTCGGCCATTTCGATCAGAGCGGCGGGTGCCCCTCTGCCCGTGATCACCACATGCTGCGAGGGCGGGCGTTGTTCCAGGGCGGGCAGCACGTCCGCGAGCGGTAGGCTTTCGTCGCGCAGCAGGATATTAAGTTCGTCCAGGATAACCAGGGCGCAGTGCGGATCGGCCAGATGCTGCCTGGCGATTTCCCAAGCGCGCCTAGCCGCCTCGATGTCCTTGCCCCTGTCCTGGGTTTCCCAGGTGAAGCCTTCGCCCAGGGCCTGAATGGAAAGCAGGGGGGCGAAGCGCTCCAGACTCTTCCGCTCGGCCGTCTCGCGCTTGCCCTTGACGAATTGGATGATGGCAACCTGCATGCCGTGGCCGATGGCGCGCAGCGCCATGCCGAGCGCCGCCGTCGTCTTGCCTTTACCCGGACCGGTATGAACGATCACCAGTCCCTTTTCGCTGTTCTTTCCCGCCATCATCTTGTCCCTGGCCGTTTTCTTACGGGCCATTTTATCGTGATGGGACAGAGCGGATGTGTCCACGTCGGTCATGATGGTCTCTCTTCCAACAACTCCTGCACATCATTGGCAAAAGGATGCCATAATTCGCGCCGGATGGCTTCCTGGAAACGGGCTTGCATTTCCGTCAAAACCGCCGGGTTATGTTCCTCGATGAAGCCGCGCACCTTGTCATCGCGCAGATAGGCATCGAACAGGGCGTCGAAATGATGGTCGCTCACACAGCGGGCGGTGGCGGCGAAGGCAAACAGATAATCCAGCGTGGCCGCCATCTCGAAGGCCCCCTTGTAGCCGTGGCGCATGACGCCGGCGATCCATTTCGGATTGACCGCGCGGCCGCGGACCACGCGGGCAATCTCTTCGTTCAGCGTGCGAATGCGGGGCGATTCCGGGCGCGAATGATCGGGATGATAGATTGCGGGCTGGGTTCCCGAAAGATTGCGTACCGTGGCGGCCAGGCCGCCCTCGAACTGGTAGTAGTCGTCCGAGTCCAGAAGGTCATGTTCGCGGTTGTCCTGATTCTGAACCACCGCCTCGACCTGGGCTAGGCGCTGCTTAAGAAGATCGCGGGCGGCAATCCCTTCCGCTCCGCCGCCATCGGCATAGCCGCCCCAGGACAGATAGGCCTCGGCCAGATCAGCATCCGTCTCCCAGCCACCTTCATCGATGAGGGCCTGAAGCCCGGCGCCATAGGCTCCCGGTTTCGAGCCGAAGACCCGCGTTGCGGAGCGCTGCCTTGCTTCCTCCTCGCCCCAACCTTGGGCTTTCAGGGCCTGGGCCTCGCTTTGCGCCCGGGCCTTCAGGGGGTTCAGGGCGTCCGGCTCGTCAAGCTCGGCAACCGCGCGGGCGGCTGAATCGACCAGATCCATCAGACCAGGAAAGGCATCCCTGAAAAAGCCCGAAACGCGTAGTGTCACATCAATGCGCGGGCGATCAAGCACGGAAAGCGGCAAAATCTCGAAGCCCGAGACGCGCCCCGACCCCGCATCCCAGGTGGGGCGCGCCCCCATCAGGGCCAGGGCCTGCGCCACATCGTCGCCGCCGGTGCGCATGCAACTGGTTCCCCAGGCCGAGAGTGCCATGGCCTTGGGCCAGTCGCCGTGATCTTGCAGATGGCGCTCGATCAGAAGGCTGGCCGATTTCCAACCCAGATGCCAGGCGGCGGGGGTAGGAACCGAGCGCGTGTCGATGGAATAGAAATTATTGCCGGTGGGCAACACGTCGGGTCGTCCCCGCGTGGGTGCGCCGGAGGGGCCGGGAGGCACGAAACGCCCATTAAGCCCCTTCAACAGATGATCCATCTCCCGCTTGCCCGAAGCATCCAGTGCCACGGCAAGCTGAGAGGAGACCTCTTGAAGAACGCTCCGCGTCCTCGTCCAGCCTTCTTCCGGCTGGCACGCGCCTGCGATCAGCAGGCGGGCCAGAATTTCCAGCCGCTCGACCGTGTCGCCCTGGCTGCGCCAGGGCTCGTTCAGAATTTCCGAAAGGCGTTTCGGGCGGGGGCCGGTCCAGGGATCGGCAAAGCCGCAATCCAGAGGATCGAAGGCGAGGCCCAGATCCTTGGCCAGGGCTCGAAGCAAAGAATCGCGTCCCAGTCGTGGTGTGCGCACCAGCGAGACCAGAAGATCAATGCGCTGATCACCCTCGGGCGAGGCTCCGAAGATATGCAGGCCATCGCGGATTTGCATCTCCTTGATGTCGCACAGATGGGCATCCAGTTTTCTAAGCGCCTGATCCAGCGGCTCGTCGGTGCGGATGCCACAATCCTCGTCCAACCCCAGCTTGCGGGCATGGGAGAGAATGTCGGCTGCCAGAACATCAAGGCGGCGGGGATCAAGCCCGGCGGCGTCGGCATATTCGTCCACCAACTGTTCAAGCTCTTGAAGGGTTCCGTAGCTTTCGGCGCGGGCCAGCGGTGGCGTCAGGTGATCGACGATGACGGCGGAGGTGCGCCGCTTGGCCTGCGTTCCCTCGCCGGGATCGTTGACGATGAAGGGATAGAGATGCGGCACGGCCCCCAGAATCGCCTGGGGAAAGCAGGCGTTGGAAAGGGCTAGCGCTTTTCCGGGCAGCCACTCCAGATTGCCGTGCTTGCCCAGATGCACGATGGCATGGGCGGCAAACTGGTTTTGCATCCAGGCATAGAAAGCCAGATAACCGTGCGGCGGCACCAGATCGGGCGAATGATAGCTTGTGGTGGGATCGATGTTGTAGCCCCGTGCTGGCTGCACGCCGAGCGCCACATGGCCGAAGGAATGAATGGCCAGTGAGAATCCATCCTTGTCGAAGAAGGGATCGGCCTCGGGCGCTCCCCAGCGCTTGGTGACGGCGTCTTGCGTTGCTTCGGGCAAAGTTTGGAAAAAGGCGAGATAGTCGGGCAGCGGCAGAACTTCGCCGCCCTCTCGCTCAAAACGGCGCTTCAGATCATTGGTGGGGCCCGCCAGCAGGCGATCCATCAATTCCTTGGCAGAGGAAGGGATATCGCCCACGTCGTAACCAGCTTCGCGCAATGCCTTCAGGATGGCGAAGGCCGAGGCCGGGGTATCAAGCCCCACGCCATTGCCCAGCCGTCCGTCGCGGTTGGGGTAATTGGCCAGGATGATCATGACGCGCTTTTGTTCGGGCGGCGTCTGGCCTAAGCGAATCCAACCAGCGGCCAGATCGGCGGCATGTGAGATGCCCATCTCGTGCGCTTGATGGCGGATGGTGTCGCTTTGGGTGGCTAGGTTGCGGGCGGCGATTTCCTTGAAGGAAATGGCGCTTGCCAGCACACGCCCGTCCATCTCCGGCAGGGCCACGCTCATGGCGATATCGCGAGGAGGAAGTCCGCGCGTCGTTTCCATCCAGCTTTTCAGCTCCGTCGAAGCCAGAACGGTTTGCAAAATGGGCACATCGAAACCTGCCAGAGGATCGGCCCCCGCCTCGCCCAGGGCAAAGCCGGTGGCGTTCAGAATAAGCGAGGGAGAATGGCGCGCAATCAGGCTTTCCACCAGCCCTGCCGCCAACGGGTCCTTGAGGCTGGTTGCGAACAGGGGCAGGGGATTGATGCAGCACTTTTGCAGCGCCGCCACCAATGCTGCGATGGGGGCCGTGTCGCCCGCCTGGGCGAGGGCGCGGTAGAAGAGCAGGGGTGCTACCGGCGCGTCCTTTCGCCAGTGGGCGGCGACGTCCTCATAGGCGGTTTCGCCCAACTCGGGCCACCAGCATCCGGCTGGCGGCAGGGGTTTGGGTTCCAGCCAGGAAGTTTCTTCTCCGGCAAGCGAAGCGGCGTAGAGCAGGAACTGGCGGGCATTGGCCTCGCCCCCTTCGGCCAGATAGGCATGCAGGCGCGAAAGCGTTTCGGCGGGCAGGGTGGACAGGGACGACAGCTCTGCGTCCGGCCTGGCGTCGCCCGGAAGCAGCGCCAAAGCGATGTTTTGGCTTCGGGCCAGGGCGACCAACTCATCACTTCCATAGGGCCAATAGGCGCGCCCGCCCAGCAGGCGCACCACCACCAGCTTCGCCTGGCGGATCACCGAGCTTGCATAAAGATCGACCGACATTGGATGCTTGAGAAGGTTCAGATTTGCCAGGCGAAGATCGGGCACACTGGCGCCTAAAACCTCTTTGGCGCGGGCCAGCAGAGCCAGCTCGGCATCGGCTGAAGACAGAACGACCAGGGGGGCCGGGCTCTGGTCCAGATCGATGGCCTGACTGCCGTCGTCGATCAGCCCCGCCTCGGCAGCCAGAAGATGCATGGATCAGCCTGCGCCGATCATTGCCGCGATGGCGCTGCGATCCAGGCCCTTCTGGCCGATGACGACTAGTCTGGAAGCGCGTTGCTCGCCTGCCTGCCAGGGCCGGTCGAAATAGCGTTCAATGCGTGCCCCAACACCTTGCAACGCCAGACGCAGGGGTTTGCCGGGAACATCGAGGAATCCCTTGATGCGCAGAATGTCGTGGGCGGCGATGGCGCTTTGCAATCTTCCTTCCAGCTCATCGGGATTGTCGATGGGCGAGAGGGAAAGAACAAAACTTTCGAAATCCTCGTGATCATGCGCATCCATGAGATCGTGCAGCGAGGGGCGGCTTGCCAGATCGTCCTCGGCGGCAGCGGAGAGGCCCAGCAGAATGTCAGGCGCGATGCGGCTTTGCCGCGCCGGAATCAGTTTCGTGCCGGGGCGCAGGCGGGAAGACAGATCGCCCGAGAGAGAGAGAATAGCCTCAGGTGTCATCAGGTCCGTCTTGTTCAATAGCACCAAGTCCGAGCAGGCCAGTTGGTCGGAGAACACTTCATCCAGCGGGTTTTCGTGGTCGGGCCTGGCCATCTCCTCTGGGCTGGAGGCAAAGCGACCCGCCGCCACGGCGGGGCCGTCAACCACGGTAACCACGCCATCAACTGTTGCCCGAGCCTTGATGCCGGGCCAGCCGAAAGCCTTGACCAAGGGCTTGGGCAGCGCCAAGCCAGAGGTTTCGACCAGGATATGTTCGGGCGGATTTGCGCGTTCGATAAGCCGGGTCATGGCGGGCAGAAAATCATCGGCCACCGTGCAGCACAGGCAGCCATTGGCCAGTTCGATCACCCCGCCCTCGGCGCACGCGGCGGCGCCGCAGCCGGCCAGGATTTCGGAATCGACGCCGATGTCGCCGAACTCGTTGACGATCAGGGCGATGCGCCGGCCCTGCGCGTTGGCCAGCAGATGGCGGACCAGCGTGGTCTTTCCGGCACCCAGAAAGCCGGTGATCACGGTGACGGGAATCTTTCTCATAACGATCCTTTCAGAACCATCGGCAAACCGGCGGCGACGAAAACCACGCGATCCGCCATGGCGGCGATTTTCTGGTTCACGATTCCAGCACGGTCGCGAAAGTCGCGGGCCAGCGCATTGTCGGGAACGATGCCAAGCCCCACTTCGTTGGAGACCAGAACGGTATCGGAATGGCGCGATTTCAAGGCCTCGATCACGTCAGCCACTTCAAGCGTGGCGTCGCGCCCAGCCAGCAGAAGGTTGCTCACCCACAATGTCAGGCAATCGACCAGGGTAGGCATGTCCTGATGGCGAAGGGCCTGGGCGAGATCGAACGGCGCCTCAAGCGTTTGCCAAGTCGTCCCGCGTCTGGCGACATGGGAATCGATGCGGGCCTTCATCTCAGCATCCAGGATTTCGGCGGTGGCGATGTAAAGACCGCCTTCCGGCACCAAAGATTCCGCCAGGGCGCTTTTTCCCGAACGCGTTCCGCCCAACACCAGCGTGATCATGAATGCAGCCTTTCATTGACGCAATCGATGCGCCAGCCATAGGGCGTGCGTTCGAGAAGGGTCAGGCTGAGATTTTCGATGACGAAGGCAGAAACTTTCATGGGGTCGAGAGACAGCGCATGGGCCAAACAGGCCCGGATGGTGCCGCCATGCAGCACGGCGACAATGTCGCCATGGCCGATGCTGTCGCTTAAGCGATCAAGGGCCAAGGTCACCCGGGTGATCTGCTGCACAAAGGACTCGCCGCCCGGGGGGACCGATTTGGCAAAGTCAGTCCAGAAGGCGCGGCCCTCGGGCCCGGTGATGTCGTCCCAGCTTTTTCCCTGCCAGTCACCGAAATTCTGCTCGGCCAGTTCCGGCTCGGTATGGGTGGGGCGATAGCCCAGCGCCAGAGCGGTTTGCCTCGTCCGTTTCAACGAGGAAACCACGACCGCGCTAGGCGATTTGGGCAATCTGGGTATGGCCGACAGATTTCGCACATCGGCATCGGGATCGCTTTGTCCGATAATCTTGTTCATGTCCCCCATCACCGGAGCATGACGGACCAGCCACCAGCGGGTCGTCATGGCAGGCCCGCCGTCAGCACGGCGATCTCGACGCACAGAATGACAGCTCCCAGAACATCGCCGGTATAGCCGCCGATATGGCGCTTTGCGAGGATCAGCATCAGGCTGCCCGCCAGAGCGCCATAGGCGACGGCGGCCAGCGTGGCAGCGCCCAGGGCCAGGACGCACAAGATGAGCCCGATGCCACTGGCCCACAGAATTGTCGTGCCGTCGGGCGTTCCGGCGTTGCTTCCCAACCCTTCGACTTTGGCAGGAATCGAGGCTGACATCACCAGGGGGACCGAGGCCCGCGACAAGGCCCCTGCGGCAATCAGCATCCAGCAGCCGTCGGCGGCGGGAACGGCGGCCAGAAGCGAGGCCTTGAGTCCGGTCGAGAGGATAAGCGCCAATCCCCCGAAGGTGCCAAGGCTGCTGTCTTTCAGAATGGTCAGCTTGCGTTGCTTGTCACCATTGGCGCCGAAGGCGTCGGCGCAATCGGCCAGACCGTCCTCATGCAGGCCGCCGGTCAGCAGGGCCATCACGGCAACCGCCACCAGTCCGGTGGCCAGCGGGGGCCATTCCAAATGCTCGGCCAGCATGAGGGCGAGGCCGCCGGCCAGCCCAATCGCCGCACCAACCAGAGGGAAGGCGCGCATGGTCTGGGCCAGCGGCACCAACTGTGCTTCGGGCAGAGGGGCCAGCGGCAGGCGGGTCAGAAACAGGGCGGCCAGCCTTAGATCGCGCAGGAAATCGTTCAAGCCTTGTCAACCTCGTATGGACAGGGGGCGTAAGACTATAGGAGAGTCCCCCTTCCGCCAACCGCTCTTCCTTGAGGTTTTTATAATGCTCCCCCTTCCTGGCTCAATGGCTGATATCCTAGCGTTTCTGGCCGATTTGCCGGGGCCGGATCAGGTGGCATTGCAAAAAGCCCAGGCGCGTGAGCCGCAACTGACCAAGCCTCCCGGCGCGCTTGGCCGGTTGGAGGAGATTTCTGCCTGGATGGCCGCCTGGCAGGGACAGCATCCGGCAAGGCTGGAAACGCCCCGTTGCGTTGTCTTTGCGGGCAATCATGGGGTGGCGGCAAGGGGAGTCTCTGCCTTTCCCGCCGAGGTGACGGCGCAGATGGTAGCCAATTTCCAAAACGGGGGGGCTGCAATCAATCAGCTTTGCAAGGCTTTCGGGGCCGAGCTTCAGGTACAAGCCCTCGATTTGGACCACCCGACCCAAGATTTTTCACAAGAAGCCGCGATGGATGAGGCCCAGTTCGTCGAGGCCTTTTCAAAGGGCATGCGTTCGGTCAAGGAAGGCACCGATCTTCTGGCCGTGGGTGAGATGGGGATTGCCAACACCACATCGGCAGCCGCCGTGGCCCATGCCCTGTTCGGTGGCGAAGCTTCAGATTGGACCGGCCCCGGAACCGGTGTCGCTGGAACGGCTTTGACGCACAAGGCCATGGTGGTGGGTGAGGCGGTGGCTTTCCACAAGCCGGGAATTTCCGATCCCATCGACGCATTGCGCCGCCTGGGCGGGCGCGAACTGGCGGCCATGGCAGGCGCCGTTCTGGCGGCGCGCCTTCAGCGCGTGCCGGTGCTGTTGGATGGGTATGTCGCGACGGCTGCTGCGGCACCCTTGCATCTGCTGCATCCGCAGGCGCTGGATCACTGCCTGGTCGCTCACGCCTCGGCGGAACCGGCGCACCCTGCCTTATGCGCCAAGCTGGGCAAGGCGCCGTTGCTCGATCTTGGTTTGCGCCTGGGCGAAGCATCCGGTGCGGCGCTGGCCATCGGCATCGTCAAGGGGGCGCTGGCCTGTCACAACGGCATGGCGACCTTCGCCGAAGCGATGGTGAGTGGGAAGGAAATCTAATCACTCGCCCACATTGAGCAGCAGCCCCTTTTTGCGGGCCACTTGGAAAACGCTTAAGAATAAGATGGTGGCGCCAGCGGCGTAGAGGACATTGAGGCCAAGGGCCGCTAGAAAGTGGCCGATGTCGAACCGGCCGTCCATCAGGGCGGCGCGCAGACCTTCAAAGACATGCGTTGAGGGCAAGGCCCAGGCCAGGGGTTGAACCCAGGTGGGCAGCACTGAAATCGGGTAATAGACGCAGGAAATGGGGGCGAGTGCGAAGATCAGCACCCAGGCCAGACTTTCAGCACCCAGACCAAAACGCAGGACCAGCGATGAAACCCCCAGCCCCATCACGCCGCCGAAGAAAAGCAGATTGGCGTAGAAGGCCAAGAGCGGCCAGCCCAGCTTGAAGATCGAAAAATCGAAGAAGGGAATGGCCAGAAGGGCGGCGGGCAGAATGCCCACCGTGGTGCGCAACAGGCTCATGACCAGCATGGCGGCCACCAGTTCGATTGGCCGGAGCGGACTTACGAACAACTGGCCCAGATTGCGCGACCACATTTCTTCCAGAAAGGCCAGGGCGACGCCCAGATTTCCCCGGAACAGCACGTCCCACAGCAACACGGCGCCGATGAAAACGCCGCCCGAACGGGCCACCCAGTTCGAGCTTTCAGCCAGAAACTGGCTGACCAGCCCCCAGACCAGCATGTTGACGGTGGGCCAATAGGCCATTTCCAAAATGCGCGGCCACGAGCCGCGAAACAGATAGTAATGGCGCAGCACCAGGGCGCCGATGCGTTGGGCGGGGGTCGATTTCATGATGTCAGTTCCGGACTGCGCATGACATGCAGGAACACTTCTTCCAGATTGGCCCGCCCGTGGCGTTCGATTAGGCTTTTGGGGGTTCCCGCTTCGACGATTTTGCCCTGCTTGAGGATCAGGGCGGAATCGGCCAGGCGCTCGACCTCGGCCATATTGTGCGAGGCGATCAGCATTGCCGCCCCGCTTTTTGCGCGCCAGGTCTCAAGATGTGTGCGCACCCAATCGGCGGTGTCGGGGTCAAGCGAGGCGGTGGGTTCGTCCAGCAGCAACAGGTCGGGGTCGTTGAGCAGGGCCTTGGCCAAGGCAACGCGTGTGCGTTGGCCTGAGGACAGACGCCCGGTAGGCTTGTCGAGATGATCCGCCACGCCGAAATCCTGGGCCAGACTCTCAATGCGAGCCTTGGCATCGGCAAGGCCGAAAAGTCGGGCGTAAACGGTCAGATTTTCGCGCACGGTCAGGCGATGCGGCAGATCGACATAGGGCGAGGAGAAATTGATGCGGTTCAGTACGCGCCAGCGGTGCAAGATCATATCTTCGCCCAGCACCTCAACGGTTCCTTCGTCGGGAACCAGCAATCCCAGCAGGATGGACAGGGTGGTCGTCTTGCCCGCTCCGTTGCCGCCCAGAAGAGCGACACAGCCGCCATTGGGGACAGAGAAAGAGATATGGTCGACGGCATGCGTGACGCCGAAGCATTTGACAAGATTTTGAACCTGAACGGCTGGCGGCAAGGAGGTCATGTCCGGTACGGGTGAAGCCATTGCAACCACTTATTTGCGCGCCATTCCCAGGCGCTTGGCTCGCAATCCCTGCTGCGTGATGTCGTAAAGGCGCTGATCGACATAGCGCCCCTGGAAGATGGTAAGCCCCAGCGACTGGCCGATCTGGATGGCTTCGATGGTGTCGCAGCGGCACATGATGATGCGCCCAGGACTGCGTTCAAGAACGAGGTCGGCGATTTTCTTGCGCTCGGCCTCGTTTTCAAGAAGGGCGGGAAGATCCGGCGACCAGACCAGCTTGATGAGGTCGGCGCCCAGCTTGGCGCGGTCGACGAACCGCATGGCCTGATGGGTAAGACCGTCGATGCAGACGCGATAGCCGCGCTCGTGGACGAAATCGCGGGCAAAGAGATAGGCCCCCAGATCGTAGAAGATGTCGGTCTTTTGCAATTCCAGAACAATCGTGCCGCGCGAGGCCGAGCGCACACTGTCGTCGAACTTCAGGAATTCCGGAGAAAGCAGGGTGGAAATGTTCAAATTGACCGAGAAATCCTGCAGAAGTGTGCGGTCGTCATTCTTGGCCAGAAGTGACAGGACGCGCCGGTCTAGGGTTTCCGTCAAATGCTGAAACAGCCAGGGGCTGGAGGTGAAGTTGGCGTTGGGGATCAGGGTCTGGCGCAAATCGCTGATCGAGACGAAGAGTTCGGTCGAAATCTGCTGGGGGGCGGCCTTGCCGACGATGGCGCAGACCGATTGGCGACGCAGCAGATTCGAAAGATCCGCCTGCGACAGCGCGTCTTCGATCTTTCCCAAAAGCTCGGGCGTCAGCGGCGTTCCCGCTTGCTTGTGATGGGGCGTGGCGAATTGCTGGGTGACCGCTTCCTTGGCCTTGCGCTTCTTTTCCTCGGTGTCGGCCATGACCTTGGCGTCGGCCAGAAGCCTTTCATAATCGCTGTTCAGGTCATACCAGTTGCAGAACAGTTCACGCACACCGGGGATGTCGTCCAGCAGCAAGGGATCGTCGGCGAACATGAAGCGCAGACGGGTAACGATGGCCATGACATCATCTTCGATCTCGGTTTTGAAGACGAAGATCAAATCGGCGTTGGTCAGCGCGAACAACTGACCGTCACCCTTGCGCACAAGCGGCTCAAAGCTGGATGCCGCGGCACGGATATGCTGATCGCGCTTGTTCTGCGCTTCCAGTCGGGAAAGATTGATCTGAACGGCGCGCCGCCCCTTTTTGAAATTCTCAAGCCGGAACAGGTAATCGACCAGAAGGCTTTCCTGTGTCGTATTCTGGCGCTTTGTCGGCTCTGATGGAGCGAGGGCCATTCCTTACTTCCCCATCGTACGAATGTCGGGCTGGTGATCGACCATCTGCGGATTCGGGCATTCGGACCGGGCGCGCCCGGAAACGATGCCGCGCCTTTGTGTGCATTGCGCCAAAGTGCAGCCGCCGCTTTTCTCGCATTTTGCCATGGTTACGGCCGCCATCATCGAATCCAGGAAACGGCCCTGGAACATGGTGATGCCCTGCTCGATTCCCCACATAATGGATTTTTCGTTGTCGCAGCGGGTCAGAACGATTCGTTGCATGCCGATCGTTTGCAGGCAGGCGCGGACATCGCTGCCTGAAACATCCTTGAGAAGGGCGGGAAGCTCGCCCGCCCAGACCAGCTTGAGGAGATCGGCACCAAATTGACTGGGATTGATCATGCGCAGCGACATATGGTTCATGCTGTCGATCAGGATGCGATGGCCGCGACTGTGCAAAAGGTCTCTGGCTTGGAAATAGGCCGAGAAGTCATTGAAAATGTCACCACTCTGAACTTCGACGACGAGAGGCAGGCGTCCATGGCACCAGTCGAGAAAGGACATGAAGCCCGGCGTGGTCAGTGTGGTCAGGTTGAGATTTAAGCTCATGGTCCGGGGGATGCATGCTTGCGGCAGACGCTTGATGGCATCCAGAACCCGAAGATCAAGCATCTGACACAGATGGTCGAACAGCCAACGGCTGCCCGCCAGGCGGACATCCGTCGCCACGGCCCGCTCGAGATCGCTCATCGAGACGAAGAACTCCTGAAAGGCCAGCGTACCCCGCCCTTTTTCCGTAAAGCCGATGATCGACTGACGTTGAATGAAGGGGCTGATGTCGGTCGCGCTGACCGCCTTCAAGACATTGGCCAGGGAGCGAGGGGTAAGCTGCGCAGCCCCCTGTTGAACATTGGGCCCCCTGCGGGTGTCCGCCTTGCTTACCATCTCGCGGCACAGGTCGAAGAAATCGCTATAGTTATAAGTCAGCTCGTACCACTGGTAGAACTGACTTTCGCCGCCATAGTCGTAAAAGGTCAGGGGGTCGAGATTGAACAGGTTTTTCAGCTTCTCGATCACTTCGTCGATGTCGGACAGGCGCATATCCTTGCCCAGCACGACGATATCGTGATTGGACAGAATGAATATTTGCGAGCGGAAGGAACTGATCAGTTGGTCGAACATGCGAAAGGCGATGCGCAGCTTCGCCTCTACCTTGTTGGCAGGCAAAAGCTTCGAGAGATAGACCTGCATCGCCATCCAATCGGACGGATCACGGCCCAGCCGCTCGACGGTATCGAAGAGCAGTTTTTCCTGGGTGACATATTCCCGACCGGCCGATGCGACTTCCAGCGCCATCGCTATCTATAATCTCCCTAATCTATCAATTTTGTTGGCGAAGCGATAAGATATGATTAATTCGGGTCTTGTTTAAGACATATCATCCACTTGGGTTAGGAACCAGAGGAGATGCCACACGCCAAGCGTTTCAGCCCCAGTCCCGGCACGCGCCTTTATGCCGTGGGGGATATCCACGGGCGCCCCGACCTCTTGGACAGGCTGCTGACCCGCATCGCCCGGGACGCCAGGAGAAGCCCTGCGGCTAGGACCAAGATCGTCTTTTTGGGCGATTATGTTGATCGCGGGCCCGATTCGCGGGGTGTGGTCCGCCGCCTGATGGGCTCTCCTCCCAGCGGAGTCGAGCAGATGGTGTGCCTGAGGGGCAATCACGAGGACATGCTGTTGCGCTTTCTTGATCATCCGCTTCATGGCGGGTTCGAGTGGATTTTGCTAAATGGCGGCGCCCAGACCCTGGCGAGTTGGGATGTGGACCTGCCCGCCATTATTGATTCAAAGGAAATCAAAGGGTTGCATGCTGATTTTGCAAGGCGCCTTTCTGATGAGGAACGGCAGTTCATCGAGGATATGCCCTTCAAGCATGTTGATGGCGGGGTGGTGTGCGTCCATGCCGGCCTGCGCCCAGGGGTGGCGCTTTCCCACCAAGTGCCCGAAGATATGATGTGGATTCGAGACAGTTTCCTGGATAGCAAGGGCTCTCATGGGAAGCTGGTGGTTCACGGCCATACGGTGACTTTCGAGCCGGAATTGCACCCCAACCGCATCGGAATCGATACCGGCGCCTGGCGGACCGGCACCCTGACCGCCGTGGGGCTGGAGGGCGAACGGCGTTGGATTCTTCACACATAGATTTGAATCTGTTAGGTTCCGGTCTGACTTTCCAACAAAGGATGGGCCGATGTATCCCGGCAAGCGCATACTGATTACCGGCGGGGCCGGATTCCTGGGCTCGCATCTGTGCGAGCGTCTGGCCAATGACGGGGCCGAAGTGTTGTGCGTCGACAACTATTTCACGGGTCGGCGCCAGAACGTGGCCCATCTCTTTGCCAATCCCCGATTCGAGCTGATGCGCCATGACGTGACCTTTCCCCTCTATGTCGAGGTGGACGAGATCTACAATCTGGCCTGCCCGGCCTCGCCGATCCATTACCAGTTCGATCCCGTGCAGACCACCAAGACCAGTGTGCATGGCGCCATCAACATGCTGGGGCTGGCCAAGCGCACGCGGGCCAAGATCTTCCAGGCCTCGACCAGCGAGGTTTACGGCGACCCCGACATCCACCCGCAGCCGGAAAGCTATCGCGGCAATGTGAACCCCATCGGCCCCAGGGCCTGTTACGACGAAGGCAAGCGCTGCGCCGAAACCCTGTTCTTCGACTACAAGCGCCAGCACAATCTGCGCATCCGCGTGGCGCGCATCTTCAATACCTATGGGCCGCGCATGCATCCCAACGACGGCCGCGTGGTTTCCAACTTCATTGTCCAAGCACTTTCCGGCCATCCGATCACCATCTACGGCACCGGCCAGCAGACCCGCAGCTTCTGCTATGTCGATGATCTGATCGAGGGCTTCGTGCGCCTGATGGCCGCCCCCGACGAGGTGACGGGGCCGATGAATCTGGGCAATCCCGGCGAGTTCACCATGCTTGAACTGGCCGAGATGGTGATTCGGCTTACCAAGTCGTCGTCGAAACTGGAATTCAAGCCGCTGCCGACTGACGATCCCCTTCAGCGCTGTCCGGATATCACCCAGGCCAAGGGCAAGTTGGGCTGGGAACCCAAGGTGGGGCTGGAAGAGGGGCTTTCGCGCACCATCGCCTATTTCAAGGGGGTTCTGTAGGAGTGCGGGGTCATGAGTGCGGGGTCAGGTCTTGATTGTTTCCTATTTTTGCCGTTTTGCTGACTTAGGCCGCGTGAAAAAATAGGAAACAATCAAGACCTGACCCCGTCTCCCTTGATAATCAAGACCTGACCCCGTCTCCCTCTGATAAGCGCCTAAACGAACGCCCCATGCACCGCTTTTGCCCAGCCGCGATAGCTGGTTTCGCCCATCCAGCGCACCACGGGGACGCTGAATCCGCTTTTCTTCCGATGCAGGATTTCGGGCGGCAGGGCGCGTTTGGGGGTGGCCGCCATATCGGCTTTTGAAGCCCGAAGCGGCAGCAGATTTTCGAACAGAGCGACATCGACCAGGGGCGTCCTGATTTCAAGGCCGTGGGCCATGCCCGCCCAGTCGGTGTCGCGCAGCAACTGGTTCTTCAGGTAATTGCCGATTTCCAGCCCCGTCATGCGCTCGCGGTCAGTCCTCAACCCTCTGAGGCTTTCGCCCAGATGCTTCAGCACGGCCAATTCCTCCAGTCCGTCGCTTGCCATCCGCTCGCCGATCAGGCCGGGCAGTTCCCAGGGCATGAACAATCCGCGCTTCAGAAGATAGGCCCCGGCCAGTGTGCCGCCATATTCCAGCAGTCCCGCCGCCTTGGGCGATGTCAGCGCGCCAATCCAGGGTGCCAGGGAACGGCGGAAGGCTCTGCCCAGCCCTGGCCAGTTCTGTGCCCAGGCCAGGCGTTCGGCCAGGGCGGGAACCTGGGTGAAGGTGTCGTAGCCCGCGAACATCTCGTCGCCGCCCACGCCTGACAGCGCCACCTTGAGTCCCAGTTCGCGCGCCATCCGGGCGATCAGCCAGCTATTCACGCCATCAATGCTGGGCTGGTCCATATCCGCAAGAATCTGGCCGCGCCAGGCGTGAAACTCCTCTTCTTCGATATGGCGGACGGTGTGGCGAACGCCCAGATGCCGGGCCAGAAGCCTGGCCGTCGGCACCTCGTCGGCGGGTGATCCCGCCAGTTCGGCAAAGCCCAGGGTCAGCGCGTCGATCTGTGCCGCCTCGCCGATTTCGCAGGCGAGTGCCGCCACGGTCGCCGAATCGCGCCCGGCCGAGAGGAACAGGCCCACCGGCACGTCGGCTTCCAGATGGCGCTTGACCGACTCCCTTAACGCGTCGGCCAGGGATAGGGTGGCTTTTGCAGCAGTCGACATGGCGGCGGCTGGATCAAACCAGGTCTCCGCCCTTTCCTTGCCTTCAGCGTCGATCCATAGGCAGGCGCCGGGTGCCAGGCTGCGAATGGATTTGTAAAGCGTATAGGGTTCGGGCACATGGCCCCACAGAAAGAATCCGGCATGCCCTGCGGGCTCGGGCCGCTTGTCAATCCAGGGCAGGGTCAGTAGAGCCTTGACCTGCGAGGCAAAGGCGATCCGCCCCGCTTGCCTGGCGATGTAGAGCGGCTTGATGCCGAAGGCATCGCGGGCCAGGAACAATCCCTGCCTTGCTTCGTCCCAAAGCGCAAAGGCGAACATGCCCTTCAGGCGCTCGAGCATCGCCGGGCCGTCCTGGTCATAGAGATGCAGCAGCACTTCGGTATCGCTGTGCGAGACAAAGCGGCAGCCCTTGGCCTCCAACTCAGCGCGCAGCTCGCGGTAGTTATAGATTTCGCCGTTAAAGCTGATGACCAGCCTGCCGTCCGCCGAGGCCATGGGCTGGGCCCCGGTGGGATTGAGATCGATGATGGCTAGGCGGCGGTGCGCCAGCCCGATCTTGCCCTCGGGGTGACTCCATACGCCGAAGCCGTCGGGGCCCCTGGCGATCATGGAGTCGCGCAGACACTCCAATTCACCCGCATCGACCGGTGGGACGTTGGAGGCGAACGAGAAAAGACCGGCGATGCCGCACATGGAGCGCTGGCGTCAGTACATGTGCTGCCCGCCATTGATGGACAGGGTCGAACCGGTGATGAAATCGGCATCGTCGGCCACCAGGAACATCACGCCCCTGGCGATGTCCTCGGCCCGGCCCAGGCGGCCCGTGGGAATTCTGGCGATGATCTTTTCCAGAACGTGATGCGGCACCGAGCGCACCATGTCGGTATCGACATAGCCGGGGGCGATGGCGTTGACCGTGATGCCCTTGGCCGCCCCTTCCTGAGCCAGCGCCTTGGTGAAGCCGTGAATGCCCGATTTGGCGGCGGCGTAATTGACCTGGCCGTACTGTCCGGCCTGACCGTTGATCGAGCCGATATTGACGATGCGCCCGAAGCCGCGGTCGCGCATGGAATCGATGACCAGACGGCACAGATTGAAGCAACTGGTAAGATTGGTGTGAATCACGTCTTCCCAGCTTTCATAATCCATCTTGTGCAGCGTTCCGTCCCGGGTGATGCCTGCATTGTTGACCAGAACCTCGATGGGGCCGACCTCATGGACGATCTTTTCGACGCCCGCCTTGCACTCGCCGAAATCGGCGACGTTGAAACGGTAGTGGGGAATGCCGGTCTCCTCGGTAAAGCGCTGTGCGGCCTCGGAATTGCCGAAATAATTGGCGACAACACGGTAGCCTGCCGATTTCAACGTTTCAGAGATAGAGCGGCCGATGCCGCGCGTTCCGCCCGATACCAGTGCGATGCGTCCTGTCATATTAAGAACTCCCCGTTTTGCCCTTCGTAGGGCGCTCATTTAAAATTCAGGCGCGCTCGACACAAAGAGCGATACCCATACCGCCGCCGATGCACAAGGTGGCCAAGCCCTTCTTGGCATTCCTTTTGGCCATTTCGTGCAGAAGTGTGACCAGCACGCGGCAGCCCGAGGCCCCGATAGGATGGCCGATGGCGATGGCGCCGCCATTCACATTGACCTTGGCGGTATCCCAACCCATGCCCTGATTGACCGCGATGGCCTGGGCCGCGAAGGCTTCGTTGGCCTCGATCAGATCCAGATCCTCGGCCTTCCAGCCTGCCTTTTTCAAGGCCTTCTGCGAGGCGGGGATCGGCCCGGTGCCCATCACCTTGGGATCAACCCCGGCCGTCGCCCAGCCTGCGATGCGAGCCAGGGGCTTGATGCCGCGCTTGGCCGCCTCGGTGGCAGTCATCAGAACGGTGGCAGCACCGCCGTCATTGATGCCGGAAGCATTGCCCGCCGTAACCGTGCCGTCCTTGGCAAAGGCGGGCTTCAGTTTCTGCAAGCCCTCCATGGTCGCCCCCAGGCGCACGAACTCGTCGGTGTCGAATGTCTTTTCTTCCTTCTTGACCATGATCTTTACCGGGATGATCTCGTCTTTGAAGCGCCCGGCCTTGATGGCGGCTTCGGCCTTCAATTGGCTGGCCAGCGCGAATTCGTCTTGCATCTCGCGGCTGATCTGGAATTCCTTGGCCACGTTTTCGGCGGTGATGCCCATATGGACATTGTTGAAGACGTCGGTCAGGCCGTCCACGATCATGGTGTCGACGAAACCCATCGGTCCCATCTTGATGCCCGAGCGCAGATAACCGGCATGCTGGGAATTGGTCATGCTTTCCTGACCACCCGCGACCACGATGGTCGAATCGCCAGCCAGCAGCGACTGCATGCCAAGTGCGACGGCACGCAAGCCCGAGCCGCAGACCTGATTGATCGTAAGGGCCGAGGATTCGATGCTCAAGCCCGCCTTCAAGGCGGCCTGGCGGGCGGGGTTCATGCCGTTGCCTGCCGTTAGAATCTGGCCCATCAGTACCTCGTCGACCTCGGATGGATTGACACGCGCCCGAACAAGCGCCTCGCGGATGGCGATTTCACCCAACTGGGCGGCCTGAAAGCCGGAAAGAGAGCCTGAAAAGGCGCCGACGGCGGTACGGGCTGCGGCGGCGATGACGATATCGGTCATGAAACTGTCTCCGGAAAGTATGAAACGGGCGAAAGTGTAAGATTGGCCCCCATTCTGCATCCGTCAACCCGCAAATTGTCAGAAACTGCTTGCTAGGCGATAAAACGGATGGTTCATTCGGGGATCTGAATATGTGCGTATGACGAAAGGGCAAGCGATGAAGAGCCGGTGGTCGGATAAGGCAGCCAAAGAGGCCGTGACGCGCTATGGCGCAGAGGGCATCAATGAGGATTTGGCCTTGCGCGTCTATACCACCCGTCTTTTGGGTCAGGAACCGAAATTGGTTCTGCATGGAGGTGGCAATACCTCGGTCAAGACGCGGATGAGCCCGCGTGGTGGCCAGGAAACCGATGTCTTGTGCGTCAAGGGCTCTGGCTGGGATATGGGCAATATTGAACCTCAGGGCCTGCCCGCCGTGCGCCTGGAACCCCTTTTGAAATTGTCCGGCTTGAAGTCGTTGTCCGACGAGGACATGGTCAATTTCCAGCGCATCAATCTGTTGGACGCCTCATCGCCCAATCCTTCTGTGGAAACCCTGCTGCATGCCTTTCTGCCGCATAAATTCATTGATCACAGCCATGCCAACGCCATTCTGTCGCTGACCGACCAGCCCGAGGGGGCAAAGCATGCAGAGTCGGTCTTTAAAAACCGTTTGGCCCTGGTGCCTTACATCATGCCGGGATTCGCCCTGGCCAAGAAGGCCAAGCAGGTTTTCGAAGCAAATCCCAAGGTTCAGGGTCTAGTCCTGCTCAAGCACGGCTTGTTCACCTTTGGCGCCACGGCCGAGGAGGCTTATGAGCGCCATATCCGCTTCGTCTCTATGGCCGAGCGTTATCTGGCGCAAGCCCGCAAGAAGAAGAGTCGCGTCTTTGTTCCGGCTCGTCAGCCTCGCAACATCGCTTCTTTGGAAGACGTGGCGCCGATCCTTCGCGGTGCCGTGGCGATCAATCGAGGCGAGGGCGCTTTCAAACGCATGGTGATGGATTTCCGCACATCGGCGGAGATTCTTGCTTATGTCAATGCGCGCGACGTGGCGCACATTTCCCAGGTGGGGACGGTAACGCCCGATCATGTCATTCGCATCAAGGGCTGGCCCCTGGTGGCGCCTGCGCCTGAAGCGGGCAAGCTGGATGTGTTTGCAAAGGGCGTCGAGAAGGAGGTTTTGCGCTACGCCAAAGGCTATCAAGCTTATGTCGAGAAGCATAACGCCAAGGCAAATCCCAAAAAGACGCCGCTTGATTCGATGCCCCGCGTCGTTTTGGTGCCGGGGCTGGGCCTGTTCGGACTGGGGGCCTCCAAGAAGGAGGCCTCGATTGCCGCCGATCTGGCCGAGACGGCGGTTTCGGTGATCACGGATGCCCAGGCGCTGGGCAAGTTTGAAAGCATTCCCAAGGCCAAGCTGTTCGACATGGAATACTGGTCGCTGGAACAGGCCAAGCTGGGCAAGGGGGCTGAGAAGCCTCTGGCCCGTCAGATCGTTGCCGTGACTGGCGGAGGCTCAGGGATCGGAGCCGCCGTGGCCCGGACCTTCGCCAAAGCGGGCGCCGAAGTGGTGGTGTTGGATGTTAATCCAAAGGCCGCCCAGGACGTGGCGAAAGAGGTCAAGGGCCTGGGATTGGCCTGCGACGTTACCGACAAGGCGTCGATTCAGGCGGCCTTTACCCAGATCGCGCGAACTTATGGCGGGCTTGATATCCTGGTTTCGAATGCGGGGGCGGCCTGGCAGGGCCGCATCGGCACTGTTGACGAGTCCGTTCTGCAAAAGAGCTTCGAGTTGAACTTCTGGGGGCATCAGCGCGTATCGCAGGCGGCCGTGGCCTTGTTTCGGGCACAGGGCACCGGGGGATGTCTGCTTTACAACACGTCAAAGCAGGCGGTGAATCCGGGACGCGATTTCGGACCCTACGGCCTTGCCAAGGCAGCCACCTTGTTCCTGATGCGCCAGTATGCCCTGGACCATGGCCGCGAGGGCATTCGCGCCAATGCAGTCAATGCGGATCGTATCCGCTCGGGCCTGCTGACCGACGCCATGATCGCCTCGCGTTCGAAGGCCAGGGGGGTTTCGCAAAACGATTATATGGCGGGAAATCTGTTGGGCCGCGAGGTCTCGGCCGAGGACGTGGCGCAGGCTTTCCTCGATCTGGCTTTGGCCTCCAAAACGTCGGCCTGCGTGGTTACGGTCGATGGCGGAAATATCGAGGCGGCGCTAAGATAATTTAAGCACAACATTATTAGGGTTAATAACGATTCATCGCTTGCTTGCATGGCGATTCACGGGTTACATGGGCCTGACATGAATGCGTCCGTAGCCCCCCCGTCCTCTGCCAAGCAGGCTCCTGCGCCGAAGCCGTTGCCCCCAACGGTTGTGGCCAATGGAAGGCCCGAGCGCGACCGTTATCTGGCTCTTTCCTTCTGCTGGGCCGATCTTTTGTTCGAGATGGATGAGACGGGCAAGCTCAGCTTTGCCACGGGGGCGACGGGGCCATTTCTTGGCAAGAGTGCCCGCGACCTG